>CAZMPO010000005.1:0-6433 GCA_964568425.1 uncultured Lachnospiraceae bacterium | reverse complement strand
GGGCGAAAATGGATTTGATTTGTGATAGATAGGGGCGTCGTGAAAAAATTCGCGGGTGTTCCTTAGACAGTGGATAAATAATGATAATTGTCGATCTCCTCTTCCCACACATTTCGCCAAAATCCACACATTCTTTCTGCTATAATCACCATCAAAGGATGGTGATTTTAATTTTTACCCGAAAATATCGCATGTACAACTCTTCCCTGCTCATTCGCCGTATTCCGCTCTCGGCTGTTATCCCGCCAAATGTTGATGCCGATTCGACCGTTGTCGCTCGACTTGCGGTGTCAATTCGTTCTGTCGGACTTCTCTGCCCTATAATTCTCCGTAAATGTCGCCGAAAATATTCGATTATCGACGGCAAACATCGCTATCTTGCCCTGAAAATGCTCGATGTGCTCTGTCTCGACGCCCTGATCGTCACCGATCCGTCCATCACCGATGAAATGATCCTCGATCTCCTGCCCTCAAAGCCTCGTATCGATCTGCCCTCAAAACCCGACCCGCTCATTCTCATCCGCGATATCCGACCGCTTTATAACACTCTCTCCCGAATGACCGACCGCTTGACCGCCTCGGGAATGCCGACAAATGTTTCATGTGAAACAATTGCCGACAAAACGACCATCATGATCGAGATCGACAAGCCCGAAAGCCTGTTTCACGTGAAACATCGATAAAAAATTTCGCTGTTTCACAAAAATATGCGAAAAACTATTGATTTATTGCCGATAATGTGCTATAATATGGAATGGAAAACCAACAAAGGAGGGCACGCATGGGAAAAATAATCGCTTTCTCCAACCAAAAAGGCGGTATCGGCAAAACGACATCAGCCGTTAATATTGCGGCATCGATTGCGCTCAAGAAAAAGAGGGTTCTGCTCATCGACCTCGACCCACAGGGAAACGCGACAAGCGGTGTCGGAGTCAGCAAAAAAGGCGATCTGCCGTCGATATATGACTGTCTGATAGGCGAAAAAGAGGCAAAAGACTGCGTAATCGGCACTGAATTTCAAAATCTGTCGGTAATTCCGTCAAATCTGTCGCTCGCAGGCGCGGAGATCGAGCTTGTATCGGTCGAAGGAAGGGAAGGGCTGCTTAAGGGCTCGCTCGACAGCATAAAAGACGATTTTGACTACATGATCATCGACTGTCCGCCCTCGCTCGGGATACTCACATTAAATGCGCTCGTCGCGTCGGACGGCGTAATAATCCCGATGATCTGCGAATATTACGCCCTCGAAGGGCTTTCACAGCTTATGCTTACGATAAAACAGGTCAAAAAGGCGTATAATCCGACGCTTGAAGTGGTCGGAATACTGATAACGATGTACGACAGACGGCTCAATCTTTCCAAATCGGTTGAAAAAGAGCTGAAAAAGTACTATAAGGACAAGCTTTTCGACACAAGGATCAAGCGAAACGTCCGCCTTTCGGAAGCCCCGTCCTTCGGTCAGCCGGTCTATTACTATGATAAGCTGTCCAAGGGAACAGAGCAATATCTCGCGGTCGCAACAGAGGTAATTAAGAGGATATAGGTTGATTTTTGGTGGTCGTTGAGTGATAATTACCATCGTGTGGGTGATGTTTGTTTCATCGCCGGTTTATTATATAACAAACCGTTTTTGTCGCATCGCCAATTTTAACATATCTATTGCCGATATGATCAATTTTTCGCTGTCTCCGTATGGCGGGGGCTTGCTCCCGCCGTACCGATCGATCTTTTATTTGGGCAACCGATTTTACAATCACACAAAATACAACAAAACAAAAGAAAGGGAAGGGAAATGGCTAAAAAAACAGGGCTTGGAAAGGGTTTGGACGCCCTTTTTGCCGAAACGAGCGAGTCGATCGAGGAAAAAATCGAGCCGACGAAGCTTAGAATATCCGAAATTCAGCCGAGGAGCGGTCAACCGAGAAAGAATTTTGACAAAGACGCTCTCGCGGCACTCGCGGACTCGATCGCGCAGAACGGTCTGATACAGCCGATAGCCGTCCGATCGACACCGTCGGGACTCTATGAGATAATCGCAGGCGAGCGTCGGTGGCGCGCGTCAAAACTTGCGGGGCTTACCGAGGTTCCGGTCATCATAATCGACAGCGATGACCGCAAAACGGCTGAGCTTTCGCTCATCGAGAACATACAACGTGAGGATCTGAACCCGATCGAGGAGGCAATGGCATACAGATCGCTCATGTCCGAGTTCGGGCTGACGCAGGAGATGGTCGCAGAAAGGGTAGGCATATCGCGCGCGGCGGTCGCAAACAAACTCCGCCTTCTCGATCTGTCGAGCGATGTCTACACGCATCTTGTCTCGGGTGATCTTTCGGAAGGACATTGCAGGGCACTGCTCGGACTGCGCGACAAGGCAAAAATATCCGAGATCGCGACACTCGTGATCGAGCGCGAACTCTCGGTCAGACAGGTCGAGGAGCTTGTCAGACGCACAAATGACAATTCACAAAAAGTTGTCGAAGATGACGAAGATAGACCGCGCTCGGTCAAAGATGTCGACTATGTCGCGGAGCTCGAAAAACGCATCCGCCAAACCATCGGCAGAGCGGTAAAGATCGTTGACGGCAAAAAGACGAAAAAGCTTGAGATCGAATACACCGATAATGCCGATCTCGACGACCTCCTCCGACTTCTTTGCGGAGAGGACTTTTTAACAGAATAATCAACAAAACAAATATAAAGTGAGGAATATAAAATGCTTGACATCAAATATATCAAAGAAAAACCCGAAGAAGTGACGGCACGACTTGCGAAAAAGGGCAAGGATGCAAAGGAAGATATCGCCGCGATCCTCTCGCTCGATGAAAAACGCCGCGCACTGATCGGCGAGACCGAGAAGCTCAAAGCCGAAAAGAACAAGACCTCGAAGCTGATTCCGCAGTACAAAAAAGAGGGAAGGGACACTGCAGAAATTTTCGCCGAGATGAAAAAGATCGGCGATACGATCACACAAAACGACAATCTGTTAAAAGCGACCGAGGATGAGCTGAACGGCATACTGCTCGGTCTTCCGAACCTTCCCGACGAAGATCTGCTCCCCGGCGGCAAGGAAAACAATCAGCCGCTCAGATACTCGGGCGAGCCGCGCAAGTTCGATTTTGAACCGAAAAACCATGTCGATCTCTGCACCGCGCTCGGGCTGATCGATTATCCGCGCGGAACGAAGCTTGCCGGCTCGGGATTTTGGATCTATCGCGGCATGGGCGCGCGCCTCGAATGGGCACTGCTCAACTATTTCATGGAGACCCACATAAACGACGGCTACGAAATGATCCTTCCGCCCCACATGCTCGAATACGAGTGCGGACTGACGGCAGGACAGTTCCCAAAATTTGCGGACGAGGTCTACAAGATCGAAAACCCGACCGATGACCGCGTCCACTACATGCTCCCGACCGCAGAGGCGGCACTGGCATCGCTTTATCGCAATGAGATCCTTACCGAGGCAGATCTGCCGAAGAAAATGTTCGCATACACCCCCTGCTTCAGACGCGAGGCAGGCTCGTACCGCTCGGACGAGCGCGGTATGGTTCGCGGACATCAGTTTAATAAGGTCGAGATGTTCCAATACACCCTCCCCGAAAAGTCTGACGAGGCATTCGACGAGCTTGTGACCAAGGCAGAAAACCTCGTCAAAGGGCTCGGCTTCCACTTCAGAACGGTCAAACTCGCCGCCGAGGACTGCTCGGCATCGATGGCGCGCACATACGATATCGAGATCAACATACCGTCGATGAACGGCTATAAAGAGGTCTCGTCTGTCTCGAACGCGCGCGATTACCAGGCACGCCGCGGCATGATCAGAGTAAGACGCGCGGACGGCAGGATCGAGTATGTCCACACGCTCAACGGCTCGGGACTTGCGACCTCCCGCGTCCTGCCCGCACTCGTCGAGCAGAACCAAAACGCCGACGGCTCGGTCAATGTCCCCGATGTCCTCAAAAAATGGATCGGCGTAGACGTCATCCGCCCCGAGGAAAAGTGATTTTCGTGGAAAGTTTTGCACAATCTGTGGAAAACTATGTGGAAACCTGTTGAAAACTTCGAAAAAATCGAAATAAATAAACAAACCCCTGATATTTTGCGGAAAATCCGCAAAATATCAGGGAGATTTTTTTGAGGTAAGAGGTAATAGGTAAGAGGTAAGAAGTGAGGAACATTTTCGCCAGGAGGGCGAAAATGAAATTTGATTTGGAATATTATATCGGCGATATCACAATCAAGTCTCGTCAATTCCTAATTCCTAATTTCTCATTCCTAATTATCTCGTATCTTACATCAAGTGCTCGATCAAGATCTTGACACCCATCAAAATGAGTATCGCGCCGCCGACTATTTCGGCGGGTTTTTTGAATTTCGCGCCGAAAATGTTGCCGATGCGCAGTCCTGCCGCCGAGATGAGGAAGGTCGTCACGCCAATGGAGCCGACCGCCACGAAAATGTTGACATCGGGGAGCAGAGCGAAGGTTATCCCCACCGCCAGAGCATCGATCGAGGTAGCGATCGCAAGCGGCAACATCGCACCGACCGCAAACGAGGGCGCGACCGACTCGTCGTCGCCGCCGAGTGCTTCGCGGATCATGTTCGCGCCAATGAGGGCAAGCAGAATGAATGCGATCCAGTGATCGATCGCGGTTATGTAACTCTCAAACGTCGAGCCGAGCAGGTAGCCGAGCGCAGGCATGGCAGCCTGGAATCCGCCAAACCACAGCCCGATCAGAAGATAATGGCGCACCTTTAATTTGTCGGTCGAGAGCCCCTTGCAGACCGACACCGCAAAGGCATCCATCGCAAGCGCGACAGCAATCGTAAACAGTTCAAAAAATCCCATAAACTCGATATCCTTTTGTGCTTGATTCCCTATATTTTATCACATCATCGACCGATTGTCAAGAGCTTTCCCCTCAAAAGTGCAAACTGACCGACAATTGTTGCTTTTTTGTTCATTTTTTGACCAAAATGCACCTTGACAAATGCCGACAAAAGGCTTATAATATAGTCACCTTATATCTTTTTATCGAAAAGGCGGCTTCATCGGGGGAGAGTGCCGACCGTCACAGGTAAGCCCGAGGCCTTTTCACTCAAAGTTTGTGACGTTTCAATGCCAAAATAATAACGAAAGGTATTCGCCCGCGTGGTCGGGCGAGGTCGCGCTCTGCCGCGATCAAAGGTGATCTCATGAAAAAAGAGAACAAATTTATTGGCTTTTTACACAAAAAGGGCATAACCCTGTCCCCGAAGGTCTATTTCGTTGACGCGATGGGCGCGATGGCACTCGGACTTTTCGCCTCGCTTCTGATCGGCACGATCTTCAAGGCTCTCGGCAACGCGTTTTTCCCGACATCGACCACCGACGTGTTCCATGTCGTCGCATCCTATGCGCAGAACGCCAATGTTTACGGCGCGGCGATCGGTGTCGCGGTCGCGGCAAAGCTCAAGGCAGATCCGCTTCTGCTCTATTCGTGTGCCGCAGTCGGTGCGATGGGCGGTCTTTTCCCCGCAGTCTTCGACGGCGCGACATATACCGCAGGTCCGGCAGGCTCGTTTTTTGCCGTGCTTTTTGCCTGCGAGATCGGTAAACTCGTCTCAAAATCGACAAAAGTCGACATTTTGGTCACCCCCGCAACCACACTTTGCGCAGGCTACCTCGCATCTTGGGCACTTTGTCCGCTTGTTGCGCGCCTGATCTATGCGCTCCGCGGACTTATCGAGTACGCGACGGGCGAGATCCCGCTCGTCATGGGCATCATTCTCGCGGTCGTTGTCGGCATCGTGCTGACGCTCCCCATCTCGTCGGCGGCACTTTGCGCCATGATCTTCACGGTCACCGCCGAGGGCGGAATTTCCGAAAATCTCGCACTCGCCGCAGGCGCGGCTGCTGTCGGATGCTGCTGTCAGATGGTCGGTTTCGCGGTCACATCCTTCCGCGAGAACAAATGGGGCGGACTTGTCGCGCAGGGACTCGGCACATCGATGCTCCAAATGGGCAACATTTGCCGCCATCCGCAGATCTGGATCGCGCCGACACTCGCCTCTGCCGTTTGCGGACCGCTCTCGACAGTAGTTTTCAAGCTCCACTGCTCGGGCGTCAACGCCGGAATGGGCACATGCGGAATGCTCTCGCCCTGGCAGATACTGATCGATATGAATTGGACCGCAGACGCCTGGATCGGTGTCGCTACGCTGTGCATCGTCCTGCCTGCCATTTTGTCGATAGCCTTCGACCTCATCCTTCGCCGCATCGGTCTCGTCAAGGATGGGTATATGAAGCTGGAACTGTGAGGGAAATTAGGAATTAGGAATTAGGAATTAGGAATTAGGAATTGGCGAGGCTTTGTTGTTTTGGCGGTCGATTTGTGATATATCGGCGATATTCACGCCGGAGCCTCCCTTTTGGGGAAACGATGATAAA
>CAZMPO010000004.1:0-151670 GCA_964568425.1 uncultured Lachnospiraceae bacterium | reverse complement strand
ATCGCCGTAACTGCACGAGGTCAGGAAAAGACAGATGAGCAAAAGAACCGAGAGTATTTTTTTCATTGAATGTACCTCCTTTGGGGATTTGGTTCGTTTTAATTTTTTTCTTTGTTTTTGGGTTACCACCGATCAGCATTTGCTGATCGGTGGTAACTTGCACTCGCTAAAGCGGGTGCTTAGTCGACTTTAACATCAATCAAGATAGTCGTAGCCGTGTTCAATAATTCCCTCTCTCGTCCTCGTGATCATATGCCCATATGACCTTCCCGTAAGCTGGCTATAGTATGGGTCACCGGTTTTTTTGTCAGTAATCTCCGTCTTTGAAAGCCTCGCAAGAGCAGTTACCTCCTGGGTTACTCGACCCTGATTGAAATTCATCCAATGCGTGAGAGTTGAAGTGTAGGTCGTGTCCCCTTCTGCATATCCAACAGTCCAAGCGAAGTATCTTAAGTCTCCTGACGCGGATTCTGTAGGCGTTGCCCTGTAATATATATACAGTGAAACATTTAAGTACAAATAGTCGTTCGTTGGGACAGTTGACTTAGTCGTAAATGTTCCTATCACGTTGCCCGTAGTAAACGTCTGACCATAGTGGTTGACCAACATTTGTGCGGAAAATGTTGCGTTGGTTGAATCGGTAAAGGACGATTCAAATTTGTAAACTGTGTTATCGGCAAGAGTAGACGCCGACGAGCATATGCCCATTGTCGAAACGAGTATCGAAACCATCGATACGAGAGCTATAAACTTTGTGAAAAGCTTCTTTTTCATGATGAAATCCTTTCTGACTTTTCGTCAATGCATGTTTACATGCTTTTCTAATGGGTGGATGTAGTGTGGCTCAGCCTGCAATCATACGCATTTCGCACCACCGTCCTTTCTTTTGCGAAATATATATGACATTTTGTCATTAACACCATTTGTTTTAAAAACCACGAGCTTATCTTTGTGTTTTTATTATACATCCTTTGCTTGCAAAAGTCAATACTTTTTCAAGAAAAATATCGCAACCCAATTTTTTTCAGCGATGTGTACAAAAATGACCTATTGTTTTTGTGCACAATGACGAAAGCCCACGCGGATATCTCCGCGTGGGCTTTCTGAGGAAACTATGATTAAACCGTGTTTTTGCAAATTGTCAAAACAAACACCTGTCGGTAGGGGAGGGGCTTGCTCCTCCCGCCATCTGACGGTTGGGGTATGATATATCGGCAATATTACGAAGAAGCAACGCCGGAGCCTCCCTCCGGGAAAACGATGATTAAAACAAATCGGCAAGCGAAACAAAAAACTCCCACCGTGTAAGGGACATCGCGAACTTGTTCGCGATGTCCCTTACACGGTGAAGATCTAACCGTTTGTTTGGGCGGTCGATTTATTATAAATCAAACCATCAAAAAAGCAATTTGCCAAAACACGATTTAATCATCGCTTCCCCGGGAGGGAGCCCTTGGCAGAAGTTGTTTCTGCATCGGTATATTTGTAATAAATCGATTGTCGAAGATGCGGGAGGGGCAAGCCCCTCCCCTACCGGGTGCTTTATTGTTCGGCAACCAATTTATTCATCGTTTCTCGTGGGTTATATCAATCTTTCTTTTTGCGTGAGCGAGCAAGATAGATGACACACCAAAGAAGCGCGCCGGGGATGGCGATGATTATGTCGGTCATGGTATCCTCGATGGGATTTGTACCCGCGGCAAGGGCGGCTTTTACGCACTGCGAATCCATACCGAAAAGTGTATCTCCGCAGAACTCGATTATCTCCCACGCGGCTGCCGCACCGAGTACCGAGAGCAGAACGAGCGTGCAAAGACCTACGCGATCGATCTCGCCGCCGCACCAGATATTAATGAACAGAGCGGCAACAACGGCGGCAAGCAGTCCGAAAAATCCGTGCATTACAAGGTCGTAATTTGCAAATCTATCATAAAAACCGAGTGCGATGCCAAGGTCGCTTGCGAGGATGATATGCAGAGCGATCAGATAATTGACATATTTCGGAAACTCTCTTTCAAGAAGTCGTTCAATGATCAGCAACAGCACAGGGGCAAATGCGGAGAGTGACACTCTGAGGTAGAGAAGGATATCGTGCTCATCGGCGGTCAGCGAATAAATGACAAGAACGACAAGGGTTGCGACAAGCGATATAATAAGCGGAAGGGCTTCGGAAAGGGTAAATTTGCGTTTTTCGTTTTTGATCATTTGATATTCCTTTATGGCTGTCCCTGTTCAAGCTCAGACAGGACAAGATAGATCGGCTCGGTCGTGCCGTCTATATTTTCGGTGATCGCGTTATCGGCAAAATCGCGAAATCCGTCAAATATCCAGCCTGTTTTGCCGTTTGTCTTCAAATACTGCTCAACATCGGCGGCATATTGAGTACGAATTGCCTCGATCGACGAGAACTTGCCGCCCGTTAATTCGGACACCACTGCGGACAGTGCACTGCTCGGATGCTTTTGCTTGCTGTCGCTTTTTAGTCTGCCCGATCTTATGGCGGCGTTGATCCCATCGATCAGACCGAGGCTGTCAAGTGTCGGATAAAGGTGATCGACATAGGCAAAGAACCACTCACAGCTACCATAGGGAGTGTATCCCCAATCGAGAATTTTATCTGTCTGCACATCATAGATAACGAGCTTTTCCCTGTCCGCCTGTGCCCAGCTGTAATATCTGAATGCCGCGTATGAGGCGAGATTTTCGACATACCAATCGGACGAAAAATCGCCAAAGTCAAGTGCAAGCTTTGCGACCTCCTTGGCAAATCCCAAAATGCTGTCGGGATTTTCATTAACATAGCTCGGCGAGACTATTATTTTATTGCCGACAGAGTACGCATCACCGCTAAAAGACGGATCGGCAACGAAAGTAACTGTTGTATCGGTACTGCAGCCGAAGCGTTTGCAAAGTCTCGGGAACAGGTCGAAAAACATGCTCTCAAGCTCTGCCGTATAACTATCATTTGAAACGAGATGCCAGCTGCCCTCAAAGAGGAGCTTTGTGTCGATCTTATCCCCACCGCTCACATCAAACGGGACGGATGAGAGCAAAGCTCCGTCGCTTCCCGATTTCAGTGCCAGATAATAAAGTCCGTCGTCGATATACGGAACCGAGAAATTGAGCGTGTAGGCATAGAGTCCGTCATCGTTTGGTTCGCTATCGATCGGCGAAAAGCTGTTTGATTTATGAAGGATATCGTTACCGCCGTCGCGTCTTGCTATGTCGGCATAGATATCGATCGGCGTATCGCAGTACAACAAAAGCGAGATATACGTGCCCTGCTTGGCTGAGATGATACTCGCGTCGAACCAGGCGGTCGGGGTCATCTTGCAAAGGGCAACGACCGCGCGACCATTGTTATCCGTGATCGTCGCCGCAACATCCGTGTCCGCTCCGAGTTGATCGACGGCGTCCGCCAAATGCTCGACCTCGCCGTCCGGTGAGTGAAGATAGTACTCGGTGTGGGTGTATTTATCGGCAATTTCGTTTACGATATCGCCGAGCTTGCCGATATGATCAAATTTCGACTTATCGATAACGGTATGCGAGATCGTTGTATTATCGCATGAGATAATGTACTCGCCTCTGAAATTTTTCGCGATGTTCTCGCCGACCTTGTGCTCGTCAAATGAGACGGCAACAGCGATCCATGCATCGGTCGGAAGACACGAAATGACATCGCTGTTTGTTTCGGGAGTGGGGGCGGCAGTTGTCAGCTCCGTTTGGGTGGTATCGACAACATCTTCTTTGTCGGCGTTACACGAGACGAGAGTCAAGACGGTGCATGCAAGAATGCAGAGCAGTAAGATCAAATGTTTATGTTGGTTTTTATTAGTCATGAGAAGGTCGTCCTTCATAAATCTTGTAAGAATGGGCTATAAAATTATACCAACAATATATGAACAAATCAACCCGAAAGGGGGCAAATAATTGTGACAAAAGAGATGTCCCTCCGGACAGCAGGTCAAAACGGTGTCAAGAGGGGCAAGATCATTATTTCGGCTTGCTTTTGAAGAGCAGTGCCGTCAGAAAGGCAAGTATCATTGCGGCGGCGATTCCTGCGGAGGTTGCGGTGAGGCCGCCCGAGAGTGCGCCGATCGCGCCGTATTCGTCGACCGCTTTTTCCACACCCTTGGCAAGACTAAAGCCGAACCCCGAGATCGGCAATGTTGCACCGCATCCTGCCAGATCGACGATCGGCTGATAAAGTCCGAGTGCGGCGAGCGTGACCCCCGAGACGACATAGCAAACGAGTATTCGCGCGGGGGTGAGTTTTGTTTTATCTATCAAAATTTGTGCTATCGAGCAAAGTGTGCCGCCGACGATAAAAGTCCAAAGAAATCTCATTTTGTTTTTCTCCCTTTTCGCGAGATCAGTCAACCATCAGATGAACGAGATGCGCGATCCCGGGGATCGATTCTCCCTGCTGAACGCTGGCAGGCGACATTAGCGCGCCCGTGCCGACAATAAGAACGCTTTTCAGCTCGCCGCTCTCCATTTTTGGAAGGATGTCGCAAGCGAGCACCATAGCAGAACAGCCGCATCCCGAGCCGCCGGCATGCATATCGCGCGCCCTTCTGTCATAGACCATGAGTCCGCAATCGAAATAGTTATCGCGAAGCTCGATCGACAGCTCGCAGGCAAGCTCGCGAAGCATAGACGCGCCCTCGAAGCCGAGATCTCCGGTATATATGGCATCATAATCGGATGGATCGGTGTTCGTTTCGTCAAAATAGCGTTTTATTGTATCGAGTGCCGCGGGTGCCATTGCCGCACCCATATTATTGGGGTCGTCGATGCCGCCGTCGCGCGGTATCCCGAGCATTGCATCGGATATCCTCACCCGTCCCTGCCCGCAAACGACAAACGCGCCCGAGGCGGTCACCGTTCTTTGCGCGCAAGGAGGACGCTGACCGCCATACTCCAAGGGATATCTGAACTGTCTTTCGGCAGAGCAAAAATGCGACGAGGTCACGCACGCGGTCACAGGAACATATCCTGCCGAGACAAAGGATGCGGCAAGAGCGAGTCCCTCGGCACAGGTCGAGCATGCGCCGTATATGCCGACATACGGTGTTTCGAAATCAAGAAGACCGTAAGAGGACGATGTGCACTGATTGATCAGGTCGCCCGCGAAGATGATATGCGGCTTTGTTTCATCCGGTTTATCGCTCATTTTGGACAGTGCAAGATTTAGTGCGATACGCTGCATGGCGGCCTCGGATTTTTCCCATGTTTTCTCGGAAAAGCGATTTTTTTCATCATAAAAGTCAAGGGCGGTTCCGAGCGGTCCGCCGTGCTCCTCGTTTCCGCCGACAGCCGCATACGAGGCGATATGCGCGGGGGCGGTGAATTTGATAATATCCGACATTGATCCTCCTAAAGCATCGAGCAAAAATAGTATATTATCCCGTAGACAGCCGAGGCGAGCGTGCCGTAGAGGAGCACCGGACCGGCAATTATAAAGATCTTCGCGCCAAGTCCCAAAACAAGCCCTTCGGCTTTATTGTCGATGGCGGGTGCTATCACGGCATTGGCAAAACCGCATATCGGCACAAGCGTCCCCGCGCCTGCGTGTTTGGCAAGCTTATCAAAAAGTCCTATACCGGTAAATATCGCGGTCAAGAAGATGATGCTTACGGGGACGAGCATTATTACCACATCGGTGTCGATTCCGATCGCATCATAGAGAGTTGACAGCAGTTCTGCAAGGACGCATATCGCACCGCCGACGGCGAACGCCTTTATGCAGTCGATAAAAATCGGTGATTTCGATGCCCTCATATCGGCGAGCTTTTTGTAATTTTCTTTATTAACGGGCATTTGGGTCTCTCCCATCGCTTTTTTATAAAATTATTTGCCGAAAATTTGACCTTTATTCGCAAAAGGGCTTGTAAAAACGATCGAAATATGGTAAAATAAAGAGGAAGCAAAACCATCGGAGAAAAAATGATACCAAATTACTATTTTAACGACATTTACGAGATAACCCCGAATTTTCTCAGCTCTGTCGGCATTCGATACATCGTTTGCGACATAGACAACACGCTCGTAACATACGCAGACCCCGAACCGACACCGAGTGTTGTGGCTTGGTTTGACAAGATGCGCGACTCGGGGATCAAATTCGTATTTTTATCAAACAATCACGGAGAGCGCGTCGAGCGATTTGCGACATCGCTTGACATTCCCTATTTTTCGGACGCGAAGAAACCCGGGACAAAGGTCCTTCGCCGTGCGCTGGATGCCGTTGGCGCGGACATATCGCAGACAGCATCGCTCGGCGATCAGATCTTCACCGACATGATGGCAGGCTCGCGCGCAGGTCTGAAGACACTGCTTGTACCGCCGATAAACGATCTGACCGATCTGCTCCACCGTTTGAAAAGAAAAGGCGAATACTTTTACATGAGGCGATTTTTCAGGAAAAACAAGGGTCGCGATGCCGATTTTGAGCATTGGAAAGATCTGACGGTGCGAAAAGGTCGCAAATAAGCCGAAAAGTAACACAAGAAAGGAATTTTTGCAAAAATGAGTGCATTATTCGGACCAAGCGGAAGCTCGGCATCTTTTATTGCCGAGGGGCACAAAAAGACCGTAGAGGCACCGGCATGGCTTGCAGAACGCGGACTTGATGCGTTTGAATACAGTGCAGGCAACGGTGTCACGGGCTCGCTTGAGACATTCGCGCAGATCGGCGAAGAGGCACGGCGATGTGGCATCGCGCTTTCTTTCCATTCGCCTTATTTTATCTCACTGTCGGGAGTCGATCCCGAAAAGAGACTGAAAAGTCTTGACTACATCGGGCAAAGCATTGCGGCATCCGAGGCGATGGGAGCTGACATCATCGTCATACACACGGGCAGTGCGGCAAAGATCTCGCGTGTCGAGGCGCTCTCTCTTTCAAAAGACACGATGTTCAAGGCGCTTGAGGCATTCCCCGACACCGATGTTGCCATGGGGCTTGAGACTATGGGCAAGATCAACCAGCTCGGAACGCTTGACGAGGTGCTCGATATTTGCTCGATGGACAAGCGTCTTCGCCCGGTCGTCGATTTCGGGCACATGAATGCAAGAGAGTGTGGCGGGCTTTTTGTGACCCCCGACGATTACAGACGGGTGTTTGACGCCATCGGCAAAAAGCTCGGATACGAATACGCCGACCGACTTCACTGCCATTTTTCGAAGATCGAATACACCGATAAGGGCGAGCGCAGGCATTTGACATTTGCCGATGATATATACGGTCCGCCGTTCGAGCCTTTGATGGAGGCTATCGCAAAAGACGGATACAGTCCGCGTATCATGTGCGAGTCGGCAGGCACGCAGGCGGAGGATGCGCTTGCCATGAAGGAATGCTATCTTAAAAAGCTTGCCGAAAGGAAGTAAGAAGGATATTATGCAAAAAGAGTCAAGAGCAGAAAGACTTTTCGGGTATCTCCCCGAAAGTGCAGATGCTGTAATAATTACAAATGAGAAAAATCAGAAATACCTCTCGGGCTTTGACTTCACCGACGGATTTGTCATTGTCACAAGGAGCGGATGCTTCGTACTCACCGATTTTCGCTACATCGAGGCGGCAAAGGAGAGTGTTTTTGACGGTGTCAAGGTCATGCAGATCGACCAACACGCGCCGGGGGCTGATGTCATTTCCCTTCTCGATCAAAATGGCGTCAAGGTGATCGCCTACGAGGAGAACACGCTTTCCTGTGACGAATTTGCAAAATATTCGACGGGGATGCTGTCAAAATACACGCTGATCCCGTCCGAGGGAGCGATCGGCAAAATGAGGCGTGTCAAAGACGCAGACGAGATCGCGCTGACGATCAAGGCACAGGAGCTTGCCGATGCCGCATTCGAGCACATACTCGGGTACATAACGCCCGACAGAACCGAGCTTGATGTCGCACTTGAGCTTGAGTTCTACATGCGCTCGCATGGTGCAAAGAGCGTTTCGTTCGACACGATCGCGGTCTCGGGAAGTGCATCGTCGCGCCCGCACGGAGTTCCGCAGGATCGAAAGCTTGAGCGTGGCTTTCTCACAATGGATTTCGGCGCGCTATATGGCGGTTACTGCTCGGACATGACGCGCACGGTCTGCATCGGAGTGCCGACAGACGAGATGCGGCATGTGTATGACACAGTACTTCACGCCCAGCTTGCGGCACTCGATGAGTACTCGGTCGGCAAAACGGGTGCGGAGCTTGACAGCGTTGCAAGGCGCATCATAACCAATGCGGGATACGGCGATAACTTCGGGCACGGACTCGGACACGGTGTGGGAATGGACATACACGAGGCGCCCTCTGTCAATCAAAAAGGGCTTGCACCGATGGAGGTCGGCAACATCGTTACATGCGAACCGGGCATCTACATTGAGGGAAAATTCGGTGTGCGCATAGAAGATATGGTAATTTTTACCGAAAATGGACCGCTTAATATAACTCACAGTCCGAAAAATCTGATAATTTTATAAATATTTCGATTTTTTTTGAAAAAGGTCTTGAAAAATTAACAAAAATGTAGTACAATATATCAGATATTGAAAATTCAATTATTATTCTTTTTTGGAGGTTTTCATAATGGGAACTGCTATTACAGCCGGTGATTTCCGCAACGGTGTCACCTTTGAGATGGACGGAAAGGTCATGCAGGTCATTGAGTTCCAGCACGTTAAACCGGGCAAGGGCGCGGCTTTCGTCAGAACTAAGATGAAGAATGTCATCACCGGTGCCGTTACAGAAACATCTTTCAACCCCACCGCAAAATTCGAGACTGCATACATTGAAAGAAAAGACATGCAGTATCTTTACAACGACGGTGAGCTTTACTACTTTATGGATCAGGAGACCTTTGAACAGACTCCTATCAACGCCGACGTTCTTCCCGATGCGTTCAAATTCGTTAAGGAAGAAATGGTCTGCAAGCTTCTTTCCTACAAGGGCAAGGTATTCGGCGTAGAGCCCCCCACATTTGTAGAGCTTGAGATCACCGAGACCGATCCCGGTTTCGCAGGCAACACTGCCACCAACACACTCAAGCCCGCTACTCTCGAAACAGGCGCTGAGATCAAGATCCCGCTCTTCATCGGACCCGGTGAGAAGATCAAGATCGACACCAGAACAGGCGAGTATCTCTCGAGAGCTTAATTTATCGCAGATTTATTATATCGGAGGATTTTGATATGACGGTGAACGAAAAGATTGCGTACCTTAAAGGTCTTATGGAAGGGCTTGACTTTGAGCCTGACACCCCCGAGAAAAGGATACTTTCGCTTGTCGTTGAGATCATCGGCGACATGTGCGAGGTAGATGACAGCATTTCCGACAGGATGGACAATCTTGAGGAATATATTTCGGAGATCGACTCCGATCTCGGAGATGTTGAAGAAGTGCTTTGCGAGTGTCCGCCCGAGCCTCCGTTTGATCCGAACGAGTATCTGAGTGATTTCGACGATCTTGACGATCTCGATGATCTTGACGACATCGATGATGACGATCTTGACGAACTCGAAGAACTCGATGAATACGACGATGATGACGAGGACGAGGAGGATGATACCTTTTCGGTAGAATGCCCCGAATGCGGCGAGGAGGTCTATTTCGACAGTTCCCTTCTCGACAGAAAAGAGATCCGCTGTCCGAGTTGTAACAACCTCTTCAAGTTCAGAATCGACGAAGAATAAGCTTAATACTTAAAAACCTGAAATGCAACAAGCATTTCAGGTTTTTTTAAGTTTTTGCGTATGAAATCACAACTATGACTTTAACATGATGTCATGTTTGTATAATTATACGATGTTTATTTCCGAATGAGTTTTTTCAGCAGAAGGCATTGACATCACAACAAACATGTGATATAATTGTATTGAAAACAAATCAAAGGAAGTTTGAACATTATGAGATTCAAACGAAAAGCAACGCTTTACATCCTTTTGGTCTGTTTGCTTATCCCGCCCTTGTCGGGAATCTTTGGGGTATGCGCAGACGAATTGGACGACGTGAACCAAGAGATCATTGCATACCCGAGCAGCGGGGATGAGCTGATGCCCACAGCCATGCCATCTGCGACGATAAGCGTGAGATATCTTGTTCTCAAAGTCTCTCAAACGGCGCAGCAATAAAACAATATGCAACGTTAACTGATAACACCAAGTGGATTATTACAAAAACACCAAATGGCTATTACAGATTGATTCCCGCAATATGTGCCGCAAGTGGATACTCGATGGCTTTCGAAACAAGTGGGTCAGGATCCGGCACTCCGCTGGTTATATACCCATATACCAACGATACAGATAATCGTGATGAATGGTCTTTATCAAAAGGTTTCGGCAGCCAAACATACAGATTCAGAACATCCGTGTCTGATAAGACTGCATATGTTATGTGTCCTGATGGGCGTGCATCTGTCGTATCGGGGAGCAACACTTGGTATTCATTGTCATTTGACACAGCCGATCAAAGTCTTTTGACTATCAACACAAACAGTGATGTTGCGATGGATGATTTGCGAAACACATTCTCGAGTTCTATCAAAAATGCTTTTGAGAGTTGGTTGAACAGCTCATGGGAAAGTGCAATGAACGCAACATGGAGCAGAGAGACCGATTTTACCGGAAACGGTGAGAGCAAATTTCTCAATTACAACCAGTACCGCGTAGTTTTGCGTACCGGAATTGATAAAGATCCAAGCACAAATGAATTCCATCGTGAATTCCAGCTGTGGTATCAGACATACGACGGATCATGGGCGTGCATTAAAGCGACAGAAGAAAGTAGCAATTCAATCCATCTGCCGTCCACAAACACACCATTTTCTGCAAACTCGGATGGTTGGAATTTTAACACTAACCCTCGTTTCTTCACAAGTGAGATCTATTCGTACATACTCACATTCAATTAAAGGAGGATATATAAAATGAAAAACAAAATCACAACAACGATCCTGCTGTCTGTTTTGGCAGTGACGATCGTACTCTCAGCAGGTGTACACGCGCTTGTTACAGATGAAGACACCACAAATTCTCAAACATCAGCTCCGATCACCGTAGAAGCTCCCGAAACAGTCGGTGAAGAAAATAATTCTACCGACATCCAAAATAATTATCCTCTCACCCAAGACTATATTGACTTAATATATAAAGTTTATTGCGCTGAAGGCTTATATGGTGGGATTTCCTTTCCCGAAACCGACGGTCTTCACGGTCCGGGTTCAATGCCGTATACTAATCAATATGGTCGTCAACCTATGGATCATTACGTACTTTATTCTGTCCCGGAATGTTACGGAAGACCCGGCGAGGATCGCCCCATTAAAGTTTGTGTCAATGGTGAAGTGGTAGAGATACCGTATGACGAGATCGATCCAGAGTTAAAACAAGCAGTTACACTCCGTTACAGAAGATATCAGGAGATCCTCGAGGGCGGAAAAAAGGTGCCGCTTTCAGACTACCACACCGACGAACACCCCGGCGACCTCGATTATGGTAGCTACTTCGGTGCTTTGGATTGTCCCGAAGACTTTTATCCGTCTGCCTCGGCTGCCTTTGACGTTTACGATTCGGTATTTCAAGGCAAGGTCGTAGGAATATCATTTGAAGCAAAACTAGCGTTTAACGGCTACAATTACTCCCGTAAGGAGCTTTTTACCGTTTACGATGTTGAAGTGATCAACACTTATCAAGGAAGCACTGATGCACGAATTCAAATAAAGGTTCCGGGTGGACACCCGACATACGGAATCGACGAGCAAAGAAAAGCGTTGGATGATATAGGTCTTGAAATGATCTATGTACCGCAGAGCATACCTGAACGCGTTTTGGAGCTTAACGAAACATATGTTTTCACGGCAGATATCCAATACGGAGTTGCCATTTTTAGAAATATAGACTATGGAGTGTACGGAGGTCAATTTTACTCCGTTCCATTTGCGTTCCAACCGTCGACCCCCGATGAAAACGGAGCAATGGCGGTTCCCGACCCCGATGGTCCTGTAAATTACGAAAATATAATGGCGTACATAAACAGCAAATCAAACGAGGTCGACAAATAACACGGCAAAAAGAGACTGTCTCAAATGCGAAAGCATTTGGGGCAGTCTTTTTATTTGCGGTTATGGGTGAGATGTCTCATAGATGGGAACTTAAGGAAATAAAAGATTATAGACCGACAAAAAATCAGCGAGATAAACATCGAGTCCCGCCGGTGTCTCCCTTTGGGGAAACGATGAATAAATCGGATCGGTTGCCGAACACTCGACCCTCGGTAGGGGAGGGGCTTGCTCCTCCCGCCTCTTGGATAATCAGCGTATGATATATCGGCGTAATCTCTTTGTAATCTCGCCGATTTACTATAAATCAACCACTAAAGAGCGGCGAGATCACCGCGAACTTTTTTCGCGGCGCCCCCGCCCTACAGGGGATACCTTTATTTGGCAGTCGATATATTACAAATCAAACCGTCAAAGAGGCAATTTGCAAAAAATGATTTAATCATCGTTTCCCCGGAGGGAGTCTTTGGCAAAATATGTTTATGCACCGCTCTATCTATCGTAACTGTTGGTGCGAACAAAAACATCTGCCTCCAATGCTGTGAGGCAGATGTTTTCTGTTATGGTTTACTTATCATAGCGAAGGATGTAATCGTATTCATCCTTCAGTTTATCGAGCACACCGTTATGGCGTTCATCCTCGGATTTAAGTTCATTGTCAAGCTTTGACTGTTTGGACTTAAGCGAGGTCTCGAGAGCGGATTTAGTTTCAAGGTCATCCTCGAGCGATTTGATCTGTGCTTTACTGTCATCCACATTTGACTGCCACTTGGCGATCTCATCGGCGTCGCCACTATCCTGCGCACTCTTAAGTTTTGCCTCATAGACTGCAAGCAGGGACTTTTCGGCGGCAAGATCGTCCTCGGTCACAGTGATCGCCGCGATCGACGATTTAATGGACTTAATATCACCTTCGTACTTTGCCTTTATATCGGCGATATTTGCCGCATTCAGTGTATTTTCTGCCGAAAGCTTTGCTTTATACTCGGCAAGAACGCGGTTTTTATCGGCATTTCCAAGCGCATTGACGCTTATGACGATCGAGTCCGACTCCACCTTTTTGCCGTTATTATTGGCAACGACTCTTACGGTAGCGGCACCCTCTTTGAGTGCATAGAGCTTGCCGTCCTTGATCTTAACGGCAGAGCCTGTGATCTCGAAGGTATACTCTTTATCGGTCGCGCTTGAGGGGCTGAATGTGACGGTGATATTGATATACTGACCCTCGGTGACCGTCACGAATCCTTCACTGAGAAGAGGCGAGGAAACCTCGACCTTTTCAACCGGAATGACGATCGGTGCTTTTTCGACGGTAACATTCAATGTTGCAACAGCACCCGACGAGCATTTAACGGTGATCGTCGCAGTTCCGAGCTCTTTTGCTCTTATTATACCCGACGAGCTGACCGAGACGATCTTATCGTTGGACGAGGTCCATGTGAAGGTCTCGCTTGGGTTCTCGGGGGTGACGATCGGGACGAGAGTCATATGATCTTCGGTCTCGCTTCCGAGCTTAAGGACGATATCGGTGCTTTCAAATGTTATGGAAACCGACGGGTCGATTACCGTGATGACGCAGTCGGCACTGACACCGCCGTCGAGCAGTGACACGGTAACAGTTGCCGTTCCGACCTCGAGTGCGGTGATCGTTCCGTCATCGGCTACACCGACGATCGACGGATCGGAGGTGGTCCAAGCAAGTCCGGTAATGGTTGCATTTTCGGGGAAAACGGTCGCGGTGAGTTTGGAGGTAGCGTTTATATCAATTGTAAGTTCCGAGCGGTCAAGGGTCAGGCTGGTTGCCGCCATTGTGACCTGCACGGTGCAGGATGCCGTCACGCCGTTTGGGGCGGTGCATTTGATAGTCACCGTTCCGACCGAGGCGGCAGTCACGACTCCGCCCTCCGAAACGCTTGCGACATTGGGGTTAGAACTTTCAAATGTAAACTGAGCGTTCGTGGCATCCGCGGGCAGGATGGTAAGGTCGAGCTTTTTGGAGACACCGACATTGAGTTTAACCATCGATTCATTAAATGCTATCGAAACTATCGGATTCGTGACGGTGACCGAGCAGGCAGCCATATATTTCCCGTCAAGCGTACTGACAATGACGCTCGATGTGCCGCTCATGAGTCCGGTGATCGTTCCGTCATCCGAGACCATAATGACGCTGTCAACTGTCGACTGCCATTTAAGCGGAACCTCAAGTCCTGCGGGGATGGTCTCTGCAGTGAGCTTCGAGCTTTCGCCGATGCTGAGCGTGATCTGTTCGGGAAGTTTAAGTCCGACGACAGATGCGCTGATCGTCACCTCGCACCCGGTCGAATACTTACCGTCCATAGTTGAGGCGGTAATTGTCGCCTTACCCTCGGAAAGAGCGGTGACCTTACCGGATGTATCCACTCTTGCAACAGCCTCATTATCCGACGACCAAAGGACATTAAATGTCTGCTCGCCTGTTGAGAGATTTATGACAGTGAGTGTTTCCGACTGTCCGACAGCGAGAACGATCTGTTCTTTATCTATCTTAAGACCCTCTTTAGGTTTAGCGGTCGTGGTTGGTGTTGTCGTTATGTCACCCTCATCATCCTTTTTGCACGCGGCAAGCGGAGTAATTGCAAGTATCACGCAGAGAAGAAGTAATATCGGGCGTATGTACTTTTTCATTGAAAAATCCTTTCTTTATCCATCGCGATCATATCATGATCATATGCTGCCGACGCTCCTAAGATGATGCAGATCAAAAAATTGTCGGCAATCGGTGTTAATAGCTCTAAAAAATTAAAATTTTCGCTACTCCTCCTATATTATGACATTATACCACATTTTTTTTGCTAAATCAATGGTTATTTCCCACTTTTTTTGAGTAAAGCGGAAATTTTTTATGAACACAATATACTTTTCTGTTAAAGACAAAAAAACTATTGCATATTTTTGTTTTTTATGGTAAAATAGAAGTCAAAGAGACAAATACCAAAATCGAAAGGAAATGACATACAAAATGGAAAAGATCTACGCAGACGAGACCCGTGCTCTGATGGATTTTATAAAAGCGAGCCCGACTGCATATCACGCGGTCGACAGCATAGGAGAAAAGCTTGAAGCATGCGGATTTCTGCCGCTTGCAGAGGCAGGCAAATTCGAGCTTATACCGGGCGGCAAATATTATGTGACACGCGGTCGATCATCGATCATCGCCTTCAAGATACCGAGCGATCGTCCGTCGTCGTTCATGATAGCGGCAAGTCACAGCGACTCGCCGACATTCAAGTTAAAGGACAGCTACGAGATATCCTCGCTCGGGAGATACACAAAGCTTAATGTTGAGCGTTACGGCGGCATGATAATGTCCAGCTGGTTTGACAGACCGCTGTCGATAGCGGGGCGTGTCATTGTCGACAAGGGCGGAAAGCTTGAATCGAAAACGGTCGATCTTGATCGTGATGTTGCGATCATCCCGAATGTTTGCATACATTTCAACAGGCAGGCAAACGAGGGGTACAAATACAATGCGCAGGTCGACATGTCACCGCTTATCGGCAGTGAGCTTTCGGCAGGGATGCTCAAAAAAGAGATCGCAAAGGCAGTCGATGTGGGAGAAGATGCGATCGTATCATCCGATCTTTTCCTATACAACAGAACCGCACCTTCATTCATCGGGCTTTGCGGCGAGTACTTCTCTGCTCCGAGGATAGACAATCTCGGGTGCGCATTTTCGACATTCGAGGGATTTATCCGCTCGGACGGGCAAAATGATGTTATTTCGGTATGCGCGATGTTTGACAACGAGGAAACGGGCAGTCAATCGAAGCAGGGTGCGGCATCGACCTTCCTTTACGACATTCTGACGCGGATCACGCTCTCGCTCGGCATTAGCGGCGAGGACTATCTGCGCATGCTCGCAAGCTCGTTCATGGTATCGGCAGACAACGGACATGCAAAGCACCCCAATCACCCGGAGCTGTCTGACGCGGACAACAGTCCGTTCATGAACGGCGGTGTAGTCATAAAATACAATGCCAATCAGCGATACACGACCGATGCGGTATCTGCCGCGATCTTTGAGAAGATCTGCGCACGTGCGGGCGTTCCGACGCAGAAATTTGCCAACAGATCGGACGTTCTCGGCGGATCTACGCTCGGAAACATTTCAAATTCGCAGGTTTCTTTGAACACGGTCGACATCGGACTCGCTCAGCTTGCGATGCATTCGGCATACGAGACTGCCGGCACTGCCGATGTATATTACATGACCCGTGCCATAGAAGAATTTTTCAGCAGTCGGATCGTCTGCTCGGGCGACGGATGCTACGAGATCTAAACTGATTATTGTTACGGAGGCTCAAGGTGGCAATTAACGACAAAATAGGCGAGGTTCTTCGAACGCTCTCGGGAACACGCAGGCATCGCACGGCGGCGATAATCGTCGCGGCGGGCAGCGGCACGCGGATGAACATGGATGTGACAAAGCAGTTTCTCCCGCTCGACGGTGTCCCGGTTGTGATCAGATCGATCCTTGCCTTTGAAGCAAGCGAATACATAGACGAGATCATAATCGTTGCCAAAAGCGACGAGGCGGAGCTATACCCACCGCTTCTCAAAAAGTATTCGATAGAAAAAGTAAAGTGCGTCGTGGTCGGCGGTGCCACGCGTCAAGACTCTGTATGGAACGGTTTTTGCGCAATATCCGACAAGATCGACTTTGTAGCCATCCACGACGCGGCGCGACCGCTCATCACGACCGAGCAAATAAAGAAGGTCGTTCTTGCGGGCTACGATTATCGCGCGGCAACGGCAGGTGCGCCATCACGCGACAGTGTAAAGCTTGCGTCGATCAGCGAACATGTTGACAGATCGCTCGACCGCGACAAGGTATGGCTTATACAGACGCCGCAGGTATTTTATGCCGATCTCTATCGTGCCGCGGCGGTCGTTGCGAAAAAGGACAATTTTAAGGGCACGGACGACTGCTCACTGGTCGAACACGCAGGCTTTTCGGTAAAGCTTGTGGACTGCGGACACGAGAACATTAAGCTCACATCAAGCGAGGATCTGCTGTTTGCCGAGGCGATCATCAAGGCGCGTAAAACGGATACTGCGCAGAAAGCAGGGGAGCAAAAATGAATGATATCAGGATCGGACACGGATACGACGTCCATCGATTGACAAGCGGAAGGGATCTGATCCTCGGCGGCGTCAAGGTCGAGCATACCAGCGGTCTTCTCGGACATTCGGACGCCGATGTGCTTGTACATGCGATAATGGATGCAATACTCGGTGCGGCGGCTCTCGGGGACATTGGAACTCACTTCCCCGACAGCGACGATAAATACAAGGGTGCGGACAGCATCATGCTTCTGTGTGAGGTCAAAAAGATCATCTCGGGTGCGGGATACCGCATATCGAACATCGATTCAACGATCATAGCGCAGGCTCCTCGCCTTGCGTCTCACATACTAAAAATGCGTGAAAACATTGCAACAGCCCTTGATATACCGATCAATCGAGTCAGCGTAAAAGCGACGACCGAAGAAAAGCTCGGGTTTACGGGAAATTACGAAGGAATTGCCGCGCACGCCGTTTGTCTTATAGCATCGAACTGAGGAGCGTTGACAGAAATACAGGGTCGGTAAATTCCGACCCTGCTATATCAAGGCAAGACTCATCCAATTTCCGTCAGGTTCACATCAGTTTTTTTATACGTCATTATTGGAAATTCATTGCCAAATCTTTTATTTTGCCTGCCTGATATCATAGTATGGAAAAAGTCGGTTTAGGTTACCCGACAGTACGGCAGGCAACCCCTACTGTTTATGAAAAATGCGTTAGGTTCAACAAAAAAGTGAGAAAGATTCAAAGAAAAGAGGGATTTTGATAAAATGAAAACACAAAAAATTGTTGCTCCGTCGATACTGTCTGCCGACTTTTCAAGGCTCGGACAAGAAATTGCCGACATCGAGGCTGCAGGTGCGGAATGGGTACACATTGATGTTATGGACGGCTCGTTTGTGCCGAACATTTCTTTTGGTGCGCCCGTATACAAATGTGTCAGAGGCAGATCAAAAATGTTGTTCGACGTTCATTTGATGATAGACGAGCCGATAAGATACATTTCAAATTTTGTATCCGCCGGTGCTGATATGATCTGCTTTCACTACGAGGCTACCGAGAAGGTCATGGAGACGATCTCGGCAATACGGGCGGCAAAATGTTGCGTAGGACTTGCCATCAAGCCGTCGACACCCGTATCCGAGATCAAACATTTCCTTTCGTTTGTGGACATGGTTCTTGTCATGTCTGTCGAGCCGGGATTTGGAGGTCAAAAATTCATGCCGTCGGCACTCGACAAATCAAGAGAGCTTCTTGAAATAAGAGAAAAGTGCGGATACAATTATCTCATCGAGATGGACGGCGGAATATCGGGTGCAAACATCAAAGATGTACGCTCTGTCGGAGTCGATGTCGCGGTCGCGGGATCGGCTGTATTCGGGTGCGATGATTACAAGGTCGCGATCGATGCGTTAAGATAACATAAAAAATCGTCTGTCAAGCATGTGACAGACGATTTTTTGTAATTGATCAACCGAGGATGGACATAAACTCATCGCCGGTGATGGTCTCTTTTTCGTACAGGAATTTTGCAAGCTCATCAAGCTTTGCCTTGTTTTCGGTCAGGATGGTGACTGCCTTTTCGTGTGCATTCTTGACGAGTGCAACGACCTGCTCGTCGATCTCGGTCTGTGTGTGTTCGGAGCAAGAAAGGGAGGCGTCGCCGCCGAGATATCTGTTGGAGACAGTCTCGAGTGCCACCATTCCGAAGCGATCACTCATTCCGTAGCGAGTGATCATCGCACGCGCAAGCTTTGTCGCCTGTTCTATATCATTCGACGCGCCCGTAGTAACAGTCCCGCAAGCGACCTCTTCTGCAGCTCTTCCACCTGTCAGTGTGACGATCTTGTTTTCGATCTCTTCCCTATCGAGAAGATACTTATTGCCCTCATCGACCTGCATTGTGTAGCCGAGTGCACCCGATGTTCTCGGGATTATCGTGATCTTTTGTACAGGTGCGGATTTTGTCTGTTTTGCGGCAACAAGTGCGTGTCCGATCTCGTGATAGGACACGAGCATCTTTTCTTTATCGGTAAGGATCGCATTTTTCTTTTGGTAGCCTGCGATAACGACCTCGATGCTTTCTTCGAGATCCTCCTCGGTCACCTCTGATCTGCCTGCGCGAACGGCACGAAGCGCGCCCTCATTAATGATATTGGCAAGTTCTGCGCCCGATGCGCCTGATGCCATTCTCGCGATCTTTTCAAAATCGATCCCCTCGGCATGCTTTATCTTTTTTGCATGAACGCGAAGTATCGCCTCTCTGCCGATCAGATCGGGCAGCTCGACAGGCACACGTCTGTCAAAACGCCCGGGGCGAGTCAGTGCAGGGTCAAGTGTTTCGGGGCGGTTGGTCGCGGCAAGGATGATAACTCCCGTGTTTCCGCCGAATCCATCCATCTCGGTAAGAAGCTGGTTAAGCGTCTGTTCGCGCTCGTCATTTCCGCCGATCCTGCCGTCGCGTTTTTGACCGATAGCATCGATCTCATCGATGAACACGATGCACGGTGCTTTTTCTTTTGCTTGCTTGAAAAGGTCACGCACCTTTGACGCGCCCATGCCGACAAACATTTCGACAAATTCCGAGCCGGATATTGAGAAAAAGGGCACGCTTGCCTCGCCTGCGACAGCTTTTGCGAGCATTGTTTTACCCGTACCGGGAGGACCGACGAGGAGGACGCCTTTAGGCATGGATGCGCCGATGGATTCGTATTTTTGGGGATCGTGAAGGTACTCGACGATCTCGGCAAGATTTTCCTTTGCCTCATCCTCACCCGCGACATCCGAAAACTTGATTCCGTCGGACGACTTGACATAGATCTTGGCGTTGCTCTTACCCATATCGAACATCATGGACGCGCCGCCGCCTGATGCTTTATTCATGATCTTCTTGGAAATGAATTGCCCGAGAAGAAGGAAAATTCCGATAGGCAGTATCCACGAAAGGATAAACGAGAGGATCGGGGACATTTCCTCGATTATCTCACTCGAAAATTTAGCTCCCGATGCGGCAAGTCTCGAAACAAGATCGGGGTCATCCATTTTGCCCGTTTTATAGACATTTTTGCCCTCTTTGTCGGTGAAAAGTATGCGATTATCCTGAACTTCGACCTCTCCGATCTCTTTTTTCTCGGTCATGGTGATAAAGGTTCCGTAATCGACTTCCTTAATTCTCATTTGCTGAAGCGAAGGTGTCAAAAAAAGATTGATAAACAATATCACGAGAAGAACGATACCATAATAGAACAGCAGAGGTTTTCTCGGCTTTTTTACTTCGTTCATTGCTTTTTCCCTTTCTCAGCGGGAGAGGTTGCCTGTTTCCCCGCTTTTTTCAATGTGAAAACAAATTCACAATACTGTCCCTGTTTACTGTTTACAGAGATAGTTTCTTTATGCGCGTCGATGATCGTTTTTGTGATATACATTCCGAGTCCGACACCGGTTTTGTCTTTTCCGCGGCTCTTATCGCCCTTATAGAATCTGTCAAAGATATGCGGAATATCCTCTGCGGCGATGCCCTCACCTTCATTATAGACCGAAACGTATATCTTTTTATCCTTATCCTCGATCTTAAGGACATACTTTCCGCCCTCACGCGAGAACTTTACGGCATTATCGCAGATATTATAGAGTATCTGATGGATAGCATCACGGTCTGCGATGACCATCTCACGATCGTTATCACACTCGAAGCTGACGTCGAGTTTTTTCTGATCGATCCTTGTTTCAAATGAGATGAGGACCTGTCTTGCCATCTCGCAGACATCAAAGGGTTGCATGGTGAACTTGCGCTCGCCCGCCTCGATACGCGATATATCGAGCAGTGACGAAACGAGTCGCGACAGGCGTCTGACCTCGCTTGCGACTATCTCAAGGTAATAAGACTGCTTTTCGGGAGGTATTGCACCGTCGAGTATACCGTCAATATAACCCGAGATCGTTGTCATTGGGGTTCTGAGATCGTGAGACACATTGGCAAGGAACGTGCTTCGGGTATCTTCAAGGGTAGCGAGGCTGGACGCCATATTGTTGAACGCCATCGCAAGCTCGGATATTTCGTTGTCACCTACAACGGGGACACGCACATCGAAATGACCTGCCGCGAACTCGCGTGCGGCGCGGCTCATCGATTTTATTGGACGAACTATGCGTTCACTGATGAAATAGCTTGCAATTATCGCGGCTATCATCACCCACATGGACGCCATAAGGATCATTTGGTTAAGCGATCCGATAACGCCTGCGGTATACGAGAGTGGTGTGCACGCAAAGATCACACACTCGGGATTCGTCTGATCGGGAAGAGAAATCGCATACGAATAATGCTTTTCGGAAAGCAGACCGCCGAAATCCGAGCCCTTGGAATCAAATCCGACATCAAGATCGGCTGACGAAAGCTTACCCACCGATTTTTTGGGGTCAATCTCCTCGGGAGCTGTCTTATCGGCAAATATGACCTTGCCATTGATATCGATGATCAGAACGAACATGTTTCTTGTGTGACGCGTAATCGCAGAAACGATCGTTTCGGTCGACCGTGCCTCATTTACTATATAATCCTTGATGCTTTTATACGAGCTGTCGGCATACTCCGATCTGATAAGATAATCGACAGACTGAGCGATCCGCGACAGATCCGCCTCGGTGCTGTTATCCGAATGTGTCTTGACGATAGATCCTACGATGACCGTGAGAATGGAAAAGCTTGCCAAAATAATCGCCATAAATGCGATCATATATCTGGCAAAAACACTTTTGAACATCAAATTCCCTCTTTCGAAAAAAATTTATACATTAAATCGGAACAAAACGACATCGCCGTCCTGCATAACATAGTCCTTGCCCTCACTGCGATAGAGACCCTTTTCTTTGGCCGCGGCAATTGAGCCACAGGTCTTTAGATCATCATAAGACACGATCTCGGCACGGATAAATCCGCGCTCAAAATCGGTGTGGATCTTGCCTGCCGCCTGGGGTGCTTTTGTTCCGCGTTTGATCGTCCACGCGCGAACCTCTTGGACGCCCGCAGTCAAGAACGAGATAAGTCCCATCAAATGATAGCTTGCGCGTACAAGCTTATCGAGTCCGCTTTCGGTAATTCCAAGATCGGCAAGGAAAAGAGCTTTTTCTTCATCGTCGAGCTCGGCGATCTCCGCCTCGACGCCTGCGCAGATCGGGACGATCTCGGCGTTTTCGGATGCGGCAAAGGCGGCAAGCTTATTATAGCCATCATTTTCGACATATCCGCCGCCGACCTCATCTTCACCGATATTGGCGGCATAGATCACGGGTTTCATGGTGAGGAGCGAAACATCCGACATTATTTTGAGCTCATCGGCGGTATATTCGAGCGAACGAGCGGATCTTCCCTCCTCAAGGGCGGCGTGAACTCTTTGCAGGAGTTCGAGCTCCTCAGCATATTTCTTGTCACCGCGCAAAAGTTTGGTCGTTTTGTCGATTCTTCTCTCGAGAGTTTCGATATCGGCAAAGATCAGCTCTAAATTGATCGTTTCGACATCGCGAAGGGGATCGATCGAGCCGTCGACATGTATTATATTTGAATTTTCGAAACAACGAACAACATGGACGATCGCATCGACCTCTCTTATATGTCCGAGAAATTTATTGCCGAGACCTTCGCCTCGCGATGCGCCCTTTACGAGTCCGGCTATATCGACAAACTCGATAACGGCAGGGGTGTATTTTTCGGCATGATAAAGCTCATTGAGCCAATCAAGTCTTTCGTCCGGCACGGGGACTACCCCGACATTCGGTTCGATCGTGCAAAAAGGATAGTTTGCCGATTCGGCGCCTGCGTTTGTTATCGCGTTAAAAAGTGTACTCTTTCCTACATTCGGAAGTCCAACTATACCGAGCTTCATATATGTCTGTTCTCCTTCAGATATCAAGGTAATAATATAAGTCAAAGCGGGTCCTCGCTTGACATTATATTATATCAATTATTTTCACTTTTCTCAAGAGATATTTTGTAAATAAATGGCGAAATTCGTGCAAAAAAGCACAAAGCCCCAAGACAGCACCTCGGCTGTCTTGGGACAATTGGTTATTTGAGTTTGTAAAAATTATCAACAACGATCTTAAGGAGTGCATCCTCATCCGGGGTAAACTCCATATAACCGTCAACGACCTTGTTGTCGCCTTCGATCTCGGTAATTCCGAGGAACTCGTATTCCTTGAATTTCTCGGCTATCTCCTGCATTCTGTACTCGGTCGAGTCATAAACGATATACCGACCGACCTCGTCGACAGCCCTCAATAGAAAATCGGGATTATTATCCAAGCATTCCTCGAGCTTCTTGGTAAGAGCATTCAAATACTGCTCCTGACGCTTCATGCGCGCCGCGTTGGTAGCATCCTCAAGACCTTTTCTTGTGCGGACATAGGTCAATGCCTGATCGCCGACGAGTGTGACGGTCTGACCCTTTACGAGTGAGTCATCAATCCCGGTGAAATCATCGAGAACTTCTACCTCAACACCGCCGACCAGATCATTGATCTTGGGAACAGATTCCATTGTGAGCGAAACATAATGATCGATCTTAACACCATGTAAAAGATCGGAGACAGAATCTGCGGTATTTCGGCAGCTGATCTTACCGCTCGAATCGTAAACATAATTATAAGCAAGTGCGATCTGTTTTTTGACCGTCTCGATCTTATTGCCACTGATGTCAAGTCGGTTGACGTTTGTCATGGTATCGCGGTTTATCTGGATGGCTGAGCACTTCTTCTCGTTATTATCAAAGACGAGAAGGAGAAGGAAATCCGCCTGATAGGCATCCTGCTCACCGCTGCCCTCATCGAATTTATCGATACCGAGAACCAAATAAGTCTCGATACCATCTTTTTTTACATAGTCTTTTCCTTCAAATGAGAGCGTACCGTTATCTTCATCCGAAGACGGATACTTTCCGCGTCCGCGTTCCCATATGCTTACGACAAGGAGAGCGGCGGCGACAAGAAAGACAAGCAAAAGCACGATAACAACATATTTTGTTGATTTTCTGCTTTCCGCTTCTTTCATAAGATCACCTCCATCTCGAATGTTTCAAAAAACTTTGTTTATGCTTTCTGCTTTCTGCCCTTGATGACTACAACAGCAAGTGCGAGTGCGCAAAGTGCCATAACGATCGCGCAGACATAGGTCATTGCGGCGTCACCTGTACGAGGGTTCTCAACCTCGGTATTAACGACGATTGCGAACGCGCCGAAGGAATCGGATGTGAACTTGAGGCTCTTTCCGTCATTAATGACCTCGGCATTTGAAACGAGCTCCCACTCGCCTTTATCGTTCATTTGGATAAGAGCGACAAAACGATTGAGTGATTCTGCCCCGATAACTATCTCAGAGCCGACATGACCCTCGTGAGTCGTGCATCCTTCAACGTGTGCGTTGAAAAGATCGCTGACAGCAAGCTTTTTGCCGTTAAGCTTCTTATCGGAAACGAGCTTTTTGAGATCGCTGTTAAGGGTGGTGAGGTCGTCGGTCGATGCGATGGACGAGTAAGCGCCCTCAATATTGTCCTTCTGATCGGAAGGGAGAGTATCTCTATCGGAGTAGGGGGTTAAAACGAGAGTTGCGGTACAATCAGAGCTGCCGGGAGTGAAAGAGTCGAGCTTCGGTGCGGGATTACCCGACGGGCTGGACACAAAGCTTCCGGGAGCGGCAAAAACTGTAAGGCTCATCGATACGAGCATTACGAGAGACAGACAAATAACCAATACTTTTTTCATTTTAGGTTTTTCCTTTCAATTCTTTATGTATAATAATTATCTGAGATAATTTTATAACCTTGATTTGTTGAGCAGGCTCTTGCCAAACTCATCCATTTGGAAAACAAATTCGTTGCCGAACTTCTTTTCGATCATTTTATAAGCGATATCGATCTTTGGGGGTCTGGTCGTCAAATTATGGCAATCCGACCCGACGACTTGGCAAATGCCCTTCTTCAAGAACGAGATCGCCTTGTGCCTTGATGTAATCGACGCAAACGCGTCGGCATTGAGCTGCATCATTATACCGGCATTGTGAAGCTCCCCCCACGCATCATTCGACACGAATTTGAAATATCGATCTACATGCGCGAGCATAAGATCGCCGTGTCTTGACATCTCGGATAGTTCATCAAGTGCCGATCTACCCCAATTTGACATCGGCATTTCGACAAGCAGTACTCCCTTGCCGTCGATACGAAGGCGCGAGAGTCCGGACATACGGCTGATCCCGGGGTAATAGCGAACCTCAGCCCCGAGTCGCAGGTCGAGATCTTCACAAGGCAGAGCGGACATGAGCTTATCACGTGCTCGCCCTCGTCTTTCGAGAAACGAATCGACCGACTCGTCGTTTGCGTAGAAATGAGGAGTTGCGACTATTGTATCGATCCCCTGTGATCTCTGCATCCCGACAAGTGCAAGACTTTCGTTAAGATCGCGACTTCCGTCATCCATTGCGGGCAGGATATGACAATGCCAATCTATCAACCCCTATCACCCTTCCCGTCGGTGCGATAATCGCGGTAATACTTATAATACTTGTACTTTTTGTATTTACCGTAAGATCTTCCGCCCGATTTTGCGCCGTTCATGACGCAACCGAGAACGGTGACATTTGACATTTTCAGCTGTCTGAAACAGCTTTCAAGCTCTCTTTTCTCTGTATATTCCTCTCGGATGACCACGATCATGCCGGTTATCAGGCTCGAGATCGAGACCGCATCCGAAACGATGTTGACGGGAGGCAGGTCGATTATTATGTAATCGAAGACCTCGCGAAACTTTTCGAGAAGATGTCTCATCCTACTCGATCCGAGAAGCTCGGACGGGTTTGGGGGGATGTCTCCCGACGGAAGTATATACCAATTGTCAAAGAGGAATGACTTGATACCCGTAGTATCGGTATTTTTGGTTCTGAGCATATCCGCAAGTCCGGGCGTGCTCTCTATACCGAGTTTCTTTGCAACCGAGGGGATACGCAGATCGGCATCGATAAGGAGCACCTTGCTTCCCTTTTCGGCAAAAACATAGGCAAGATTTACAGCCGTCGTACTTTTGCCCTCGCCTCGCATTGAGCTTGTAACTCCGATCACAGGGCACTTTTCGCCGTCCGGGATCGTAAAATCGAGGTTTGCGCGGATAAGTTTATATTGCTCGGTCGCGGTAAAGGCAAGATTTTTATGAAGTGTTCTTGCATCCTCGCCGCCCGGCACAAACTGTTTATTCTTTCTGTTAGATGCCATTATCTGCCATCCTTCCCATTTTCCCTTTTCGGCTCGTTCTTGCTGTAATAGGCGTACGATCTGCCGCCGATATTTACAAGGTCGGGCACTCTGCCGAGGATCGGGTAATCGTAGGTGCGGAGAACATATTCATCATCGTGAACCGTTCCGTCCATCAGTGCGGCGACAACGACAATTCCTGCAGACGCTATGACTCCGAGCACGAGACCGATCGCTGTGTACGATGTGATGCTCGGCGCGACCTTATCGAGATCGGGAACCGCGGAATCGACGACCTTCATCGATGCTCCGTCGATGACCTCGGATATCTTGGTCGGGAGGACTTCGGCTATCGTATTGGCGATCTTACTTGCCTCATACGGGTCGTTTGAGGTCACAGTGACCTTCATGATCTCGGTGTCATTGGAAGACGAGTACTTCACCATATGTGAAAGCTCTTTCCAATTGTAATCGACACCCGATTTTTCAATTATGCGCTCAAGCGTGCTTCGGCTGTTCAAAATTTCGCCGTATGTCTTGACAAGGCTTTGTGCCGCAGTAAGATCAGAAAGCGATATGCTCGTCGATCCTATGGAGAGCGAGTTGTTGTTGACATAGAGCTTAACATAGGACGAATAAGTCGGATCGATGGCAAAAGCGGATATCGAAAATCCTACCGCCGCCGCAAGTATTCCGCAAAGAACAATGATCCAAAGTCGTCTGACAAGACACTTGAAAATATGTGTCAGATCGATCGAATAATATTCGTCGTTGTTTGTATTTTGCTTATCCATATCTTGCTATACTCCACAGAGCATCAGTAAAGATTGCTCAACAATGTACGGTAATAATGTGAAGAAATCGGACATCTGCCATGCGTTTGCACATAGTTCGCGATCTTCCTTGCTATTATATCATACTTTTCAAAAAAAAGCAATACCTATTGGCAAAAAACATAAAATAATTTCAAAGAATTTCAAGCGTCGACACTGGGCTTGCTCGTTTTCCCTTCTAAGAATGTGAATAACACTTTTTTTGAAAAATCACATAAAATTCACAATACCGTCATGGTTTACTCTTATATATGGATTATAATAAATGTGAACTTGGATAACAATTTAACGAAGTTAATATTTGAGATTAAAGAAAAGATAAAACAGGAGGATTTTACAATGGGAACGAAATTACTTGTAGTTGACGATGATGCCAACATTTGCGAAATGGTCAGGCTCTATCTTGAAAAAGAGGGCTACGAGGTCAAGACCGCCGTTGACGGTGTCGAGGGCGTAAGCTACTTCAAAATGTACGAGCCCGATCTCGTACTGCTTGACATAATGCTTCCTCGCAAGGACGGCTGGCAGGTATGCCGTGAGATCCGTGAGATCTCGACAAAGCCGATCATCATGGTAACGGCAAAGGGAGAGGTCTTCGACAAAGTGCTCGGACTTGAGCTTGGTGCGGATGACTTCATGGTAAAGCCCTTTGACATGAAGGAGCTGTCGGCGCGTATCAAAGCGGTGCTTCGCAGATACAGCGCACACGAGCAGAACTCGGACGACGAGGTCATAAAGTTTGACAACATCGAGATCAGCCTGCAGAAATACGAGCTCAAGCTCGCAGGACGCTCGGTAGACATCCCCCCGAAGGAGCTCGAGCTGCTCTACTTCCTTGCGTCGAACTACAATCGCGTTTTCACGCGCGATCAGCTGCTCGACAAGGTCTGGGGATTTGACTATCTCGGCGACTCGCGCACGGTCGACGTTCATGTAAAGCGACTTCGCGAAAAGCTCGAGGGTGTATCGAACAAATGGATCCTCAAAACCGTTTGGGGCGTCGGATACAAATTCGAGATCCTTCAGTAATCAAGTATCATCATTATAATAATAACGCCGTCTCGCATGAGGCGGCGTTATTATTATGATATTATCCACCGAGATAAGCGCGTTTGATGCTGTCGTCTTTGAGAAGGTCACTGCCCGTGCCCCCTTTGACTATTCTGCCGACCTCAAGGACATAGGCTCTATCGGCGATGGCGAGTGCCTTTTTCGCGTTTTGCTCAACGAGCAGGACTGTTGTTCCGCTTTGATTGATCTCCTTGATCATATCAAAGATCGTGTTGACATAAAGCGGAGAAAGACCCATACTCGGTTCATCTAGAAGGATGAGCGATGGTTTTGACATAAGTGCGCGGCTCATGGCAAGCATCTGTTGTTCGCCGCCCGAAAGAGTTCCCGCGACCTGTTTTGATCTTTCCTTCAATATGGGAAATCTCGAATAAATATCGGCAAGACTATCGTTAAACTCCGCCTTATCGCCTCGCGTATACGCTCCGAGCTGTAGATTTTCAAAAACGGTAAGTTCCTGAAAAATGCGTCTTCCCTCGGGAACCTGCGCCATTCCCATCGACGTAAGCTTATGTGCGGGAATATTTGTAATATCGTTGCCGCCAAACAAGACCTTCCCTGCTTTTTTGGGGATCAGTCCGTTAACGGCGTGCATTATCGTTGTTTTTCCTGCGCCGTTTGCGCCGATAAGTGCTACTATCTCGCCTTCGTTTACCGAAAAGGAAATACCTCTTATCGCACGGATGAGTCCGTACGAGACTTCGAGATCATGTACTTCAAGCAGTGCCATATCATTCATCCCCCAAATAAGCTTTAATTACGTTCGGATCGTTAAGCACGGTCTCGGTATCTCCCTGTGCAAGAACAGTTCCGAAATTGAGAACGGTAAGTTCCTCGCAAATGCCGCTGACAAGGCTCATATCATGTTCGATAAGAAGCACTGTCACCTCAAAATGTTCTCTGATGAATTTGATCGTTTCCATCAGTTCGGCGGTCTCCTGAGGATTCATACCTGCGGCGGGTTCATCAAGCAGCAGGAGCTTCGGGCGGGTTGCAAGTGCGCGTGCTATTTCGAGTTTTCTTTGCTTACCGTAAGGAAGATTTGAGGCAAGATTGTTGCGCTCATCGAGAAGTCCGAATATTGACAGCAGTGATTTTGCCTCATCGCGCATCTTTTTCTCGATCTCGAAGTGATATTTTGTGCGAAATGCGCTATGAAGCGGATTGCATTTATACTCGGGAAGGTTATGCATACCGACGAGGACATTGCGGATGACGCTCATATTATTGAAAAGTCTTATATTCTGGAATGTTCTCGCGATTCCGTGGCGGCAGATATATTCTTGACTCTTCCCCGTCATATCTGTCCCATCAAGATAGAATTTACCGGTAGTCGGCGTATAAACTCCCGTTATCATATTGAAGAAAGTCGTTTTTCCTGCGCCGTTCGGTCCGATAAGCCCGTAGAGCGCGCCTTCTTTGATCTTGATATTAAGATTATCAGCCGCCTTCAGACCGCCGAAGGATATGCCGAGTTTTTCGGTTTCAAGTACGTATTTGGTCTTTGAATTATCCATCATCGGTCAATCTCCTTTCTCGGGTCTATCGGGTGTGAACGGGTCTTCGGGTCTTATGTCGGCAGACAGAAGCTCATCCATTTTGACCTTGGTCGGTATTCTGCTCCACTGTGCCTCATCGTCCTTGACCTTTTCAAGCGATTGTTTTTTATGCGGAAAAAGCTTGCGGAGAAGGATCGACGGCGAATATTTTTCGCGTACCGATTTAAGCGCGGGAGCGTTATTGAAGATAACGAGCGTGATAAGAATGATTGCGTAGATAAGATATTTAAGCGCGGCAAGATCGCCCGAAAGCTTTGTCGTAAGGTTGAAATTGATAAATGTAAGAAGTGTTGCCGAAATGATCGAGCCGTTGATCGAGCCCATACCACCGAGGACGACCATTACAAGTATCTCGATCGAATAATTATAGCTGAACGCAGCATAGCTTATCGGGGTCGTCGCAAATCCATAGAGAACTCCCGCGATACCCGTAAAGAAAGCGGACAGTACGAATGCAAAAAGCTTATAAAATGTGACGTTGATTCCCATCGAATGGGCGGCGATCTCATTATCGCGAATGGCGGTGATCGCTCTGCCGTGCTTTGATCTGATGAGATTCTGCGTGATGACGAGGATCACAAAAAGTACCGCAAATGCGACTATAAATTCGGAATTACCGTATCTTATGGAGCTTGTACGGAGTCCGAGCGCGCCACCGAAACACTCGAGATTCATAAAGACATTGCGCACGATCTCGCCGAACGCAAGTGTTGTTATCGCAAGGTAGTCGCCCTTGAGCTTAAGCACGGGGATACCGATCAGAAGTCCGCAAAGTGCTGCCGCAGCTCCTCCGACGATCATACCTATTATCAAAAGCAAGAGCTTTGATCCGACGACGCCGTGAAGTGCGTTTGCGACAAAGCAACCGATGTACGCACCGACGCACATAAATCCTGCATGTCCGAGGCTGAGCTCGCCGAGAAAGCCCACGACGATATTCAGTGAAACGGCAAGGATGATGCTGTAGCCGATCTGCATAAGAAGGTTCGCGGTCGATGCTCGCATTGAACCCGAGTAAAAGAGCACAGCGGTCACGACGAGTGCGACGAGCACGGCGGCGTAATTTGTATAATGCTTTACCTTAAAATTTGATTTAACATGTGAAAACCAACTCACGCTCACACCTTCTCTCTGCGTTTTTTACCGAGCAGTCCCGTCGGTCTGAACATTAAAATAAGTATCAACAGTGCAAACTCGATCGCTGTTGTATACGGACCGACTCCGGGAATCGATTGAACAACCTTCTCGACCATCCCGAGGAAAATGCCACCGACCATCGCGCCCGGGATCGAGCCGATACCGCCTATTACGGCGGCGGTGAATGCCTTTATACCCGGCATTGAACCGAGTGTGGGGGTGATCGATGGTGTTTTAAGAATATAAAAGAGACTTGCGAAAGCCGCGAGCATTGAGCCGATAGCGAATGTTACCGAAATGATGACATTTACGTTTACGCCCATGAGCTGTGCCGCCGATCTGTCCTCAGAAACGGCAAACATCGCTCTGCCGAGCTTTGATGTTTGGATAAACACGGTGAGCACCACCATTATGACGGTTGCCGCGGCAAGTGTTATGAGTGCCGAGATCTGCACGGTCGTTCCGAAAAACTCGACTGCCCCGAGGGACGGAATGGGGCTCGGCTTGGGCGTTGACCCGAAAACAAGCTGCGCGACACTTTGCAAAAGATAGGACACACCGATCGCGGTGATAAGCACTGCAAGCGGGGATGCTCCTCTGAGCGGCTTATACGCGACTTTTTCGACAGCTATGCCGAGGGCGGTGCAGATGACTATTGCCGCAACAAAGGCGATGACAAAGTTGCCTGACATTGAAAATGTTGTAACGAGTGCGTATGCTCCGACCATAATTATATCGCCGTGCGCAAAATTCAGCATCTTGGCTATACCGTATACCATCGTATAGCCGAGAGCAATAAGTGCGTATATTGCCCCGAGGCTGAGTCCGTCAATAATTGTACTCATTTTGTAGATCCTTTCTTGTCCGATCTTTTACAGAAAAGTCGGGCAAAAACGATAGCTCGAACTTTTTCCGAGTATTTATCTTATATGTCTTATATACCAACACTGCGTCAAATCGCAGTGGTAACCGAACACCCTTTCGAGAGGTATCGGAAGGGTATTCGGTATCAAAAAGCTGATGTTTAGATTATTCCTTTGTGAATGTCACGACCTGTGCGTTCTTATTGCAAGAGCCGTTTGCGTTCCATGTCATATCACCGGTCACGCCCTCATACTTAAAGGACTCGGAGGTAAAGACTTTTTTGAGTGTCTCGCAAAGATCTGCCGCACTTACCTTAACATCCTTGACATCGGCGGTCTTCATAGCCTCATAGATCGCCATAACAGCGTCATAAGCATCTGCGGCGAACTGATCGGGAACGGTGTTATATGCTTCCTTATACTTGGCAACGAATGTCGAAACCTTTTCGTTGGTGCTTGCCGCATCGAACGGAGTGATATAGCGAACCGAGTTTGCTACAGTGTCGTTTGCGCTGAACATCTTATCGATTCCGTCAAAGCCGTCGCAACCGAAGATGGCGGATGTACAGCCCTTTGCGCCGCACTCCTTGATGATGAGGGATGCTTCCTCATAGTAGATCGGGAGGAAGATCACATCGCAGTCCTTGAGAGCCTCGACCTGAGTTGAGAAATCCTTATTGGTCTCGGATGTGAACGACTGTTCTTTGAATGTCCTGTCAAGCTCGCCCATTCTCTTCTTGAACGCCTTGAAGAGGTCGTTCGAATATGTATCGCTCGAATCATAGATCGCGCCGATATTCGAATAGTTAGCGGCGAGCTCTTCTGCGGCAAGCGTTCCCTGCTGGTCGTCACCGAAGCAGACGCGGAACGCGTTGTTCTCGGCGATTACCGCCTCGTTGGATGCGGAGGGGGTGAGGAAGAACACATTGTTGGTGAACGCCTCAGCGGCAAAGGATGCGCACGAACCTGATGTCGTCGAGCCGATCGATGCCTGCATTCCCTTCTCAAAGAGTGTATTGAAGCCGTTCTTAGCATCGACTTCTGTTGCCTTATCGTCGATCATCTCAAACGAAAACTTAATTCCGTTGAGTCCGCCGAGTTCGTCGTTGATCACCTTAACGGCAAGCTCCGCGCCCTGTTTAACCGAGATACCGTAGGAAGAATTCTCGCCCGTAAGAGGTCCTGTTCCTCCGAGGAAAAATGTTTTGTTGTCTTTGGTGTAGTCGCCGGTGTTACATCCCGCAAAGCAGGTTGCAACGAAGGTCGCAGCAGAGAGAACCGCTGCAGCTTTGAAGAATTTTTTCATGTTTGTCTCTCCTTTTGCCTGACAGGCAATAAAATATCTATTTTAAGACCGCAAGAGCGATCAAAAAACCAAAAATGGGTTAAAAAAATCGGTCTGCACTCGGCAAACCGTTTGATGTGAGTTATATCGGTCGTGTCAACCGTTTGCTTCACAGATCAAATTTGCCGTTTCTCTACAGGTGCTTATAATCACGCGCGAAATTATGGATATGGATATAATTATAATAATCGCAAAAATCACGACAGAGACGGAAAGCACGCAAAGAGCTACAGTTAGAGCGAGCACAAAAATAGCGGACACGGCAAAGAGCACAGTGTCCGCAAAGGATACGTTGTTCGAATTCGAGGTCATATTATCGGCAGAGGACGAGCAAGCAGAGAAAGCCCTTGCGGATGCAGTGGCTGACTGAGTATAAGCTTTATTCATACAAGTTACCGCGCTCATCTTGCTGTTCTCCTTACGAAAATTTCATACCTCAAAAGTTCTCGCTTTTGAAAAAGTATGGGCATATTATATCACACAAGTGCGAATATGTCAATCGGTAAAATACACAAGAATAAAAAAAATTTCGTGCCCATCATCGGTGGATTGTATAAAAATTTCACCAAATTCAATTTTTTACCGAAATATTTAAGCCCCTTGCTCTTACAAGGGGCTTAAACCTTAAATTTTACGCTTTACTTTATACAAGTGATACAAGCTCATTCGTCGATGGAATCGTCATCAGCAAAGTCGTAGGGGAAATCGTCTTCCTCATATCCGAGATCGGTCGCAGAACCGACGATGCAAGGCTCAATGACTCTCTTGCGCTCTTCGGGCTTTTCCTTGACGGGTTCACCCTGCTCGACCTCGATATTTCTGTATCTGTCCATACCCGTTCCTGCGGGGATGAGCTTACCGATTATGACATTTTCCTTAAGACCGACAAGATGGTCGACCTTGCCTGCGATAGCCGCCTCTGTGAGGACCTTGGTGGTCTCCTGGAAAGATGCTGCCGACATGAAGGACTCTGTCTGGAGAGCCGCCTTTGTGATACCGAGAAGGACGGGCGATGCTTTTGCAAGAGAGAGATCGCGCTCGCCGGCATCGATCCTCTTTTGAAGTTCTTCGTTGGTTCTCTCGAACTCGATAACATCAACGAGCGTTCCGACGAGAAATTCGGTATCTCCCGACTCTTCAACGCGGCATTTTCTGGTCATCTGTCTTGCAATGACCTCAATATGCTTATCGTTGATATCAACAGACTGCAGGCGGTAGACCTTCTGAACCTCACGAATAAGATAATCGTAAGCCTCATCAAGACCATTGATCCTGGTAATATCGGCAAGGCACATGCTACCCTCGGTGATCGGATCGCCGTGAATGACATAGTCGCCCTCTTTGACGATCATTCTCGTGCCGTAAGGAATGGAGTAAGAGACGCTCTCTCCCGTCTGTGCACTGCGGATAGTGACCTTTCTTGCGCGCTTTTCATCGGAGATGGATATAGTTCCGTCGATATCGGCGGCAACCGAGGTCTTCTTGGGGCGTCTTGCCTCAAAGAGTTCCTCGACACGAGGCAGACCCTGCGTAATATCGGACGCCGATGCAACGCCGCCCGTATGGAAGTTTCTCATTGTCAGCTGAGTACCCGGCTCACCGATAGACTGAGCTGCAACGATACCGACAGCCTCACCGACATTGATCTTATTAGTGGTAGCAAGGTCCATACCGTAGCAATGCGAGCAGACGCCGTATTTGCACTTACACTGAAGGACTGTTCTGATATCGACCTCTTCGATGCCTGCGGCGATGATCTTATTGACCTCTGCCTCGTTCATCATCGTATCTGCGGTAACAATGATCTCGCCCGTTTTCGGGTCAACAACATCGCCGAGGGTGTATCTGCCGAGCAGACGCTCGGAGAGCTTTTCGAGGGTGCTGTCGCCGTCCTTGATCTCGCGAACGGTCATGCCCTTAGTGGTATGGCAGTTTTCCTCGCGGATAATGATATCCTGTGCGACGTCGACAAGACGACGGGTAAGGTAACCCGAGTCTGCCGTACGAAGCGCGGTATCCGACAGAGCCTTACGCGCGCCGCGCGCTGCAAGGAAGTATTCGAGGATATTAAGACCCTCGCGGAAGTTTGATTTAATAGGAAGCTCGGATGCGCGTCCCGATGCTGCTGACATGATACCGCGCATACCCGCAAGCTGTCTCATCTGAGTCATGTTACCGCGGGCGCCCGAGTCAGCCATCATCTTGATAGGATTGTACCTATCGAACGAATCCTTGATGATCTCGACGACCTGCTTGGTAGCCTGATCCCAAATATCCATAACGCTCTTATAGCGTTCGTCCTCGGTCAGCTCACCGCGCAGGAAGTGCTCGTGAATGACCTCAACACGCTTATCCGATTCGGCGATAAGCTTATCCTTTTCGGGAGAAACTTCGACGTCGGACACGGCGATCGAAATGGATGCAAGGGTCGAGTATTTATAGCCTGTCGCCTTGATATGGTCAAGGACCTCGGCGGTCACGCTCGGACCATGCTCCTTGATCGTTCTGTTGATGATCTCGCCTATCTGCTTTTTACCGCAGGTAAACATGATCTCAAGATCGCAAACACGCTCGGGGTCGTCTCTGTCGACATATCCGAGGTCCTGCGGAATGAATTTATTGAATATAAGTCTGCCGTAGGTCGCGTCAACGAGCTTTGTATAGCTCTTGCCGTTATATTCGACAGTCCTGCGCACCTTGATGGGAGCGTGGAGACCGACGTTTCCGAGCTCGTACGCCATCTCGACCTCGTCCATGTCGCGGAAGACGTGTCCCTCGCCCTTCTCACCTGCGCGGTCGATGGTAAGGTAGTACGAACCGAGGATCATATCCTGTGTAGGAACGGCAACCGCTTTACCGTCAGCGGGCTTTAAGAGGTTATTGGCGGAGAGCATCAAGAATCTTGCCTCAGCCTGAGCCTCGCTCGAAAGCGGAACGTGTACAGGCATCTGGTCACCGTCAAAGTCGGCGTTAAATGCAGTACAAACGAGCGGATGGAGCTTGATAGCTCTTCCCTCGACGAGCACGGGCTCAAACGCCTGAATGGACAGACGGTGGAGGGTCGGCGCACGGTTAAGAAGTACGGGGTGCTCCTTTATAACGATCTCGAGTGCGTCCCAAACATCGTTATCGACCTTTTCGACCTTCTTCTTTGCGTCCTTGATATTGTTCGCCTTCTGCGTCTCGACGAGGCGCTTCATGACGAACGGCTTAAAGAGCTCGAGTGCCATTTCCTTAGGAAGACCGCACTGGAATATTTTAAGTTCGGGACCGACGACGATAACCGAACGTCCGGAATAGTCAACACGCTTACCGAGCAGGTTCTGACGGAAGCGTCCCTGCTTACCGCGGAGCATTTCCGAAAGAGACTTAAACGGGCGGTTTGAGGGACCTGTTACGGGCTTGCCGCGCTTACCATTATCGATCAGAGCGTCGACCGCTTCCTGGAGCATTCTGCGTTCGTTACGAACGATGATCTCGGGTGCACGAAGTTCCATGAGTCTCTTAAGGCGGTTATTTCTGTTGATAACGCGTCTGTAAAGATCATTAAGGTCGGATGACGCAAAGCGTCCGCCGTCGAGCTGGACCATAGGGCGAATATCCGGAGGAATGACCGGGATAACATCAAGGATCATCCATTCGGGTTTGTTGCCCGACTTACGGAACGCTTCAACGACCTCAAGACGCTTGATCAGCTTAGTTTTCTTCTGACCCGAGGCAGTCTTAAGCTCGTTCTTAAGCTGCTCGGAGAGGGCATCGATATCGAGATCATGGAGAAGCTCCTTGATCGCCTCGCCGCCCATACCGACTCTGAAGGTGTCTCCGTAACGTTCGAGGCAATCGTTATACTCGCGCTCGCTGATGACCTGGTTTTTCGAAAGCTTGGTTATCTCGGTATCACCCGGATCGATAACGATATACTGTGCGTAATAAAGCACCTTTTCGAGTGTACGAGGGGGGATCTCAAGCAGTGTTCCCATTTTTGAGGGAATCGCGCGGAAATACCAAATGTGCGACACGGGGGTTGCGAGCTCGATATGACCCATACGCTCGCGACGAACCTTCTTTGTGGTCACGTCGACGCCGCATTTTTCGCACTTTTTATTCGAGTAGTGAACTCTCTTATATTTGCCGCAAAGGCATTCCCAGTCCTTTGTCGGACCGAAGATGCGTTCGCAGAAAAGACCGTCACGCTCTGCTTTGAGCGTTCGGTAATTGATGGTTTCAGGCTTTTTTACCTCACCGTACGACCAGCTGCGGATCATTTCGGGAGATGCAAGACCTATTTTTATAGAGGCAAACTGATTATCTTCCATCTGCATTTTCTCCTCTCTTACATATCGTCATCAAAGTCGATGTCATCATCATAATCATCGGCATCGCCATCGCCGTAGGAACCCGAATCATCGGACAGATCAGCATCAAGCTCATCGGCATCATAGGTGTTATTGAACATGCTTTCGGTAGCGACCGACTCGCCAACTTCCTCAGCGGAGATGGTATTTGCAAGCTCATCCTCCATACCGATGGAAGAAAGATCGATCTCATTGCCTTCCTTATCGAGCACGCGGACATCGAGGCAGAGCGACTGGAGCTCCTTAACAAGCACCTTGAAGGATGCGGGAACGCCGGGCGTCGGGATATTCTGACCCTTAACGATCGCCTCGTATGTCTTAACACGTCCCGTTACGTCGTCCGATTTTACGGTCAATATCTCCTGAAGTGTATAAGCCGCACCGTATGCCTCGAGTGCCCACACCTCCATCTCTCCGAAACGCTGACCGCCAAACTGCGCTTTACCGCCGAGAGGCTGCTGTGTAACGAGAGAGTAAGGTCCGGTGGAACGAGCGTGGATCTTATCGTCAACGAGGTGATGGAGCTTCAGGTAGTACATTATACCGACGGTGACCGGGTTGTCAAAACGCTTGCCCGTTCTGCCGTCATAGAGTACCGATTTGCCGTCGCATATCTTAAGCTCGCGATCCTCGATCATGCGGGAAAGCTCTTCTTCGGATTTATCGCTGATATCAAACTCGCGATACTCGTCCTTGCCTGTTTCGGGGTTGGTCTCCACAACATAATAGGTCTTGGAGGTGCTGAGTCTGTCGGCAGGAAGAACATCTCTGTAAAGTCCGGCTTTTCTCTGCCATTCCATGATATCTTCATATGTTGCTCCGTCGAAGACGGGGGTCATTACCTTACAGCCGAGACGGCGTGCGGCAATTCCGAGGTGCACCTCAAGAACCTGACCAATGTTCATACGAGAAGGCACGCCCATCGGGTTAAGGACGATATCAAGCGGAGTTCCGTCGGGCAGGAAGGGCATATCCTCGGGGGGCAGGATGCGTGATACGACACCCTTGTTTCCGTGACGACCTGCCATCTTATCGCCGACAGAGATCTTACGCTTCTGTGCGACATATACGCGAACGACCTTATTTACGCCGGGAGCGAGGTCGGTGTCTCCGTTCTCTCTCGAGAAGACCTTTACATCGACAACGATGCCCGACTCACCGTGCGGAAGTCTAAGCGAGGTATCGCGGACCTCTCTTGCTTTTTCGCCGAATATCGCACGAAGAAGTCTTTCCTCTGCGGTAAGCTCGGTCTCACCCTTCGGGGTGACCTTACCGACAAGAATATCGCCTGCGCGAACCTCTGTTCCCTTGCGAACGATACCCTCGGCATCGAGATCCTTCTTGGCGTCGTCGCCGACATTGGGTATCTCGCGTGTGATCTCCTCCGGTCCGAGCTTTGTATCTCTTGCCTCATGCGAATATTCTTCGATATGGATCGAGGTATACACATCATCGCGGACGAGTCTTTCGTTAAGAAGGACGGCGTCCTCGTAGTTATAGCCTTCCCATGTCATGAAACCGATAAGCGGATTCTTACCGAGCGAGATCTCACCGTGATCGGTAGCGGGACCGTCCGCGATGATATCGCCCTTATTTACAAGCTCGCCCTCTCTGACTATCGGGCGCTGATTGATGCAAGTACCCTGGTTGGAGCGTTTGAATTTAAGAAGTGTATATGCGTCGTTCTTTCCGTCATCGGTCTTAATGATGATCTGATCGGCGGTAACCTTGGTTACGACACCCGATTCTCTTGCGACGACGACAACACCCGAGTCGACGGCCGCCTTATGCTCGATACCGGTTGCAACGATAGGAGCATCGTTGACCATAAGCGGAACAGCCTGCTTCTGCATGTTCGATCCCATGAGTGCACGCGCGTTATCGTCGTGATCAAGGAAAGGAATAAATGATGTTGCGACCGAAACGACCATTCGAGGCGAAACGTCCATGAAATCGGCTTTCGATGCGTCGACCTCAAGGATCTCGTTGCGGTGACGGGATGCGACCTTGCGGTTTACGAAGCGGTTATTTTCGTCAAGAGGCTCGTTTGCCTGTGCGACGACGAAATTATCCTCAACATCAGCGGTCATGTAAACGACCTCGTTTGTAACCTGACCGGTCGTCTTATCGATCTTACGGAAAGGTGCTTCAATAAAACCGTAATCGTTTATGCGCGCATAGGATGCAAGATAGGAAATAAGTCCGATGTTAGGACCTTCAGGCGTCTCGATCGGGCACATACGTCCGTAGTGGGTGTAGTGAACGTCTCGAACCTCGAAGGAGGCACGATCACGGGACAGACCGCCGGGACCGAGTGCCGACAGACGGCGTTTATGAGTAAGCTCGGCAAGAGGGTTATTCTGATCCATGAACTGCGACAGAGGGGATGAGCCAAAGAAGTCGCGGATCGCGGTCGTGATCGGGCGGATATTTATAAGGTTATCTGGAGTGAGCGATTCGCTGTCCTGAACGGTCATTCTCTCCTTGACGATCTTATCCATACGGGTAAATCCTATACGGAGCTGATTCTGAAGAAGCTCACCGACCGAGCGCAGGCGACGGTTGCCGAGGTGATCGATATCGTCGATGCTTCCGCAATCATGCGAGAGGCAAACAAGATAGTTGACCGATGCGTAAATATCCGATTTGGTTATGTGTTTGGGGACGAGCTCGTCGATCTTTGCGCGGCACTTTGCCAAAAGCGCGTCCTTATCGTCTGTGCCGATCTCGTCGATTATTCCGGAGAGGGTCGCGAAATCGACCTTTTCTCTCACGCCGATCTCGTGCAGGTCGTATCCGAGAACAGCCTCGGGGTAGACAGAACCGTTGGAGAACACTTTAAGCTCTTTGCCGTCCTCGAGAGCGACATACGCCTCGTTTGCGCCCGCACGATCCATTGCCTCGGCGATCTCGGGAGTAACGAGCGTTCCCTCGTCATAGAGGAACTCGCCGGTGAGACTGATGACCGGTCTTGTGAGCACCTTGCCCTCGATTCTTCCGACAAGGCTGACCTTTTTATTGTATTTATACCTTCCGACGGGAGCGAGATCGTATCTCTTGGGATCAAAGAACATGCCGTTGATAAGCGTCTGAGCAGACTCAACAAGCGGAGGCTCACCCGGGCGGAGCTTTCTGTAGATTTCCTTGAGTGCCTCATCCTCGGGAGTGGTTCCGTTTTGCTGTGCCTCGGCGTTCATGCCGTCCTTCTCAAGCGTTGCGGTAATCTTGACATCGTCGCCGAAAAGCTCGGTGATCTGTGCATCGGTGCTGAGACCGAGAGCGCGGAGCAGAATGGTCACGGGGATCTTACGGTTTTTATCGATACGGACGCCAAAAACATCATTGGCATCGGTCTCGTATTCAAGCCATGCACCGCGATACGGGATAACGGTTGCCGAATAGACGCGCTTGCCCGATTTGTCGATCGTCGAGTCATAGTACATTCCAGGCGATCTTACGATCTGGGAAACGATAACTCTTTCCGCACCGTTGATAATGAAGGTACCGTTATCGGTCATAAGCGGAAAATTGCCGACATAGATGTCCTTAACGATGACCTCCTCGGTGTTTTTGTTGTAGAGGCGAACCTTTACATGGAGAGGAGCCTCGAAGTTGACATCTCTGTCTTTGCACTCCTCCTCGGGGTATTTGGGCTTTTCATCAAGCGAATAGTCGAGAAATTCAATGGAAACATTTCCCGAGTAGTCAACGATCGGGGAGACGTCTCTGAGAACCTCGCGAAGACCCTCGTCAAGGAACCACTGATAGGATTTCTTTTGGACCTCAAGAAGGTCGGGCATTTCGAGAATGTCATCGATCTGTTGGAAACTGACTCGCTCGGTTTTTCCGAGCTTCACCGTTTTAACCATAAACAGTCCTCCGTTTAATGTTTTTTGTTACAATTCAAAATCAAAACAAATGATCATACCCGATTTGAAGAGTTCCGCGGCGAGGCGCATCCGTCTCTACCCCTGCGGCATTCTGGTTAAAGCCGAATCTTAAGCGGAGATTTTTGCGCATCACGCGAAGATCAACCAAATCACGGTATGATCAAATATGCTAAATGTGATTTTTTACAGGCAATTTCGGTATACTTCGTACCTTTTTTGATATAAAGTTCTCACTTTTCATTTTTTATGGCACAGCAACCGATTTTATTGTCCTTATATTGTATCACAGAATTTTATTTTTGTCAATAGCTTTAGAAAAAATTTTTATAAAAAAATTTTATTTTTTTTCGAAAAAGGTATTGCTTTTTTTGAAAAAGTGTGGTAAAATACGAAGGTATGAAAAGCATTCCACACGAGGAGGTGTACAAATTGCCGAATATCAAATCAGCTAAGAAGCGCGTAAGGGTTTCCGAGGAAAAGGCACTTCGCAACCGCATGTTCAAGTCTGCTTACAAGACCACTGTTAAGAAGTATCAGGCTGCCGTCGCCGCAGGTGACAAAGAGGCTGCCGCAACCCTTTACAAGGACGCTGTAAAAAAGGTGGATCAGGCTGCTGCAAAGGGAATCATCCACAAGAACGCAGCTGCAAGAAAGAAGAGCCGCTTTACCCTTATGCTCAACAACATCGGTGCGTAAGCTTTCGTTCCGATAGAAAATATTTAGGATCGCAAACGCGATCCTTTTATTTTTTGTATTTACAGTTTTGCTTTATCTATTCTGAAAACGCGGCAAGCATTATCGACAACCATCTCGGCAAGAGCATCGGGGTCACAGCCTCGAAGTTCTGCCGCCTTTTTTATCGTATACTCGATATTACCCGAATGATTTGTCTTGCCTCTCATGGGTACGGGCGAGAGATAGGGACAGTCGGTCTCGAACAAAATGCGCTCATCGGGGATCGCTCTCAGTGTTTGCGCGACTTTTTCGGCATTTTTATAAGTTACAACTCCCGAAAAGGAAATATAGTATCCGCGTCTGACGAGCTGACCTGCCATTTCGGCACTCATGGAGCAGGAATGGATGATGCCCGTCACATTCTTATATTCGTAGAGGATGTCGAAAACATCGCCGTGTGCTTCCCTGTCGTGTATCACGACGGGGTAATTTGTTTTTTCGGCAAGCTCAAGCTGTGCGCGAAGCCATGTCTTTTGCACATCGTGCGGCGGATTGCTCTCCCAATAATAATCAAGTCCGATCTCGCCTACCGCAACGCACTTCGGGTGTTTCAGAAGGTTCTCAAGTGTGTCGATCGACTCACCGATATCACTTTCTGTCGGTATATCGCTCGGATGGAAACCGACGGCTGCGAAAAAATTCGGGTATTTTTCCGAAAGAGCGATCTGATTTTTCGAGGTGGGAATATCGACGCCCGCGCCGACGACGGCAACGACATTTTCCGAAAACAGTCTCGAAAGAAGTTCATCTCGTCCGAGGGCATCAAATTTTTCATCATCATAGTGCGAATGCGTATCAAATATTTTCATTTGATCATTCTCCGTTTCTTTATCCTTTTATTCTTGCAAGGACCTTTTCGAAATAAGTCGGAAGATCACTGTCAAAGAAAAGTTCCTTTCCCGTGATGGGATGGACAAAGCCGATCTTTCTTGCGTGCAGGCACTGACCGCAAACGATGTCGGACATTATCTTTTCGGTCTGCGTATGTCCGCCGCCGTACACGGTATCGCCAAAGAGCGGATGCCCGATCGAGGACATATGGACTCTTATCTGATGCGTTCTGCCTGTTTCGAGCACGAGCGACAGGTGTGTATAGCCGCTGTATTCGGCAAGCGTTTTATAGTGCGTCAGTGCGGCTCTTCCGCCGACAACTACCGCCATCTTTTTTCGATCGGACGGATTTCTGCCGATCGGAGCGGAAATATCACCCGCAGTCTCTCTCGGGTGACCGACGCAGACAGCCTCATACTCTCTGTAAAAGCTGTGGACTGCGATCTGCTCGGCAAGACCGATATGGGCACGGTCGTTTTTGGCAACGATAAGAAGACCGCTTGTGTCCTTATCTATGCGATGAACTATCCCCGGGCGGATAACGCCGTTTATCCCCGAGAGGCTGTCTCCGCAGTGCCAAAGCAGAGCATTGACAAGAGTTCCGTCGGGATTTCCGGGGGCGGGATGAACGACCATTCCCTTCGGTTTGTTCACGACGAGAAGATCGGCATCTTCATAAACTATATCGATCGGGATATCCTCGGCAACCGCCTCACAGGATATCGGCTCGGGAAGTTCGAGTGTGACGAGATCCCCGAGCGAGACCTTATAATTTTTCGAAACCGACCGTCCGTTAACGAGCAGACCGCCCGAGAGGATGATTTTTTGAACGGCGGAGCGAGTGATTTCGCACTGCTCCGCCGCAAAAAGGTCGATTCTTTTTCCCAGATCGTTTTGTTCGGGCGTAAAGATCATTATTTTTTCCTTATTTTGTAAATTTAGTAGTTAATTATGCTCGTTATCTTGCGTTTCTTTCGATTTTGCCGTTTTCGATTCCCTCACGGCTTCGAGTATCACCGAAAGCACGAAAAGTCCCGCGCCGACGCAGACGAAAATGTCGGCTACATTGAAGGTATATCTCCAAATATTCGGGAAAGCGCAAAAATCGATGAAATCAACAACAACTCCGTTAAAGAGCTCGCCGTTGACTGTGCGATCGATCATATTGCCGACACCGCCGCCCGCTATCATGGAAAAGGCGAGCGTATAGAGCATGCCCATCTCACGCGAGGCGATGACCCACACGCCTATGGCAACAATGGCGATCGGAGCGGCTATCATAAAGAGCCATCTGCATTCGGAAAACATGCCCATTGCCGCGCCGTCATTTGTGATATAGGTGAAATTGAGGACACCGGGGATGAGCGGTATGCTCTCCCCGACATCCATATTTTTTACAATCAGCATTTTCGACAGCTGATCAAGCAGTATCACAGCCGCCAGCACGCCGAAAAAGATCATCGCTCTTAAAGCCCGAGAATTTTTGCGCATCTCTTGCATACAAATCCATCCTCATCGGATACACCGTCCTCGGAATAGCTCCAACAACGGTCGCACTTTCTGCCGTCGGCATTTTCAACGAGCACGGATATATCGCTCTCTTCTTCTGAATACGCTCCCTCGGTCGCCGCATCGGTCTTAACCAAAACCGCAGATACGATAAAGATATTCTTCAGATCGTCACCGAAGCCGGACAGATACTCGGCGGTATCGCCGTCGGCAAAGATCGTCAGTTTCGCATCAAGCGATTTGCCGATCTTCTTATCATTTCTCGCAAGCTCAAGTGCCTTCATGACGGTATCGCGAAGTTCAAAGAGACGCTCGAATTTTTCCTCGATCTCGGGGAAAGAAAGGCTGTCATCGGATGTCGGCATGCTGTTCAGCATAACGTTTCGAGCATCGTCCGAGTCAAGATGGGGCATAGCCTTCCATATTTCATCGGCGGTAAACGAAAGGATCGGGGCGATCGTTCTCGTCATCATCGACAGGACGATATACATCGCGCTCTGGGCACTGCGTCTTGCGGGACTGTTTGCGTCCTCAACATAAACACGATCCTTGGTTATATCGATATAGAGCTTCGACAGATCGGTCGTGCAGAAATTGTTGAGCGCCTGGCAGATAACATGGAACTCGTATTTGTCATAGCTTTCGAGTGCCGCCGTAACGAAACGATTGGCTCTCGAAATGATCCATTTGTCAATATCGGTCATCTCGGCGATCGGCATGGTATCGGTATTCGGGTCGAAATCGCCGAGGTTGGCAAGGAGAATACGCGAGGTGTTTCTGATCTTACGGTAAGCCTCGGAAAGCTGTTTGAAGATAAGATCGGAGCAACGGACATCCATTCTGTAATCAGCAGAGGCGACCCAAAGTCTAACGATATCGGCACCGTATTTTTTTACCATGTCATCGGGATAAACGCTGTTACCCTTTGACTTATGCATTGCCTCGCCTTTGCCGTCAACGACCCAACCGTGTGTGAGCACCTGTTTATAAGGCGCGCCCTCACCCTTTGCTCCTACAGCGCAAAGGAGCGACGACTGGAACCATCCGCGGTACTGATCGGCACCCTCGAGATAGAGGTCGGCGGGCCATTTATGACCTTCTTTATTTTCTATAACAGCAAAATGCGACGAACCCGAATCGAACCAGCCGTCGAGGGTATTGGCATCCTTCTTGAAGGATCTGCCTCCGCAATCGGGACAAGTAAATCCCTCGGGAAGAAGCTCGCATGCGTCCTTTTCAAACCAAACATTGCTTCCGTGTTCGGCGAAAAGCTCGGAGAGGCGATCGATCGTCTCATCGTTGCATATCGGCTTTCCGCAATCCTCGCAGTAGAGCACGGGGATAGGAAGACCCCAATGACGCTGACGGGAGATGCACCAATCTGCTCTGCCGCGTATCATCTGCACCATGCGCTCGCCGCCCCATGCGGGAAGCCAATCAACGCTATCGCACGCCTTTACGGCATCTTCCTTAAACGCGTCGACCGAGCAGAACCACTGAGGAGTTGCTCTGAAGATGATCGGATTTTTACATCTCCAGCAGTGCGGATATTGGTGGGTAAACTTTTGGGCGGCGAAAAGTGCTCCGCTCTCCTTCATATCGGCAAGTATCGCATCATTCGACTTATCATAGCGAAGACCTGCATATTTGCCTGCGTCAGCTGTCTGATATCCGCGATCGTCGACCGGCACTATAACATCGATGTTATAGCGGCGGCAGGTAACATAGTCATCCGCGCCGAATCCGCCTGCTGTGTGTACGCAGCCAGTACCGCTGTCCATGGTGACATAATCGGCATTTACTACGAGAGATTTTCTGTCAAGGAAGGGATGATCGGCGGTCATATACTCGAAATCCTTACCGAGATAATGCGCGATCACCTCATAATCGTCGATGCCGCCTTCCTTCATCGTTGCGTCAACGAGCGGATCGGCTACGATATAGTTCTCGTCCCCCGCCTTTACGATGCTATAGCTTTCCTCGGGATTGAGTGCGATCGCCAGGTTGCCGGGGAGAGTCCATGTCGTGGTCGTCCAAATAATGAAATATGTCTTATTTACATCGCAAACGCCCGAAAGCAGACCCTTATCGTCCGAAACCTTGAATTTTACATATATCGACGTACACTCGTCCTCACTGTACTCTATCTCAGCCTCGGCAAGTGCGGTCTCATCAAACGGGCACCAATACACGGGCTTCATTCCGCGATAGATATAGCCCTTTTTGAACATCTCGCCGAAAACGCGGATCTCTCTTGCCTCAAACCAAGGAGCCATAGTCTTATACGGATGCTCCCAATCGCCGAGCACGCCGAGACGCTTAAACGACTCCATCTGGAGATCGATATACTTTTGCGCGAACTTCTCGCACTCGCGTCTGAACTCAGGGACGGACATGTTCTTGCGATCAAGCTTATTCTGTTTAATGATCGCCGATTCGATAGGCATACCATGGTTATCCCATCCGGGAGTGTACGGAACCTTATATCCGCGCATCATCTTCGAGCGGTTGATAAAATCCTTCAAGATCTTGTTCATCGCCGTTCCCATATGGATGTTACCGTTTGAGAAGGGAGGACCGTCGTGAAGCTCAAACATGGGCTTGTCTGCGTTCTTCTTATTGATGAGGTTATAAAGATCTATCTTTTTCCATCCGTCGAGCATCTCGGGCTCGCGAGAGGGAAGGTTTGCTCTCATCGGAAAATCTGTCTGCGGAAGATTGAGAGATGATGTATAGTCCTTTGACATGTTTTAATTGCTCCTTTATAATACTACTGTACTGCCTTTTATTGTTTCCGATCGTCACTGCCGAAAATGACATCCTCTGCCGAGGCTATATCATCGGGCAAGTCGGTAATTATCGGATATTCATGGGTATCGCCCGAGCTTGCAGACTCATCGGTCTCGTCGGACTCGTCGATTTTGTCGGTTTCGTCTGTATCGGATATATCCGAAACAGCCTCAAGTTCGCCGAAATCGTCATCGACAGCGGTATCCGGCTCGTCATCGTCGGGTGCGGACTGCTCTTCGATCTGCGGCGAGGGCACTGTGTCATTTGTATCTGCCGTCAGTTCGGGAGACGAAACGGTAAAGAGTTCGGTCTGATCGGCGATGATCTTATTCGCCTTTACAACGATCCTGCCGACCGTTTCGCTCTTTATCTCCTCAAGTTCGGGAGAGAGCTTTTCATCATCGTCGGGTGCGATCGACTCGAGATACTCGATATGCTGTTGGTACTGCTCAAAAACGCTGTTTTTGAAATCGGCGACCTTGGTCTTGATCTCGTCAAGCAGATCGATCTCTGCTCTGATCTGCTCCTTGAAATCGGCAATGACGGCGTCACACTCATCCCTTGCGGCTTTAAGTATGATCTCAGACCGATCCTCTGCCGCCTTCATCATTTGCGCTCCGGTCGAACGCGAGCTTTCAAGGGTCTGTCTTATCGAATCTTCGTTTTCTTTATAAGTCATAAGCTCGGCACGGGTTGCCGAGTACTTTTTTTCAAGCTCTTTATACGCTCGATAGAGCTCTTTATATTTATCGAGCAAAAAATCTATGTGTTCATCGACCTCGGCGGTATTATACCCCTTCATGACCTTTTTGAACACTTTCCCTTCAAGCTCGTAGGGCAAAAACATACCCGCGATCATTCCTTTCGAGAAAAATTGTACGCTAAAAAATTAAAATTAAAAACATGGGATAAACACATGGGCAAGACTCATGTGTAAATGAGCAGTGATATACGCACCCTGCCCTTTTTGGTTTCGGTCTGCTCGCAAAGCTTAAATTTGCCGACTCTTCTGACCGAAACGATATCGCCCGCCTTGACGGCGTCCGACGGGTCAAGCTCGGACACATGATTGAGCGAAACATCGCCGCGTGCGATAAGCTCCTTGGCTTTTTCGCGAGAGGTGTGCGCAAGCTCGGCGGCAATGGCGTCAATGCGCGCTGAGGCAACGGTGATCGAGCCCTCGGTATATGATCGACGGTGATCGCTGTATTTTGAAATATCGGCAGCGCAGACCTTGACGGCATCTCGCCCGACGCGCTCGAGCGGATTTTCGGCAGAAAGCAGAAAACCGGCAATAGGCGGTGTTACGAAAACCGTTCCACCGCCTTCGTGAAGAAGTATATCGCCGATCGAGTCTCGGTCAATGCCGAGTGATGTCAGTGCCCCGAGAAACGAGCTGTGGCGAAGCGAAACGTATCCGCTCGTCTTTATCTCAACAGCCGCGATAAACTCATCGATTGCCAAAGCGTCGATCGGAATATAGTCGGGGCAAAGAAGCAACATGCACCTTTCGGCATCGGGATATCCGCCAAGTCTTGTTTTCGATATTCCGTCCACACCGCAAAGATACTTCTCTGCCGCCGCCAGATCCTCGGGAGAGAGAAAATCGGTGCATGACGGTATGCCGCAGGCGGCTTTGGAACACAGCTCATCGAGCCTGCCGTAAAACAGGCTCTCGAGTTTCATTTTGTTCTTTTCGTTATTCATAGGTCAACAGATCAAGCAGATCAAAAGCGCGAAAGCAAAGCCTGAATCACCGAGAGAAGCAACCATGCGATGGTGAAAGAAAAATCGAACGGAGTGTTTCCGAAAAACTCGAAATGTTCAAGCACCGCACGAACCGGCACTACAAGCGGTTCGGTAGCATAATAGAGGAAGGTGTAGATCTTGTTATCGTCGTCCGGTTGGAACCACGAAAACACTGCTCTTGCCAACATCAAAAGCTGTTCAAGTCCCAAAAAGATACTGACAGCCGAGATGAGGACATATGCAAACTGATTCAAAAACTACACCACTCTTCTTATCTTCTTTGTTCTTACCGCAGATCAAAACTCGTCGTTCGAGTTCTGTCCCTTGGCGTTCTGTGCGTCGCTTAACTGTTCGCCGCTTATCGTGACATTCTTGGGGGTGATGACAAATGTATTGTTTGCTACCGGCTTGATCTGTCCGTCGATGGAATACGCAACGCCGTTGAGGAAGTCAACGATCCTTCTTGCGGTCTCCTTCTCGGCAGCCTCGAGATTAAGAACGACGGTGCAACGATTGAGAAGGTGATCGGCGATCTGTCCAACAGCCTTATAGGATTCGGGTCTTACCACCTTGAGCTCAAGCACAGATGCTGTGCCGTCGGTCCTTGTCACTCTGTTGTATGCGCCGTTTGCCTCGGTTCTTGTATTTTCGGTCTTTTCCATGGGTCTGGTCTCCTCTTTTCTTGTCTCGGGTGTAGCTTTTGCGCCTACCGTATCAATGTATTCCTCGTCTTCCTCGGAAACACTCGGATCCTCGATAAGCTTGTTAAAATAATCCTTTAAACTCATTTTATCTTCCTCCAATATGTAATATTGATTTTTATATTCATAACCGCCGCATTAGACGGTATTTTGATAAATTCTTTTCCCGAACAGTGCCGATCCTATTCGGACGGTGTTTGCCCCGCACTCTATCGCACTCTCAAAGCTGTCGGACATCCCCATTGACAGTATCGGCTCATCGGCGGCGATATATCCGCATGACATCATTTCGTCGAGAATGTGCCCGGTCTTTGTGAAATGCTCAAAAAGCTCATCCTTTGTTGCCCCTTTGGGAGGGACGGACATCACGCCGACAAGCGAAAGATTTTCAAACTCGCAAAGAGATCTTGCAAATTCGATCGCATCACCCGGGAAAACTCCTCCCTTTGACGGCTCGGATGCTATATTGATCTCGGCGAGGATGTTCATCTTAAGCGAATGCTTGCACGCCTGCCTGTCGATCTCACGCGCGAGCGAGAGGCTGTCGACCGAATGAATGAGGCAGACCTTGTCTATTATGTATTTCACCTTATTGGTCTGCAATCTGCCGATGAAGTGGATATTCAAAAGGTCGCGCCTGAGCTCGTCATATTTCGACAGAAGCTCTTGGACTTTGTTTTCGCCAATATCGCGAAGTCCGAGATTTTCGGCAGCGTAATTTACAGTCTCGGCATCGACGGTCTTGGTCGCGCCGACGAGAGTGATCTTTCTATCCCCTGCGGCAATTCTTATGCGCTCCTTGACATCGGCAAAGCGAGCCGAGAGAGCTTGAATCTTTTCGGGGTCAGTCAACGATTTTTCCGACATAGAGATCCTTTCCCTTTACTATAACGACATCGTAGCGGCTGAGTGCGGTATGTCCTTTGTCCGGCTCGAAGCCGTCCTCCGAGAAGAACGCGCCGTCATCGCCGAACAGTATTTTGATCTGGCGAAATTCAACGACATTTCCGTGGAGAACATACACGCCCGAAACGCCGTCGACCACGCGAAGTGCCTCGGCAGGCAGATCATAGCCGTCGGTCTCGCCGTAAACCACCGATACCGAAGACAGTCTCGGATAGTCAAATGCGCTCGGCATCTTGTTTGATTCAAAGAGAAGAGCCATTTTGTCGCCCTCTTCCGATCTGATCACTCTGACGAGCGTCATTTTATGAGAAAGAGTGCCAAAGTCGATCTCGTATTCCCTGCCGCTTGCAAATCCGGCTGTTCTGTCATTATCAACAACGCAGAGGGCGTACCAATCAAAGGATGTAACTACCTTTCCGACGCTTTCGGGTCGAGAGGCGGGAGCACCCGATCTCACGCTTTCAATTGCCGAGACGCAGTCGCCAAGTGTGAGCGAGTCAAGTGTTGCGGTCGAGAGCAGATCTTCAAATCCGTCAACGCTTGCATAAAAGCTGCCCGACTTATCGACCTTGACGGTTTTACCCGAGACCGATCTCTCAAGGGTGCTTTTTTGGCTCTCAAGGCTCGATATCAGCTCGTGACAGTTTTTGAGCTCGCCGCGAATTATCTTCGATGCCGCAAGTGCGACAGACAGCTCCGACGAAACGCTTGACATGGCAGCCTTGTCGCCCGACTCAGACAGGTCGCAGAGTGTCGCGCGAAGATCGGATATCTTTTTTTCGACATCGACGATCGATGTTTCCGACGAAAGGATCAGTGCCTCTTCAAGGCAGGCGATCTCGCTTTTGAGCTTTTCGATCTCGGCCAGCTTTTGTCGATTTTCATCGCTGTCATCGACTATCTCGGCGATCTTTTGTCCGTCGCTGACCTTATCTCCGTTTGAGACGAGATACTTGCAGATCGACCCGTCGCCGCCTCCCGGAATGATCGTTTCATCCCTAAAGGTAAAACATTCTCCTTTGAGCGACAGTTTTGCGGTCACTTTTACCGTCGGAACGGTCTCGACATCCTCACTGACCGAGCTGAAAAAGTGGTAGCAAAGCTCGATGATGAGTGCAAGTGCGAAGATCGCAAGCAAAATGTATATCGCGATCTTTGACAGATAGCGTTTATCCATTTGCCCGACCTCCTGTCGTACCTTATACTCTGTGTGTTCTGTCAAGTTATTATTATATCACAATTTTGTGTATATTTCTACCGCGCGGTTTTTTTTAACAATAATTTTACAAAATCATCGATCGATTTGGGGTCGCAAATGTCAAGGCGGAGGGCGTTTTTATATCGCTTAAACCATGTGATCTGTCTTTTGGCGTAATTTCGGCTTGCCTGCTTGACATCGTCGATCGCCTTCTCGACGGTGCATTCGCCGCAGAGAGCGGCGGACAGCTCTTTATAGCCGATAGCCTGCCCTGCGGTCGTATTTTTGTCAAGCGAGAGTCCTCTCACCTCATTGACAAGTCCGTCGGCGATCATTTTATCGACTCTGTCGTCGATCCTGCGATAAAGATACTCGCGATCGGAGCAATCCAGAACGACGATACGCGTATCGTACCTGCTCGGCATCTCGCCCGACATTCTGTCAAACTCGCTTTTGGTTATCCCCGACAAGCGATAGATCTCAAGCGCGCGTATCACCCTTTTTTTATTATTTTTATGGATTGCCGCCGCCGACTCGGGATCGACCGACAAAAGCTCGGCGTAATTTTCGTCGATGTCGCGTTCTTCAAGCATCTGCCGCAGCAGAGGATCGGACGGCGGCGAGGTCATGGTTCTGTCAAAAACAGCACTTTCAAGATAAAGCCCCGTTCCTCCGCAAAAGATCGGCATCTTCCCTCGCGACAAGACGTCATCGGTCGCCGCGCGTGCCGCCACCGTATAATCGGCGCACGAAAAGGGCTCATTTGGCGACACTATATCTATCAAATGGTGCGGTATTCCCTGCATTTCGTCCTTTGTCGCTTTTGCCGTGCCTATATCCATGCCGCGATAGACCTGCATCGAGTCGCAGGAAATTATCTCCCCGTCGACCTCTTTGGCAATTCTCACGGCGAGTGAGCTCTTGCCGGACGCGGTAGGTCCGACTACGGCGAGAACGCTCTCTTTTGTGATCCCTTCGAGAAAGTCGGCAGTATTTACTCTTTCGCGGTCGTTTGTCATCGGCGATCCACCTTTCGTACATCGAGTGATGCGGTAATTATACCACAAATCCCGACACTTTGCAAGTGATGCTTGACATTTTTTTATTTTATGCTATAATATTCTCATTAAGAGTCAAATTTACCGAAGGAACAGGTTATGGAAAGAATTACAACACGCTTCACATGTCCGATATGCGGACACAAATTAATTTTTGAGCCGAGCGAGCGGCGGTACATCTGCGACGGTATGCACAGCTTTGATCGCGCGCGATCGGGGTATGTGAATCTGCTCATATCCCAAAAGGGCGGCGATCACGGCGACAATCGGGAAATGACTCTTGCCAGAAAGAAATTTCTTGACGGCGGATATTACGAGCCGCTTCGTCTGGCACTATGTGACGAGATAAAGGCAAAGCTCTCGGACGGTGCGGCAATTCTTGACGCGGGATGCGGCGAGGGGTATTACACCGAGGGAATAATGAAAACTCTGCCGCACGCCGATGTTTACGGCATTGACATTTCAAAAAGTGCGCTTTCACTGATCGGACAGAGAGAGCATCGACCGACATCTGCGGTGGCGAGCGTATATCATCTGCCATTTGGTGCAGAGGAATTTGATGCGGCAACAAGCGTGTTTTCGCCGTTTGCGAGAGAGGAATTTCTGCGAGTGCTGAAACCGCACGGTATGATCTTTTCCGTCATTCCGTCAAGGCGGCATCTTTTCGGATTAAAGTCGGCAATTTACGACACACCGTATGAAAACGAGATCGCACCATACGAGATCGACGGATTTGAGTTTATCCGCAAGCGAGAAATATCCTACACGCTGACCCTCGATTCGAGCGAAAAGATCGACGCGCTGTTCAAAATGACGCCCTACTGTTATCGAACATCGAGCGTCGGTCGAGAACGCGTTGCCGCACTCGATCGACTTGAAACCGAGATCGGATTTGAGATACTTATGTACAAAAAGAAATAAAGACCCGAACCGCCTCACGAAAAATCATAAGGCGGTTCGGGTTTAATAAAAACATGGCAACAGTTGATAAAAAAGATGCACTTTCACAGGGGTTCAACTGTCTGTTCGCTAAACCGGAAGTTATCTATCGGTATCTATCAATATCGCTCTGCACGGCGAACCGTCTGCACCCGATAATTTCAGCGGTGCAGCATTTAAAAAATAGACACCTTCAGATACCTCTGATAATCGAATTCCTTCAAGCAATATAACATTTGCACCTAAAAGAACAAGATGCACTGCCATTGGTTCATTTTGCGGTCCGATTGTTTGGGGTTCATTTCCCAAAAGCAATATATTTGAAGATGCAAATACCTTTGCCGCTGCCAATGATATTTCGACATCTCCTTTAATCAAAAGTCTCTTTGTCGATTCCGGATTCTGTTTTTTTGCTTTTTTAATTATTTCTGCAGCATCGTCGCCGGTGATAATCCCTTGGCATTCTGCCACATAAGCCATTCCCACAAATGCCTCTAAGCATATCTCATCCACAGCTTTACCGTCTTTAATAAAATGAAACGGCGCATCTATATGTGTGCCGTTATGCGTACACATATTAAATGCCGTCAAATTATATATATCACCTTTTTCCATGGATTTTAGCACAGTTTTCTCCGGTGTCGGGTCGCCGGGATACACCTGACAACAGAAAACTTCTTGGGAAATATCATATATTTTCATTGTTTGGTTCTCCTTTACAAATTTCGATTTATCAAATTGACCATGTCAGATTTATTATGCTTCTTTCAAACAAAAATCACGATGGTATTGTATCAAAACCATCGTGATTTTATGGCGGAGAGAATGAGATTCGAACTCATGGAACATTTCAGTGTTCACACGATTTCCAGTCGTGCGCCTTAGACCAGCTCAGCCATCTCTCCGTGCGTTGGTCAAACGAATGTATCATCCGTCAGCGAGGCATATTATATCACAAAAAAATGCATTTGTCAATAGCTTTTTGCAAAATTTCTTAAAAATCGCACGATCGAATATCTCGACCGTGCGATCTTTAATGGGTTCTGTCAGATCACAACGTACCGTCGCCGCCCATTTGTGCCGTCATCTCTTTGATGTATTCGATCGGAAACGGCGGAGAGCAGAGCGGTCTCATCGCTATGCTCATGAGCTTCATCGGGTTGTCGTCGGCGGCAATGCGGTTTGAGCTGAGCTCTCCGCAATACTTACAGCGATGTATGATCGCCCATTCGCCGTTTTTTCTTACCCAAACTGCGACAGGTTCCATTATTCCGCCGCAATCGGACGCGCGGTCGCCCGGCTCTATATCAACATGAAGGCTTGACAGGCAGTTCGGGCAGTGATTACGATGATCTGTGCCCGCGTTTTGCGGTGTGCAAAGTCTGCCGCAGACCTTACATGTAAAGCTGTCGTCGCAGGCGTGTGTCTTGTAGTACCCTTTTTCAAAGGTTTTGCGTTTGTTTTCGCGATTCATTTTTCCTCCTGAGAATGATGATAGGTCATACCTTTCCCGAGAGGAGGGCGTGTGTATTATTTGCCAACCTCTCGGTCAGAACACACACTCCGATATTTGATTTTTGTTCTTCAAAAAGTTCTCCTGATTTTTGAATAAAATTTGCTGTACTGTAACAGCTGTTTTATTATAGCACATATTCTTTCGTTTGTCAATGATTTTTTGAAATAAAAAAAGATCCCGCAACGCTTTTCTCGGTTGCGAGATCTTGATCGTGCTAATTAATAATTAACCCTCGTTAGTAACCGCCGGTGCCTCAGTGGTCGTGGGAGCGTCGGTAGATGTGGGAGCATCGGTGTTCACGGGTGTATCGGTGGTTGCGGGAGAGCCGGTCGTAGCAGGTGTGACGGTCGTTGCGGGAGCTGCAGTGGTTGCGTCAGCGATACCTCCCATATCACCGTAATCGACTTTACCTCTGCCGGGCTGGAGAATGAACAGGAGGATAACGACAGCGACAAAAACAACCGCAAGAATTATTGTAAGCTTATTGAGCTTTTTGTCAACGGTCTTGCCCTTATATTTGCCGAAAAAGGTCTCGGCACCACCGCCCGAAACGACGCCCGACATACGGGAGTTCTTCGAGCTCTGCATAAGAACTGCTGCGATAAGAAGAAGGGCGAGAACGATAAGTACAACGCCGACGATAACTGTAGTAACGGTCATAACTTTTCCTCCGAAAGAATGAAATCATTTTAATAAGTAATAAAGATCAAGCAGAGCCGCATTTGCGACAAGGGCGACCGCCTTCGGCATCAGCCGCAGGCGACCGTCGTGCCCGAGATGCCGCGTGACATTGCGGCAAGGGTATGTTTACATGGTGGGCCATCAGGGACTCGAACCCCGGACCAACCGGTTATGAGCCGGTAGCTCTGACCAACTGAGCTAATGGCCCTTTTCTCGGGTTCTGCTTGTCAAGCCTCATTAGTATATCACAAAATCTCGTGCTTGTCAAGAGCAAAAAGCAAAATTTTTTAATTTTATCTCACTTTATCGAAAATTTATCAAAATTTCTCTTGACAAATCGCCAAAAAAATACTATTATAAGGAAGGAGTGCTCCCCCATCGGAGCAAAACCGAAAATAAACCGTAAAACGAGGAACAAAAAATGCCCGACCTCTACTCCGTATCGCTCAGCGATCTCATAAAAGAATTTAATCTGCATGTTCTCTACATGCCCGACCGTGATGTGCGCATCGACTGCATGGACGTAAACCGCCCGGGTCTTGCACTTGCCGGCTTTTTCGATCATTTCGAGCGCAGACGAATACAAATACTCGGAAACGTCGAAAATCTCTACATCAAGAGCCTTGGCGATGACGAAAGAAAAAAATCGCTCGAATCCTTTTTGAAGCTGTCGCCGGTTGCCGTCGTCGTGACCCGAAATCTTCCCGTAAGTGACTGGTTCATCGATTGTGCCGCGCGCTACGGCATACCCCTTCTGGTATCGGCTCTGTCCACATCCGAATTTATGGCGGCACTGATCGGCTCGCTGTCTGTATCTCTTGCGCCGAGGATCACAAGGCACGGCGTGTTTGTTGAGGTCTACGGCGAGGGTGTCATGCTTACCGGCGACAGCGGGATCGGCAAGAGCGAAACTGCAATCGAGCTTGTAAAGCGCGGTCACAGGCTTATTGCCGATGATGCCGTCGAGATCAAGAAGGTCTCGGCAAAGACGCTTGTCGGCTCCGCCCCTGAGCTGATCCGCCACTACATAGAGTTGCGCGGTATCGGAATCGTCGATGTCAGACGCATTTTCGGTATGGGTGCGGTCAAGATGACCGAAAAGATCGATCTGATCGTTGCGCTCGAGCCTTGGGACAGCGAAAAGGATTATGACAGATTCGGTCTTGAAACAGAGACCGAGGACATCATGGGCATAAATGTTCCGAAATTAACGATCCCGGTAAAGCCGGGGCGCAACCTTGCCATCATACTCGAGATCGCGGCAATGAATCACCGTCAGAAGAAGATGGGATACAACACTGCCGAGGAGTTCAACAAAAGACTTATCGAACAATACTCATCCGAAACGACCGATCAGTGACAAGCAAAAAAAGTCGATCGGCGGTATGTGTCCGTCGATCGATCTTTTGAAAATGCTATGATCGGCTGTCTCTTCCCTTTTTGGGGATCAGCAGGATCACTATAAGCAGGATCACCGCCGCGACAATAATGCCGATTATAAGTCCGAGCCAATTGAACCCGCCATCGACATTATCGTTATCGATCGTATTTGCCCCGGTAGTTGAAGGGGCGACGGTCGTGTTTGGTGTCCCGGTCGTTGTTCGAGGAACTGTTGTTATCGGACGCTCGCTTGTCAGAGTGCCGTCGGTGTTTGCACTCGTCGTGCCGCCCGAGGTCTCGGGTCTTTCGGTGTTTTCGCCGGCAGATGTGCGGCTGTCCGATGTTTCGTCCTCGTCGTGCGGTCGGACGGTCGGGGTCGCGTGCGTCATTTTGAGCTTGCCCTTCCCGTGACTGTCCTCTATATAACCGTCTCCGTCGAGATCGCCGAGGGTGTAATCGCCACCCTTCACTCGCACATACGCCGAGTGCTCGACATATTCGTCGGCAAAAGAGGAAACTGTGCCCACAAAGACGATCGACAGAGCCGCAAGCAGGACGGCGGCGCGCGATATTTTTGAAATTTTTATTTTTATCATGAGAATATCTTCCTTTCGTTTCATGCGTTATGACAGATCGGATAGATCGCCGCTTGACAAAGTATCAAACGGTTCAATGCCAGTATGCGCAATTTGACGAAATTTACACCGACAAAAGGAAAAAGCAATGGAAACAAAAAGATTTACAAAAAATGACAACGGATTTATTTGTCTTCACTGCGGCAGAGATGTTCCGCCGCTTATAAAGACCTCGCGAAATCACTGTCCGTTTTGTCTGTGGTCACTTCACATTGACATAATGCCCGGCGATCGTGCAAACGACTGTCTGGGTGCAATGGAGCCGATCGCCGTTCAGCCCGACCCGAGGAAGGGATATATAATAATCCACAAATGTCAAAAATGCGGCGAGATACACCGAAACAAGGCGGCACTCGAGGGAAATGTCCCGGATGATCGATCACTGCTCATAAAGCTTACCGCAAATTCGATATGATATGCGAAAAAGGAGATAGATAAAGTGAAGAAAAAACATCTGATACCGATGGCTATTGCAATGATCGCCCTGCTTTCTTCCGTTTGCGGATGCTCGAACAGCGAAACTGTCGAGAAAACGACCTCTACACAGACATCCGTCAACACGATAGCAACGAGTGTTACGAGCATGCAAAAGACCGATCGGTTGCCGTCAACAGAGTCTCCGATCGTCACAACGACCGCATGGGTAACGACAAGCAAGCCAACAACGACGACCAACGAGCAAACAGTGACAGACGCACCGAGCACCACCGCAAAACCGATCACAACGACCACGCAAAAGCCGAGCACCACAACGACGAGCAATGTAACGACGACTCGCAGAGGCGAAACTCCGTTCGTGCCGGCGCACTGATGACTTAGTATCTGAAAAAATCGAAATAAATGCGAAATTTACCGTTTCGGGTAACAACTTGGAAACAAGCGGGTGTTATAATGTGTGCGAAAAATAAAAACGCCCACATCATTTTGAGGGGCGGATCGGAGGATCATTATGAAGAAAACGATCACGAAAGCAATTATTTCGGCAACACTTATGCTTTCGATACTTTTGAGTGCGCTCTGCGGATGCTCGGGAGGCAAGATATACGCCGACGATCTGATGGTAGGAATATCCGCCGAGAGCGCAAAAGAGCGCGATATCGACGAGACCTTCAGGGGCGCGTATTATGATTTTGCCCTTTCGATCTATCAAGAGGCGCGAAAGAGTGCGGACAACACGATGCTCTCGCCACTGTCTATCATGCTTGCCCTGTCGATGTGTGCAAACGGAGCGGCGGGACAGACGCTCTCGCAGATGGAGAGTGTGCTCGGCGGCATACCGATAGACACTCTTAACGAATATCTGTACACATACACCAAAGCGATGGGTTCAAGCGATGATCTTAAACTAAATGTGTCAAACTCGATCTGGATAAAGGACGATCCGAATTTTTCGGTAAAAGAGGATTTTCTCAAAAAGAACGCCACATACTATTCGGCAGGTGCGTACAAAGCACCGTTTGACGAGAGCACGGTTAAGGAAACAAACGACATGATATCCGAAAACACCGACGGAATGATCAAGAAAATGCTTGATCGGATAGATGCTGACGAAAAGCTCTTTCTTATAAACACGATCTTATTTGATGCCGAGTGGGAGAACAAATACGAGAGCGGCGACATTAAAGAGAATGCGACATTCACATCCTTGAGCGGCAAGGCGCAAAAGGTGACGATGTTGTCCTCTACCGAGCAAAAATACATTGAGTCTGACGACTGCAAGGGATTTTTGAGACCCTACAAAGGAAACGGATATTCGTTTGTCGCGCTCCTGCCGAATGCCGATGTTGATTTTGATGATTTTGCGGCATCGCTGGACGGTCAAAAATTCGGAAATCTTTTAGGCAATGTCGAAGGGTGCAATGTCGATGTCCGTATTCCCGAATTTGAATCGGAGTACAAAAACAACAAATTTGCCGAGATACTCCGGCATCTCGGAATGACCGACGCATTTGAATCGTATGCCGATTTTTCGAAAATGTCGGATAACAAACTGTGCATTTCGAGAGTGATACACCAAACCAAAATAGAGGTCACCGCAGACGGCACAAAAGCCGCGGGAGCGACTATCATCGGCATTGCCGAAGCAGGAATGATCATTGCGGATGATCCTCCGAAAAGTGTGGTGCTCGATCGCCCGTTCGTTTACGCGATAGTTGACAACGAGACGATGCTCCCGATCTTCATCGGAGAGATCACCGAAATGAAATAACAAATATCACTGCCTCAAATGCTTACCTTTGCATTTGAGGCAGTGATGTTTTCAGATATCGGCGATCATATGGACATGCTCGATGCCGTCCTCGATATAGGGTTCGGAGGATATCCTGAATCCGACCTTTTCGTAAAGCGGCACGGCATAAGTCTGCGCGCCGATGGTCAATCTATCCGCACCGAGTGTATTTTTCGCAAAGGCCATACCTTCGGATAGCAGTTTCGAGGCATACCCGAGGCGGCGTCTTGCCGAGATCACTCTGCCGATCGAGGCACTGTCATATGTGACCCCCGCAGGCAGAATGCGGATATATGCCGCGATACCCATATTATCTTCAAGCCACATATGATAGGCTGCTTTGTCGGCGTCATCGACTTCCTGATACGCGCAGTTTTGCTCGACGACGAAGACCGACACGCGCAGCTTATATATCTCAAACAGTTCCTCTGCCGAAAGCTGTGAAAAATGCTTGACGCAAAGTCTTATTTCGCCCATACTACTCTCCCCGAAAGATAGTCTTTATAATCATTTTCGTCCGGGCAAAGATCGGTGTTGAATATCGGATTTTGGACAAGTCCGCCACCGCCCGACTCGCCGACCTTGAGATATGCATTCTTTGTATCCGATCTGAAATCGACTCTGCAATTTGTCAAAATGGCGTTGAACTTACCAACTGCCTGAAATCCGATCTCGACACCGCCGTTTGACGAATACCAATAGCAATAGCAATTATTATAATTCGAGGTCGTACCGCTCTGAAGGCGAAATCCGACGGCGAAATTGTCGGGATAGCAGATATCATACCAGTTTGCACCGCCCATATCGTCAAAACCGATGCTCTGTGTATAATCGATCGCATCGCCGTAGATAAAGAGCGGATGGATATTTCTCATAAAATTACCCGCACCCACAAGCTTAAAGCCTGTTTGGAAGTTGGCAACACGCATATTCGTGAAGGTGTTATCAAATCCTTCGACAAGAACGCCGATCGAATCCTTTGTGCCCGCGCCGTAAATGTTTACATTCATTATATCCGAGTCGTTCGATCCGTACTCTTTATTATACTTTACATATATACCCTGCGTTACATGCTTGATCGACATGTATCTGACCGAGTATTCGCGCGCGCCCTCGATGGACAGACCCTTTGCGATATTACTACCGTCGATGATGCCGCCCGAGATATAGTTATTCGTTCCGTTTTCGTGGATGATAAATTCAGGGTTCTTACCGCCGAGTCTTATCATGCACTGCGAGGATCTCCATTTTGCGCGCATTGCTTTAATGATGGCAAAATTCGAGAGCTCGAGCGAAACGGCAAGCTCGTGATTGCCGCTTGTTGATATCGGTTTTGAGATAAGATATTCTCCGTCCGGGAAATAGATCGTCTTTCTCGGATTGTCATCGATGATCTTTTGGAGCTCATCCGAAACATCCTCTCCGGTATTCGGCTGAACATAATCGCTAACGATCACATAGCCCTTCTCTCTTGCCTGTGTTTGATCTGTTGTTGGCATATCGGTATTCTCCTTTTCGTTCTGACCTGCTCCCGTCGTTATCGCGACATTATTATCCGTGCCCGTGGTCTGCGTACCCGAATTATCGGACGTGCACGCGGGCATTGTCGCAAATATCACGGCGACAAGCAACAGGGCGACAGCTTTTTTGAAATTCTTCATAACAAGATCCTTTCCGCTATCTTAGCTTACGGATACATTCTATCACATATTGCGCAAATTGTCAACATAAAGCTCGAATTTTCCAACAAATATTCTCATGGTTTTGATCGTAAGCTATTGATTTTTTGCCCTATTTTTGTTATAATGTATGACAGCATCCAAGGCATGCGAAAATTCGATGACACATAAGCATTTTGAAGGAGAAATGATGAAAAAGCTGATCACACTACTGCTTCTTGCGTCTCTTGTCATGCTCCCCGCCTGCAGTGGCGACAAAGGGGGCATTGAGACGACCGGGGCGCAAACGACTGCCGCGCCTGTCGAAAAGGACATCGACATAAAAAGGGACGACGACATCGGAGAATTAAAGATACATCTCCCAAGTGAGGCAAATAACACGCTCACACTGCTTGTTATAAGCGACCTTTCGATCGAGAGCGATTGGAGGGCTCATCCGGACATGGTATACGACATCGGAGAGGTAACGCTCGACGAAAACGGTCGGGCATCGACAACGCTCTCACTGGACTTCGACGGAACACTCTATCTCATACTGACCGGTACAAACGGTGTGCGTCGCGAGGAGATCCCTGCCGCAGGCTGATATATTACCTACAAGGTGAAAGGAAAAGATAAACATGTTAAAAAAGATCGTATCATTATCGCTGACGGCGGCGACACTGCTTGCGAGTGCCGCGATCGGCGGCGTTTCGGCATCGGCAGACGAGGTTGAAACGAGAAAAACACCGATCATGGGCTGGGCATCATGGAATGCGTATCATGCCGACATCAGCGAATCGATAATACTCTCTCAGGCAGACAGAATAAAAGAGTACGGGCTTGACAAGCTCGGATACACTTATGTAAACATCGACGACGGCTGGCAATACGGCAGAGGCGAGGACGGATATGTGACGGTACATCCGACACGGTTTCCAAACGGTATGAAATATGTTGCCGACACTCTCCATTCGATGGGGCTGAATGCAGGTATTTACACCGATGCGGGAAGGCTCACCTGCGGATATCAGGCTGACGGTCAAAAGGAAAATGATGATGTCGGTCTGTACGGTCACGATCGCGAGGATCTTGAGCGTTATTTTGCCGAATGGGGCTATGATTTTATCAAGATCGACTGGTGCGGCGGTCAAGCTCTCTCACTCAACCAGCAGACACGTTACACCGAGATCGGGCAGATCATAAACGAGCTTGAGGGAAGGCTCGGCAGGGATATCATCTACAACATCTGCTGTTGGCGATTCCCGGGCGAATGGGCACTTGATGTTGCCGATTCATGGAGAACGGGCTCGGACATCACAAACAATTTCACGTCAGTCTTAAAACAGCTCGACAACATAAAAAATCTCGGAAAATACTGCGGACCGGGGCATTACAACGATCTTGACATGCTTCAGATCGGAAACGGCATGTCGTATGAGGAGGACAAGTCGCATTTTGCCATGTGGTGCATGGTATCATCCCCCCTTCTCCTCGGAATGGATTTGAACGGAATCTCGGACGAAACTCTTTCGATAATCTCAAACGAGGAGCTTATTGCGATCGACCAAGACACTGCGTGCATACAGGCAACCGTTGCAAAAACGCTTGCGGGCGGAGCTGTCGAGGCGTGGACGAGAGATCTATATTCGGCGGGCTCGGGCACCAAGGCGATCGCACTGCTTAACAGATCGGACGAGGAGCAGTCGGTAATTGTTTCATTTGAAGAACTTGGGCTGAAAAATGTCAGCTCGGTCAGAGATCTCTGGTCGCACACCGATCTGCCTGCGAGCGAGGAAATATCGATCACCATCCCCGCACACGGAACGGCAGTCCTTAAGGCGACCGGCGAGAATGTCGAGATCACGACCGATGGTAACAATGAGTTTATCAAGGTAGACGATGTCACGGCAACAACCGAATGCACGGTCTCGGCAAGACCGAGGTCTATCTCGTTTGACAAGATCGGAAACAGCGACTGGCTCTATTACAGCACATCGGGAGTTGAAAAGAAGATCAACTCTACCGGCGAGATAAAGGTCTTCACGAGCTCGCTTGCAGGTGATTACACTAATGCCGCGACAAGGTATTCGTGGACGGACGGCACAAACAAGAAGAAGCACGCAACCTCCGAGGGCAGGACCGTTCCTGCCGAGGACAACGGATATGCGATCGTTTCTACCCCCTGCGACGAAAAGCAGCGCACGCTGACCGTCAGCGTCGGTGCGTACTCAACCGATTTCAAGATCGAATTTATGATCGGCGGAAAGGTGATCAAAGAGGAGATAGTCAAGGGGCAAAACGGCGTCAAGGTATCAAAACTCGTAACATTTACATACACGAGTGAAGAACCGACGAATGCCTACGTCAAGTGGACGGCGGTCAAGACACACGGCTCGAATGTCGGACTTGATCTTGAGGGAATAGGACTGAATGTCGAGTCGGATGTAGATATTGCCAAGCCGACGATCACTTACGGCAAGGGTGTATACAATGTTACGATAAATGCCGCTGCAAAGGAAGGCACTGTTGGAAGCATCATTTGCGCGTTCAAGGACACCGCAGGAAAGCTTATTCACTTCACAAGCCTTGACGTAGTCGAGGGCTATCACGCGTACAAGATCGAATACAGCGACAGCAACCTTTACGCAGGGCAGCTGTATGCATATTATTGGGACAGTGCGAACAACTCGATATCGCCCTTCAAAACGGTCGATTTTAATTTCAGTGCGGCAAGAAGCAATGAAATAGGTTCGATGAAGGCGCACGATCTGAAGAATGCGGGTGCGATATTCCTTGACGTGAGAACACCCGAGGAATATGCCAAGGAGCACATTGACGGCGCGATCAATCTTGAACACACGAAGGTGCTGACAGATGCGGCAACAATTCTGCCCGACAAAAACAAGCCGATAGTCGTTTACTGCTCGGCGGCAAAGCGATCGGTACAGGCGATCTCCGAGCTTCTCGATCAAGGTTACACCGAGGTGTACAATCTGGGAAGCATGCAAAACTTCTACGAAACGCCCACCGTCACCTTCTCGAAGGATGTTTGTTCGGTCGTTACCGCAGGCGAGACGCCGTCGGCTGTCTACACTGCCAACAGATATGACACGCCAGAGATATATTTCTCATACGGCAAAGAGTCATCCTTTGCCGATGCCGTCCCCGAAAAGGATTTCAAGATCCCCGAGGGGAAAGATTACTACATCACGCTTAAAGCGTATCTTGTCTACAACGGCAAATGTTACGCCGAGACCGAAAAGCAGTTCATATATTGGTCTGAGGAAACGGTCGTCTCGTTTGCGTCCGACATGGAATTTGTCAGCTCGACGGTCGGCTGGGGATCGATCAAGAAAGACAGGTCGATAGACGGTGCCAAACTGCGTCTTGCGGGAAAGACCTTTTCCAAGGGTATCGGCACTCACGCGACATCGGATATCGTCATAACCATTCCCGAGGGTGCGAACAAATTTGTCAGCGTCGCGGGTGTTGACGACGAGGTCAAAGGCGCCGGAAGCGTCATCTTCTCGATATACATTGATGGTGTGCTCGCAGGCGAGACATCATGGATGCCCGGATACCAATATTTCGTATTTGACATCGACATTCCCGAGGGGGCAAAGGAGATAAAGCTCCGTGCATTCGAGGGATCGTCGATATCCGGTAACAACAACGACCACGCCGACTGGGCAGTTGCCGCATTCTGCAAAGTCGAGAAATAACAGCATTAAACAACAAAGAAACCTTGCATTTGCTCAAAAAAGTGAGTAAATGCAAGGTTTTTCTTTAGGACTCTGCAAACTGCGAATTATAAAGATCGGCGTATATGCCGTTTTTCTTCATCAGAGCGGCATGAGATCCGCGTTCTTTTATACCCTCATCATCGATCACGACGATCTCATCGGCATTTTTGACGGTCGAGAGTCTATGTGCAACAACAAGCGTTGTTCTTCCCTTACAAAGCTCATCGAGCGATTTCGAGATCATCTGCTCGGTCGCGTTATCAAGTGCGGAGGTCGCCTCGTCGAGAATGAGTATGGGGGGATTTTTCAGAAAAGCTCTCGCGATCGAGATACGCTGTTTCTGACCGCCCGAAAGCTTCACGCCGCGCTCTCCGACATAGGTATCGTAGCCGTCGGGCAAGGACATGATAAAATCATGTATATTGGCTCTTTTGGCGGCGGCGTACACATCTTCGGTCGATGCTGACGGGTCACCGTAGGCGATATTTTCATATACCGTGCCCGTAAAGAGGAAGACATCCTGCGCTACCATACCCACATTTTCGCGAAGCGAATCGAGCGTCATCGATCGTATATCTATACCGTCTATGGTAACACTGCCCGACGATATTTCGTAAAATCTCGGAATTATATTACATATCGTTGTTTTTCCCGCGCCCGACGGACCGACGAGCGCAAGCTTCTCGCCGCTCGGGATCAAAAGATCGATATTTGTCAGCACATTTTGATGCTCGTTATAGGCAAAGCTGACATTATGAAATTCTATTTCACCTTTAAGTTTGCCGACGATGCGTGCATTCTTCTCCTCTTTTTCGGCAGGCACGTTCATTATCTCGCAAAATCTGGCAAATCCGGTCATTCCGTTCTGATACTGCTCAACAAATGATATCAGCCTCTTGATCGGGTTCATGAAAACGTTGACAAAGATGATAAATCCCGCGAAATCGCCGACATTTATCCATCCGTTATAGACAAATATGCCGCCACTGACCATTACTACGAGATTGAGAAAGTCGCTCATAAAAGCGGTTATCGCCTGAAATTCGCCCATGACCTTATAAGATCTTGTTCTCGCCGCGACGAATCTGGCGTTCGACTTTTCAAATCGCTCACACTCGTATTCTTTATTGGTATAAGCCTTTGACACACGAATGCCCGAAACGGCGTTTTCAAGGACAGCATTGACCTCACCGACCTCGACCTTGGTCTCCTTGAATGCCTTGCTCATCGCAAGCCTTCTTTTCATTGTATAGACCAAAAAAGCAGGTATTGCGGCAAATACGATAAGAGTAAGCCAAAGGTTGATCCGTGCCATCAAGACGAAGGAGCAGACGAACAGAACGACCGACAAAAAGAGATCCTCGGGACCGTGGTGCGCAAGCTCGGATATGTCGAACAGATCGTTGATTATACGCGACATTATCGTTCCGGTCTTATTATCGTCAAAATAGCTGCAAGGCATGTCCTGCAGATGCGAAAAGACCTCGCGACGCATATCCGCCTGCATGCGAACACCCATAACGTGACCGTAGTAGGATATGAAGTAATTCAGCCCGATTTTGATGATATATATACCGACGGCGACGCACGACCAGATTATCAGCAGGCGCATATTTCTGTTCGGTATGTAATCATTGAGCATATTGCGCGTTATCGTCGGATAGAAAAGATCGGCAAGTGCCAAAAGCAGTGCGGCAACGAGATCGGCGATGAACACCGTCATGTGCGGCTTATAATATTTCGCGAATTTTTTTATCATAGACTTTATTTTCCTTTGCGATAAGATATGCCCGAAAGAGCGGCTACCTCAAACGGCAGCCGCTCTTTCGAAAAGTCTCGAGATGGATTCGAGATCACTTCTTTTTATTGAAGATATCAAAGAGAGTATCGTAGTCGTCCTTGGGAGTCTCGTCGACAGGCTTTGCGAGATCATCGATCTTCGGCTTTGATACGGGAGCCTCAACGGGCTTCTCGACAGGATCGTTCTTTGCAAATCCGGTAGCGATAACGGTAACGCGAACCTCGTCATCGAGATTTTCGTCAACTACGTAACCGATGATGACTCTTGCGTCGGGATGTGCCTCGTTGGTGATGAGATCAGCGGCAACATCGAGCTCGTCCAGTGCGAAATCAGCCGGGCAGGTGAAGTTTACAAGAATGCCTCTTGCACCCGAGATAGAGGTCTCAAGAAGCGGACTGGAAATTGCCATCTTAGCGGCAACCTCTGCCTTATCCTTGCCCTGAGCCGCGCCTACACCCATGTGTGCATATCCGGCGTCCTTCATAACAGCCTTAACATCGGCAAAGTCGAGATTGATAAGACCGTCTTTGGTTACAAGATCGGCGATCGACTGCACACCGTGCTTGAGAATGTTATCTGCCTCGCCGAATGCGTTGAGGACGGTGATGCGGGTAGACGAAAGCTGTTTCAAGCGTTCGTTGGGGATAACGATAATAGCATCAACATTTTTGCTGAGCTCAGCGATACCCGACTCTGCCTGTGCCATTCTCTTCTCGCGCTCGAACTTAAAGGGCTTCGTTACGACAGCAACAGTGAGAACGCCCATTTCCTTGGCGATCTTTGCAACAACGGGAGCGGCACCCGTTCCTGTTCCGCCGCCCATACCTGCGGTGATGAACACCATGTCGGAGCCTTTGATGGCAGCGGTGATCTCTTCTATATTTTCCTCTGCCGCAGCGGCACCTACCTCGGGGTTCGAGCCTGCGCCCTGTCCCTTTGTAAGCTTTTCTCCGATAACGACCTTTTCATCGGCTCTTGAGCGGAGAAGTGCGGCACGATCGGTGTTTACTGCGATAAACTGAACGTCGGACACACCGCCGTCGATCATACGGTTAACGGCGTTATTTCCGCCGCCGCCTACACCGATTACCTTAATTTTAGTGGAACAATCTACTTCCATTTCCATTGTTTCAAGTGACATATCTTATAAATCCTCCCGATTTTTTGATACGAATATACGTTTGGCTGATCGTAAAAATTCTCATGTAATATAATAATATTTTTTCGATCGATTTGCAATAGTTTGAGGGTAATTTTAACGGATTATTTACATTTTCGAGGTATATCAACCTTCTTCGTCAATCTGCGCGACCCCTTTATCGACATCGCTTAAGATAAGCGTTCCCGTCGTGGTATCCGAGTAATAGTCGATCATCTTCTCGGCAAGTGCGAGCTTGTCCGCAAAATCGACATATGTTCCGAGCTTCAGGACAAAGCGATCCTCATAAACGAGCGTCAAATCGAATCTGTTTGAGAGATCGATCTCGGTTATGCGGTCATATCTTTCCCATATGATAAGTGCGGCAAGGGCATCATCGGTGTGCTTTGAGTCAAACTCCGAACGAAACGCGAGAACATCGCCCGACACTGCTCTGCCCACGGTCGGGATCTTGACGAACATAACATCGGGATTTTCGTCGGTCAGTGCTTTTTGGCTCTGATATCTGTCAAGGACCTTCATTTCGCTGTTTATCAGAAAAAACTCATCATCCATCTCGAATGCATATGCAGGCACTTCTTCCTCGATAGTCATTCTGACGGTTGACGGAAACTCAAGCTCGACCTCGACCGATCGAACATACGGAAGGGTCGACACAAGTCTTCCCGATATCTTATCCTCCGAGAAGGTGAATATGCTCTCGCCCTTGGAGACGCTCGCAACCTCGAGAAGTCGCTCATAGCTGTAATGACCGACGCCGTCGATAATTATAGTATCAACGCTGAAGAACATTCGCAGAGCGATAATGGCAAAAACGACGAGCAGAATGATGACACCAACAACGACAAACACAGTCGTAAGCGTGCGTCCGACTCTGTTTTGCTCGGAGAAATCGCCGAAAACTCTGCTGTCACGCGGAGCGTCTGCCGCCGAGCCGCCTTTCTTTTTCATCGTCATCACCGCCCTTTATGCTTTATTTTTCAGAAGTTATTCGTTTCTTTCCTTCATTATTGACAAAAGTCCGTCGAGGATCGTCTTGTTGGTATCGTGCACGGCAAAATCATATGCCGCCTGCCGCATCTTATCAAGCCTCGTCCCGTCAGAGAGAAGTCGATCGACAGTCATCTCAAGACCTGCGGCATCAAGGTCGGCATCGCGAATTACAACTGCCGCCCCTCTATCCTCAAGGAGCTTTGCGTTTTTATATTGCTGATCGTTGGTAACATTCGGAGAAGGGATCAGCACAGACGGTGCGCCGACCGCACAGAGCTCGGAGAGTGTTGATGCGCCCGAGCGGCATATAACAAGATCGGCAGCCACCATTCGCATCGGCATATCATAGATATACTCGACAAGCGAAATGTTTTTATATTTGTCAAGCCCAAGTTCTTCAAATTTCTTTTTCATCTCGGGATACGCCTTTGCCCCTGCGGCATGCGTAAAACCGATCTCGGGATGCTTTGTGAGATATGACTGCATAAAGCCAAGCACCGATTCGTTGATCTTTGCCGCACCGAGACTGCCTCCGAACGAAAGAAGGCTGAATTTTTCGTCCTGTGTGAGCTTTACGGCATCTTTTGCACTCTCTCGGTCGATCGTCGAAAAGCCGTGATCTATCGGCATTCCCGAATGAACCACCCTGCATCTTCCGTCCTTCAGGAAATTACCCGCATCCTCGAAATTGACAAAAACGAGATCCGCGCGGTTTTTAAGCATTTTTACCGCAAATCCGGGCTCGGCGTTAGCCTCGTGAAGCGCGACCGGAATGCCGAGCTTTGCGGCGGCATAGCAAACCGGAAAGCATACATAGCCACCCGTTCCTACGACGAGATCGGGCTTTATCTTTTTAAGCAGCTTTTTGGATGCGGCGACCGATGTGATCGTCTTCCAAGCCGTTTTGATGTTTTGAAGCGAGAGACTTCTGCGAAGTCCGTAAACCTCGATAAAATGTATCGGATAGCCCGCCTTCGGCACGAGCTTTGCCTCAAGTCTGTCCTTTGTTCCGATAAACTCGATCGCGGCATCGGGGAATTTTTCTTTTATGATCGATGCGATACCGAGTGCGGGATTTACATGCCCCGCCGTACCGCCGCCTGTCATTACAACCTTCATAAAAAGTGCCTTTCGTATTATTTACTGATTCTTGAGTATCTCGAAATGCTGAGCAGTATCCCCATCTCAGCCATAAGTATCACAAGGGAGGATCCGCCGTATGAAAAGAACGGCAGGGTTATACCGGTATTCGGGATGACCGCCGCGACGACCATCATGTTCAAAAATGCCTGTATGCCGACGTGTATGGTTATCCCGACCGCAGTGACAGCCGAAAATGTATCGGGTGTGCGGCGTGCGATATAAAGTCCGCGCCAAATAAAGGCGATATAGAGTGCAATGACGCAGAGCGCGCCGACAAAGCCGAGCTCCTCGCAAACAATGGCGAATATGAAGTCATTTTGCGGCTGTGAAACGAACAGATGCTTTTGAAGCGATTTGCCGAATCCTCTGCCGAACAGACCGCCCGATCCGACGGCGATAAGACCTTGGATCGTCTGCCACATATCCGACTGCACATCGAATTGCTCGGGATAAAGCCACATGTACACGCGTTTTTGTGCATAATCGGGAAGGAACGACACGACCTCATCGGTAAACATTACGACCATGCCTATACCGACGACAAGCAAAATGACAAACGCCGCATACCAAACCTTCTTTCCGCCGCCCGCCCAAATGACAGACAGTCCGATCAAGCCGATGATTATCGTTCCCGACACGTGTTTTTCAAGAAAAACGAGCAGGCAGACGACGGCAAGCAAGATTCCCGGGATAATGGTCGAAAAAAGGGTCGTTTTGAAATATCTGTGCTTTTGGTGTATTATCCGAAAACATTTATCGAAATAGAGCGCGAGGATCAGAACGATGGAGATCTTTGCTATCTCCGAGGGCTGAAATGATATTATTTTAAGATCGAGCCAGCGTTTCGCCTCGCCCTCTCTCGTTCCGAACAGAAGCACCGCAACAAGGAGAATGATCGACAGAGCAAATATCGCCGGGGTGAATTTTTTTATGAGCTTATAATCAATAAAGCTTATGCCGACCATAGCGACAAGTCCGAGTGCGACGAAAAGCAGCTGATTTCTTATAAAATGCGCGCTGTCTCCGTATTTTGACAATGCATACGCGTAGCTTGCCGAATAGACCATCGCAGAGCCGAAGCAAAGGAAGAAAATGATGATAAAGAGCATGGGGCGATCTATCTGACCTCTGACCACTCTTGTCAGCTTGAAGATATGCTGTCTTTGACCTTTGTCGGGTTTTGCAAGCGATACATCGGCATTTTGGGATTTAGACCTTCTGTCGGTTGCCATTGATCACATTCCTCCTTTCTAAGCTTATGAATAATTAAAGTGTGTAAATTATCGTAATTATTTTGCGAGTCCGAAAAATGCGACGACGCAGAAAAGTGCTGTCACGAGCGAGAAGACACCGACGATCTTGTTTTCGCTCCATCCGCACTTTTCAAAGTGATGATGGATGGGTGCCATTTTGAAAAATCGCTTTCCGTGAGTAAGCTTAAAATATCCGACCTGTATTATATCCGAAAGACTCTCGCAAACATAGACTATACCTGTCGGAACAAGGATCAGCGGATTGTCGATCATAAAAGCAAGCGCGACCACCATTCCGCCCAAAAAGAGTGAGCCGGTATCGCCCATGAACACCTTGGCGGGATATGCGTTATACACAAGAAATCCGAGCGTCGCTCCGATAACAAGGGCGGAGATCACGACCTCGGGAAGGCTCTCGATCCTAAACGCCGCAACCGCGAAGAAGCTGCCTACAACGAATGTGACCGTCGAGCAAAGTCCGTCTATGCCGTCGGTAAGGTTAACGCTGTTTACGATACCTGTTATCAACACGAGCGCAAAGACATAGTAAAACCAACCGAGCTCAAGATATTTGTCAAAAAACGGAATATAGAGTCTTGTCGATATGTATCCCGCATAGGTCATGACAAAGAGGAACACGCCTGCGAGTGCGAGCTGGAGAAGATACTTTTGAGATGCCGACAGACCTTTATTTTGTCCTTTTGCGAATTTAGTCATATCATCGACAATGCCGATCAGTCCGTTCAGCAGAGCGAACATAACGCAAATTATCGGTTTTATGAGGCTCATTTCGGGATCGGTGACTGCTATCACGACAGATGCCGAAGCAAACACAATGAGTATGGCGGCAATGAAGACGATGCCTCCCATTGTAGGAGTGCCCTCCTTGCCCTTATGCCATCTCGGTCCGATATCGAGGATCTTTTGCCCCATCTTTTTGCTTTTCAAGATCGGTATTACTTTTTTAAGTCCAAGAGCCGTCAGCAAAAACGTGCCGATTGCGCATGATATAAAATAGCAAAAAAGCTCACTTTTCATTGTCCTATCCAAGCCTTTCCTCAGATTGATACGTTCTTTGTTTTATTGTTTTACCGAAGATCAGAGAAGCTCGATCACTCGTTCGAGTTTGAGCGCGCGGCTTGCCTTAAAGAGCAGGATATCGCCCTTACCCGTTTTTTCGCGAAGAGCGTCCGCAAGAGCGGCAGGATCGTCTATGTCTTCAAAGACAAACACCGCTCTCTCGTTCATTCCGCATTTTACCGCCTCGTCTGCGATGAGGGCGGCGTCATGACCGAATGTAAAGAGCATTTTGGCATTCGATCTTACGACATCGACGCCGACCGATCTGTGGAAGCTTTCCGAGTAATCACCAAGTTCGCGTATTTCTCCGAGCACCGCGATCGAGCGACTTTCCTTGGCATCGGCGAGACTGCGAAGAACGGAGAGCGCCGCGTGAACAGATTCGGGAGAGGCGTTATAGCAGTCCTCGATGATCAGTCTATCATCTTTTTCAACGAGATTTTGCCGCATGCCGACGGTATGATAATTCTTGAGTCCGCGTCTGATCTCAAATTCGCCCATACCTGCGTAAAGACCGACCGCGTATGCCATGGCAGCGTTCATGATATTATGTTCGCCGAGTGCGGGGATCACGACGCTCTCGATCGTCTCACCGTTTATGGTCAGGTCAAATGCCGATCCGTTTTCGGTAAGGACGGTATTGTCAACATACACATTGGCATCTTTGTTATGCATCGAAACATAGCATGCACCCTCGATGCCCGAAAGGAGCGGCTCGTCTCCGTTTAAGATCACCGCACCGCCCGGACGAAGTCCCATGAGTATCTCGAGCTTTGCATCGCGTATTGCCTCTCTTGAGCCGAGATTACCGATATGCGATGTTCCTATATTTGTAATAACGGCAATATCGGGGCGCGCTATCCTTGACAGCTCGCTGATCTCTCCGCTATGGCTCATGCCCATTTCAATTACTGCGGCATCGCTTTTATTTGAAAAGCCGAGAAGGGTCATCGGAAGTCCGATATTATTGTTATGGTTGCCTTCTGTTTTAACTGCCGCATATTTTTCGGCAAGCACAGAATAGATAAATTCTTTAGTTGTCGTTTTACCTATGCTTCCGGTGACCGCGACAGTGAGCATTTCAAGTCGCGCTTTATATTCAGCCGCGAGCCTGCCGAGTGCCTTTATGCTGTCATCAACGGTAAAGACCGCTACATTAGCGTCCTTGCTCTCGAAGGGTCGCTCGCAGATAACGCAGACAGCACCGCTATCTATTGCGGCATCAATAAAATCGTTTCCGTCAAAGTGTTCGCCCTTGATGGCAATGAATAGTGCGCCGTCCTTTACCATGCGTGAATCGGTGGTAACAAGACAAATACATTTGTCGGGCAGAGGCTCTGCCGAACATCCGAGTGTGTTCGCAATGTCTCTGACGCTGAGTTTTTCAAGTAATTCAACCGTCATATTCAAACCGTACCTTTCTATGGCGGCAGCGCGGATGTCCGATCCGCGCAAAGATCTGCCGATATCGCACCTATCTCAAAGAGACAGAGGGTCGATTCATTTAATTTCCAAAGCGATGTGCGATCGCCTTTTCAACCTCTTCTTTTTCGGAGAACGGGTGTTTACCGTCCTTCTTTATCTCATAATTTTCATGACCCTTACCCGCGATCAGAATTATCTCGTGTTCCTCGGCGTTCTCGACTGCGTAAGCGATAGCCTCGCGTCTGTCGGGGATCACTATATAAGGCTTCGATGTATCGACACCGACTAAAATATCCTCTATTATGGCTGTCGGATCTTCGGTTCGCGAATTATCGCTCGTTATGATCGAAAGATCGGCATAATTTGTCGCGATCTTGCCCATTATAGGACGTTTTGTCTTATCTCGATCGCCGCCGCAACCGAATATAACGGTAAGCTTTGCGTCGGGATCTTTTGTTTTTATGGTCGATGTGAGCAGTTTTTCGAGTGCGTCGGGTGTGTGCGCATAGTCGATTATCACGGTGAATGGGAAATCTGCGGGAGTGATACGCTCGACACGACCGGGAACGCCGTCTATTTCGCTTATCGCACGAGTTACGGTCTCAACATCGATGCCGAGCTCGAGTGCGAGTGCGGCAGCGCACATTGTATTATAGACAGAAAACTGACCGGGTATCTTGCATTTGATCAAAAGATCGTCTCCGCCTTTTCTTCTCAGCGTATAGCTTATTCCGCGCATGGAGTCATACTTGATATCCGATGCCTTAAAATCGGCATCGACCTCATCCTCTGCCGAGGCAGAGTAGCTGTCACATATTCTCTTGTTATACGCCGCTCTGACATAGCCGTCATCGATATTAAAGACGGCGAGTCTGCTCTGTTCAAAAAGTATTTCCTTTGCGAGAGCATAATTTTCCATCGTCTTATGGAAATCAAGATGATCGCGAGTGAGGTTTGTATAGATCGCACCGTCAAAGCAGATGGGCGCGACTCTGCCGAGTGCGAGCGAATGAGAGGACACCTCCATCAGCACGACCTCAACGCCGCTGTCTCGCATATCGGCAAGCAGTGCGTAAAGTCTCTCGGGGTCGGGTGTCGTCATTCCGACATCAACATCGTGTCCCATGTATGTATTTTTTATCGTTCCGATAATGCCTGTCGAATAGCCGGCGTCCTCGAAAATTCTCGACAGCATATATGTGGTACTCGTTTTGCCGTTTGTACCCGTGACGCCGATCATGCGCATGCTCGACGACGGATTTTTATGGTAATTTGAGAAAATATATGATGCCGCAAGTCTTGCATCATCAACGACCACGCACGGGATCGGAGAGTTCGGGACGGAATGCTCAACAATTGCAACGACGGCACCCATTTTTGCTGCCTCGCCTATAAACTCGTGACCGTCAAAATTTGTTCCCGCAATGCAGAGAAAGGCATATCCTTCTTTAACATTCTTACTGTTTCCGGTCACGCCGAGTATATTCATATTTTCACAGCCGTTGAACGCCGCAACGTCTGTTCCGACAAAGAGATCTTTAAGTTTCATATTAAATTCCTGCTTTTTCCTTTCTGTAGGCTGTAAACGGTCGACCGTCAATCAATACCGCCTGCGTCACCGTCAGCCGAATCGAGATATCTGCATGTGATCTTGATTACACTTCCGTATTTTGCGCTCTCGCCTGCCTTTACGCTTTGTGCGATAACGGTAGCGCCGCTTCCGAGAGCGTAATTTGATGTGCCTTCAATATAGATATTGAATCCGAGCGCATAAAGCTGTTTTATGGCAACCGCCGCGCTTTGACCGGTTATGTTCGGCACGGTGATCGGCGAAGGTTCGGTCTCACCGCCTGTATACAGGATGACCTTACCGTTTATATTGGTGACATATTCGCCCGATTCGGGTATCTGGGCGGTTACGGTCTTGCCGTCCCCGACTATCTCGTAATCGATCTTTTGCTTATTTGCCTGTTCGATCGCGTTTTCTACACTGAGTCCGCTGTATTTTTTCACTTTGACGGCGATTCGGGACATTTCATCCTCGGAATACACTCGCTCAACGCCGAGATAGGGCAAAACCTGCTCCAAAACCGCCGCGACATAGGGGGCAGCGACATTCGAACCGTATTTGTTATTGATCTGCGGTTCATCGACAATGATGATAACGCATATCTGCGGATCGTCGGCGGGCGCGATCGCCACGCACGAGCCGACTCTCGCGGTCTCGTCCGGGTTGTCTCTCTTTTGCGATGTACCCGTCTTAGCGGCAACACGATAGCCTGCGACATACGCATTGGCAACGCCGTTTCCGGTGGAGACGCCGTCTCTGAGGACATCCATGATCGAGCTGCTGACTGCCTTGCTTATTACCTGCCGTTTTGTTCCCGAGTCAAACGAAACTACTTCATTTCCGTTTTTATCGGTGATCGCGCTGACCACATGGGGTGTCACGAGATATCCGCCGTTGGCGACCGCGCTTATTGCCGTGATCTGCTGTATCGGGGTGGTCTTGAAGGTCTGACCGAAGCTGTAGCAGGCAAGCTCGACCGCATTGAGTCCCGACTGCTTGACAAAAAGTCCGCTCGACTCGCCCGGCAGATCGATACCTGTTTTCGATGTATATCCGAACGCCTCGAAATATTTATAGAAGTTCTTAGATCCCACTCTTGCGGCGACCTGCATGATCGTCGGGTTACAAGAGAGTTGGAGCAGTTTATTAAATGTGTTTGTTCCGTGACCGCTCGCCTTATGGCATCTGATGGTACTTTCCGCAACCTTCATGCTTCCGCTGCAGGTAAAGCTGTCCGAAAAACTGACAGCATGTTCCTCAAGTGCCATGGCGGTCGTTATCATCTTGAATGTAGAACCTGGCTCATAAAGATCGTTTACAGCCTTATTATTCCACATTTTATAGACAAGCGTCCAAAAATATTCGTTTTTTGCCTCATCTTCGGTCTTGCCGTCGGCACTGTCGGGATCATAGGTCCAGCTCTCGTAAAGATCGGCAAATTCCTCTGTCAGCGTATAAGGATCGTTGAGGTCAAAATTCGGGTATGTACCCATACCGTATATTTCGCCATTGTTCGGGTTCATGACGATGCCTGTCACTCTCTGGGCCGCTTGTGAGTCGGTGTAGGTCTGCTTCAGCTGTTTTTCGAGGATGCTCTGTATGGTCACATCAATGGTCGAGACGACATTAAGTCCGTCCTCGGGTTCGATATACATATTATACTGAGACGGCATGTTTTGACTTTGTGCGTCCTTATTTGCGATATAGCGACCCGGAGTTCCGGTGAGATAGCTGTTATATTTCAGCTCGATTCCGATAAGTCCGCCGTCGGTTCCGTTGAGTCCGATGACAGACGATGCGAGCGATCCGTAACGATAATAACGCTTGGAGGATGCCTCAAGATAGACCTGGAGCGAAAATTCGTTATCGGCGATCACCTTGCGAATTTCTTCGGCTCTGTTTGCGTCAACATTTTTCTCAAGCGTGGTATCTTTCTTGGTGCTGTATTTATTGATCTGAGCGACGATCTCGTCTTTTGTAAGCTCACTTACCTCGGAGAGCTTTTCCGCAACGAGTGCTATCTGTTCATCGGCGCACTTTTTCTTGCCCTTCTCTATCTCATCGGCACTCATTCCCGATTTTTCTTCAAATTTTGCTTGACCCGCCTTGATGATATCGGAGGGGGAGACAAAAAATCTGTAGGTGGTGACATTGGTTGCCAGTGCCACCATGTTTCGGTCATATATGAGTCCGCGATCGGCAGGGACGACCGTCTCCTGCTGAATATTGTCAATTACCTTGCCCCTGTATTCGTCATAGCGTTTGATCTGAAGATCAAAGAGCTTATAAACAAGTATTGCGCAAAGCACGAGCATAAACGCCATGAGCCACATACAGCGGCGATCTATCTCGCGAAATCTTCTTTTTTCCATCAGACACGCTCTCCTTTTCGAAATTTCAGGGCTTTTTCATAACGCAAAATTGAGAGTACGGCAGACCACTGCCCTTACTCTCAAACTCTGCCATAACAAGTTTATTCGCCTTTGCTTATTGTATTCCATGTGCGAACGAACGATTCGGATATTGCCGAAAGTATGGTTCCGAAAACGCCGTCCATCAGCTCGTCCTCTGTCTCGTAGACCGTAACGCCCTCATCGCCTACCGAGCTTACATGTACCTGATTTGCATCCGAATCCTTGACCATACCCGAACTGTTTATGTAATCCTCGACGGCGATCATATCGACCGTTGCCTCGATCTTGGAGTTGAGCTCGTTTTTCTCTTTTTCAAGCGAGTTAAGCTTGCTTTTCAGTTCGGATATTTTCACGGAAGTTTCGCTTATCTCGACTCTTCCCTGCACCATCATAACAAGCATTACCGCAAGGAGAGATGCTATTATTATCGTGCCGAGTATCGACTGCTTTCTGACCTTTGACTTTCCGACGACCTCACGCCCTTTTTTTGGGGTGCTTCGAGCGGGAGCTTTTTTGGGTGCCGTCGTGTCGGTAATTACGACGGCGTTTGATGTTCCTTGGCTTTTACTGCCATCTATGTCAACGGGATCGACCCGTCCGCTGCTTTCGGTATCGTCGTATCTGACCTTTGAATAGTCAAGATCGACATCAAGATTCTTCTTTGATCTCGCCATCGCATATGCTCCTTACTGTATTTTTTCTGCTATCCTCAGTTTTGCACTTCTCGATCTTGGATTGACCTCGAGTTCTTCCTCTGAAGGAAGTATCGGTTTTTTGTTTACAAGCTTTATTTTGGGTTTATTTCCGCAGACGCATATCGGGAATGATCTCGGACAGGTACATCCCTGTGCGAGAGACGCGAACGTCTGTTTTACTATTCGATCTTCAAGTGAATGGAATGTAATGACCGCTATCCTGCCGCCGGGCGAGAGCCTATCGACAAGCGCGCGTATCGCCGGCTCGATCACCGAAAGCTCGCGGTTGACCTCGATCCTTATAGCCTGAAAGCTCTTTTTTGCCGGATGGTGACCGCCGACGAGTGCCTTCGGGGGCATGGCGGAGCGAATGATATCGACAAGCTCGAGCGTGCTCTTTATCGGGGAGCTCTCGCGGTGTCTGACTATCGCTGCCGCGATAGACGGTGCGTACTGCTCCTCACCGTATGCGTACAATATTCTTTTCAGCTCGCTCTCATCATATCCGTTTACGACATCGTACGCCGTAAGGGTCGCGCTCTCGTCCATTCTCATATCGAGCGGCGCATCATATTTATACGAAAATCCGCGCTCGGGCGTGTCAAGCTGATATGACGAAACACCGAGATCGATCAGCGCACCCGATATCTTGTCTATCGACAGCCTTTCCAGTGCCGATGCGATATTTTCAAAGTTTTCATTAACAAATGTCGTTTTATCGAGATAGTCGCAAAGTCTCTCGCGTGCCGCCGATATCGCGGTCATATCCTGATCGACCGCTACAAGTCGACCGTTGCCAATACGCTTTACTATCTCAAGGCTGTGTCCGCCGCCGCCTGCCGTACAATCGACATAAACGCCGTCCGATACGGCAAGTCCGTCGACCGCCTCATGAAGCATTACAGAGTAGTGCGAAAAGCCGCTCATGTATCTTCCCTGCTTTCGAGAAGTGCGCGGATGCCACCGACATCCATGCCGACGTCCTGCTTGTCAAAGGTCGCCTCATCCCAAAGCTCAACATGATCGAACGCGCCCGAGCTGACGACATTTTTCTCAAGTCCCGCAAAATCTCTGTATTCGGTAGGAAGGGCGATCCTTCCCTGCGAGTCGGCTTGAAGCTCTTCCGAGTTCGAGCCAAGCCATGAGAGCATCTCGCCCGCCTTGACCTTGGGGAGTCTGCTCAGTGTATCCGCAACATAGCTGTCAAAGCCTTCAAGACTGTAGATCCTTATGCAGTTTCCCGTAAGCGATTTGGTCACGAAAATTCTGTTTCCGAGTTTTTTCAAGAACTTGGAAGGAATAAAGACACGGTTTTTATCATCGATGGTATGACGCTGTTTGCCTATAAGCCACTCTGCCACTGCTCTATCCCCCACTTTCATGTTTTTTATCCGTTCTTTTGGCGTTCATTTGTTGAATTTCGCTCCACGGCACGGTCTCATTATAATATATTCGCCCCGTGAATGCAATAGTTTTTTTTGAAATTTCGGTTCATTTTTTTCTTTTTTTTGCGGTGCGAAACAGATATTTGCTTTTTGACTGTTTTGCTTGGAACAAATGTTCTTTTTGCGGACGAAAAAGAGTCTGCGTGCGTTGCTCTGATCGAAGAAAGAGCGACGCATGCAGACTGATGATCGTGCGATTTTATATAAGCTTTGCCACCTCGGGAGGCAGATATTTTTCGAGATCTTGATGATACTTGATCATTTCCCTTGCGACGGTTGATGAAACGAACGAATACTCGGGAGAGGCGGCGAGGAAGATGGTCTCGATCGGCGAAATGGTCTTATTCACTCGATCGAGCACGCACTCGTAATCAAGATCGAGCGGCGAGCGCACCCCTTTAACGATCGCATCAATACCGTTTGCCGTCGCGTACTCGGCGACAAGTCCCCGACAGACATCGACCGAGACGTTCGGGAGATCATTTGTACAGGCATTGAGCATTTTAAGCCTTGTTTCAAGAGGATATGCGTACTTTTTTTCGCTGTTTTCGGCGATCGCCACTACAACCTCATCAAAGAGTGCGGCGGAGCGTTTTATTATGTCGAGATGTCCGAGTGTGGGAGGGTCGAAGCTTCCTGTTATCATGACTCTCATAGAGATGCCTCCTTTTCGAGAAGCGTGATATACACCCTGCCGTATCTTGCAAATCGCTTTTGAGCAAACCCGTCATAACCGACCGGCTTGTCCGAGTCGGTCTCGCAGATGATGAGTGCCCTATCCGAGAGCAGATCTGCCGCAACGAGGCGACGCAGAGCATCGGGGATAAAGCCGGACGCATAAGGCGGATCGAGAAAAACTATATCAAATCTGCCGCCCTCTCCCGTGCGCATGGTATCGATAAGCCGTTTATAATCGGACGAGACGACCTTTGTCCGATCCTCAAATCTGGTTTTTGCGACATTCTCTCTGATGACGCCGATCGCATCTTTATCCGCGTCGGCGATAAGTGCATAAGATGCACCCCTGGAGAGAGCCTCGAGAGCGAGTTGTCCGCTGCCGCCGAACAGATCGAGCACGCGAGCACCCTCGAGATCGAAGTTGATCATTGAAAAAAGAGCCTCTTTTACCCTTTCGGCTGTCGGACGAGTAACATCCTCGCCGCCGAGTGTTTTAAGCTTCATACCCTTCCTGCTTCCGGTTATAATACGCATATCTAATTCCTCTGTTCAATTTGTTTGATTTTTGCCATTTTCGGCTCTGGTTGTAAAATAATTGTGAACATTTTCGGCGTCGCGTTTCGAGATGCCTTTGACCTCGGAGATCAGCGAAACATCAGCCGCCGCTATGGCACCGATGCTCTTGAACGCAGCAAGAAGTGCCCTTGCCTTTGACTGACCGATACCCGGGATCTCTTCAAGTTTGGAATGCTTCACCGACTCGCCCTTTGCGCGGCGGACCGTTCCGATCGTGAACCTATGGACCTCTTCCTGTATTTTATAAATAAAGCGAAACACCGATTGCTCGCGCGCTATGCTTATCTCATTTTCGCCGTCGGTCAATGCTCTGGTCTTGTGAAAATCGTCTTTGACCATTCCGAAGATCGGTGTATCTATCCCGTATTTATCAAAAAGCGCGCGGATAGTCGAAACATGACCCTTACCGCCGTCAAGCAAGAACAGATCGGGGAGCGGATTTTCGTCCCGCCTTTGCAATCTGCGCTCGAGTGCCTCAGTCATGGACAGATAATCGTTTTGCGAGTCGGTCGACTTGATCTTATATGTTCGATAGCCCTTTTTGTTAAACTTTCCATCGAGTATCGATATGATGCCCGCGGTGATATTGTCATCGCCGTAGTTTGATATATCGATCGCCTCTATGGTCTCGGGAACGACCTCAAGCGAAAGCATAGTCGCAAGCTTTACGAGCGTTTCATCATCCTTTTCGCTCTCGGCAAGATATTGTCTTGCGTGCAGAGCGGCATTTTCGGCGACCATCTCGCAAAGTGCGCGAAGCTCTCCCTTTTGCGGCACACGCACATCAATGCGTCTGCCTGACGTCTCGGTAAGCAGGTCGGACAGCAGTTCCTCGCCGTGATCGCCGAGCTCAAATCCGAGGAGCACGGTCTTCGGGATGTACTCTCTGGATGCATATATTCTCGAAATGACCGACAGAAGGGTCTGACCGTCGATAATATTATCAGCCGCAAATATGCGATTGTCCGAATCTATGACCGCGCCGTCGCGGACATAATAGGTGGCAAGGCAGGAGCAAAGCTCTGATGTATAGAGCGCGAATATATCGTACTCCGAATCGGGCTTTCCGACGACTCTTTGCTTTTGCCGCAGTGCCTCGACTGCGAGAAGTCTGTCCCTGTATCTTGCCGCCGCCTCGAAGTGAAGATTTTCGGACGCAAAGCGCATTTTTTCGTTAAGTGCGTTCTTAACATCCGAATAATTTCCGCGCAGGAAAGATATGATCTCGGGAAAACGTTCAGAATATTCCTCGGGCGAGAGTTCGCCGGTACAAGGCGCACAGCACTGTCCAATATGCTTATAAAGGCAAGGGCGGCTCTTTCCGATATCGCGCGGAAAGGAGAGCTTACAGCCGGGGAGCATAAACACCTTTCGAACTGTCGTGATCAGATTCCACGCGACGGTATTTCCCGAATAGGGACCGAAATATTTTGCCTTATCGGGAAGACGTTTTCTGGTCAAGCTGACAGTGGGGTAAGGCTCGTCGACGGTCACCTTTATATAGGGATAGCTTTTGGCATCCTTGAGCAGGATGTTATATTTCGGATTGTGAAGCTTTATAAGCTTGTTTTCGAGCACAAGTGCCTCGATCTCGGTATCTGTGAGCATATATTCGAAATCATAGACCGAATCGACCATATGTGCGGTCTTGATATTCTTTTCCGAATCGGTAAAGTACTGCGTCACCCTATTTTTGAGCGACTTGGATTTTCCGACATATATGATCTTATCGCCCGCGCCGTGCATGATATAGACTCCCGGAGACATCGGAAGTCTGTTTGCCTTTTCTCGAAGCTGATCTTTCGTCTTTTTTTCGACAGCCATTGATCATCCCACCGTTACTTGTAATTAAAATATAAAATCAAAATATAAAGTCTGCAACAAAAAAGCAGACCGCATAACACATGTGCAGTCTGCCGATTTGATATCGGTCACCCGATATCAGATTATTCCTCACAGCCGTTTGCGATAAGCTCACAAAGACCGTCAAGTGCGTCAGCCTCGTCGGATCCGTCGGCAGAAAGAGTGACGGTGGTATCCTTCACTATGCCGAGAGAGAGAACTCCGAGCAGACTCTTGGCGTTTACTCTGCGATCTCCCTTTTCGATCCAAATCGTGCTTTTGTACTTGTTAGCCTTCTGAATGAAAAAAGTTGCGGGTCTTGCGTGAAGCCCTACCTGATTGTTTATCTTAACCTCGCGAGTGATCATTATCTTCAAAACTCCTTTTACATTTTACACTTCGGGGACTTTTGTCCAAACAAACATAACTATCCCTTTTATTATAGCACTTTTTTCGGTAAAATCAAGGGTTTTTCGCTTTTTTTTTCAAAAATTGAAAAATTCGACAGTTTGCTCAAAATCAATCGACTCGAGTTACCAAAATAGTATAATTTTGCCCCTTATCCGAGAGCGTGAGTGTCATTCCAACGGCAATTTTTTCCTTTCCCGCAAGATAAAACCCACTGTCCTTGCGTGCGCCCACCGCCGAAAGTGTTCCGCTGATCTTCTTTTTTGTGCTGTCGCCGACGCGCACGAACTCGTCGATCCTGGTCGTATCCGAATTGACGGTCGATCTGAAAATGATCGTATCGGCATCCGAAACATCTATATACCCCACCTCTCCGAACACCTTCGAGTCAAGATAGAGAGTGGTTCCGACCTCAAGGGTATTTGCCACCCGAGGATCGGCATCGGTTATGACAAACCCGATGCTCACGCGGTCGCTTGCCATCGCCTCGGTCATCAATGCCTCAAGCCGTCCTCTGAAAAAGAAGGACACAACAGAGGCGACTATGAGCAAAAGGATCATGAGGTCGATCAGATTTCTGCGATATTTCTTTGTGCCGATCTTTGGCTGGCGGCTGTTTTGCTCGTTAAGCTCCATGTTATCATCCCTCCTTGTCGACGACTTGATCGTCCGCATCGTCGACATTGATCTTTTGTACATCGGATACGGTTGCGTCAAATTCGGCTTTTTTCGTTGACAGTGCGAGCGGTGTACCGATCTTTATTTCGCGATCGGCGACGACATAGCCCGAATCGGTCTCTTTGCCTTGAGCCTCTATGGTAACTACAAGGTCGAGATAATCGGGATAAGCGGCATACACGAGCGATCCGTTCGGATCGGCAAGTCCCGTTTCGACCATATGATCGGCATGACCTATATGTGCGATCTTTCCGACAGCCTTTCCGTCTATATAGAAGGTATCGCCGACCGAGAGAAAATCGCAGACGGCGTCATCTCCCTGAGGATCGACCGAATAAACGGTGGTATCTATGCCGCTGACACGAAGTGAAAACGAAAGGTCGACCGTCTCGCCGTCATCCTTACCGATCAGCGAAAAGACGTCCGTACCGCCGAATATCAGCAGAAGTGCCGTATATATAAGCGCGATCACAAGAATGACAGATCCGATCAGAACGGCGGTATCGGCAATGCCGAAACTCTTTTTATTTTTGGTTTTCATCTGTTATTACCATCCTTTCCATAGGCTTAAATATCAATCATTACATCGCCCGACGACGGTCCGATATCCATGTGCAGTGCCGCCGTCTCTTCCTCAAAATGTCGCTTGACGGCAAGTGCTATGCCAATGAGAACACAAAAGATTTGCGCACAGACGGTATAATCGAATATCCAAACTGTCATTCCGCAAACGAGAATTGAAAACATCGCCGATATACATGCACACAGCACCTCTCTGCCGCGTTTTGCCCTCGGCATCCGTGCGCAGGTCGAGATCGCCGCTCGAAAACAAAGCAGGACCGCCGCCGCGAACAGGATCGTTCCGACGATTCCGGAAGTGACGAGCATACCAAGGTAAAGGCTTTGTGCATTTGATGCGGCACACCCGTCGGCGACGACGGCGTAAAGGTCGGAAAAGGTCCGATCGGAAAAGCCGATACCGCAAAGGGGTTCGAATTTTACAAGCTCAAGTGAGCCCTTCCAAACCTCAAATCTTGAGACAAGCGAGGCATCGGTCAAGACAAGCACCGACAGGATCTTTTGGAGAACACTTTCGGGAAGCAAAAACAGAGCGATCGGCGATGCCGCAACGGCTATGAATATTATGCGAAAGACCTTGCCGACAGTGAGGGCCGCCACCGCAAGAATACCGACGGCAAGAGCAATCACCGCACTTTTCGAGCCGGTAAGAACGAGTGCCGCACATTGGACGACAAGCGAGATAAGTCCGGTCGAGATCGAAAGCTTTCGCCGACGGAGCAGAGCCGACGTCAAGAACACGGAGGCAATCATCCAAACGGCAAGCATCTCGGGGGTGCGCATGATATTGCCCGTGCCGATAGGTTTTCGAAGGATGATCGCGCGTGCGATCGCAAGCATCCCGACAAGGGTCGACGAGGCGCAGATGCAGGAGAGAAATTTATCAAGCCATCTGCCCCTGACAAGCAGATTTTTGCAAAGATAGCAGATACAAAAACAGGACGCCGCAGACAAAGCATGGGGCACATCGCCGCCGATCAGCTCGGCGACAAACAAAAATCCAAAGAATATAGCGAGAGTGCCGTCGAGAGCGTCAAATGATGCAAGTCTGTTTCCGAGTGCCGCCTTTGCCGCAAAGGCAAGTGTCAATGTGATCACAAAAACAGCAGCGACAAGGTCGGCATTTTCAAAGAAAAACACAAAGGGTGCGAAAAACGCAAATACAAGAAGTCCCGCCTCGGGAACGGACAGAACGGCAAGCAAAATAAGCGTTACGAAAACAAACGAGATGACCGTCGATATCGGAACAATACAGGTGGAGAGCCCGAGTATCAGACCAAAGCAGAACGGGAGAGCTCCCGTATAACCGCCGTATGTTTCGGGGGCGTCGGTATTTTTTCGCTTTTTTCCGAGAAGATCTTCTTTTCCGAGCATCGGAACAATTATCGCTCTGCCGAGTCGGCTCTCAAAAACATAATCCATAAGCGTGATGTTGCTTTTCGGAAGCAGGAACACCGACAGGATGACGAACGGGAAAAGCATTATCAAAGAGAAGAAGACCGACGAGAGATCGACATCGCTTGAGGTGAAAAATCCCGCCATGCAGACAACTATCGATGTAAGCGAGAGCGCGAGCAGGAAAAAGCCGAGTGACGATGCGGGTGCCTCGGGAATTGCGGCAAATCTGTCAATAACCGATGAGATGATCTTATTTGAACGCACGGCACCGCGAAGTCTGCTGCTTATCGGACTGCGCACGGTCTGTCTGTTATATATCCTCAGATTATCGTCGATATGCTCGGTCCCTATCTCTCTTTTGGGATGGTACTTTTTCTTATAATGCCGTCTGCGTCTGTCGACTGCAAGGCTTACTGTTTTTGAATTTTTTACGCGGCGATCGAATTTTTCATATGATGTGAAATATCTGCCGAAAAGGCTCTTTTCGAGGAGCGACGCATAACTTTTATCAAAAAAGCCGCATATTTTGCCAAAAAATGAGCCGCGTCTTTTTTCTTTGGTCTTTGTTCTTTCGGACTCGCCCATCTGCGTCACCTCCGTTTCTTTTGTGTTTTTTGTTTTTTATTATTTATTTTATTTATTCAATATTTATTCAATTTGTTCGGCCCTGCCCGATTTTACAGAAGATCCGGGCGATTTTTCTCTGTCAGACGGAGAGACTCGACGGTCCTCCATTTTTCGATCTGCGCACGATCTCCGCACCGAAGTACCTCGGGCACTTCTCTGCCGCGAAAGACGGGAGGGCGTGTATACTGCGGATATTCGAGCGCGCCGCAAGCGATGCTTTCGTTTTCAAAGCACTCGGGATCGGCAAGCACGCCGTCGATCATCCGTGCCATGACATCGATGAGTATACATGCCGGAAGCTCGCCGCCGGTCAGGATGTAATCGCCGATCGATATCTCCTCGTCGACTATCTCGTCAACGATACGTCGATCGATACCCTCATAGTGACCGCAAAGGATGGTGAGATTATCGTATGAAAGCAGTTCTGCGGCTTTTTTTTGAGTGAGTATCTTTCCTTGCGGGGACATATAGACGCAGTGCGAGCTGCCCTGTTGCATCTTTCGGACGCTGTCAAAGCAGTCACAGACGGGCGGTGCCGCCATCAGCATGCCCTTCCCTCCGCCGTAGGGAGTATCGTCAACTCTTCTGTGCTTGTCCTTTGACCAATCGCGGATATTGTGCGCTCTGACGGTTATAAGTCCCGCCTCTTTTGCTCTGCCGATTATGCTCGATTCTGTGATGACATCGATGAGGTCGGGAAAGAGTGTGAGTACATCGAAATTCATGAGAACATTCCCTCGATCGGATTAATATATAGTCCGTGTTCGAGATCGGTCTTTTCGATAAACTCGGGAACCGCGGGGAAAAGTCGGACATTTCCGTGGTCGTCGGTGATCTCGTACACATCGGATGCGCCATAGCTTGACACATCGGTTATCTTTCCGTAGATCCTACCGCTTTTGGCGTCAATGACATCAAGACCGAGCAGATCGGCTATGTAATAGCTGCCCTCTTTCAGCGACGGAAGATCGTTTCTGTCTGCATAAAGCGATGCACCCTTAAGGCATGCCGCGGATTCTCTCGAATCAAATCCGTCTATATGAACGAGCATCACGCCCTCGCGATGACGGTTGTTTCTTGACAGGTTACAGGGTGTATACTTCCCGTCCCGGACAACATATATCCTTTTAAGCGAGCGAAAGACATCGGTCGAATCGCAAAGGCAGGCAACAGTCAGATCGCCGGACACGCCATGCACGTTCTGCACGACACCGACCTCGAGATATTTTTTATTTTCCGATATTTCAGACATTTGGAGCTGCTTCCTCGCTATTTTTATTGTCGGCTTTTTTATCGAGAACGCCGACGATCTCGCAGATATACACCTTATGATAATCCTTTATCGGGTACCATTTTTCGATGCTCTGATCAAGCAGATTTTCGGGACGGAGCATATCGGTGTACAGCTTTTTCAAAAGGTACACGCGGTCTGCCTCGTTGACGCCGACAAAGCCGTCCTTTTCAAAGGTCGTAAATCCGCAGAGCTTTGCCTTATCGACATCTCTGCCGCTTTTTGTGCCGCAGAGTCTGAGCTGATCTCTGTATTTCTCGTCAAACACCGAAACAGTGAGCGTATCGGTCTTATCGGCAAGCTCTCTTGTATACCTGCCCGGGCGAACGAAAAGCGTACATATCGGCTTGCCCCAAAGCACGCCCATAGTTCCCCAACTCGCGGTCATGAGGTTAAGATTATCCTTTTCGTCATCCCGACAGCCTATTATGAGCCAACGGTTTCCTATCTCATCAAAAACATTACCGCAAAGCTCGTGCGGCTCGACATACACAAAATCAGACATGTTAAATACCTTCCATTAAATTGCCGATCAACTGCAAACAAACGCAAATATCGTCGCAAGATCCGACCCTGCTGCTATTATATACTTTTTTTTGGATTTCGTCAAGAGATTTTTTCGAAATTGCTTTACTTTTGAGAGAAATTATGATATAATAGAACGAAACGGACGAATAATTCGCTCGAAAATGGAAATGTTTGGAAAAACGGTCACATGAGCACCCGCAAACGTCATCGAAAGGACAGTTATGGATATTCAAAATCAAAACGATCTGCAAAAATTACCGTCAAAAAAGCTGTCAAGGATACTGCTCATACTCGCGATCATCCTCGGTGCGCTCAGCCCGACATCGGGCGGCGTGATCTTGACTGCTGTTGCCGTCACGGTCGCAACGATCCCCTTTCTCTGTCTGTCGGCAAAGGGAGGGCGTGCGCGGATGCTTGCCGTCGCGGGACTGTCATATGCCCTATCCTGTCTCGGAGCAGCGGCGATATCCCTCCTTGCGAGCGGACAGCTCTCGCCTATATGTCTGACGAGCGGAGCATACGCCGTCATCGCGCTCATAACGGCACTTTGCGTATACTCGCTGAAAAGTCGGCTATTCACGGAATCCATGGCATCGATCGCCCTTTCGATCGTTATTATATTGATCGTCTCACTATCAGCTGTCTATTACTACAAGACAGAGGGTATAGCCGAGCTTTCTTCAATGATCAGGCAGCTGGACGCCGACATTGAGAAATATCTTATCACCATGATCGATGATGCATTTAAAGAAGGCGGGATCGCCTCTTATGATATCGAAACACTTGACGAGCTCATAAAGAGCACATGGCTTTATACCAAGCTGCTCTTGCCCGGCATCGTTTATCTTTCATCGCATATCATCATTCATGTTTCATGCGGCATATTCAGGCGGATAATGCTCGGATACTATTACGGAAACAGGCGACTTCGCGGATGGTTGCTCTCTCCGTCACCGATCTATGCGTTCTTGTTTTTGCTCTTCGCTCAAATGGTAACCATATGCGATCTGCTCGGATCGCTTCTTGAAGACAAAGACCTCACCACCTTCACTCTCCTCTCAATGAATCTTGTGCTTATAACGATCCTTCCCTGTCTTGCCTTCGGCTTCAGATGGCTCATGGCGTCGATAAGGTCGCGCAAGCCGTATTCCGTACTGCTTCTTATCATTCTCATTTTGATCGCTTTCGTTGCCGGGTATTTTGCCCTGACGATACTCGCGATACTCGGCGCGATCGTAAAGATCGTAGAATACATAAACAATAAAGTAAAACAGAGGTCCGACCGCGAGGACTAAAGCCGATCGAAAACATTTATAAATCACACACAACTCACAAGGAGAAAAAGGCATGAAAAACAGATTAAGGAACCTCTGCAAGGCTTTGCCCGTGCGGCTTGCCGCCGTGATCGCGCCGGCGATCGTTGCCATGCTGTTACTTCAATATTTTACGGCAAGCAGGGGGGCATCTCTTTTCATCTTCATCTCGATCTCGCTTGTTTACATCGGGATAATAACAGCCCTATTCTTGATACGCAGATCAAGAGGCAGACACGGCATGCCCGATGCCCATACGGGATTTACCCCCGACATAAACACCACGCTCTACAATTCGGTCAGCTCGCCGATATGCGCATGTGACATGTACGGCATGATCAGGTGGGGCAACAGGTCGTTCAGAGAGATATCCGATTCAGCGGGACGCAACATACGCAGATTTTCGGAGATCGCAGGGATCGGCATTGACCAAGTGAAATCGACGATAGACGGCGGCAAGGAATGTATGCTCACCGTTGCGGGGAAAAATTACAGGATTGAGGGCAGCGTACTCGGAAGTGACAAGGACATGCTTTACATCACTGTCTGGCATGATGTGTCCGATCTGGAGCGAGTACGCCAGGAGCTGTCGGACAACGACGCGCTGATCGCTTATATTTACATCGACAACCTCGAGGAGCTGGCGCAGATAGAGCGTGACAACTACGCCTCCGCGACAGCCGCCGCAGAGCAGATCTTATTCGAATGGGCGGCAAGTGTCAACGGAGTCCTCATAAGCTACGAGCGCGACAAATATGTTCTCTTTTACAAGGCAAAGCACCTGACAGCCTTTATCGACAGCAAATTCGACATTCTCGACAAAATAAGAGAGATACGCGTCGGTTCGGGATATCTTCCGATCACGATATCGATCGGAACGTCAAACATCGGAGAGAGCTTCAGCGAAAAGCGAGACAATGCGTACTCGGCACTGAAATTTGCGCTTGCCAAAGGCGGCGACCAAGCGATGGTCAAGACCGAAAAGTTCAGTTATCATTTCGGCGGCATGACCAAAACATCGCAAAAGCGATCGGCGGTCAAATCGCACACGATCTCTCGCGCACTCTCGACGCAGATCTGCCGCTCGTCGAATGTTTTGATAATGGGACACCGAAATCCCGATTTCGACTGTTTCGGCTCATGTGTGGGTATGGCGCGACTTTGCACCTATCTCGGCGTCGAATGCAACATAATCATCGACAAGAGCAGTCCGAACATTGAAAAATGCTTTCCTCTGCTCAAGGGGCTTGACGAATATGACAACATGTTCGTAACATCCACCGAATCGCTCGATCTCATCCGCAATGATACAACGCTGATAGTCTGCGATGTCAACAACAGCTCGCAGTTTGAGCTGCCCGGTCTTGCCGACAGAGTAGGAAATGTCGTATACATCGACCATCATCGTCAGACCGAGGAATTTACCACCACTCCGCTGCTCTCATACATTGAGCCGTCGGCATCGTCGGCGTGCGAGCTTGTATCCGAGATACTTGAGCAGGTGAGCGACAGTCTTCTTCGTCCGCAAGAGGCAAATCTCATGTATGCGGGCATCGTGCTTGACACGAAGCATTTTGTCATCAACACGGGTGTACGCACATTTGAGTCGGCGAGATATCTGCGCTCGATCGGTGACCCGGCGGAGACCTACGATCTGTTCAGAACAGGGCTTGACGAAATGGCGCGAGAGGCGCGATTTGAGATAAGCCAAGAGCCTTATCGCAAGACCGTCATGATAGCACTCAACGATCTTGAGGGCAACGACGAGGGCGACATTACGATAGGCGCGAAGATATCTGACAGGCTCTTAAACGTCGAGGGCATCGAGGCAACATTCGTTATTCTCCGTCTTGACGGAGCGTTTAGGATATCCGCACGCTCATCGGGCGACATAAATGTCGAGGCGATACTCCGCAGGCTCGGCGGCGGCGGACATTTTAACGCGGCGGGAGCGAGCTGGAACGAGAGTTCGAGCGCGCACGACTTAATAAAGGCACTCAAGAGATCTATCGACACCTTCCTTGACGAGGAGCGCGGACGACTTGAGGCAGACTAAAAGCAACAAAATTCTGTTCTACAGTTAAACAAGAAAGGAAACACACAATGAAGGTAATACTCACACAAGATGTAAAATCACAGGGCAAAAAGGGCGATGTCGTAAACGTGTCCGACGGATACGCGCGCAACTTTCTCTTCCCGAAGAAGCTTGCCATCGAGGCAGACTCCAAGGCATTAAACGAGATCAAAGCCAAAGCGGAATCGCAGAAATACAAAGAGGCGACCGAGCGTGCAAACGCTCTGGAGCTTGCGAAAAAGCTTGAGGGGTGCATGATGGACTTTGCGATCGCATCGGGCAGTGACACGAAGCTTTACGGTTCGGTAACATCCAAAGAGATCGCCGAAAACATCGCGAAGAAATACGGCATATCGATCGACAAGCGTAAGATCGTGCTTGACAAGCCCATCAAAAATTACGGCATATACACGCTTGACATAAAGCTCTACCCCGACATCGTCGCGCACGTCAAGGTCGAGGTCCACAACGTCAAATAACAAACAGGCTTTAGAAAAGCAAAAAAGTAAGACACAGGAAGGAAGCTTTCGCCGATGCGAAAGCTGTGAGTCATAAAAATGCCAACCGAAAGCACAAGTACTTTGGGCGTGAGAAAGCTTCCGTTTTCTCTTGAGGCGGAGCAGTCGGTGCTCGGATCGATACTTATCGATCCCGAGGCGCTGAGTGATGTCGCCACGCTCATATCGGCAGACGATTTCTATCTTGAGGAGCATCGGGAGATATTTTCCGCGATGCAGAGGCTCTTTTTACAGAGCCGGCAGATAGATCCCGTCACCCTTATGGACACGCTGACAAAAAGCAATGTTTACGACAGCGAGCGATCAAAAAGTTATATTCAAACACTCGTTGAGATAGTGCCGTCAACGGGCAACATAAGGGACTATGCGTCGATCGTCAGAGACAAAAGTCTCCTCAGGCGGCTTATCAAGGTCACCGAGGAGATATCCGAGGACGCTTACGCGGCGCAGGACAAAGCATCCGACATAATAAACCAAGCCGAGGCAAAGGTCTTTGAGATCGCGCAGACAAAGGAACAGCACGACTTTTCGCACATACGCGATGTCATCCTCGGCACATATCAGCAGATCAAGGATGTTGCCGACAACAAAGAAGAGGCAGTCGGCACGCCGACCGGTTTTTCGTCGCTCGACAGCGTTCTTGTCGGAATGGGCAAGAGCGATCTGATCTTGGTCGGTGCGCGTCCGGGTATGGGTAAGACCTCGTTTGCGCTGAATGTCGCGACGAATGTCGCAAAAAAGACGAGCAAGGCTGTCTGCATATTCTCGCTTGAGATGTCAAAAGAGCAATTGGTTTCGAGAATGCTCTCATCCGAGGCACTTATCGAAAGCAACACGATGAGAAGCGGCATGCTATCAAACGAGGACTGGTCAAAGCTCGCCGATGCATCGTCGATACTTGCTGAAACAGAGATATACATCGACGACACGACGAACATCACGGTCACAGGAATGAAATCGAAGCTTCGCCGAGTTAAAAATCTCGGGCTGGTCGTTGTCGACTATCTCGGTCTGATGCAATCTGACAGAAGGATCGAGAACAGGGTCCAGGAGGTTGCCGATATTTCGAGAAACCTGAAGGTTATGGCAAAAGAGCTGAGAGTACCCGTTATTTGCTGTGCACAGCTGTCGCGCGGACCGGAATCACGAACCGACAAGCGACCCATGCTGTCCGACCTGCGTGACTCGGGTGCGATCGAGCAGGATGCCGATGTCGTTCTCTTTCTCTACCGTGACGAGTATTACAAGGACGATCCCGAAAAGCAGAATGTTGCGGAGGTCATCGTAGCCAAGAACCGTCACGGCGGAACGGGAAAGATCGAGGTGGGCTGGTTCGGAAAATACACCAAGTTCACGACTCTCGACAACAGAGAGGAGCCCGGAGCATGAGTGCGCCGCATGATCAGACACTGCGAAAGGTCATCTCATACATCGAGGACAATCATCTTCTTACGAATGTATCCTCGGTGGTGGTCGGTCTGTCGGGCGGTGTCGATTCGGTGGTACTTTTGCACATGCTGTCATCTATCTGCGGAAAGCGCGGAATTGTCATTCATGCGTTTCATGTTCATCACGGAATACGCGGAGAAGAGGCAGACCGCGATCTCGATTTTTGCCGTGAGCTTGCAGACGGGATGGGGATAGATTTCTCGTTTGCTTTGGTCGATGTGCCATCTGTCGCGGCGGCAAGAAAGCAGGGTCTTGAGGAGGTTGCCAGGGATCTTCGATACGAGGCTCTCGAAAAATATCGAAAATCGGTCGGTGCAGACAGGATCGCGGTAGCGCATCACGCAAACGACAATCTTGAGACGCTGATCTTCAACATCGCGCGCGGCTCTGCGGCAAAGGGCGGCGCGGGCATTCCGCCGATACGCGGGAGACTGATCCGCCCCATGCTTTCATTGACAAGGAGCGAGATCACAGACTATGCGGTCGAGCATGCTCTTTCGTTTGTCACCGACACGACGAACAGCGATGAAAATTACACGCGAAATTTCATCAGGGGACAAATAGTGCCACTGCTTGAAAAGATCAACCCGAATGCCACGGCTGCGGCATTCGGATTTTGCGACGCCCTTCGCGCCGATTGCGAATATCTTGACAGGACAGCCCTGGCATATGCGAACGAGAATGACTGTGCGACACTTGTCTTGCTTGATCGTGCGATACTTTCGCGTGTGATCGAGCACCAATACATGCGAGCATCGGGCGGCGAGCGTCTGTCGTCCAAAAATCTTCGCGCGGTATCCGAGCTGATAAAAAAGAATATCGATCAAAGCAGGCTGTCGCTCCCATGCTCCGTCAGTGCGCTGATAGACAGAGGAAAAATTCTTTTTATAAAGGATTACCGTCCAAAAGAGACAAAACAATACGAAATAAAGCTTTGTTTCGGTGAGAATTATATACCCGAGACCGATGCATATATATATCTATGGAAGGGCAATGATCCTGCCGTAGAAAATTCTATAAAACAAAAACAGAATATTTACAAATTATCCATACAGAAATCATTTGCGTCTGATAAAATATCCATCGGCAGTCTTTGGGCAAGGTGTCGCATTGACGGAGACAAGATACGCATCGGCAACATGACGCGGAAGGTAAAAAAGCTTCTTTGCGACAGCAAAACAGACAGAGATCTGCGTGCGATCTTGCCGATCATCACAGACGAGAGCGGCATCCTTTGGATACCAAGCCTTCCGTCACGCGACGGAGTATTGCCGAAAAATGGTTATGAGACCATCACGATCTGCGTTCTTATGCAGAGACATGCAGAGCCATATGATCCGACAGTAAAGAAATGACAACAAACAACAGTTACGGAGGAACACATGAAGGGAAGCCTTAAAAAAGTACTCATCTATTTGATCGTACTTGTTCTTTTCGTTTTCGTCGCCTACCAGCTTCTCGGCGACAGAACCGAAAAGGTCATTTACGAGGAGATGGTCAGCTACTTTCACAACATAAAAAGCGAGGACGAGAATGCTGTCCGTGTCAAAGAGTTTACGCTTGATGATCAAAACGAGTTGACCGTCAGTCTGTCCGACGGGCGTATTATAAGCTACACGCTCCAGGACAGAAGCAGATTTTACAAAGACTGCTATGACGATTATGTTTTTGACGATAACGGAAATGCGCTCGTAAAATTCGATCTCAAGGAGCCGACGACCTACCCTGTTTGGGTGTCACTTCTGCCCTATATCATCGTAATCGTCGCAATGATCGCGCTCTTTGCCTATGTTTTCAGAGAGGCAAGCGGCGGAAAGGGCTCGAAGATCAACAGCTTCGGCAAAGCAAGAGCAAAGGTTGCCCTGTCGGGTGACAAAAACAAGATAAGATTTACCGATGTCGCGGGTGCTGACGAGGAAAAGCAAGAGCTTCAAGAGATCGTCGAATTTCTCAAAGATCCCGCCAAATTCACGAAACTCGGTGCAAAAATACCGCACGGCGTGCTTTTGATGGGCCCTCCCGGTACAGGTAAAACACTGCTTGCCAAGGCAGTCGCAGGCGAGGCGGGTGTTCCCTTCTACTCGATATCGGGTTCGGATTTCGTCGAAATGTATGTCGGTGTCGGCGCATCCCGTGTCCGTGATCTTTTTGACACGGCTAGAAAAAATCCCGCGTCTATCGTATTTATCGACGAGATCGACGCTGTCGGACGTCACCGCGGAGCAGGACTCGGCGGCGGACACGACGAGCGCGAGCAGACACTCAACCAGCTTCTTGTCGAGATGGACGGCTTCAGCGGAAGCGAGGGAATCATTGTCATGGCGGCAACCAACCGTCCCGACATACTTGACCCTGCCCTTCTCCGTCCCGGACGCTTTGACCGTCAGGTAACGGTCAACTATCCCGATCTGCGCGGCAGGACCGAGATACTGAAGGTCCACGCACGGAACAAGCCCTTTGAAAATGATGTAGATCTCGAGGTAATTGCAAGAGGAACTCCCGGATTTACGGGCGCGGATCTTGCAAATCTGCTCAACGAGGCAGCACTTCTTGCCGCAAGACGCGGAAAGAGCCTTATCGGCATGAACGATATCGAAGACTCGAAGATGAAGATCATGGTCGGAACGCAGAAAAAGACCCTTCACATCAGCGAGGACGAAAAATACAAGACCGCCATTCACGAGGCAGGTCACGCAGTCGTGCGTCACATCCTGCCCGGACTCGATCCGGTTCATCAGATCTCGATCATTCCGAGCGGTCGCGCTCTTGGTTACACGCTCTATCTGCCAAACGACGACAAGACGAGCGAGTACAAGAACGAGCTGAAATACGAGATCGCATCCCTGCTTGCGGGCAGAGTTGCCGAGGCGGTATTCTTTGATGATGTTTCGGGAGGCGCATCCAACGACATTCAGCGCGCGACCGAGATAGCACGCAAGATGGTCACTCAGCTCGGAATGAGCGACAAGCTCGGTCCGATCCAGTTCGGTTCGGGACACACCGAGGTCTTCCTCGGACGCGAGATCGCCGACGATCAGAACTATTCCGAAAAGACGGCGTCGATCATCGATGACGAGATCAAAAACATCATCGACACCGCATACAAGAAGGCGGAGGAGGTCATCACCGCAAACAGAGGCAAGCTTGAATCGATCGCCGCGTTCCTTATCAAGAACGAAACAATGGACGAGGCACAGTTCAAGGCACTTATGGATAACGATCCCGAGCCCACGATCGAAGAGCTTGAGGCGATGATGGACGAGCGACGCAAGAGAAGTCGCGAGGAAAACGAGGCTGCGGAAAAGCGCATGCGTGAGGAAGCCGAGGCAAGAAGAAAAGCCGAGGAAGAGGAGGCGCGTCAAGCTGCCGAGAATCATGCATCTTCATCATCGGATGACAGAGGCTCGGATGACGAGCAGAGCGGCGGAAATTTCTTCTCCGATCTTTAATAAGCATAAATCCCCGATACCATTTTTCGGTATCGGGGAATTTTCGTATATTCAAAGGATCGAGTCAAGCTTTTTCTCGATCTTTTCATTGCACGGGGTCACGAGCAGGATAACATACCGCCCTCTGACGAGCGTTTTGGCGGGAGCTATCGCACGCTCATACCAATCCTCATCATAGAGCCTTATATCGCGCGTTTGGATAAGCTCTATCCGCCTTTCAAGGATGTCGCGAATGAGATCCGACCGATCGGCAGAGGGGGCGCAGAGAACATATATCTCATAAAGGCGATCGCGCTTTGATCTGAAAAAGGCAAAATCGGACGCCGAGCTGCTCGGATCGACGCCGCCAAAAAGATCGGCAAGCTCGCCCTGTGCAACGGCATTCAGACCATCGCCGTTTTTGAAGCAGATATTCATCTCGGGCGGCTCATCGATTGCCGATATAAGCTCCGTGAGAAGATCGGTTGCGGTATAATCAGCCCGAAGGCAGGACACCAAGAGCGGAAAAACAACAAGGGAGAGGACAGCACCTGCAATGGCCCTTTGTTTTTTTGATCTGTTTATCGCAAAACACCTCGCATCAAGCATTTATTTACATTATTATATAGATTTTTTCGTTTGAATATGATAAAATACATAAAAACGCTCAACAAGAGCAGATCCGGGGGGAAATGATATGCAACAAGGCAAAAGAATGAAGAACATTTTCAGAGCGGTCATAGTTGTTTTGATACTGTTTATCCCGACATATTTTGCGATCGGCTCCTACTTTTCGGCAAAGGACGCACCTGTCGAACGAGGATCCATCACCTCTCTCGAATTTTGCGATATGAACGGTGCGTATGCATCATTTGACAGATCGACAAACGAGGGCAAGCAGATCATCGACATCCTCACCGACATTCACGACAGTGCAAGGACGATCCCTTCCCTTCCGAAGGATTTGGAGGACGCACCGTCGATCGAGGTCAGCTTTCACAGCTATGATCTGACCACAAAATACAATTACTATTTTTCGGCTACAAAACCGAGCAGCAGCTATTACACCGATCACGAGGGCAATGCATTTTTAATGGATGCATCGGCTGCCATCGCGTTTCTTGACAGCGATTTTTCAGCCTCACTGTATGATGCTTCAACGCCGCCATGTCTCACCCTTCACGGCACCATGCTCAGACCGACCGAGGCTGATTGGACATACAGCTCATACAGCGGCGTCACGCACACACCGAGCATCGAGTTTGCTGACGACGGCTTTATTGTCAGCTGTTCATATCGTGAATTTACCCCGACATTCGACCGCGAACCGACCTCTGCCGATGTCAAAGTTTCGGACGCGCTCGGCAAAGTGCTCTTTGAAGGAAATCTCACTGAGCTTTCGGAGAGCGAGTTTATAAGAAAAAACATCAAAGCCGACACAAAGCTTAATTTCGATATCGACGCTCTGTGGGAGAAAAGCGGCGCGAGCAATGCCGGCGGACATTTCACATATCGACTGAGCGTTGATATCATATTCGATCCGCTCGCCTTTTTCTGGCTTGGAGAGAAGGAGATCGAGGACGGCGAATTTGTTGTTCTGTCGGGAAAATACACAGATGTCAACGATCTGTCCGAGATCAAAGTATCGGTCGCGCCCGACATCGGCTACACACCGAGATTTTACAACGACGGCGACTGCATACGCGCGCTCATTCCGTTCGGATATTCGGGAATCGAGTCAACGACAGAGTACAAGATAACGATCGGATATCTCGGGAAAACGATCGAGCTACCGATCAAGGTCAACCCGCTCAGTGCAAAGATCAAGGAACGCAAGTACAATTACAAGGGCGTGATCGACATGTCGACACGATCGGACGATAATTTCAAGGCTTTCTCGGAGATTATCGTAACACTTCCGATCTGTGAGACTCGCTATTTCGACGGTGCGTTCCTGACGCCCGACGAAAGCCAAAACAGAGCGAGATTCGGCGACACGGTAAACAACGGAACAGATGAGCAGAAGCACATTTCAAACGGAATCGCTTGGGTATGCTACAAGACACAGTCGGTGTCGGCGACAAACAAAGGCAAGGTCAGCTATGTCGGCGAGACAAAGATGGGCGGTGTTACAGTGGTCATCGATCACGGGTTTGGTCTTCGCTCGGTCTATTACTGTCTTGACAGTGCGAACGTATCCGAGGGCGACATTGTCGAAAAAGGAGCCGAGATCGGCAAAGGCGGCGGCAAAAAGGGCTACACCGACGATCACACCTGCTATTTTGAGCTTTGGATAGGCGACATTCCCGTATCCTACTATCCGCTTATCGAAGGCGGAAGGAACGGCGAGGTCGCGATGGGCAGTTATGAATAAAAGGAGCGCGGCGGCTTTGATCAAACATGCATTTTTCGGTGATACTCTCTCGATCGTTCTCACCTGCCTTGCACTGCTGTTTGTGATCTATTATTTTGCGGTCGGCATGTTCGCGGGATTTGGAATGTCGATACTCTATATCTGGCCCTTCTTTTCGGGATGTATCTGCGTATATCTCACGATCAGAGAGCTTATCGGATGCGGTATGCTTGCTCTGCCCAAATGGATGATCGCCACCTTTTACACTCTGTTTTTTGTCTGCCTTGCGTTTTTCCTCTTTGTCGAGGGGTGCATTATAAGCGGTTTTTTCTCAAGTCCTCCCGAGTCGCTTGACTATATCATCCTGCTCGGAGCAAAGGTGAACGGCGAGAGACCTTCATTGGCACTCGAAAACAGGATAGATGCGGCTTACGAATATCTTGCGGACAACGAAAATACGATCTGCATAGCATCGGGCGGTCAGGGAGACGACGAGATGATCAGCGAGGCAATGTGCATATCGCGCGAGCTTATCCGTCGCGGAATTGACGAAAAACGGATCATTCTTGAGGACAGGTCGACCTCAACATCCGAAAATCTCAAGTTCAGCGCAAAGATCATCGGCGACACAAGCAAAAATGTCGCGGTAGTCACGAACAATTTTCATGTTTTCAGAGGCATGGCACTTGCGCGAAAGTGCGGAATAAGAAACATATACGGCATTTCGGCAGATCTTCCGTCCATCCTCCTGCCGCACTATCTTATCAGAGAGTTCATTGCGGTCACAGTTGACACGATCTATCAAAATACATCTTTTATATAACCAAAAAACATCCCGAGAGCTGTTTCTCGGGATGTTCTTTGATCATTTGTTAAATCTGTTCATTACGTCGATGCCGAAGTCGAGAGCGTCGTAAAGTCCGTTTTTGCTAAACTGTTTAAGTATTCTTTCGTGCGGCTTTTTGCTCGTGTCGGTGCTGACCACCTGTCCGAGTATCATATCCGGGACCTCGACCTTTATCGCAGGGTCCTTTGTTGAAATCGTTTTATTTGACATTACCATGAGGAAAAGCACGCTCTTATTTTCCATACTGCCGTAGCAGATCGTGTTATTCTCTCTTACAAGAGGCAGACCTTTATATATAAGGTATTTTCCTTTTACCGTTGTTGCCATGTTATCCTCCTACCATTACTTATCTATTTAATTTATTATACACTATTTTACCGACGCATGTGTGGACGATATGTAAATTTTCACAGAATTATCGGCTTTTGCTTGTAAAAATCTACAGGGAGATCACAAACGAGTGAATATATCTCGTCGCACATGAGTGAAAATGCCTGTTTATCCGAGTGGGCGGTCGACAAGATCTCGATATCACCGTTTATATTTCTGAGAAAGTCCCGTCCTCGCCCATTTGCCCCGAGAAGCCTTATCGATGTCAGCGGTGTATGGAGCATCTCCCCGGTAACCTTAAAGAAGGCAAAAAAAATCGCGCGTTTGATCCTTGATCTTGGATAGCTTTTACTTGAAAGCATGTCAACAAGCTCGGAGAGCGTTCGAGATGTCTTTGATGCACAAACCATGCTGCAGGCAAGATCGTATGTCATGTCGGCGTATGATACGAGCGTGCTCGGTTCGGACTGTCTGAGATATGGTATGATGGTTTTTGAAAAATCATCAAGCGTTACGGCTTTTTCGTGCTCTGAAAGTTCAAATGTCGGTTCACCAAGAGCAAAGCGATCATTTTCGCCGAGCAGAATCGACTTTCGCGCGCCGCTTGCGCTAAAGGCAGATCGACGCTTTATGACGATCGGGCGAATCTTTGAGCGAAGCTTTTTCAGTGCGCACAGATATTCGACGGCAAGGATATCGTTGGCGGCGGTCGGCAATTGCCGTCCCGTCAAATTTTCGAAAGCACTTTCGCGCAGTGTGGCATAGGACACGCTTTTTTCGCTTGAAACAAGCCTTGAGAGTTCTTTCTCGAACGCATCCGACAGAATGACATCGGCGGCATATGACAGAGTATCGAGCTCTCCGCACTCACTGCCAAAACAGATATAGTCCACAGTACCAAGGCGGTCAAAAACGGCGAGAGCGTTATAGGCAAACTCTTTTGCGGGACCCATTGAATGTGGGAACGGATATTCGAGAACGAGATCGACCCCTGAGACAAGAGCGGATTTGGCGCGCAGGTACTTATGATATATCGCAGGCTCGCCTCGCTGAACGAAATTGCCGGACATTAGGGCAATCTTTGTGTTTTCTTCATTTGGAAGTGCCCGATCGATCATTGAAAGCTGTTCGGCGTGACCGGGATGAAAAGGATTATATTCGCATATTATTCCGACATTTGCCATAAACAGCTCCTTAAAAGATTTTTGAGTATTAAAAAAGTCCGAACGGCAAGTTCGGACTTTTTATGGTCGGAGTGGCGCGATTCGAACGCGCGGCCTCTTGGACCCGAACCAAGCACTCTACCAAGCTGAGCCACACCCCGATATTCAACAGATGATATTATACCACATCTTTTTCGCTTTGTCAAGACTTTTTCGAACTTTTTGCAAAAAGATCTGAAATTTTGTAAGCATTGATCGTCAAAAGCGATCATACACTTGATACCGAGGTGATAGGCAATGATAAACAAAAGGCGGCTTGCGACACTCTTGACCGCCTGTCTTGCGATGATATACATAATTCTTTTGCCAAACATCGGTACGCTCATGCTCTTTGCGGCACTTGGCGCGCATGAGCTCGGGCACATCTTTGCGATACTCATCGTCGGCGAGAGGATCTCGGACATTGCGGTATCGCCGTTCGGGCTGTCGATAAAACGCTCGGGGCGGCTTTGCTCATACAAGCTTGAGCTGATCGTCTATTTGTCCGGACCGATGACGAACATTCTGCTCGCGCTTATTTTTTCGAGGGTCAAAAGCAACATTTGCGAGGCGTTTGTCGAGCATAATCTGATATTCGGGATAATGAACATGCTGCCGATCAAAACGCTCGACGGAGGGTCCGCTCTGCGGTCGGTTCTGCTCATGTTATTTTCAGAAAAAGTCGCCGCGACTGCGGTTGATCTGCTGTCGGCGGCGACTGTATTCATTATTTGGTTCTGTTCGATCTGGTGCCTGCTCTACATCGGAGGAGGGCTATCGCCCTTTCTCTTTTCCTGTTGGTTGTTTTTCTCGCTCTTCTTAAAGGATGTCAAAGCACGACCTTGACGGAGAGCGGGTAATGATCGGAAAGGTATATTCCGTTCCATTCATCAGTCCAAGCGACGCACTCCCCGACCATGGGAAGATTCGAGAAGATATAGTCGATCTTGCACTTTCTTTGAAGTCTGCCGTAATCGTGGAAGGAATGATCGATCGATGCGGTAAGATCGGACAATTTCGGATGCGAAAATTCGTCCGCGCGCAGAATGCAAGCCTCATTTGGCTCTGCGTTAAAATCGCCGCACAGAAGAACGGGGGCATCCGTGTTCATGCTGTCCTGCTCAATAATACCAAGGACGCGATCCATGCCGAGAAGTCTCGCGCTCTCGCTTACATGATCAAGATGGGTACTGTATATGCGCAGCGGCTTTCGCTCATCTCCCGCAAGAAGTGTCGCATATACGCAAATTCGCGGACACATCGACTGCTCTCTGTATCTTGTCCCCGGGATATTCGGCGTCTCGGACAACCAACACTGTCCGAAAGACAGAGGTGTAAATTTGTCCTTTCTATAAAGGATGGGGTTTGACTCGCCGCGATAATTTGCCTCTCTGCCCTGCCCGATCATTTCATAATCGACAAGTGCTGTCGACAGCCAATTTCTCATCGCGTCACTCGTTTCCTGAGCGCAGATGATATCCGGCTTTTCTTTGTTAATCTTTTCGAGTATAAACGGTGCGCGGCAGAAGAAATAATTTTTTCCGTCTGCAGGCACGTCAACTCTCATGTTGAATGTTACGACCGTAAGTTCCATGCTGAAACTCCTCACTTTCTCGTTTGATCAGAGACTCGGGATGCTGTATTTTGAGGTAATATCGAGATCGACCGATATTTCCTTTGTGTATGCCGAAAAATCGTTTGTAAATTTCTCGCTGTTTGCATAGGATACAAGGTAAGAAAACTGATCCGAGTCGACGGTCGATGTATACGCGCCGTCTATAAGGGCGTATTTTTTTACAACGAAATAGCAGGACTCGTTCTCGACGAATCTGACCTCGCCTTCTTCCATATCAAAAACAGCCTCGGTGACCGCCGCGGTATGGACGGCATATTCGTCGGGTGTGATATAAAAGCCGTTCGGATAATTTTTATTTATATCCGTCACATGCTCGTTCATATATTTATCGAGATAATAGTCTATCGTATCCGAAAAACCGTCGAAGCTTTTACCCGCTTTAACATCGGCAAACGCCTCCTCGGCATTGGCTTTGACCTGCTTTTTCTCTTCCTCGGTCAGATCCTCATAGACCGCATGTCCGTCTTTATCGGTGACGAGCTTGCCGTCCTCATCGTACTGTTTTTTGCAGTCCTTAAGGAACATAACATACTTTGCGCGTGCGTAGTAGTTTTTATAATACTTGTCGATCTCGTCGGCGGTTGCAGTCAGCTTGCCGGACGTGCCGTAAAGATAATCGTAGACCGAAAGATATTTTTCTTCCCAAGTATATATCTTCTCAAGCGTCTTGAGATCGATCCCGTATTTTTTCTCGAGTGCGTCATTGCACGCGGATCGACTGCCGTAATAGTTCAGCTTATCATCAATATATCCGCTGATCTTCTTCTTGGCATCACTGCTCAGAGACAGTCCGTACTCGTCAAAGAGCGACTGCGCGACAAGATAGTACTTTATTCTCGTTTCGATGTTGTCCCTTATATATTGAGCGTTGGTCTGCTCGGAGTCCTCTGAGGTCATCGCGTTCCAATATTCGTCGGTATCCTCGATGTCCGAATAATTGTTTACAAAGTTTTCCTTCCAGCTGATCATCCAGTACTTATACATTCCCTCGGACAGCTTGTATCCTTTGTATTCCATCGCATACGCATCATCGGACGCGCAGGAGCAAAATCCGATGGCGAATGCCATGATCATTAATATCGCCGTTATGCGGCAAAGTGAGCATTTCATGGCGGTAATTCCTTCTTTTGTTTTATTGATCATCTTTTTCTTTCAGTGCGGTAGCGTAATCTCCGAGAACCTTCAGCACAAACTCCGCCGGCATGATACCCTGCGGTGTTTTCAATGTAACGGTCGGGGTCTGACCGAGGCTGACAAGTATTCTGCCGCTGTTTTTCGCTGACACCTTGCTCCACGGCTGAATGTTGAAATTTTCGGGGTAGATGACTGTTGAGCGATCTTTTGCGACGATCTTTGTAACAGCGCATTCCGAACCGAGCGAGCGTATCAGTGCTATCTTGAGCAGATTGGTCACCGGCTTGGGCGTATCTCCGTATCTGTCGAGGAGCTCGTCGGTGACATCGTAGAGATCCTCATAGGTGCGAATGAGCGAGATCTTTTTATAAGCCTCTATGCGCCCGTTCGGATTGTCGATATATTTTTCGGGAATATAGGCATCAATGCCGAGATCGACATTGCATTCGGATCTTTTTTCGACCTTTTCGCCCTTTTCCTCGAGTATCGCCTCATTGAGGAGCTTCATGTACATATCGTAACCGACACTCATGAGATGCCCATGCTGATCGGCACCGAGAAGATTGCCCGCGCCGCGAATTTCGAGATCGCGTATGGCAATACGGAATCCCGCGCCGAACTCGGTAAAATCACGAATCGCTTCAAGACGCTTTTCGGCAACCTCTGTAAGCACCTTTCCGGTTGGATAGGTGAAATATGCGTACGCGCGTCTGCTCGATCTGCCGACTCTGCCACGTATCTGATGGAGCTGGGAAAGTCCCATTTTATCGGCATCCTCAATAATGAGCGTATTGGCGTTCGGGACATCGACACCCGTCTCAATGATCGTTGTGCAGACAAGGATATCGATATCGCCGTTTATCATTGAGTGCCAGACATCCGAGAGCTCTTCTTTATCCATTTGCCCGTGTCCGACCCCGATCCTCGCATCCGGCAGTGCCTCCGACAGCCTTACGATTATCCGATCGAACCGTTCGATCCTGTTGCAAAGATAAAACACCTGACCGCCGCGCCGCATTTCACGCCTGATCGCCTCGTTTATCAGCTGATCGTTATACTCGGTAACATAAGACTGTACGGGAAGGCGGTCGCCCGGTGCCTCCTCAAGCACAGACATATCGCGTATTCCGCTGAGTGCCATATTCATGGTTCGCGGTATCGGCGTTGCGGTAAGTGTCAGGACATCGACATTTTCGGTGAGCGTTTTGAGCTTTTCCTTTTGCGCCACTCCGAAACGCTGTTCCTCATCGATAATAACGAGTCCGAGATCATGAAATTTCACATCTTTTGAAAGCAGACGGTGCGTTCCGACTATGATATCGACCTCGCCTCGATCGAGGCGTCTGAGGGTCAGAGCCTGTTGTTTGGGTGTACGGAAGCGTGACACCATATCGACGCTTATCGGAAATCCGCGCATTCGAGAAGTGATCGTCTGAAAATGCTGCAGTGCGAGTATCGTCGTCGGCACGAGTATTGCCACCTGCTTGTTTGATTGGACTGCCTTGAACGCGGCGCGGAGCGCGACCTCTGTCTTGCCGTAACCGACATCACCGCAGAGCAGTCGATCCATCGGGTGCGATGATTCCATGTCGCGTTTGATATCGGCGATAGCCTCAAGCTGACCTGAGGTCTCGTCGTACTCGAACGTGTCGGCAAACTCGCGATCCATGGCATCATCCTTTTCAAAGGCGAAACCACTCTTTCGCATTCTTGCGGCATAGAGCCCTATCAGCTCTTTTGCCATTTCGCGTGTTGCCGCCTTGACCTTCGCTGAGGTCTTCGCCCAGTCGGGCGTTCCCATCCTCGAGAGCTTGACGCTCACTCCCTCTGCGGCACCCACATATTTTGACAGGCTGTCAAGCTGGTTGCAGGGGATGTACAAAAGATCATCGCCGGCATATTTGACCTTGACAAAATCCCGCCGTCCGCCTCCGACATCAAGGCTTTCGACACCGCAAAACAATCCGACACCATGAACCGCGTGGACCACATAATCGCCCTCGGCAAGTTCGGTATAGGAGAGTATTTTTTCGGCGTTGGTCTTCTTTTTCGAGCCTACACGGACTGCCGCTTTGTTCTTCTTGACCGCTCCGCCTCTTCCGCGGCAGACAGACAAGACGGCAAATTTTGCACTGTCGATCTCAAAGCCCGAGAGATCGGGGGCGACGATCAGGCGAATTTTCGCCTCTGTCTCGGTAATTGACGGGCTGTAGCCGTGATCTGACAGCTCGCGGCGCAGGTTTTCGGCGCCTTGTTCTCCGTCGCAAAGGATACGCACGGTATATCCGCCGCCCAAAAAGCCGTCAAGCTCTTCAAACAAGAGCGAGGGATTGTCGGCATATCCGCTCGTGGGGCGTGACGGCAGAGAGTATATCTCAGACAGCGGCATGCCTCCGAGCGAGACGGCGAAAGTGTTCATTATGACCGTTCTTCTCGATCTGATATAATCAAGGAAGAAATTTTCGCCCGCAAAATGGGTGCTGTAAACAGCATCGCAAAGTCCCGTCTCGATCAGCTTCAGGAGCGTTTCGTTTTCGGTGAACTCATACGAGTGCATCCGATCGGCAGTTCCGTTATAATCTTGAAGAAGCACGCACGCATTGTCGTCAAAATAATCGAGCAGGCACTGCTTTTGCGGATAAATAAGCGAAATGTATTTATCTATCGAAAGAAGCTCTCTGCCGCTCGTAATATCCTCAAGCTCGCGTGCATAGCTATCGGACACCTCGGCATTTGAGCGATTTTTTTTGAGTTTTGCTCTTATCGCCTGCTCGAGTGTCTTTTTGGCATCCTCATCCGGGATGACCTCGCGCACGGGCGAGATCGTAACAGCGTCGAGATCATCCACCCTTCGCTGAGTCATTACGTCAAACGAGCTGATCCTGTCGATCTCATCGCCGAACGATTCAATTCGCACGGGATCATCGGTCGTCGGCGGAAAGATATCAAGGATATCTCCGCGCTGTGAGAACTGTCCTTGAGAGTCCACCATCGGTACACGCACATATCCACAGTCGATAAGAGTAGATATGACCTTCTCGGTGAAGATCGGAGAGCTTTTATCGAGCGTAAACGTCCTCGAAACAAGGACATCCGCAGGCATCGTATACTGCACTGCGGCGTCCGGAGTGGCAAGCACGATATCGCAAGAATTATCAATTATCTCGCCAAGCACCGAAATTCTCTCATATTCAAATTCGTGTGATGCCGACATATTGGTCAGCACAAAATCGCGCATCGGGTAGATCTTCGTTCTGAGCCCGAAATTGCCGAGGGATGCGGCAAGTCTCGATATTTCCTTCTCATTCGGAAGGATCGCGAGCACGGGTTGTCCCTTGCTCGCTCTGTCGCCTGTCAGTGCGGCGACAAAGAGTGCGCGCTCGCCGTCGCACATTCCTGTAACGAGCGACGGAAGCTTTTTCCCGCGATCATCCGAGAGTCGCTTGCAGAGCTGTACATAGTCGCGCCGTGTGCGCATTAAGTTAAGTAATTCGTTCATATAAAATCTATATAGAAAATCTCGTCGTGATGTCAGTTGTATTTGTTCATTGCTTGATCGATCTTACCCGAAATGACAAGCTCGGCGGCGGATACCGCATTGTCAAGTGCGCCCTTCAGCTTTTCCATATCGGATGACGGATATTTACCGAGTACCCAATCGGCAAGGTCGTAATCGGGGTGCGGCTTATTGCCCGTTCCGATCTTGATCCGCGGAAACGCGTCGCTTCCGAGCACTTCGATTATGCTTTTAAGTCCGTTGTGACCGCCCGCGCTTCCGCGTGCTCTCGTGCGGATCTTTCCGACATCAAGCGAGATATCGTCCGACAAAACAAGCACTCTTTCGGGCGGGATCTTATAAAAGCTTGCCGCCTCGCCGACAGCGATCCCCGAGCGATTCATGAGCGTCTGCGGCTTGATCAGCAAAACGCCGACGCCGCCTTGTGTTGCCCTTGCGGTAAGCGAATGGAATTTGCTTTCTGTGATGCGCACGCCAAGCCCGTCCGCCATATGGTCGATCGCCATAAAACCGTTGTTGTGTCTTGTCTGCTCATATTGCTTGCCGGGATTTCCCAGCCCGACGATCAGCCATTCCACCTGTGCCGACACGGGCGATTTTTTCTCTATCTGCTTAAAAAGGTCAAAAATATTACTCATTGGTAGTCTTTCCTGCGATTTTTCTTACTTTTCTTTTCGGTTGAGCTCGGCAAATCTGTCTGCCCAGCCCTCTTTGTTGATCTGCCTCTCACGCGCGATAGCGAGCGAGCCGTCGGGAACATCTTTATTGACGGTCGATCCCGCGGCGGTATATGCACGATCGCCTATGGTAACCGGTGCAATCAGGTTGGTGTTGCATCCGATAAAAGCATCGTCGCCTATCTTGCAACGACCCTTGGTGTAGCCGTTGTAGTTGCTGGTCACGGTGCCGCAACCGAAATTGACGCGTTTTCCGACATCCGAATCGCCGATGTAGGTAAGATGCGAGGCATGGCTGTTCTCGCCGACCGTTGAATTTTTGATCTCTACGAAATCGCCGATCTTTACACCCGAGCAAAGATGCGAATTCGGACGGATATGCGAGAACGGACCGATCTTGACGTTATCGTCCATCACACTCTCGTACATTTGCGTTGCATTGACCGTGCATCCGTTCCCTATCTTGCTTTGCGATATAACGCTTGACGGACCGATATCGCACCCCTCGCCTATCTCGACCGAGTTTCGTATCTCGGTATTTGCGTGGATGACCGTGTTTTTCCCGATCTTCGCAAGCGGTGACACGACGACACCGTCGAGCGACAGAAAGCGAACGCCGTTTTCCATGTGATTCATCGCCGATCTGACGGTCAGCGTCATTACAAGATCAAACCAATCGGCGATATTCTTGACGGCAAGCAACTCGCTCTCACCGACGATCGATGCCGCGTGGAGATCGTATATATCCTCAAAGCATATTTTCGTGTCGGTCGGAAGTCCGATCGAGGCAAGTATTTCTTCTATTCTCTGTCTTGTAAGCATTTTATCCACCTCTTGAAAACTCTTCCTTATATTTTACACCAAACAGAGCTATTTTTCAATAGCAAAAGCGAAAATTTACAGTTTTTCAAAAAGTTAATTATTTGTAAATATTTCCCCGAGGGATTGATTTTTTTTAATTCTGTGATATAATTAAATGGTGCTAAAAAAACCGTTAGTATATTTCAAATTTTGTGGAGGTATAAAGATTTATGGCAAACAAATATTGCTATCTTTTTACAGAAGGTAACGCAAGCATGCGCGAGCTCCTCGGCGGTAAGGGTGCAAACCTCGCAGAGATGACCAACATCGGTCTTCCGGTTCCCCAGGGCTTTACGATCACAACAGAGGCATGCACTCAGTACTATGAGGACGGCAGACAGATCAACGATTCCATCATGGCTGAGATCATGGAGTACATTTCCAAGATGGAAGAGGTTACCGGCAAGAAGTTCGGTGACAAGAAGAATCCCCTTCTCGTATCGGTTCGTTCGGGTGCGCGTGCATCCATGCCTGGTATGATGGACACGATCCTCAACCTCGGTCTTAACGAAGAGGTCGTCGAGACCATCGCCGAGATGTCGGGCAATCCGAGATGGGCATGGGACTGCTACAGAAGATTTATCCAGATGTACTCCGACGTCGTTATGGAAGTCGGCAAGAAGTACTTCGAGCAGCTCATCGACGCAATGAAGGAAAAGAAGGGCGTTAAGTTTGACGTAGATCTTACCGCTGACGACCTTAAAGAGCTTGCAAATCAGTTCAAGGCAGAATACAAGAGCAAGATCGGTGCGGACTTCCCCTCCGACCCCAAAGATCAGCTCATCGGCGCTATCAAGGCAGTTTTCCGTTCGTGGGACAACCCCCGTGCGAACGTTTACCGCCGCGACAACGACATTCCCTACAGCTGGGGCACTGCCGTTAACGTACAGATGATGGCATTCGGCAACATGGGCGATGACTGCGGCACAGGCGTTGCATTCACCCGTGACCCCGCAACAGGCGCAAAGGGTCTGTTCGGCGAGTTCCTGACCAACGCACAGGGCGAGGACGTTGTTGCAGGCGTTCGTACTCCTATGCACATTTCCGAGATGGAAGAAAAATTCCCCGAGGCGTTCAAGCAGTTCAATCAGGTCTGCGCAACCCTCGAAAATCACTACAGAGACATGCAGGATATGGAGTTCACCGTTGAGCACGGTAAGCTTTATATGCTTCAGACCAGAAATGGTAAGAGAACCGCTCAGGCTGCCCTCAAGATCGCTTGCGATCTCGTTGACGAAGGCATGAGAACCGAGGAAGAGGCTGTCCTCATGATCGATCCTCGTAACCTCGACACACTTCTCCACCCGCAGTTTGATGCTAAAGCACTCAAGGCTGCAAATCCCGTAGGCAAGGGTCTCGGCGCATCGCCCGGAGCAGCTTGCGGAAAGATCGTCTTCTCTGCTGAGGACGCAGTTGAGTGGAAAGAACGCGGCGAAAAGGTCGTTCTCGTTCGTCTTGAGACCTCTCCCGAGGATATCACGGGCATGAAGGCTGCACAGGGCATCCTGACCGTTCGCGGCGGTATGACCTCTCACGCAGCAGTTGTTGCACGCGGCATGGGTACCTGCTGTGTATCCGGTTGCGGCGACATTAAGATGGATGAAGAAAACAAGAAGTTCGAGCTCGCAGGTAAGGTTTACCACGAGGGCGATCCGATCTCCATCGACGGAACCACCGGTAACATCTACGACGGAATCATCCCCACCGTTGACGCTACCATCGCAGGCGAGTTTGGCAGAGTTATGGCATGGGCTGACAAGTTCAGAAAGCTTCAGGTCAGAACCAATGCTGACACTCCCGCAGACGCAAAGAAGGCTCGCGAGCTTGGCGCAGAGGGTATCGGTCTTTGCCGTACCGAGCACATGTTCTTCGAGGAATCGAGAATTGCCGCTTTCCGTGAGATGATCTGCTCCGACACCGTTGAGGAGAGAGAGGCAGCTCTTGAAAAGATCGAGCCGATGCAGCAGAGCGACTTCGAGGCTCTTTACGAGGCACTCGAGGGCAACCCTGTTACCATTCGTTTCCTTGATCCCCCGCTCCACGAATTTGTTCCCACCGAAGAGGCTGACATCGAGCTGCTTGCAGCTACTCAGGGCAAATCGGTTGAGACCATCAAGAATATCATCAACTCGCTCCACGAGTTCAACCCGATGATGGGTCACCGCGGATGCCGTCTTGCAGTAACCTACCCCGAGATCGCAAAGATGCAGACCAAGGCAGTTATCAAGGCAGCTATCAACGTTAAGAAGGCTCATCCCGATTGGAAGATCGTCCCCGAGATCATGATTCCTCTCGTAGGCGAGATCAAAGAGCTCAAGTTCGTTAAGGATGTCGTTGTTCAGACCGCTGATGCCGTTATCGCAGAGGCAGGCGTTGAACTCAAGTACGAGGTCGGCACCATGATCGAGATCCCGAGAGCAGCTCTCACCGCTGACGACATCGCAAAAGAGGCTGAGTTCTTCTGCTTCGGTACAAACGACCTGACTCAGATGACCTATGGCTTCTCGCGTGATGACGCAGGCAAGTTCCTGAACGCTTACTACGAGACCAAGATCTTCGAGAACGATCCCTTCGCGAAACTCGACCAGGTCGGCGTAGGCAAGCTCATGGAAATGGCTACCACTCTCGGCAGAAAGGTTCGCCCCGATATGCACATCGGTATCTGCGGCGAGCACGGCGGCGACCCGTCCTCGATCGAGTTCTGCCACAAGATCGGTCTGTCCTATGTTTCCTGCTCGCCCTTCAGAGTGCCGATCGCACGTCTCGCAGCAGCACAGGCAGCTATCAACAATAAATAATTTCTCGGTCTGATGTGACCGACGCATAAAAATCACCTTGCGGATTTGGGTCCGCAAGGTGATTTTTGATGAAGATATCTGTGTCTCAAATTTCCTTTTGCAAAATTCGAAAAATTATTGATTTTTCCTTTGTTGTGTGATATAATGTAGGAAATAAACAGTCACAGACACTTTTGCGAGGTTAAAATGACGGAAACAGACAGAAAGAAAGCCGCGAAGGCTTTTGGTGAATATTGGAGAGACCGCGGCGATGAAAAAAGCGACAGCCAACCCTTTTGGATGTCCTTTGTACGCGACATTCTCGGTGTTGCCGAGCCAGAAAAATTTATTTTCTTTGAGGAACGCGTAAAGCTTGATCATACAAGTTTTATTGACTGCTACATTCCTTCAACTCACGTCCTTATTGAGCAGAAAAAGAAGGGCTTAAATCTTCGAAGCCCCATCAAACAGTCTGACGGCAGCCTGCTCACCCCGTTTCAGCAAGCGCAAAGATATTCTGCCGCACTGCCTTATTCACAGCGTCCGCGCTGGATAGTCACCTGCAACTTTGAGGAATTTCTCATCTATGATATGGAAAGACCGACCGGCGAACCCGAAAGCATTATGCTTAGAGATCTTGCGAAGGAATACTATCGATTTGATTTTCTTGCAGAAGAAAAGAGCGAACTCATTCGTCGCGAGGAAGAGATCTCCATCCAAGCCGGTGACCTTGTCGGAAGGCTTTACGAAGCTATTTTGAAGCAGTATATCAAGCCCGACGACAAGTCTTCGCTTCACAGCCTTAATATCCTTTGTGTGCGGCTTGTTTTCTGCCTCTATGCCGAGGATGCGGGCATATTTGGTGACCACCTTAAATTCCATAATTATCTCAAGGAGTTTGCGCCCAAGGATGTCCGCCGTGCCCTGATCGACCTGTTCCGCGTTCTTGATACCAAAATCGCCGATCGCGACCCTTATATGGATGACACTTTGGCTTCCTTCCCTTATGTCAACGGCGGTCTTTTTGCCGATGAAAATATTGAGATCCCCAACTTTACGCAGGAGATCGTCGATCTTTTGCTCCGCAAGGCAAGCGAGGATTTCGATTGGTCACAGATCAGCCCCACGATCTTTGGCGCGGTGTTTGAATCTACATTGAACCCCGAAACCCGACGCAGCGGAGGTATGCACTATACCTCTGTCAAAAATATACATAAGGTCATTGATCCTCTGTTTCTTGACGAACTTCGCGAAGAATTTGCTGAGATAAAGACACTGAAAGTGCCCAAGATCCGAAAAGACAGAGCCGAGGCGTTCCGCGAGAAATTGTCTAAACTTACATTTTTCGACCCCGCCTGCGGCTCGGGCAATTTTTTGACCGAAACATATGTGTCTCTGCGCCGATTGGAGAACGAAGTTCTTGAACTTGTGACCGACGGGCAGATCCTTCTCAATTTCGGCGATATTATCAAGGTATCTATCGGTCAGTTTTATGGTATCGAGATCAATGATTTTGCCGTGACAGTCGCCAAAACAGCCCTTTGGATCGCCGAGTCGCAGATGATGAAAGAGACTGAGGAGATAATGAATGTCAATCTTGATTTCCTGCCGCTGAAATCTTACGCAAATATTATAGAGGGCAACGCGCTCCGCATTGACTGGGAGAGCGTCGTGCCGAAGGATAAGCTGAACTATATCATGGGCAACCCGCCGTTTGTGGGGGCTAAACTATGCGATGCATCTCAGCGCAAAGACAAAGAAATGATTCTTGGCAAAGACGGAGGAAAATTGGATTATGTAGCATGCTGGTATAAAAAAGCGGCCACTTTTTGTACTACCATGTATAATGTCGAAATTGCTTTCGTTTCAACAAATTCTATTTCGCAAGGTGAACAAGTTCCATTGCTGTGGCAACCTATTTTTGATATGAATTATTGCATCAATTTTGCTCATAGTACATTCAAATGGGAAAGTCAATCCAACGATACAGCCGCAGTACACTGTGTAATTATTGGCTACGGAAAAAAACACAGAAAACAGAAAATACTGTTTTCCAGAGAACGACAAACAATAGTTGAAAACATAAATGCATATCTCATTGATTCTCCAAATGTATTCTTGGCAAAGCGAAGAGCTCCAATATCTCCGCAAATACCACATATGACGAAGGGGTCTCAACTCATTGACGGTGGAAATTTTATTTTTCAATCCAAAGCTGAAAAAGAAGAATTTCTTAGCATTTATCCAGAAGCAACACCATATATATTAGAATATTGCAATGCAGATGCTTTCTTGAACAATCGCCAGAAAAAATATTGTTTATATCTGCAGGACTGCCCTCCGAGTGTTATTAAAAATTGTAAAGGCATTTATGAACGAGTCAATCGGGTATATGAATATAGAAAAAACAGTGACGCTGAACTCACTCGCTCTTTGCAAGACACTCCTGCAATGTATTTTATTGCAAATATTCCAAAGGGAAACAGTATACTTGTACCGGTAGTATCATCTGAACGGAGAAAGTATATTCCGTTAGGCTATCTAACCAAGGGAGTTGTCTATACAAACGCAACCAATTATATTGATGAAGCATCTTTGTACCACTTTGGCGTTTTAACCTCCAATGTTCATATGGCTTGGATGCGTGCAGTATGCGGGCGGTTAAAAAGCGATTACAGGTATTCTAAAGACATCGTCTACAACAACTTCCCATGGCCGACACCTACCGACGGACAGAAAGCAAGGATCGAGCAGACTGCGCAGGCAATTCTTGACGCGCGTGCGATCTATCCCGATTGCTCGCTTGCCGATCTCTACGATGAGGTCACCATGCCGCCCGAATTACGTCGCGCACACCAAGCAAACGACCGTGCCGTTATGCAGGCGTATGGGTTTGATGTAAAGACCATGACCGAAAGCACCTGCGTGGCTGAGCTTATGAAGATGTATCAACAGCTGACCAAGCAAGGCAACTAATCGCACATCGCAAAACACCCACAAGCAACGATCGCCGCGTGATTTAGATCCTGCGCGGGCGGGTTCGGCGCACAAACTAAATTATGTTGTACACAAAACCACCTTGCGGATTTGGATCCGCAAGGTGGTTTTTATTGAGCCGTACATTTTTTGCATTGCGAGCAGCCGTTACAGATCGGTCTTGAGCCGCAGTCAAAGCAGTTTTTGTCGTAGTACGGGACATGAAGTTCACAGGCTCGATCGGTATGCCCATTTTATCGGTGAGCTTCCAATCTATTTCCCTGCCGACAAAGTTCATGCCCGAGCGATGTGCCATTTCCGCATCCGTGCCACGGGTTCCATATATCATGCATGATCTTTATATAAAAAGTTCAACAAGAAGCACGCTGACGCAGGATGCCGCCGAGACGATAAACAAATTTCCTGAAAAGAGTGCGGTGACAACGCCGACGGCGAGTGCGATGAGTCCCGAGATCGGTGACGAGGTTGCGTGTATGATTGCGGGAAATGCCATTACCGTAAGCGTCACATATGGCAGATAGTAGAGAAACGAGCGGATAAATTTGTTCTTTATCGGCTTTTTGATAAGTGTCAGCGGCAAAATGCGGATGACATATGTTACAGCAGCCGCGACGAGAATATACATATAAAGTTCAATGTTCATTTGCATTCTCCTCCTTTATCGGAAACAGGATCGCCGCACCGGCCGCGATGATCACTGTCAGAATGATCACTCTGATGCTCTCGGACAGTGTGCTGAGAATCGGCAACAGCGAAAAAACGAGTGACAAGATCGCCGATGTCAAAACGACGGCGGCAATTTTGGCGTTTCGCTTGGCTGCGGGAACTACAGATGCGACAAACATTCCGTAGAGGCTCACACCGAGCGCGCTTTGGAGCTTCACGCCGATTATATTCCCCACCGCGACGCCCACGCCCGTTCCGACACACCATCCGGGCACGGCGAGGGTCATCATTCCGAGGTAAAAATAGGGATTCAGCTTTTTGCTCTGCATGATGCCGATGCCGAACATCTCATCGGTCACCGCAAATCCAAGCAAAGCTCTATGCCAGGTTTTCGTCCGCCCGTCGAGCTTTTCGGACAGCGCACACGACATGAGGAGATATCGCATATTTGCAACGGCGATCGACAGGGCGGTCTGGAGATAGCCGACACCGCCCGCGAACGCCGAAAAGAGCGCGTATCCGCCGGCTGATGCGTTCAGGAGCAAGCTTGAGAGCGATGCCGAAAAGACATCAAACCCCGACCGTCCTGCGGCAAGACCGAGCGAAAACGAGACCGCGAAATATCCGAGGCAGATCGGTATGCCGTTTTTCATGCCTCGTGTATATTCCGAAAAATTTTCTTTCTTTTCTATTATTTTATCAATTTTATCTGCCATGATTTGTAAATCTTCTCCGTTTTTGGGGGTTATCGACTATATATTATACACCTAAAATTACCATCTGTCAAGAGGCAATTTTACGAACATTTGTTCTTGACATTTTGCGATATATGTGGTATAATATATATAAAGAGAGCGTCCGAGGAGGTGAGGTTATCATGAGCGGTGAAGACAAAACATATTTTGTGATAGACCTAAAATCATTTTTTGCATCGGTCGAATGCGTTGAGCGCGGACTCGATCCGATGAAGACATTGCTTGTGGTTGCCGATCCCGAGCGGACCGAGGGGACGATATGTCTGGCTGTCACGCCCGCGATGAAGGCTCTGGGAGTGAGAAACAGATGCAGGGTCTATGAAATACCGAAATCAATAAATTACATCACCGCACCGCCCCGAATGAAGCTGTACATCGATTATTCGGCGCGCATATACAGCCTTTATCTTAAATATTTTTCGGCAAGCGACATGCACATTTATTCGATCGACGAGGTATTCATCGACGCGACGCATTATCTGTCGCTATACGGAAAATCACCATGGGAGCTTGCCGATTTTATCATGAACGAAATTTATGAGAAAATCGGCGTTCGTGCGACCTGCGGGATCGGGACAAATATGTATCTTGCCAAGATCGCGCTCGACATCATGGCAAAGCATTCGCCAAGCTTCATCGGGTACTTAGATGAGGAAATTTACAAGGAGACCTTGTGGGAGCACCGTCCGCTGACCGATTTTTGGCGAGTCGGGTCGGGAACTGCGGCAAGGCTCGAAAAGCATCTGATATACACGATGGGGGACATCGCGAGAGCACCCGAGGATCTCATATACAAGTTATTCGGCATTGACGGCGAACTGCTGATCGATCACGCGTGGGGACGCGAGCCGACATCAATTGCGGACATAAAGGCGTATTCGCCCCAAACAAGCTCGATATCATCGGGGCAAGTCCTGCCGCGCGACTACAGTTATGACGAGGCGAAAACGATCATCAAGGAGATGGTCGACAATCTTGCGCTGTCGCTTATCGAAAGAGGCGTGCTCGTGCGGTGCGTCATGCTCGACATCGGCTATTCTACGCGATACAGGGTCGAAAACTCGCATGGCAGTCTTACGCTTCCGAGCCCGACAAGTGCCGCCAGCGTGCTGATATCGACCTTTATGGAGCTTTATGAAAAGATCGTTGACAGATCAGCAAAGATACGCAAGATCAGCATCGCATTCTGCCGACTGACGAGAGATGTTGATATAGAATACGATCTTTTTACCGATATTGCCGCACTTGAACGCGAAAGGCGACTTCAAACGACGATTTTGTCGATAAAAAAGCGATTTGGCAAAAATTCGGTGTTAAAGATGGTCAGCTTCGAGCCCGAGGCGACGATGCGTGAGCGAAACTCACAAATAGGAGGTCACAAGAGCGGTGAATAGAAAAAAGATGCCGATCCCCGAGCGGGCAAAGCAGTTCGCACCATACGCCGCTCTGCCGGAGTTATCCCCTACCCTCAGGCGCATCGAGGCAGACAAGGTCGAGGAGCGGATCGAGTTGTCCGATTATGTCGCCGCACAAATAAACGATCGCCTGCTCGCGGCGCGCGTCGGGATGCAGGCGTGCGTGAGATATTACGACGGACGGCGTTATGTTGCGGAAAGCGGAAGAATAGGTGCGATCGATCTGACATTTCAGACGATCAAGATCGACGGCAAGCTGATCTTCATGGGGGACATCTCCGCCATTTACATTGACGAAGAAAAATCCGAAAAATCAGACAAATTATAATAAAACACTTGATTTATTATAATTTTTATGGTATAATTGGAGTGCAATAATAAGACATTTCGGGAGGGTTTAGAAATGAAATGCAATAATTGCGGATATGAAGAGGATGGAACGTTCAGATTCTGCCCTGCATGCGGCAAGGATACAGCCGCAGATCAGATGTTTACGCCGCCGACTCCGACCGTTCGTGACAAGGCACTTGCGATGCTGAAGGACGATGTTTTCCTGGTTCTGTGCATACTCGAAACGATAGCGGTCGGTACGGGTCTGTTTAGCGGAAATCTTAATCTGCTCGGCATACTGTTCACGATCTTTTTGTGGATGGTGTGGGCAAAGGGGCGCAAAGATCAAATCGACATTGACAGCATGCGCAGAATTAGCGGAACGATCTGGGCGTCATATATCATCGACTGGGTTCTGTTCGGGCTTATGACATTCTCCGGTATTTTGGTAACAGCACTTTCCGGCGTGATCGCAGCTTCGATGGGCGAAATAAAAGACCTGCTTAGGGAACTCAACATAATCTACGAGTTTGATGAATTCGAATATGCGTTCAACAGCTTTCTTAACACGATAGATTTCGGATCCGAGATGCTGGCAATCGTAATCGTGGCGATAGGCATAGTACTTATACTTGCCGCTATCGTGGTCGCGCTTGTCAATGTGCTTGGTATCGGAAAAATGCACAAATTTGCAAAATCTCTTTACATATCGGCAGGAAACAACGACAACTCGCTTGTAAGTGTGAAAGGTGCGAAGGTTTGGATGCTCATTTGCGGGATATGCTCGGCACTGACGACGATCGACGCCTTAATGAACATCACAACATTTCCGCTTGCATTTATATCAAACGCATGCACCGCGGCGGTATATATTATCGCTTTTGTACTCGTCAACAAACATTTTGATAAGTAATTATTCCATAAAACAAAAAACCTCCTAAAAAGGAGGTTTTTTGTTTTATTGTTTTGATCAAGCTTCTTTTGCAGGACCAAGAACTACGGACGAATTGCCGTCAGTGTCAAGGTTTGCGATATATTTCTTAAGAAGAATGATATCACTGCTGTTAATCTTGCCGTCGCCATTCGCATCCGCACCGAGAGAAACCTCAACGGTCGATGTTCCGGTCGACTTATCAAAGTTTGCAACATACTTCTTGATCAGAATGATATCAGCTGAGTTGACCTTACCATCGCCATTTGCGTCACCGTAGATGAATGTAGACACATAATAGCCACATTCGCAGTGACCATCGTCCGAAAGAACATGATCAGCCTCGTCAAACTTTTCGTCGCAATTTGCGCAGACATGCCAATGCTTGTCAGCGTCAAATTCCCACTCATCAGAAGCGGTATGAGGTGTAGGTCTGGTCTGAAGCTGTGCGACAAGGAGTGTACCGCAGACTGAGCACTTTTTGCCCTCGGTGAGACCGGGTTCAGTGCAAGTAGGAGCTTTACCGGGAATTACTTCCTCGGTGTGTCCGTATGCAGGAACTACTTCCTGAGCGACGAAAACCTCGCCGCACCTTGCACAGTGGCTACCTTCGGTAAGACCTGTTTCTGTACAAGTGGGATCGGCAGCCTCGTCAACAACTGTCTGATGTCCAAGAGGCGGGAGATCAAGTTGAAGCTTAACAAGTTTCTCACAATAAGAGCAGTGAGTACCGGCGGTTCTGCCGGGTTCAGTGCAGGTGCGTATAACAGCTGCATCGACAACCTCGGTATGAACGTGCGTTGCCCAATCGACAACTTTAAGTACACAACCGCTGGTGGAAACGGTCAAGTTATCGGGTTTACCATCTGCGTCAACGATATTTTTCGTTGAAGTAGAGAGATTAACGTTTGTTACATTTTCGTAGCCTTCGGCAACATTGAATGTTACAGCGACAACAAAACCGGTCTGTTCATAAAGGGTCTTACTGAATCCGGGGATCGTACCGATCGTGATGACGATTCTATCTCCGGATTTTGTTGCAACCTTAACTGCCGAAGGAAACTGTGTGCCTTCTGTTGAATAATTCGGATCGTCTTTGTCTTCGACATAAGTAAGGACATCGGCGTCATATGTCATTGTGACCTGTGCCCATGTAAAGCCTGCGTTTACAGGGACATTTACATTTACGGTAACGGTGCCGCCTGCTGACACGACGGAGGGAGCCTCCGCCGTGAAAGCAAGATCAGGATCAGCAACCTCTACAGGTTCGGAGGCGGATGCCGAAATCGAAAGCGCAAACACTGCAACGATGACGAGCAACAGGGTTATAAGCTTTGTTCTTTTCACTTCATAATCCTCCTATATCCTAATCTGAGCACAGAATCATTCTGCGTCCATAGGTGCGCGACCTACAAGCTGTTCATAGGTAACGCTTCCGATATAGTGATCGAAGATTGCAAGATAGTCAACCATCGTGATCTCACCATCTCTGTCGAGGTCAACGAGAGCAGTATACTCGATCGACGACTCGCCGGTGATGATGTTGTAGATGACGTACATATCATGGATATTGAATTCGCCATCCTTGTTGACATCGAGGAACATCTCGATATCGAACGTGGTGTTATATGCGACGGAAACAACATCCACAGAGGTCTCACCCTTTGCCTCAACGGTATCGATAGAATCGATAGTGAGCGGTACATTCTCGAGGTTGCCGGCATAGTTGACGCGGAAGTAGAGAACTACAACATTAGTCATCTCGCCGATGGTAGCGTTGCGGACGGAGCCGTCCTCAGCGTTGAAGGTGTTAGCTGCAACGGTAACAAATGTGCCGTTGTCGCTTACTTTTGCGAGAGTGTTGAAGTCGTCGCAGACGAATTCAGCCTTCTCAAATGCAAGGATGGTGTTATCATAGTTGAGGTTGAACTTGAAGCCCCAAAGGTCAACGTTGTCGCCGTCGAGAGCAACGGTAACAGCGATGAGCGAACGGTCGGTGATGATCGCGCCCTCGATGTCAGCGTTCTCAACAGATACATAGTAACCAACGCCGTCGATAGTGGGAATTACGTCTTCCTTAACATCCTTACAGAATGTGCAGACATATGTAGCAAGACCGGTGGTATGATAGGTCGGTGCAACATAGGAAGTGCGCTCATAGTTGTGATCGCCGAAGTCCTCGCCAACTTTGATCTTTTCCTCATACTCACAGTCAACGCAAACACTGAGTGTGTAAGCAGGAGTAATGCAGTTTGCAGGGAATGCAACAGGAGCGGTCATGTTGTGGCTTGTGCCGATCTCGAGTTCGCAATCTACGCACTTACGATCCTCAACATCAGCGTTAAGGCAAGTGTCAACAAGCTCATCGCCTGCCTTGTTGTGGTGACCCTTAGCAGGAATTACATCCTGTGCAAGGAGTACTTCGCCACATACCGAGCATACCTTACCATCTGTCAGACCGGTAGTCGTGCAGGTAGGCTCAACGCCATCAACCTTTTCTTCGGTGTGACCTGCTTCGTCGTAATATTCAACGATGTACTCATCGCCACAGTTAGAGCAAACATAGTGTTCCCAACCGTAGTTGATGCAATCAGCGTCACGAGAGTCGATCAGTTCGTGGTTGTGAGTAAGAGCGTCGTCCTGCTCACCGCATCTCGAGCATACAGAGCCCTTTCCGCAGGTTGCATCGGAGATGATGTCATGTCCGAGTGCTTCAAGATCCTTAGACGCGGTAACAACTATGTTGCAACGGCTGCAGCTTTCCTCTGCCGTCCAACCTGCCTCGAGGCAAGTGGGAGCTTTTGCTGTCTTAGAAACATACAGGGCGTGTTTGCCGGTGCCCTCCATCTCTACGAGAACTACCTTATCGCAATCGGCGCAGTAATACTTGTAAAGACCAATGATCGAGCATGTTCCGTGTCTGTATACGTCTCTATACTCAAGATTCTCATGTGCTTCCTTTGCATTAGCAAGGCTGTAGATGGGGAGATACTCAAGAGTGGTACCCTCAACGAGAACCTTTACCTCTCCGCAACCGTTCTTACATACGGTATATTCGCATGCTGCGATAACGCAGGTCGCCTTCACTTTAACAACATTACCGGTCCAATCATGACCATAAGCTTCCTTGGTCGTGATGTCCTTGGTCTCGTCGCAACGAGTACACTTTACTTTGTAGATCTCGTCGGTCGTACATGTCTGGCTGGAGAGCTTCTGCTTTTCAGACTTATCGAGATCAAACTCATGTCCGAGTGCAGGGATACCGGATTTGACAAATTTTGCACTACAATGTGTGCAGAAGTAAACAGAGTTGCCGGGTTCGGTACAGGTAGGAAGGTTGACTCCAACTTCCGTTCTGTACTGTGCATCGTGATTGTCTTTGTTAAGACCGAGATCCTTGTAAACTACAAGAGAGTTCTCGACATACCATACAGCTGCTCCGTTGATCGCTACGACGAAATCGCCGTGCTCAGGATGAGTTGCAACGGTAGCATATGCTCTGCCATCAGCCTTATCGCAGTTGTGTGTGCAGTACTTATAAGAATAAGCATACTGTGCGCAGGTTGCGGGAACATTGACTTCAACAACATCGCATCCGGTAGGATCGATCGTTACATTGAATGCAACAGTGCAATCGGGGTTCTGGCAAGTCCAGCTGTAGGAACCGTTCTTGGTGCATGTAGGTGCTACATATACAAGATCACCCTTGCCCTCTTTGTCGAGCGCAATGATCTGCTCAAGAGTGGTATGACCTGTGGGCGGGAGCGTATGAACATCCTCGTCCTTATCAAACGCGCCGCAGACGCTACAGGTGTAGATCTCAAGACCATATCTTGTACAGGTAGGTGCAGTGTATTGGCTTACGATAGGTGTATGGGGTGCAAGAGGAAGCTCGAAGGTTTCAACTGCATCGCAATTTGCACACTGAATCTTGTTGTGACCCTTTTCGGTACAAGAAGAGTCAACATGCTCCTGAATGATGCCGTGTTCGTAATCGTGTCCTTTTGCCTTATCAACGGTGTCGGCAAGAGTAACCTCTTCGTTACCGATCCAGTACTTATCGCAGGTCTCACAATAAACATACTCAAAATTACCATCTTCGGTGCAGGTGGGAGCAACTGCAGGAATAGTCTCAACATCATGCTGATGATCGGAGATGATAACAACTTGCTTGGTATCGCCGCAGACCTCGCAGGTGTACTCAGCGAGACCGTTTTCGGTGTGAGTAGGCTTTACAAGGATAGTGGGAACCTTGTTCCATGTGTGTGCTTCGTCGGAGCCATCTTCTTCAACAAAGCTACAGGTTGCGCAGGTTCTTGCCTTCTTACAACCGGTTTCGTTCTTAACTGTTGTCCACGCGCCGAAATCGTGTCCGGTAGCAGGGATGGGAGTAACAGCTCCGCAAACGCTGCAGGTCTTTTCGCCTGCTTCGGTGCAAGTGGGCTCCTTTGTTACCTCATTTTGGCAGGTTCCGTTAGCAACAACGAAATCGTCAGCAAAATAAGCGTCGCAAACAGGGCACTGATACAGGGTGTAACCCCATGTTTCGCAACCGGGTGCAACTGTCTTGATCTTTTCTCCGTCCGGGCAGGTCACGAGAGTATGATCTTCAGCCTTGCCGGGACAGCTGTGATTGCATTCTTCGGTATGAACATGTTCTTCGGCAGTGACAACAAGGACTGCTGCATTACCTACGACCATGATCAGAGCCAAAAGAAGAGCAATCACTCTTGAAAATGCATTCTTTTTCATGTTCTTTTTCCTCCATAGAAAAATATAATCCGGATTGTTGGTTACGGGCCAACCCGACGCCTTTGTTATGGAGTATGATGCAGGACGGGTGCGGTCATGCAAGCAGCTTAAAGTGCGCCGTCGAAGGAACTCCCGATTACCTTGAGGGCAGTATCCAAGCGAGCTTTTTGACAATAGCCGACATTACATCATACATTCGGATCGTTCCCGTTTGGGTAGCGACCCGAGTCGGGACATGAACAAAACACACGCATCGCACGAGAGATGGTGACCGAAAAAATCACAAAAAGTGAAAAAATCGGGGCAAGAGACGCGCGCTATCAAAAAGCAGACCTTTTGACAGTGCTCATATTTTGTCCAAAACGATTATCCATGTAGGGATTATAGCATTTTTTTTACGATATGTCAATACCTAAATCGAAATTTTTTGATAAAAATTTACTGAAAAATAATTTTTTGCCTTTTTTTCCTCGCAAAAACAATTGTGCAGACCGAATGCCAAAAGGTCTACTTATTGACAGTGCCCTGTTTTTTTGAAGAAAGACTTATTTTATCTCGCGGACTCTGCGATAGAAGGTCGAGAGACTGTATCCGCACGCATCCGCGGCATCGCTTGCCGTGAAGTCGGGATCGGACTTCCATCGCAAGTATGCCGCGTCAAAGGTATCGTCCGCCTCCTTACGCGGGCGACCGAATCTGCTCCCGTTTGCCTTTGCGGCGGCGATACCCTGTGCCTGACGTTTTTTGATATTCTCGCGTTCATTTTGAGCGACAAATGACAATATCTGCAAAACGAGGTCGGCGATAAACGTACCGATGAGGTCCTTGCCCTGTCTTGTATCGAGCAGCGGCATATCGATCACGCAGACGTTTATGCCGATATCCTTGGTGAGGATCTTCCATTGAGAGAGGATCTCATCGTAATTTCTGCCGAGGCGATCGATACTCAGGACGTAGAGAAGATCGTCCTTTTGAAGTATTTCGACCATTTTGGTATACTGTGGGCGATTGAAATCTTTTCCCGATTGTTTATCCGAAAAAATATTCTCCGCGGGGACATTGTGAGCCTTCATTGCAACGAGCTGTCTTTCTTCATTTTGGTCAGTGCTCGACACGCGAACATAGCCGTAAACATTGCCCGTCATTTATTTAACCTCCTTGATCCATTCAAATACATTATACCATACGAAAAAGCAAATATCGCGATCAAGGTCAAAATTTTAATGGATACGGGATGATTTTGGGGCAAGGTGAGGGATTATGCGCGTGATTTGGGATTTTCGGGTAATACGAGTCAGAAAAAGAAAAAATCCCCCCTCTTTCGAGGACGGGATCTTTGGAGCAGGCGACGGGAATCGAACCCGCGTTGCCGGCTTGGGAAGCGGGTGCTCTGCCATTGAGCTACGCCTGCGCTGCTACCATATTATAGCAGTAAAATCGGCAATTGTCAATAGGTTCACGAAAATTTTTCATCGCCGCAAAAAAATTATTTTACGGGCGCGTGGGTATCGAGGATGTTTTTGAGTGCCGCGATCGAGCTTGAATGGGATCTTGCGACGACGGCATCTGTTCCCTTGACCTCGCCGAGGGCGAAGCGCACCATTTTATGCGAGACGGTATCGGTAAACAGGACAAGGATATCGGGCGAGCCGATCGAACGGAGTCCGTTTACGGTCTTCGGGAAAACTTTGGCTTTACAGTTATACTCACTGCAGAGGTCTTTATAATGGCGGACCATACATTCGTTTCCGCCGACGATCACTACACTCATTTGTTTTTATTTCTCCTTTTCTGTAAGGGTGATGAGTTTATAGCCGATGGCATCAAGGGCATCGGCAAGGGTGTCTCTGTCGATCGGCTCGATCGAGGTCATCTCGGCACTTCCCTTTCGGTGGGACGATCTCACCTTTTTTACACTGCCGTCAAATGCGCGGCGTATGGCATCGTTTACGTGAGCCTCACACATGGAGCACGCCATGCCGTCTATTTTGGCGATCATTTTTATTGTTTTTGTCATTTTGTCGGTCATCCTTTTGAGTTTTGGTTAGTCTTGACTAACTTGGATGTATTATACTATATTTTCGAGCATTTGTCAAGAGGGGGAGGTCGAAAAATCGAAAAAATTTTGCGACAGCGAACGAGGCTGTCGCAAAATTTGTGATCAGGTGCGTTTGAACCAAAGAAGCTTATCGAGAGGGGACAGGAGGGTTACCGTTGATCTGCCGTCAAAGATACTGCCGTCGGGGGCTTGCCATCTGCCGCTCGGGAAGGTGACCGTCCTTTCGGTAGCACCCTTAGTGACTGTCGGGCAGACGAGGATATCGTCTCCGAGGAGAAACTGATCTGTGATCTCGGCAAAGCCCTGATGAGGGTCGACATATTCAAGGCATCTGACGATCGGCTCACCGCTCTCGGTCGCGGCATCGGCGAGATCGATGATGATATCCGACATTTGTTTGTGCAGGTTCACCGCGTCCGAGACGAGGGCGGCATTTTCTTTTGAGAGGGCATTCCATGGTGCCCACGAGAGCTGCATCATCGGACAGAGTGCCGATGCCTGTGCCATACGGACGAAGAGTTCTTCATCGGTCTTGAAATCGGGGCGAGCGTTAAAGCTCCACTCGCCGCCGCCGACCATATCGGGGCAGATGAACGGGTAACCCATGAGACCTTGAAGAAGAACGCTCGGGACGAGGGTGTTAAGTCCGTCGCCGTCCCAGCGGTGGCGTCTGTCGCAGAGGCGTCCGATCATGGATCGACCTCCGCCGTTGAAGGTATCTTTATATTCATGGAAACGATATCTTGCGCCGAAATCGTTCCATGCGCGATTGAGGGCGGCGGGATCCATATCGTCGCGCGGAGTACCGTTTATGACGCCTTGCGGATTATACATCCCATACGAGCCGCCGTCGAATTTGAAGCCGTCGACGCCGAAATCTTTGACAAGTTTATCAAGTCTTGCACCCATAAATTCGCGGTCGCATTTTTTACGGAAATCGAGGATGGCGGAAAATCCGTTCCACCAACTGACGAGTGCGGGCTGACCCTCTTTATTACGCAAAAAGAGGCGTTCGGAGTCGGGCGTATCTGCGGGGATGCCGAGTCTTGTTGCTTTGATAAAGCCGAGTCCGTCGGGGGTCACGAGAGGGGTCACCCAGAGCATGACGACAAAGCCGAGCGAGTGGAGCTCGTCGACCATCGCCTTGGGGTCGGGAAATTTCGCCAGATCAAATTCCCAGAGTCCGTATCTTGTATGCCAGCCCTCATCGATTATGAATATTCCCGGCTCGAATCCGTGATCGAGCAGAGCGTGTGCGTATTCGAGCACACCCTCCTGTGTCGGGTCGTAGGTATATTCCATCCATGTATTGTACTGAGCCGTTCTGAAAAATTCGTGCGGCAGTTTCCTGCCCTCAAAGGGGAAATATTTTTTCATCGCGCCGAGGTAGGCATCCTTTAAGGTCTCGCCCTCGCGCGTCAGTTCGAAATCCTCGCCCTCGAAGCAGAGAGATGCATTTTCAACAAAGACCCTAAATGGTGCGCTTGAATGCACGCAGCGTCCCATATTTGAAATGAAGACGGTGGTCATCTGATTGGGAGGACCTTTACGAAAGTCGCGGCAGTAATTACTCTTTGCGGAAAGAGGCATTTCGGTGCCGTAATTGGTAGAGCCTCCCCAAAAGTATTCATCGGGGAGAAAGGGGACAGAAAAAATCATGGTCAATAAACCTCCTCGCGTTGTCTTATATTTTACAAAATGGCAGGCGTTCAGACGACGCCTTTATAAAATCTAATGGTAAACACCGCGCCACCGCTCGCAGCATTCGCGGCGGTAAGCGTTCCGCCCTGCTCGGACACGACAGCACGAGAGAGAGCAAGTCCTATGCCGATGCTCGTTTCGGGCGAGCCTTTGCCCTTATAAAATCTGTCGAAGATGCGCGGCAGATCCTCGGGGGCAATGCCGCATCCGCTGTCGCTGATCTTGATCTCGGTATAGAGCGAACTCTCGGCGGCACTTATTCTGATCGTACCGCCGTCGGGGGTATGCTCGATGCAGTTTTTTATGATATTGCCGAGAGCCTCGAGCGTCCATGTCATATCGCCGACAAAATGTTCATCGGCGACCGTGATCTCGAGCGTCTGCCCTCGAAGCTCCATCGGAACCTCAAACGGAATGCATGCCCTATCTATGAGCGTGCGGACGCTCAGGTGCTCTTTTTTCATTTGAGCCGTGCCCGCGTCGAGCTTTGACATTTTGAGCAGTGCCTCAATGAGCGTATCGATGCGTGTCATCTGTGATTTGAGGCTGAAAAGAAGCTTTGTACGCTCACTTCCCGACAGCTCGTCGCCGATAAGTCGGGAGAGTGTCAGATTCATCGATGTGAGCGGTGTGCGGAGCTGATGCGATATATCCGCGATAGCGTCAGACATTCTGAGCTTATCGCGTCGAAGACCGTCCGACCGTTCGCGAAGACAGGCGGTCATTTTCGATATCTCGGTCTCGAGCAGCGAGAGCTCGCCCTCGCGGCTTTTTGCGATAAAAAGGTCGTCAAATCCGTGCAGTACCCTATCGATAGCCTCGCAAAGATCGGCAATATTGCGGTAGCGTCGTCCTGTCTCGATCAGATAGGCTGCGATCAAAAATGCCGATGCGGCGAGTGTGACGATGCCCGACAGAGGCGAGATCAAGAATGCGAGGCTCGAAAAGATCGCCGCGCCGATCGACATTACCGCAAGAGTGCGTCTTACCTCGGGATTTTTTAGCAGTTTCATATCAGTCCACCCGATAGCCTATTCCGCGAACGGTCTTGATGATCGATGGCGATGTGGGGCTGTCACCGATCTTTTCGCGGATACGCTTTATGTATACGGTCAGGGTATTATCGTTGACATAGTCGCCCGCGATATCCCATATTTCTTCGAGAAGTCGCTCGCGTGTCAGAAGTCGTCCCTTATTTGAAAGAAGATACAAAAGAATGCGATATTCGAGTGCGGACATACTGATCTCTCTGCCGCCCCGCTCGACGGTGCCGCGATCGACATCGAGTGTGACATCGCCTGCGGTGAGAATGTTTTTATGTCCCGCACAGCGTCTGAGGACATTTTTGATACGCGACACGAGCTCGCGCGGTCTGAAGGGCTTTGCAATATAGTCATCGGCACCGAGATCAAATCCGCAGACGATGCTCCATTCATCGCCGGATGCTGTAAGGAAGATGACGGGAAGACCGTATTTTTCTTTTGCACTCGAGCAGATCGAAAAGCCGTTGCCGTCGGAGAGCGAGATATCAAGGAGCAAAAGGTCGTACTCCTCTTTTTCAAGTGCGGCAAAAGCCTCGGACTGCCCGTGAGCATGATCGACCGAGAAGCCCTCGGGTCTCAACAGCTCAACAAGTCCGTTGACTATTCCCATATCATCCTCGACAAGCAGTATTTTGTTCATTGTCAAACGCCTCCGACCGTATCACCTATCACGATTTATTATACAATTATACACATCAGTCCGCCGAATGTCAATAGCGGCGCAAAATAGTTCACCGAAAATTAAACAGTGAACCGCCGATGGGCACATTGGCGGTTCACTGTTTTGTGGGATTTATTCTTCGGGCGGTGGTGTGCCGTCCGATCTTTCGATCAATGCGTTATAATTTGCCTCGTTTTCGGCAGCCTCTTCAGCCTCCCGCTCTGCCAGCTCATTTTCAAATGCCAATCGTCTGTCGGGGAGCTCGGGCTGTATGAATTTTTTGTCAACATAGCAAAGCACAAAGAATGCCGCCGCGCCGATCAAGGTAAACACAAATCCGTAGACCATATAGTCGGATCTGTAGACGAATTTGAGGGTATGTTCACCCGGTGTAATATCAAATGCGATAAGTCCGCCGAGCGTTTTATCGATCGCGACGCGCTCGCCGTCAACATAGATCCGCCAGCCCTCGTCGTAAGGGATGGTGGTGAACATGACATCGTCGCCCTCGGGGACGGTAACACTGCCGCCGATGTTCGACTCGCTGAACTTTTCGTTTATCGACATATTACCCGCAGACAGTCTTGCCATTACATCCTCGAAAAGCTCACTGTCGAGATAGTAGAACACGCCCGGTTCTTGCATCAGATAGAAGACATCCGAATCGTTATTTATCTCCACCGAGAGCATGCTTGTGCCGCCCGTGTAATGATTGCCGAGCGACTGTATGCAATCGCTTTCATAATCGAAGAACGTACCGCTCGTCGTGCCCGAATAGGTCGATCTGAATGTCCAATCGACTTTACGCGGATAATTCGAGCAGAAGAAGAAATAGACGCTCGAACCGTCAATATAGTCCTCGGGATAGTCAAGCGAGAATTGCAGCTTCCCCGACGATATTTTGGGCGAGTAGAAATAGTAGGGCACGCCGATCGTGACCTCGTTTCCGTCCGCATCGAGGACGGGTCTGCCGTCTTTGTCAAGTTTTGTCTCGTATGCAGGACCGCTGTATGTGCATTCTACATTTCTGAGAGTAAGGGTATATGGGATCTCCTTGAAGACCTCGACCGTCTCATCCTCGCCGAGGAGTGCGGTGACGATCGCATTCATTGTGACAAACGGAGATGCATATTCGTTGATATCCGAAATATCGAGATCCTTTATCGCCGAATTTCCGCTGTAAGCAAGAGACAGTGCGTAATTATTAAGATAAGTTATGAGTTTGTTCTGATCGTCGCGGAGATATTCGGAATAGAGTTCACTGACCGAGTCCTCCTCGCCGCTGTCATATATGATATACTTAAGTCCGAGCAGGCTGTCACTGACAGGTGTACCACCCGCATATTTCGTCCAATGCGACGCGGCAGCGTAGCCCATGCGGTTGAGATAATTTATCGTCGCCGCATTAAGTGTCGAGGTCGAGTTGGACAGTCCGCGCATGTTGAGCGCCATATTATCGCACACATTGCGGAAGACTGTTTTTTCCATGCGATAGAAGCTCTTATCGTTTTTCTGCACGGCGGTAACGCTCGGAGAAAGTCTGTTCATATAATCGACATAGCTATCCCTTGTCGAATATACGACGTCGATATTTTCGGACACGACCGTATAAATGCTGAGCCCGAACAGTTCAAGGCAGGTCACCAAAGCAAGTCCCGTATACGCGCCTGTCGTGGCGATCTTCTTACAACTATTATGATTCAGAACGCCGAGAGCCGATACGGCGGCGATAAGGCAAGCTATCGATATCCAAATGCAGAGGAAATCGTCGATATGCTCATATTTTTGGGCTTGCACGAGCATTATGAGGATGAGCACTCCGCCGCCCGAGCCTATGATGCAGGGCAGGCTGATCTCACCTATATGCTCGAGCGCGCGTGCGCAGTAGGTTATGACAAGGAATATGAAAATGAAGCTATAGCGATAATTCAGCCAGTTGGGGCGTTGGAAGCCGTGGAAAATAAGATCGGTGATCGAATTTTCCATGAAAAGAACCATCAAAGCGAGCATTATCGCGCCACCGATCTTCTCGCGTGGTGCTATCTTTTTGCTTGCGAAAAAGACAGGAAGGAGCACGAGCGCAAGCATTCCGCAATAGACAAACGGCAGTCCCTCGGGTCGGACGGTATCATACGCGCCGGGGAGCATCTGTGCAAAGAACTGCAACAGATCAAACTGCGAGGTGAGCTTCCACTCGGGGTCGGAGAAGGTCGTTTTGCCCATTGTCAGCGAATAATATGTCGGAAGGATTATTATACAAGCGCAGAGCACGGCGATCGCCGAGGCGAGTGCCATACGTCCGAGCGACTTGGAAAAATGATATTTTTCGCCGTAATAGTTGTTGTCGCCGTATTTTACGTTGCAGGAGAAATAATAATAGAAGAAATAGAACACCAAGAACAGGCAGACCATGTAGCCTATATAGAAGGTCGAGGTCAGCGTCAAGGCAAGGCAGACAACGTAGAGCTTGAAGCTTCCCTTTTTGATCAGCTGTTCACAGCCGTAAAGGGTGAGCGGCAGGAGCATCAGCGCATCGATCCACATTGTGTTATGCGCATACGCGATCATATAGGACGAGAGCGCATACATGGTGGACATCGTGACGATACCGATATTATTCAGCGTCGGGCAATGCTTTTTCAGATAAAAAGACATCGTGCCGCCGCTTATACCGCACTTTATAAGTATTATGAGAAGAAGTGCCTCGGTGATATGATCGGACGAGAAAAGTCCGACGAGATAGGAGAGCGGAGAGGCAAGATAATAGGCGTAAATACCGATAAATTCGCCGCCGAGCGAGCGCGCCCAAGAATAGAAAAAGGACGCATCACCGCGCAGGATATGATGAAGTGCCTCAAAGAAATAGACATACTGACCGTTAAGATCGAGCACGAGCACCGAGCCGTTGCCGAACGGGTAGACCTGCTCGCTTATGATATACACGAGCCAGAATATGATCACGGGAACCAAAAATCCGCAACCTACATAGCCGTATTTTTCGCAAAGGGCGTTAAATCTGATCTTAAATGCGTCAAAATATCCGCGAAGTCCGACTCCCGTACCACCGTTATTTTTGTTTTCACCTGCAAGTTTATTCATTTCAAGTACTTTCCTTATCACTTTGACATTGTTCATTATTTGAGCGGACCGATCGGATGCTCTTTTCAAGTTTGATGCGCGGAAGGGTCATGTCGCGACCGCAACCGACGCAGACAACTCTGACGTCCGAGCCGACACGCTTTACCGACAGCTCGGTACTCCCGCAGGGATGCGGCTTTTTCATAACAAGCGTGTCTCCGCACGAAAATCTTTTTATCTCAGCCAAAACGCCATCTCCAATCACGCTGCAGCCTATCAGTCGTCATCATCCTCGGGATCCTCGGGATCAAACGAAGGCAGATCCCCGAGCAGTGCCGTTCCGTAATCGCCGAGCAGTTCGTTTATCTCGCTGTTCTTAAGCTCTATCTCAACCGTCCCTTCGGACGCGGGAGCTATCGTTTGCGGTGGAAACACGAGCTTTATGTCGCTTCCCGATATGATCCAGCGAGATCCCATTTCGGCGGCAACGATCGCCTCATATCCGCCGTAGAGCGTTTTTCCGCACATTGCGAGTTTCTCGGCGACAAGCGAGGTCAGTTTGTCGGATATTCCGCTTGAAAAGAGCGTAGAGATATCGACATTAAATCCGGCTTTAAGATCGGTCACGAAACAAATATAGTCGATCGTCGTCACGCCGTCGTAGTTCGTTTCGGCGATCGAGTAGAGTATGCTTACGAAGTCATCCGAAAATCCGGTGAGCGTATAGGACACCGAAAAGCTCGGGGTCATAAGTCTGTCGTATCCGCTCATCTTATCGGACAGACATGAGGACTCAAGGCGTTTGATCCTGCGGTCAAGCTCGTCACGCGCCGTCAAAAGACTCGTTTCGATCTCCTCTTGCAGTTTACCGTCGATATCGGATGAAAAAGTCGGATGCGGAAGTGTCATTGATATCTTTACGAGTGCCTCTCCGCTCGAGGAGGTCGTTTCATAGGAGACATACTCGGGGCTTATCCCTATATTGCCGTTTTCGACATCGAGTATCGACGGATATTTGTGAAATATCTCGCTGTAGGGTCTCTTCGTCTGCGAGATCGGATAGGTCAGACCTTTGGTGTTTTCGCCGTAGCCTGCCGATGTGGTCGGAGCGACAAGTCTGCCGACAAGTGCGCAACCCGAAAGGCAGAGTGCCAAAACAGGCACAAGTACCGCGGAAAGGGCAACAAATATACGACGCAAGAAAGATCACCTCCGATATCATAACAGATCGCCGACGATCGGCACAGTTGTTCTTATTTTACCACAGCTTAGTAAAATCTTCAATAGGAAAAGTGATTTTAATTATTAAACTTTTCGTTAACAGTGCCGCGTGTGATCTGCCCGTCAAAGAAGCGGCGACAATATAAGGTCGATCTTCCCTCCCAAGTATTTGCCACCGTCCTTGCCGTCGGTGATCATTCTGCGGATGTTCTTTGCCGACTCGGAGCAAAAATCGCGCTCTGTCTCACCGACCGCTCCGTAGCACGCCCCGAGATAAAGTGCCCTTGTAAGCGAGTCGCATAAGGATGTCATATATTTTTCGAGCAGGGTGCTGTCAAGCTTTCCGTAGACCGACGCCGCGCCGCTTATTCGTCCGCACAGATCAAAGGCGTCCGACAGCTCATCCGAAAATCGACCCACATCCGAGGTACTCGCCGCTCGATCGAGAGTTTGCGCGAGCCGCTCAAGAGAGCTGTCAAGCTCGCTTGAAAACACGGCATCTACAAAATCGACTCTGTCTCGTAGCGATCTTGTATACACATCGGTTAAAATCAAGCTGACGGCAGTGATAAGGGCAAGCAATGACATGATGCTGATGTAGCGAACATGCAGATCAAATCGTGTGTCTGTTTTTTGGTTTTCTTCCATAGTTATATCTCCGATCACCCGACGGCGGGGCGAAAATTTTGGCATTTTTTGCGAAAGCTTGGTCATAAAAAATAAATTTCACAAAAAAGACCTTTACAAAATCAAAAATATCTGTTATAATACAAGGTAAGTATGCCGCAACGATCAAAAGTGATACATGGATCGGCAAAGGAGAGTGATGTCGGTGACGGTAACAAACGATGCATTAACATTTGACAGCTTTGAGACCATCGCGGACAGCCTCGCTCTGCCCGAGCGTCTGTACAGCAACGATGAGCTTTTGGAGCGTCTGATAGGCGACACGCTCTCGGGGCGTCTTTCACACGCATACATAGTCGAGGGTCCGCCAAAAAGCGGCAAGGGACTTCTTGTCAAGATCGTGGCGTCGGTAATGTCCGACTCTGCCCAGATGGCAAAGAAGATCTTTGACGGCATAAGTCCCGATATCCTGACGGTAGCACCCGCCGAGGGAAAAAAGACCATCGGCATCGACGATGTGCGAGCCATTCGCAGAGGGGCTTATATAAAGCCGAACGATCTTGAGTTCAAGATGTTCGTGATCGACGGTTGCGACAGGATGACCGTTCAGGCGCAAAACGCACTCCTCAAGATCCTCGAAGAGCCGCCGGATGCCACATACTTTTTCCTTCTTTGCGAAAGCTCATCCGCACTGCTTGCAACAGTGAGAAGTCGAGCACCGACGGTGAGGATGCACACATTTGAAAAGAGCGAGCTTCGTGACTGTCTGGTCGAGCATTTCAAGAGTGCGCGCGACATGTCGACACGCGACCCTGCGGCTTTTGACAAGCTACTGAACGGCGTGGAAACGATCGGTCAGGCGATAGGTGCGATATCGTCGGCGGAGGGCAAGAAAAGCGGCAAAAAGAAGGATATTGACAACGATGCGATATCTGCGCTCGACGGCATTCTCAAAAAGACTCCCGAGGATGTTTACGGTGCTGTCCTGTCTATGCCGCGCACGCGAGACGAGCTGCTGACCTTTACGGCAAAGATGCGGACATGTCTGCGCGACATGACTCTGTCAAGGCTATCGGCATCCGACGAGCTGCTCTTTAGCGACCCCGCCGAGATCAAAAAGCTCGTAGGCAGGCGCTCTGCCGCTTCCCTTTTGGAGCTTGACAGGCAGATCGAGGATTTCGAGAGCGGAATATCGCAAAACATGAACATACAAAGTGCGCTTCTTGCACTTGCCGCCGACATTTGCAAAACGGTCGGATCATAACGGCTTGGCGCAAAGCGATGAAAGGAATGATATATATTGGAAAAAGATAAACAGTTAACAAACGACGAGGTCGTGCAAAACGAAAAAGACACAGCCCCCGAGATCACGGTCGAGAACAAGCTTGACCCAAGTGACGCCGTCGATGTCGTCGGTGTATCCTTCCGTGATTCCGGAAAGATCTACCATTTTGCGTCCTGCGGCAAAAAAGTCCGCGAGGGAACGAAGGTGATAGTCGAGACCGCACGCGGCATCGAATACGGCACGGTCACGATGAGCAACAGAGCTATCCCGAAAAACGAGCTCGTTCTTCCGCTGAAGAAGCTCCTTCGCACTGCAACAGCCGATGATGACGCGAAATATGCGGAGAACAGAAAGAAGGAAGACGAGGCGTTTGCCATATGCAAGAGCAAGATCGTCGAGCGCGGTCTTGACATGAAGCTCATTGATGTTGAATACACATTTGACAACGCAAAGCTTCTATTCTATTTCACATCCGACGAAAGGGTCGATTTCCGCGATCTTGTCAAGGATCTTGCCGCCGTTTTCCATACGAGAATAGAGCTTCGTCAGATCGGTATACGCGACGAAACAAAGATAATGGGCGGACTCGGCGTATGCTACAGAGAATACTGCTGTCACAGTTTTCTCGGCGATTTCGCGCAGGTATCGATCAAAATGGCAAAGGAACAGGGGCTATCGCTGAGCAGTGCGAAGATCTCGGGAGCGTGCGGCAGACTCATGTGCTGTCTCAGATTCGAGCACGAGACCTATCAGGAAGAGATCGCGCGAACCCCGAAGGTGGGTGCGGTACTCGTAACCCCGGACGGCACGGGCACGGTGATCGAAACCAAGCCCCTGCTCGGACTTGTCAAGGTTCGTCTCGATGCCGATCCCGAGGGCACACCCAAAATATATGACAGAGATGACGTCCGTGCAAAAACGGACGAGGACGAGACGACAAAGCGCGGCGAGAAGATCGAACGCATAGCGCGTCCCGTCAACGTGCCCTTCGTTCGGAACCGCTACAATGTTCTCACCGCCGAATCCGAACAAGCAAACGCCACACAAAAGAGCGGCGAAAAGGCAGAAAGATCGGACAAGACCGAAAAGACCGAAAAGACCGAAAAGGGCGAAAAAGGTTCATCGAAGAAGCGTTCGGGAAGAAAGAATCAGCAAAAGCGCGCGGACAGCAAGACGGACGAGCGAGCAGATAAGTCGGACAAAGCAGAAAAGGCAGAAAGAGCAGAAAAGCTCGAAAAGTCCGAAAAGTCCGAAAAGTCCGAAAAGCAAGCAAAGCAGACAAAACAGCAGCAGAGCTCAGAGGCTCGCGTAAAAAATCCGGGTAAGGACAGGCGCGCAAAGCAAAGCTCGGACAAGAACAAGCCGCGCATACCGACTGCCGAAAAAGTCAGCGAGAAGGTCGAACGGCAGGATGGTCGCGAGGAGACTGTCAAGAGAGACGGTGTCAAGTCGGAGAAGAAGAAAAATGACCGCCGATATCGTAAAAGACCGCAGGGCGGCACTCCAAAAGTGAGCGAAAACTCGGGCGGCGAGAAAAAATAATCAAGATATTCAAAAAAAAATTCAAAAAAGATTGATTTTTGGAAAAGTATATGCTATAATAGAGTATCACGAAATGGAGGTGTTTTCACAATGGCTTATATTATCGATGCCGATGCATGCCTTGGTTGCGGTGCTTGCGTTGACGCATGTCCCGTTAGCTGCATTTCCGAGCAGGATGGAAAGTATGTAATCAACGCTGACGAATGTCTGAGCTGCGGTTCCTGCGCAGGCGTTTGCCCCGTAGGTGCTCCCACTGAGGAATAATCGTTGTACAACACAAAGGTACGCACAAAGCAAGGGCAGGCACACTGCCCTTGTTTGTGTATATGCGCAATTTGCGTAAATGTAAAAAATGAACGAAACAAACAAAGACGAACGCGTTGATCGCGTAAACGAAAATATCATAATAAAACAGCGAAAGGGCGGACTGACATTCGGCACGGACGCATATCTTTTGTATGCGTACATCAGAGCGCAAAAGGGTGCACACGCTCTCGAGCTCGGTGCGGGGACGGGGATCATCTCCCTGCTCTGCCTTGCAAGGAACAAATTTGCGGATGCTTATGCCGTCGAGATACAAGACTCATTTGCATCTCTTATTGCCGAAAACGCCGCCGCGAACGCTCTCTCGGACAGGCTCTTTCCCATATGCAAAGACCTTCGCGAGATATCGGTCAATGATATCGGTGGACAGCTCGACATCGTACTTGCAAATCCCCCCTACATGCGAGCAGGTAGCGGAGCGCACAATCAAAATGATGAAAAAAACATCGCAAGGCGTGAGATCTTCGGCGACATTGGCGACTTTTGTGCCGCCGCGAAACGAATGCTTCGCTTCGGAGGCAGCTTTTATGTGGTCTACCGTGCCGACAGGACGACCGATCTGCTCTCTGCCATGCGCGAAAACGGGATCGAGCCGAAACGGCTGACATATGTTCATGCCGATCAAAGATCAGCCCCCGTACTGCTTCTGTGCGAGGGACGGCGCGGCGGTTCGACGGGGATCTTCGTCACCAGACCGCTGATAATGCACAAAGATGCGTCGGCAAGTGTTCTCGAGAACACTCCCGAGCTCAACTATATTTACGAAAAAGGTGAATTTGATGACAGCTTCGTCAGAAAATGAAAAGAATAAAATAATCGGCGGCACGCTCTATCTTGTTGCCACGCCGATCGGCAATCTCTCGGACATGTCGGCAAGGGCGATCAAAACGCTCTCGGAGGTCGACTTTGTGGCGGCTGAGGACACGCGAAACACCGCAAAGCTCTTCTCTGCCGTGGGCATATCAAATCAGATCGTCTCCTATCACGAGCACAACAAAAGAGAGAGCGGCGAGCGGATAGTCGAAAGGCTTCATCGCGGACAGTCCTGCGCGCTTGTGACCGATGCCGGCATGCCGGCGATATCCGATCCGGGTGCAGATCTTGTATCGCTCTGCGCATCGGAGGGGATCAAGGTCAGTGCGGTGCCGGGATGCTGTGCCGCGATAACGGCACTTGCTCTGTCGGGACTTGACACGAGAAGATTTGTGTTCGAGGGCTTTCTTGAAGGCTCCAAGTCGGCGCGTCGCGAGAGGCTTCGCGAGTTGTCCGACGAAAAGCGGACAGTCATCATGTACGAAGCACCGCACCGACTGATCGACACATTAAACGAGATGAGCGAATTTTTCGGCGACCGTCAGATCGCTCTTTGCAGAGAGCTCACCAAGCTCAACGAAGAGATCATGCGCACGAGCATTTTGGCGGCGATAGACTACTACGGCGAAAACACACCGCGAGGCGAATATGTTTTGGTGATCGAGGGCGCAATTATGACATCGGACGAGCTGTTTTGGACAGACATGACGATCCTCGAACACATAAAATACTATACCGACACGGGAATGGACAAAATGTCTGCAATAAAAAGAGTCGCGAAGGATCGCGGAGTCGGAAAAAGCGTCATTTATGCCGAGGCTGTAAGACTTGCGGACGACGAGACAGACAATTAACTGAAAACGGAGGCAGGCGACAATGGCAGAAAAAGCAAGAGGCAAGATCATTGCCCAAAACAAAAAAGCATACCACGACTACTTTGTCGACGACAGATACGAGGCTGGCATTGAGCTGTTCGGCACAGAGGTCAAATCGCTTCGACTCGGGCAGGTAAATCTCAAAGATTCCTACTGTTATGTTGAGGCAGGGCAGCTCTATGTTCGTGGAATGCACATCTCCCCCTACGAAAAGGGCAATATTTTCAACAAAGATCCCCTGAGAGTGAGACGGCTTTTGATGCACAAAAAAGAGATAATAAGGCTTGGATCGCTCACCGATCAAAAGGGATATACGCTCGTTCCGCTCTCCCTCTATTTTTCGGGCAGTAATGTCAAAATGGAGGTCGGGCTGTGCCGAGGCAAAAAGCTTTGGGACAAACGAGATACTGAGGCAAAAAATCAAGCAATGCGTGAGATCGAGCGTGCCGAGCGCAACCGATCAAAGGGTGGCTATGACGACTGATAAGACTGATAATAAAAACACAAAATTCACGCTCGCGACAGCGTCATTGCTTCTTTTGCTGATCGTCGCGGCACTCTTTATGTCGGCGTGCGACAACAGATCGGACACACCCGTCACGAGCGCACGATCGACCGCCACGACAACATCGTCGAGCATTATCACCAAGCTGACAACATCTTTGCCGACAACGACAGAGCTGCCGACAACGACCGAGCTGCCGACAACGACCGCGCTCTCGATAACCGCAGAATTGCCGATAACGACAGAGCTGCCGATCGTCACGACAACGACGGTCACGACAGAGTCGCCGGTCACGACAACGACCGCCAAGGTGACAACAACGACCGCGAAGGTCACGACAACGACAACAGCGGTCACGACAGCACCGTCGCCGACGATATCGAACATAACGCCCGATCAAATAGTAAGGGGCACGATCGCGTGGGTGACAGATGATGTCGAGCTTTTCGACACGCCGAGCATGGATCACAGCGTCGGCAGCATAGGTGTTGACTGCTCGCTGATACTGATCGACAAGGGCGAGAGAGCATCGCTCGTCGCGGCACTCGGGTCTGCCTACTATATCCCGACCGAATGCCTGACCTTTACCTACCCTGCCGATGCGCTGTCAAAGATGGACTCGCTCGGCGGACGATATTACAAAGGGTCAAACGGCAAGCTCGTCGCGATCGATGCGGGGCATCAAAACAAATCCATGCCGACAAAAGAACCGCTCGGACCGGGCTCGACCGAACAAAAGGCGATGCTTTCGTCGGGAACTCAGGGGGTTGCGACAAACATCCCCGAGTATGTTTTGAACCTCGAGGTCGCCCTTCGTCTGCGCAACGAGCTGATAGCAAGGGGATACGGTGTGCTCATGATCAGAGAGACGCACACGGTCAGAATAAGCAACGCCGAAAGAGCAAACATAGCAAATTCTTACTTTGCCGACATTTTCATCCGAATACACGCCAACGGATCGGCGGACAAAACGGTTCGCGGCGCATACGGGCTGTGTATGACCGCAAAGAACAAATACAACGGAGAACTGCACGACGAGAGCAGAGCTCTCACAGATGCGGTCACCGACGCCTTTTGCAAAGAGACGGGTGTGCGCAGGTTAACAACATGGGAGACCGACACCATGACGGGTATCAACTGGGCGAAAATGCCTGTTGTCATCATGGAGATGGGATACATGTCAAATCCCGACGAGGACAGGCTGATGGCGACCTCGCTTTTCAGACAAAACGCCGCCGTCGGAATGGCAAACGGAATAGATGATTATTTCGGATAAAAGGATAATACAAGGAGATATCGCAAATGTTCGGATTTAAGAAAAGATCTGCCGCAAACGACAAAAACGATCTTGGCGGCATATTGAACGCACTGCGCAAAAACGAGATATCGATCACAACATGCAAAGCAAAGAAGGGTACATCGCCTACAAGAAGCAAATTCGGCGGCAATCCGACAGTTCCGAGCGGATTCGAGTGGCCGAGATTTTCCGCAAAAAATTATGATGACGAAGTTGCAAACAGACCGCTCTCCTTCCTGTGTCAGATCGATCTCTCGGATGTGGCAGCCCTCGACAAAGACAACCTGTTACCCAAGAAGGGACTGCTTCTTTTCTTTTACGAACTCGAATCCATGGTGTGGGGCTTTGATCCCGCCGACCTCGGATGCTCGCGCGTCTACTATTTCGAGGACACGGCATCCCTTGTAAGCGCGCCCTTCCCCGACGATATGGCGGACGAGTACAAGATCAAAGAATACGACCTGAAATTCTCAGCCGCCGATTCATATCCAAACTACGAAGAACTTGAATATCACGCAAAGGGCGATGTCGATTGGGAAAAATATGACGACGCGCTCGAAAAGAGAGGATATGCCGGTGATTTTGAGCGTCACAAGCTTCTCGGATATGCGAACATAATGCAGAGCGAGATGCTGACCGAATGCGAAAGAACGACCCGCGGACTCTACTGCGGCGACCACGAGAGCTATGCGAGCACGCCGAGCGATGTAAAATATGACATCGAGAAAAAAGCCGCAGAGTGGATACTGCTGTTTCAGATGGCATCGATCGAAGATGACGATTTTGAGCTGATGTTCGGAGATGTCGGAAATATTTACTTTTATATCAAAAAGCAGCATCTGAAGGATCAAAATTTTGATAAAACATGGCTCGTTCTGCAGTGCGGTTAAGCTTTGTGCTTGTATCGAAAATATTTTACAAGCAAGATCCGCCTTAGAGTCCGTTTCGGAATCTAAGGCGGATTTATTATATCGAATAGTGAAAAAACTGTTGACAATCGCTCGATTTTGGTGTATAATATAAGAGAGGTCACAAGATCTCCCGTATGGGGGCGTAAAGGTTTCGACGGGGAGCTTGAGACAGGATAAGCGGGTAGAGCCGGACAATCTCTTAAAAGGTCCAAACTTAAAAGTAAACGCTAATAACGATTACGCTGTAGCTGCCTGAGTGCAGCTATGATGCCGCCAAAAGTTGCGGCCCGTCCGCCGGAGAGTATCGCGGCTCCGATACGGGCGTCATTCAGCGGTGAACGTGAACGGCCCTTTCGCCATTGAAGCCGTCACGCATTAAATGGCTACCCGATCCGATAGCCTGACCGTCGGCGATCGGAAAGGGGAAATCCCAAAAGACAGCCTGCACCCGGAGAAAGTCCTGCCAACAGCTTTTCGGACAGGGGTTCGACTCCCCTCGCCTCCACCATTGGAGTATAATCCGAACCACTTATTCTTTGTTGAAATAGTGTTCGGGCAAACGACAAAACACCGAGTAGAGTAATGGACTCTGCCCGGTGTTTTGTTTTAGGAGGACTCTATACTACTCCGTCTCATTTGAGTCGGTAAAAGACTTATCGGTTTTAAATACCTTATTGAACTCTCCTACTGCCGCTTCTACAAGCATTTTAAGTTCAAGTTCGGTGATGGTAATATATTTGCAGAAACAAGGAACGAGCATCCCAAAAAAGCGATCACCCCTATCGTCGAAATGACGATAGGGGTGGTTTTTATAAAAGCTTAGCTTTTTATGCCTTCATTGCTTCTTCTACGGCAACTGCGACTGCGACGGTTGCGCCGACCATCGGGTTATTGCCCATACCGATGAGACCCATCATCTCAACGTGTGCGGGAACCGAGGACGAGCCTGCGAACTGTGCGTCCGAGTGCATTCTGCCCATGGTGTCGGTCATACCGTAAGAGGAAGGACCTGCAGCCATATTATCGGGGTGGAGGGTTCTGCCCGTTCCGCCGCCCGATGCGACCGAGAAGTACTTCACGCCGTTCTCGACACACCACTTTTTATATGTGCCTGCGACGGGGTGCTGGAATCTCGTGGGGTTAGTCGAGTTACCGGTGATCGATACGCCGACATTCTCGAGCTTCATGATAGCAACGCCTTCGGGAACGTTATCTGCGCCGTAGCACTTAACGTTTGCGCGAGGACCCTTCGAGAAGGGAGTTTCGGAGACGACCTTGACTGTTTCGGAGTAAGGATCGAATTCGGTCTGTACATAAGTAAAGCCGTTGATACGGGAAATGATGTAAGCCGCATCCTTGCCGAGACCGTTGAGGATAACGCGCAGGGGCTTTGTACGAACCTTATTTGCGTTAAGTGCGATCTTTATAGCACCCTCTGCAGCCGCGAAGGACTCATGTCCTGCGAGGAAGCAGAAGCAATCGGTCTCCTCGGAGAGGAGCATCTTACCGAGGTTACCGTGGCCGAGACCGACCTTACGGTTTTCAGCAACAGAGCCGGGGATGCAGAAGGACTGCAGACCGATACCGATTGCTGCCGCCGCATCTGCCGCCTTTGTGCAACCGCTCTTGATTGCGATCGCTGCGCCGACGGTATATGCCCATTTTGCGTTCTCGAAGCAAATAGGCTGTGTTTCTTCGGTGATCTTATAGGGATCGATGCCCTTAGCGTCGCAGATTTCCTTGCACTCATCGATAGAGGAAATTCCGTATTCTTTCAGAACGCCGAGGATCTTCGCCTCGCGTCTCTCATAACCTTCAAACTGTGCCATTTCGGTATTCCTCCTTTATTATTCTTTACGCGGGTCGATATATTTGACCGCGCCGTCTTCGGGCTTAAATCTGCCGTATGTACCCATAGCCTTCTTATAAGCCTCGCCGGGCTCCATGCCCTTCTTGATGAAGTCGGTCATTTTGCCGAGCGAAACAAATTCGTAGCCGATGACCTCGTCGTTTTCGTCAAGTGCCATTCTGGTGCAGTAGCCCTCGGTCATCTCGAGATAACGAACACCCTTTGCCTTTGTGCCGTACATTGTGCCGACCATCGAGCGAGCGCCCTTACCGAGATCCTCCATGCCTGCGCCGATTACGAGACCGCCCTCTGAGAATGCGGACTGAGTTCTGCCGTAAACGATCTGAAGGAAGAGCTCGCGCATTGCGGTGTTGATAGCGTCGCAAACAAGGTCGGTATTGAGTGCCTCAAGGATGGTCTTGCCGGGGAGGATCTCAGCCGCCATAGCTGCCGAGTGAGTCATGCCCGAACATCCGATGGTCTCAACAAGTGCTTCCTCGATCACGCCATTCTTAACATTGAGCGAGAGCTTGCACGCGCCCTGCTGAGGTGCGCACCAACCGATGCCGTGTGTGTAGCCCGAGATATCGGTGATCTGCTTTGCCTTGATCCACTTACCTTCTTCGGGCAGGGGGGCGGGACCGTGATCTGCGCCTTTTCTTACGGTACACATCTCAGCGACTTCGCCGCTGGTTGCGTACTCATATTTTTCGTCTTTCATTATTCTGTCTCCTTTATGTTATTTAGGAAAAGCCTACGTCCCCTATTATATAACACTTTTTCAAAAAAATCAAGAGGTTATATGTAAAAATATATTGACCGCGTCAATTTTTCGACAAAAAATTATATAAGGCGATGTTTGCGGGCGTTTTTGAGACACGGATTTTTGAATAATTTCGATCTGCATGAATAATTCCGACCGTCTTTGCATAATATATCACAGAAGTGCCGACAAACAGACGCCGCCGCCACGATCGATGCGAATATTTTAAGTTTTTTTCAAAAAGCACTTGACAAATACGAAAAGATGTGCTATAATATACAAGCGTTCAGAAATACGCCGGCGTGGCGGAACAGGCAGACGCATCGGACTTAAAATCCGGTGGGACGAGAGTCTCGTACCGGTTCGATCCCGGTCGCCGGCACCAGACCGTCACACAAAGTTTAATATCGCGGGGTAGAGCAGTTGGTAGCTCGTCGGGCTCATAACCCGGAGGTCGTGAGGTTCAAGTCCCACCCCCGCAACCAGAAAAAAAACGACAGGTTTTGACCTGTCGTTTTTTTAACGAAATTTGCCCTTCGGGCAAGTGAAATAGCTTCGCTGTGAAATATTTGCTTTGCAAATGTGAAATGTTTGCAGAGCAAACGTGGGCAAATCTCATTTCACATTTTGCCGCAAGGCAAAATATTTCACTTTAGCCTCGTGAATTCGGGAATAATACCGAACAGCGAAAATGCGGTGTGCGAAATTAAAGTACCATTTGTCCATACAAACATAAAACCCCGAGAGCGCATACTCTCGGGGTTTTGGCTGAGGATTAGGGATTCGAACCCCAACAAACAGAGTCAGAGTCTGTCGTGCTACCTTTACACAAATCCTCAATATCGTTGTTCATTTCGCTGTTCTTCTCAGCGGCTCTTATTATAGCACAGTTCTTCCCTTTTGTCAATAGCTTTTTGATATTTTTTTGAAAAAAATATCAAAAAAATCGATCAAGCGGATCGGTGAGAATGCATTTTTTGTGATTGTGATCTTTTTTAACTCGGGGCGGTGATAGTTTTTTTCAAAAGCAAAAGAAGTGCTTGACACGATCGGCTTTTTTTGGTATAATTTCTTAAAGACTCCCATCGGAGAGCAGCGCAAAGAACAACGGATGGGACATTGACGCACTTGTTTTTCTCCCGGGCGACAACATTTCGCTCAGCGGTGTTGCACTCTCGTGATAGAGATATATGAATTGAAAGGAATATCTTATGAAAACAGAACTTTTTTATGATTTTGACGAAAACGGTAACGAAAAGCCACTCGAGACCCGCCCTGTCGGCGGCGGATTTTGCTCGATACTCGAAAAGGTCGGATGCATCGGCGACAGCCTTGCATCTGGCGAGTTCGAGTCGCTTGACGCAAACGGAAATCGCGCATATCATGATATGTTCCATCATTCTTGGGGACAGTACATGGCGCGCGAGTGCGGATTTACCGCTCTGAACTTCTCGCGCGGCGGAATGACCGCAAAGGAGTATCTCGAAAGCTTCGGCGAGCAAATGGGCTATTTCGCGCCCGATCTTGCTTGCAAGGTTTATATCATCGCACTCGGCGTAAACGATGTGATGAACGCGAGAGCGCCCGTCGGATCGGTCGATGATCCGCTTGACTCGGGCACTTTTGCGGGCTATTATGCCGAGCTGGTGCGCAGATACAAAGAAATATCGCCGGACGCGAAATTTTTCTTTGTTACAATGCCAAGGCATGGCGACAGCGGTGACTCGCTTCGAGCAGAGCACGCGAGGATCCTGCACGCTTTTACCGAAAAGTTTGCAAACTCGTATGTTATCGATCTTTTTGAGAATGCGCCGATATACGACTCGGCATTTTACAAAAAATTCTTCCTCGGCGGTCATATGACTCCCTGCGGATACAAGTTTACCGCGAGCATGTTCATCTCATACATTGATTACATAATCAGGCACAATATGGATGATTTCAAGCAGCTCGGCTTTATCGGGACCGAATTCTCGTATATCGAAAAATAAAATAAATCGCAACAGATCGGCGTACAGACGAATTTTTTCGTCTGTACGCCGATTCGTTTATCTGCCCGCTCTTGCGTTCTCTATCTCGGCATTTGCGTTGGCGATGCGCTCGTTTGCCGCGGCTATCGCTTCCTCGCGCTGTTTTTTCTGTGCTTCTTTATGCGCACCGATACTGCCGTTTGTCCTTGCCCTTTCAAAGCGTGCCTTGGATTCTGCCTTTACGGCGGCGAAATTTGCGCGATCTACCTCATGCTGTGCCTTTGCCGAATCGATCATATCCTTGATGGGGTGAAAATTCTTTAACATAATTGCTCTCTCCTTTTTCGTTGTGGCGATATTATACCACCCATTTGTTTTGCGAGTATTTATTTTATGTTTGCGAAATGTTTAAGAGAGATTTTTTAACTAAAACAGACCCTCTCGTGTTTTGAGAGGGTCTGTTTTGTGGGTCATTCGATCTCGATCTGTCTTGCCTCTGGCAGGGTCGCCTGCTTTTTCGGCAGAACAAGGCTGAGTACTCCGTTTTCGTACTTTGCCCTGATTGCGGTGGCGTCGATCGTCGATATATCAAATTCTCTGACATATCTGCCCCAAGAGCGCTCCATGCGGATATACTTATCCTTCTTTTCCTCGGTCTTATTCTCACTGCCGCGTTCGGCTGAGAGTACGAGGCTATCACCGTTTATATCGAGGTGGATATCCTTCTTATCAAATCCCGGAAGATCTGCCTCGAGCAGATAGTGATCGCCTTCATCCGAAATGTCGGTCTTGAACGCCGCAATATCACGGTTTCCGAAAAATCCGCCAAACGGATCGGCGAAGAACTCGTCCATTTCCTTAAAGGGATTATACTCCCTGACAGCATTGTTTCTACGGTAAGGCTTCAGCTCAAACATAATAAAATCCTCCTTTGTTTGTTAGCTTTAGGCGATTGTAAAAGTCGAACAGACAGATATTGATTCTACACTATCCCCGTAGGGCGGGGGCTTGCTCCCACCGCCCCTTCGAATTTAGATCAAACAAGGCATATGGTCGCCTTAATTATATTCACATATAACCAACAACCGGCGGGAGCAAGCCCCCGCCCTACAGGGTGCAAGCAAACTTCATCGACTTTTACAACAGGCTATTGTTAGCTTGTAAGCATTTTCGCAATCGCTTGTTGTGACTGCTTGTCGATTTCCTATCGACGCTTATATTATAGCCCATATTTTCGGATATTTTGTTATGATAATATTATTTTTATGTAAACTGTTAGCACTCTACGCTAGAGAGTGCTAACAGTGTGAATAATAACACCTCGAAACCACTATTGCCGTTTCGAGGTGTTATTATATTTTATTTAAGAAATCCGTTTATTATCTCGTTTTCTGCCTCTTTTTCGGTAAGACCGAGGGTCATAAGCTTTATCAGCTGTTCGCCCGCGATCCTGCCGATAGCCGCCTCGTGGACGAGTGCCGCCTCGGGGTGAGCGGCGACGATCTGCGGAATTGCTCCGACGCGTGCGTTATCCATGATTATGGCGTCGCACTCGGTTCTGCCGCTGCAGCGTGCACTACCAACGACATGCGAATTGAACTGTTGGGTCGAATTTTCTTTTGCGACCGAGCGAGAGACAACATGCGTTATTGCGCCATCGCCGCAGAGATCGACCTCGAAATCGGTATTTGCGTGCTGTCTGCCGTGGGTCATGATCTTTTCATGGACGATAAGTGTCGCACCCTGCCCTACCCTTGCCTCGGTCGAGCGTTCGGTGGAGTCGATACCGCCGATCTGAGCGGTCTCCATGAGCATATAAGCGTCCTTTGCGAGGTGAACGACGGTTTTGGGGTTCATTACTCTCTCGCCGTCACCGTTTCCCTGTCCGTAATGTTTTTCGATATACTTGACCCTTGCGCCCGCATCGAGGTAGAAGGAATGTATTCCGCTGTGCTCCGAGCTGCCACTGCCGCAGTTATCGATGCCGCATCCCGCGACGATAACGACATCCGCGCCCTTTCCGACATGGAAATCGTTATAGACCATATCGTGAAGTCCTGTTTGATCGAGAATTACGGGGATATGGACAGATTCGTTTTTCGTGCCCTCATCGATATAGATATCGATACCCGATTTGTCGTCGGTCTTCGGGACAATGTGAATATGCTCGCTATCGCGTCTGCCGAACGATCTGCCGTCAACGCGGAGGTTATATGCGCCCTTCGGGATACCCTCGAGATCGGCGACCTGCTTCAAAAGTTCGAGTTGTATTTTATCAAGTTCCATCTTCGGCTCTCCTTTCAATTTCCTTCGGTCAAGCGACATCCCGCAGACGAGATACCGTTTGAGAGAAGTGCGGGCATTATCTCATCTTTAGTGCCGATCTTTTCAATCTCGCCCGCACGCAGGAGAACGATCTTATCGGCGATATTAAGTATTCTTTCCTGGTGTGAGATGATCATGATAGAGCCGCGAGTTTTTTCGTACATGGACTCGAAGACCTTTATGAGGCTGTTGAACGACCAAAGATCGATACCTGCCTCAGGCTCGTCAAAAACGGTCAGGGAGGTCGAACGAGCGAGCGCCATTGCTATCTCGATCCTCTTGAGTTCGCCGCCCGAGAGCGAGCCATTGACCTCACGGTTAACATAATCCTTTGCGCAAAGTCCGACCTCGGAGAGATAGGCGCAGGCGGCGGCGGCAGAGAGCTTTTTGCCGCTCGCGAGCGAGAGAAGGTCGATCACGGTGATCCCCTTGAAGCGGACCGGCTGTTGAAATGCAAAGCTGATGCCCGCCTTTGCTCTGTCGGTGACCGACATATTGGTTATATCCTTACCGTCAAGGATGATCTGACCGCAATCGGGGGTGATGATCCCGGCGATCAGTTTTGCGAGTGTTGATTTACCCGAGCCGTTTGGACCCGTTATGGCAACGAAGCGTTCATTTACGGTGAGGTCGATATTGCGAAGGATCGACACTCCGCCGACTGAATATGACAGATTTTTTATTTCAAGCATTTTATCTGGCTATGCTGCTTTGAGCATCCTTTCATATTATACTTTATTTATCCAAAAGTGCTACTGCACACCCTTATATTGTAGCATATTATTTGCCAAAAATCAACCGTTATCTGTAAAAAGAAAAAATTTTTCTTTTATTTTCGGGTTCATATTGACAAAATCGGTCGCGTGTGATAAAATATGTAAAAAGCGGAGGTGTGAAAATGTCAAAGAAAAGTAAAAAGAAATCGCAAAACATAACCGAGTATCACAGCGAATTCAAGAAATTCATCAACAAGGGAAACATATTCGATCTTGCCGCCGCGATCGTCATCGGTTCTACATTCAATGCGATCGTGACATCGCTTGCCAACAACATCATCACGCCGTTTATAAACTATTTTATCAGCGACATCAATCTCAGCGAGCTTAAATTCATTCTCCGCCCTGCCGTCACGGACGAGGCGGGCGAGATCACCGCCGCCGAGATAGCGGTCAGCTACGGCAGTTTTATCCAAGCGATCATACAATTTTTGATCACGGCACTTTTTGTATTTATCGTGCTCAAGATCATAAAATCCTTCAAAAAGCATGTTGACAAGGTCGAGGAGGCGGCAAAAGCGGGCATCCGCCGTCGCAAGCGGTTTCTCTTTTGGAAATTGAAAGAGCCGGAGCCCGAGCCTCCGAAGAAAGAGGAGCCGAAAAAGCCGACCGACAACGAGCTTTTGACATCGATCCTCAAGGAATTGCAGATCGCCAACGGGACGCTCCCCGAGGACAAAAAGCAGGACAAATAACACAGATTTATCGGTCAACCGACGGTTGACCGATAAATTTTTGCAGATTGTAAAATGAAGTTGCAACATTAAGTTTTCAAAAAAGAATATC
>CAZMPO010000003.1:0-156602 GCA_964568425.1 uncultured Lachnospiraceae bacterium | reverse complement strand
TTTTTTGTAAATTTTTTTGTTTTTTGGTCTGTCTACTTGACAGGGAGCACATTAATCTTATATCTGCTTTTCACCTCGTTAATAATGACTTGGGTGATGACGGCGGTATGGGGTGGCTGTTTTTGGCAGGGCTGTTCGTTTTCGGACTTTTAATGTCATTCTCGCCCGCACGAAAGAACGGTCAGAGCATTTCCTACCGATTGCTTTCGTATCATCCACGAACAGTGATTCCGACTGCGCTGACCACCTCACGACAGACTGGAAGTTTGATTTTCCAAGTCTGCCTCGTTGGGATATTCGAAACACCATTCCGTTTGTGTATGATAAATTCTATTCTTTGCCTCAAAGCGACATGCTGTGTTGCATATATTCGATTGCGGAAGTGCGCATGGGGTGGTATGTCGGCTCCTTGGCAATATTAAAAAACAAGGAAAGTCCCGAGCCGGTACTGAATATTTCGGACGGTTTGGATTTCTGTGATAATTTCTCCGCCAATAAAAGCGGCAACATGCTTTTTCTTCAACCGTCGATTTACGATAAAGAGAGCACCAAGGTCAGATGCCCGATATTGATAATTGATCTCTCACATAAAAAGTTTGCACTTTTTGAGACAAACAATTATAATCCGTGCTACAAGGTCGTTGAAATAAGCGATACCCTTTTCGGTATCGAGGCTGATGAAAAACAAAGAAAAACCGACGAGCGGCTAAACTCTCTCGCCGAGAGGAAAATCGACTCGGACCGTTTGGAATGGCGCGATCTCAGCGAGCTCAATACCGCAAATACCAAAATCTAAATATAATAAAGAATTTGAGGAGGTCGTGAAATGGCAGCATTTATAACTGTTTCCGGACCGGGAATACTGATTTCTATTCTCGGTATAATCAATATGACAGGAAATATATCTTCACTTCATTGGTATCATAGACAACGAGTGACCGAGGAAAATCGTAAACCCTTTGGCAAGCTTGTTGGCTTTGGAACTCTCATTATCGGTATTGCTATGATCATATTCGGTATTCTGTTCTTGATTTTCGAGCAAACACAACTTGACATTTTTGTTATTATCGGTACAGTAGAATTGATCGCCGGTATTGTTGCAGGTTTGATTATTAGTTTTTACGCAATGAAAAAGTATAATGGTGATATTTTATAACAAGCAATTTTCAATTTGTCGAGGCGAACCGAATACAAAGGGCTGACGGAAACGACCGTCAGCCCTTATTTTTGGGTTTGCTGTAGGCAAAGTAGTAAAGCGGTTTTGGAAATATAATAATAAGTATAGCGATAAATAAGAATTTGTCGAGCATACAGCAACAGCGAGTTGCTTGACAACCCCGGAAACTCATGATATAATATAATCACAAACTAATAAGGTGGTTTTTATGGAAACGAAAGATATAATTTACGAATTAAGAACGAAAAAAGGACTGTCTCAAGAGGAACTTGCCGAAAAGATATTTGTAACAAGACAGGCAGTTTCCCGTTGGGAAACAGGTGAAACGATACCGAACACGGAAACGCTCAAACTGCTGTCTCAATTATTTGATGTGTCGATCAACACGCTTCTTGGTTCGCCGCGACAGCTGATCTGTCAATGTTGCGGTATGCCACTTGAAGATTCTAAGATCAGCAAAGAAGTCGACGGCTTTTTCAACGAGGAATATTGCAAGTGGTGCTATGCCGACGGCGAATATATGTATCATAATATGGACGATCTGATAGAGGTCTGTATCGCACATATGGCAAACGAGTCATTCCCTCCCGAGCAAGTACGCACATATATGAAAGAAATGCTTCCAAAACTTGACTATTGGAAACAGTATAAAAACCTTGCCGACGCAGAAAAATTCGAGGAATTCAAAAGCAAACTGATTGAAGAGATCAACGCGCTTGGGGTTGAAGGAATGCCGAGAGTTGAAAAGCTTAACGCGCTTGTGGGCGGATACGTTAACCTTGAATACCGTCTTCCTAACGGTAAGATCGTAAAATTCCTTGACGATAACGCAACCTATCTCGGCAATCAACTGGAATGCGAAATCGGCGGCGAAAGATGCTTTGGTATCGTAGCCAATATGGACTTTATTCTCATAGCTGCTTATGAAGCAAATGGTGAGAATCCTGAGCTTGTTATTTATAAAAAGAGATAATCAAATCCCACAGAACCGAATACACAAAGGGCTGACGGAAACGACCGTCAGCCCTTATTTTGGGTCTGCAATAAACAAAGAAAAAGCTTCTGCTCGTCTATCTCTCGATCAGATCTTCCATAGCACAGCCGAGTGCTTTGGCAAGTCGATAGATTGTTTCCCCACTTGCTTTGTTGATATCCTTACCCCGTTGCTCGTACATTTGAATGGAGCGCAGACTGACACCTGAACTCTTTGCAAGCTCGGCTTGGGTACAACCGTATACGGTGCGGATGCGTTTGAGATTGGTGTCGGGATAGACAAGGCGTATGCGTTCATCGACGATATCCACGAACTTTGAAATATCCGCCTCGTGCAAGGTATAGTACATTTGTTGTAAGTCATCGTAAGTTACCGCACGGAAGATCTCGCTGAATTTTCTGCCCGAATACCACTGATAGTAAGCCACTGCCCAACCGATCCAATATTCTCCCGATCGACCGAATTTCTCGGCAGGTTCTTGTGTCAGCTCTTTGCCCATGGTCTCGAATACTACCTCGGCAGCGATCTCGATGCCGCTTTTGCCGGCAAGATAGGCAGGCTCGCCGTTCTCCATACGCCGACAAACACTGCTTGCCAAGAACAGCTTGACGAATTGATCGCCCGGTATATCGCAGGTGTTGACCGCATAGTCAAAGGCATCACCGAGGATCGACTGTGCTTTATTTAGATAGATTTCTTGGTATGCGTGGATCATCGTTTGTGATACCTCCTCTTATGATATCTTGAATATACAAGCCGTCGGTCTCCTCCTCAAGCATTTCAAGATAAAGCCGATTTGCCTCGTCATCTCGTGATTTACGCAAAACATAAAACTCTTCCTTTTCGGCAACCTCAAAGCCTTCAAATTGAAGACGAGAGAAAGCAAATTTTGATTTCAGAACGATCTGCTCACCGAGCTTGCCGAGTCGCATGGCATTCGCCAACTGTTCGACTGAGATGGCATTGTTCAAAAAAGATTCTGCATAATCGAAATAGGAATCATCTGCACGGTAGCCTGTGATCAAGTCGTAAGCATTGACATTGATGCCGAAATTGTCGATCAGATACCGCTTTGCTCTTCTTGCGACAGGGGTCTTGATGGTAAAAAGTCGATGCTCGACCAAAACGGCGATCCAGTTGAGGATCGTATAGTCGGGACTGTTCAGATTCAGGATCTTCATGTATTCGGTATCCAATGTATAGCGATTGGAAAAGCCGTCACGCAGTGAAGACACTGCCCACTCCTTGGCAAGTCCTTCGCTTTCGGTGCAATAAAAGCCAAGCCCGAAATCGTTCGTCTTCTTGCCTTCGCCAAAGGTAGGCGTTTCTATGATCTTTTCCGAGCCGTGAAACAATGTAATCATTTTTCCCATATCCATGACCTCCTATTCAACACGCTTATATTATATCACCAAAGTGATAGTTTGTCAAGGCTCTTTGAGAAAAGAGCGCCGCATTATCGCAAAAAATATTGACAATCAAAAACTGAAATGCAGTAGACAAAGAAAAAGGCTTCGGAAATTGCTTTCCAAAGCCTTTTTTGGTCGGAGTGACAGGATTCGAACCTGCGGCATCTTGGTCCCAAACCAAGCGCGCTACCAACTGCGCTACACCCCGACGGGGTTTGTATATTGTACCACATTTTATGTGATTTGTCAAGTGGTTGAGGGGAAGAATATTTATGAAACTTTTTTCAAAAAAATTCGATAAAGCTATAGACAAATGCTTATATTTATGATACAATGTAGCTTGCAATTTTATCGAAAGGACCCTGACGCATGAACGAAGAAATATCAAGCGAGCTTATCGGCTACATAACAAGTCACACATCGATCGAGGAGGGCGAGATCACCGAAAATTCGACTCTCGACAACTTTCCCGACTGCGATTCGCTCGATCTTATAGAACTCTTATCATTCATCGAAGAAAAATACGGCTATTACATCCCCGACGACGAGCTGATAAAGCTTGACACGTTCGGAGATCTGGTCGACAACATAAGCGCAAATATCTGAAGAGCCAAAAGATCTCGCGGCAGTCTATGTCGCGAGATCTTTTATTTTTGTCTGTCATTAATGAAAACTGTCTCGCCGAATTTGCAAAATCCGAGTTTACGCGCCGCTTTTTCGAAATACTCGGGGGTATCGCATATTTCAAGATCGTACGCGAGTTCATCGACCTCGTCCGAATATCTCTCGACCTCTGCGTAAAGCTTTTCATACTGCTCGACAAGCTCATTTTGTTCAAGCTGTTGATCGATTATGGCATAAAGTGTGACCACAAAAGCGACTGCGAGTGCGACCTTAAGCAAAATATGTCCGTGTTTTTTCATATTGTGCAAACGACCTTTCATTTATCATTTACGGATTTTTTCATCTTTATCGCGCCGAACGCCGTTGATGCCTCTTTCAAAGCAAACGCCGTTTGCGCTGCGGTATATCTTTTCCTTTTGCGAAATTTCCCTTTCGCAAGCATCAAATGCCATTTCTTGCTCGCCGATCTCATACAGTTTGCGATCGGTCGGACGATCAAAAATCGGATGATCTTTATAAAAATTCTCGCGACGCGCTCAAGCAGATACAGAAACAGTCTGCCAAGTGACAGCCGCCACGCGAGTGCTCCGCACCAAAAGCCGACGATACCCATGATCCGCACCTGTCCGCTGTTGAATGCATAAAATACAGCTGTCAAAAACGCACCCGAGGCGGCGAAAAAGATCACATCCTCGACAGCGGTCAGCAAGGTCGCGGCAATGCGGGCGCGCGGTGTGATCAGGCGGCGGCGCAGTCTGAACAGATCATAGCAGGCGGAAAGCAGTACACCGAACAGCGTGCACATCGAAAGCATGGTAAAGAGCTGTCCTTGCGAGACAAACCACATCATTCGGAACGCTTGCCGAAAAGTCCGCTCTTTTTCGTAGGTCTGTCAAGATAAAAAAGGCGATCGATCTTTCCGTCAAGGCTTATCTCACCCTTGTCGACAGACATATGTTTAATATGCAGACCCTCGCCCTCGACAGACAGTATACCGAGCGATGTTTTCATAACGACCGAGCACTCGTCAAAGCCGAGCACATCCAAGATCCCCGTAAGCTCCAAGGAGCGTCTATCCTCGAGAGAGAGCGAATGCTTTTGACTCAGGGCATCCGATACTCTGTCAACATTTTTATTAACACTCAAAACGATCACCTCGTGACATAATATGCCAGAGCGGGTGACATTATGCAGTCAATTTTACTGTTCGAGCACCTCATACATCGCCGCCGCGTCAGCCTTTGCCGCGTGCTCGGCAACAGAGAGCACTTTGATCTTTAGCGTGCGAGAGCCAAATGTTATCTCTATAACATCGCCCTCTTTTACCTGATATGATGCCTTTACCGGTCTGCCGTTTGCGCTGACATGTGCGTCATCGCAGGCATCGTTTGCGACGGTACGCCGCTTTATTATCCTCGATACCTTCAAATATTTGTCAAGTCTCATAAAAGATATTCCTTCCTTTTGGTCATCCGCACGCATCATATATCCGTAAGTATATCACGAATGCGCCATGATAGCAACACTTAGTATGTAAATTATTTGTTAACAGTTTCTTCCTCTCTTGTCGACCTTATAATATCCTCGCAAAGATCGTACACTTCCCTTTCGGCGTCAAGTCCCGATCTGTCGCAGGAGGCGCAGAGCGAAAAGATCTGATTTGCGACCTCTCTGCCGTCAACATTGGCTGTTTCGACCGTTTCACCGATATTTTTGCCTGCTTTTGCAAGCTTATGCGCAAGCTTTTGCGCACGCATAAGCGACGGAAGGGTGCGTGCGACGCTGTCAATGGCGTCGGCGGTCGAGGTCTGATTTTTGGTCTGCATCTTGATGGCATCCCATCCGCTAAGCTGATCATCGAGGTTTTGGTAATGGGTGTTGCCAAACACATGGTCGTGTCTGACGATCATCTTGCGGCAGATATCGTTTACGACATCGCCAAAATCAAAGAGACCGTTTTCCTCGGCGATTCGAGCGTGGAAGACCACCTGAAAGAGCAGATCGCCAAGCTCCTCGCGAAGGAGCGTCATATCCGAGTTATCGATCGCCTCGCAGACCTCGTAGGTCTCCTCGACAAGATTTTTGCGAAGGGATGCGTGGGTCTGTTCGATATCCCAAGGGCAACCGCCGTCCGAGCGCAGGATCCGCATTACGGCAAGCAGGTCGGCGATATCGAGCTTTTCTTTATTTATGAGTTCTTCTTTCTCGTTCATTTTAGTTTTCTTCCTTTGTATTTTATTGTCGCTCTGCCTGCGATCGTCTGACAAGCGGCATCTCACGAAGTCCCAGCTCACGCAGACTCCCGAGAAGAACGCATGCGGCAAAATAGGCGACAACGGCGAGTGCGATAGCGATCAGCAGACCACCATTTGCGCCAAGGATCGGTGCGGCAAGCTTATACGCGACAGCCGCCGTGAGAGAGGATATTACGCCGCCCAAAACAGGCTTTAGGAAAAGTCGCGAAAAGGGCGGCAGATGGCGTGTCTTGACCGACAAAAAGGCAAAATTGACTGCCGCTATCACAGTGTAGCAGACAAACGTCCCGACGGGAGTGCCCGCCATCCCGAATTTTCCTATGGCAAAATAGGATGTTACAAGCTTTGCCGCACATCCGAGCGACATTGACAGAAGCGGAACACCAACACCGTCGACTGCCTGCAGGAGCGATCCGCTGACATTCGACAGGGCGATAAAAACAAGCGACGGTGCAAGAAGCGAGAGGAGCGGTGCGGCGGTGTTTGCCGCCGAGTCCTCAAACAGCAGTGTCAGTATCGGTTTTGAAAGTGTCGCAAGCCCGAATGCCGCAGGCAGGGCGATCATTGATGTGATGGTGAGCGAATTATCGACGGTCGAAATGACACAGCCGACATCACGACGCTCAACCGCCTCGCTGACATAGGGCACAAGTCCCGTGGAGATCGGCGCGATAAGCACGATCGGCATATTAACGAGTGCGACGGCAAGCGCGCTGTAGTTGCCGTAAAGGGCGTTCGCCACATCTGCGCTGTATCCTATATCGCGAAGGCGATGCATGACCGTTGCGAGATCGACGATGCCCGACAGACTGACGACCGCCGACGAAAGGGTCACGGGAAGTGCGATACGCACTATCTCGCGCACGATGGAAGGCACCGACGGAAGGACAAATTTGCCGTTTTTATCCAAAAAAAGATCGGAGGCGCGCCTTTTTCGTCTGCAAAATCGAAGCTTCATGAAAAGCAGAAGTATCATCGAGCAGGCAGAGCCGACAGAGATACCGAGGATGGCGAATGCGGCGACCCTCTCGGGTGCATATCCCTTTTTTATGGCATAATTGGCAAGAAAAACACCTATCAGCAATTTTCCGATAGCCTCCGTTATCTGAGACAGTGCAGTCGGCAGCATGACCTGATGCCCTTGAAAAAAGCCGCGTATCGCCCCTGCCGCGCACACGAAAAAGACGGACGGTGCGATGGCAAGCAGTGCAAGATCAGCCTGCGGATTGCCGACAAGACTCGAAATAGGCGACGCTGCGATCGCCAAGATCAGCGAGAGCGCAAGCCCGATCGACGAAAAAAGTATCGTCGCGACAATGTCCGTGCGTGCGGTAAGTCGTCTGTTGCCAACAGCCTCGGATCTCGAAACAAGTATCGAAAGTGCCGTCGGGATGCCTGCCGCAGAAATTGAATAAAAGAGCAGGTAAACCGTATATGCACCGCTGAAATATCCCATTCCGTCATCACCGAGGAGGTGAGTGATCGGGATCTTATAGAGAAGACCCACTATCTTGACAACGATCCCCGCCGCAGACAGAAGTGCAACACCGAGTGCGATGCCACCCTTCCCTTGCTTTTTTGTGTGTTTTCTGTGACCGACATTTCGCATATCGACAAAAGCTCCCTCAAAGCAACCTATCTCATGTCGATCTTATGCGGTGTGACGATTTTTTATCCGTCACGGTGTGTTTATCTGCCTATAAATTCTCTGAAAATAGAGTCGCCGGGAATATAAGAGGTCGATATCGTCTCGATCTTTTCGAATTTTTCGGCGATCTCCTCTCCGATCTCGCGATATTCGCTGTCCGAAGGGATCAGATCAAGGATCGGGAGAAGCTCATTTTTTATCGCCGAAAGCTCATACAAAAGTGCAGAATTTACAAAAACATCCGCCTTTTCGCGATTTGGGAAAATATTTTTATCCTCATTTTCGGTGACGCTCCTCCAAAGATAGAGCGTGAATGCAGGGGGTGAATTTCTGAATTTGTAATCGCGCACGATGCGGCGTATGAGCCTTATCTCGCGACTTGAGAATTTTTCTCCGCCGACATCATATCCATGCTCGACCGATGTATACACCGACAGTGTTTTGTGTCCGACAAGCAATTTCGTAAACTCGGGATAGAGAACCTGGATGCCCTCAAAGAGCAGGATATCGCCGTTCGAGCGTGTCACTGGCTTATACGAGACCCGTTTTCCCGTGTGAAAATCGTAGACCGGGATATTGGCGGTGCGTCCCGCGAAAAGATCGTCCACGGCTTTTTCGAGGCAGTCAAAATCAAGCGCGGACGGGCTGTCATAGTCGATCTTGCCCGAAAGTTCGCTTGACGAGCGGTTGAGTTCTTCTCTGTCCTTGAAGAAATCATCGATCGAGACAACAAGCACCGATCTGCCCTCTGCGGCGACCGCGGCGGTGATCCTCCCGCAGACGGTGGTCTTGCCCGAGCAGGTCGGTCCGCAAAGCGTTACCGCCTCAAGCCCATCCGATGCCGTAACTCTGTCGCAAAGCGAGTCAAGGCGGGCAAAAAAGCTGTGCTCGCTTGCCTCGACCATCGCTTTTTTCTCTTCCTCGCTTTCAAATTCGTACTTGACGCGAAGATATTTTTTCATTTGGTATGATCTTCCCTTCAATAAAAGATTGTGATCTTTGTCACTCGGAGTCATGACCGTCGAAGAACGCGTCGACCTTTTCGGTATACTCGCGTCTGAATTTTTCCTCGCCCTCGGCAGACAGATACTCATACGGATATTTATCCATAAATATTCGCATCATGCGGTTTTTGTCGCGTTCAACAAGCTTGGTGACAGCTCCCGCGCCGACGGCAAAGATGTGATGAACCTCTTCCATGATATAAATATTATAAAGTCCCTCTGCTCCGGGTTTTGCAAATCCGACATTTTCAAGATTTGACACCGAATTTTTCTGTCTGTAAAGGTAATACGGAATATACCCGTTTGATTTTGCGCGGAGCTGAGAATAATCGACCGATTTTTGCGCATCCCCACCGGGACCCGTATAAATTCCCGCAGAATGTGCAAGATCGGCAGCCTTCTTGACGCAGAAGGTATGTACCGTGATATTATCGGGGGCGAGCTTTACGATATTGTCCATAGTCTTGACAAACGAGCGGTGGCTGTCACCCGGAAGCCCGACTATCAGATCGGTGTTGATATACTTGACGCCCGACTCTCTCGCCATTTCAAAGCTTTTATAGAACTGATCGACGGTATGATATCTGCCGATCTCCTTGAGCACCGCTTCATTAAGGGTCTGGGGATTTATGCTGATGCGCGTCACGCCGCTTGCAACGGCAACGGCGAGCTTTTCTGCGGTGATCGTATCCGGTCTGCCTGCTTCGAGCGTAAACTCGTCGAGAGAGGCGGGATCGATATGCTCAGCGATCTTATCAAAAATTCTCGCAAGCTCCTCTGCCGAGAGAGTTGTGGGAGTTCCGCCGCCTATGTAGACTGTCTTTAGGGACAGACCATGGTTTTTGATCGAGTCAAACACGACATCAAGGTCGCGAAGAAGTCTGTCAACGTAATCGGGGATCATCGAGAGAAGGCGTTTGGTCGCGAAGGAAACGAATGAGCAATAGGCGCATCTCGTCGGGCAAAAAGGGATGGATACATACAGCGAGCAGGAATTTTTATCGAGTCTGTCAATTATTCTCTGCTCATTTATGGTAATATCGGTAAGTATCGCCGCTTTTTTGGGATAGAGAAAATATTCGTCGCGAAGGACCTTGCGTGTTTTCGCGGCATCCTGTGTCTGAACGTAGATCTGTCTTGATATTTTGGACGGACGTATACCGGTGAGTATTCCCCATGCGGGAGTGTAGCCGAAAAATTTTTCACCTGCGGCAAAAACAGCCTTGCCGACTGCTATCTTTTGAACCTTTATCTCGGTCCTCGACGGCTTATATTTCTCGGTCACCTCTGCACTCACATGCTGATCGCCTATTCTTATCTCGGCGACAGCTGTTGCGGCAAGCTCAGTCTCGGTCAGCGATACGGTGACTATCGGAGTTTCATCGGTAACCGTTTCATTTTCCGAGAATTTAGCCCCCGGGAAATAGAGCAGGCAGAGCGATTGAAGATAATATTTGCTTATATTGTCGGTACAAATGAGTTTCATATGTTTTCTCTTTCCTGCGAATTTTTCTTTGTCTTCAATACGTTACTGTCCATAACGATGGTGACCGGTCCGTTATTTGCTATCTCATAGAGCATATCCGCGCCGAAAACACCTCTGCCTACATCATTTCCTATAAGTGATGACAGTTTGTCGCAAAAATATTCATAAAGAGGCTCTGCGACATTCGGTGCCGCCGCGGACAGAAAATCGGGGCGATTGCCGTGCTTATAATTTGCAAGCAGTGTAAACTGCGAAACGACGACAGCCGAGCCGCCGATATCTACGACAGATCGGTTCATTTTATCATTTTCATCACGGAAAACGCGGAGCTTTGATATTTTTGCGGCAAGAAGGTCGGCATCAAGCTTATCATCGCCGTTTGCGACGCCGAGAAGTATGGCAAAACCCTCGCCGCACTCGCCTGTCACTCTGCCGTCAACGCTCACGCGAGCGGACTTTACTCTTTGAAGGACTGCTATCATACAGAATATCCTCTCTTTACCTCGTTGACCTTCGGGATGATCGCAAGCCTTGCCATTATCGCCTTAAAATGGGACACGTCGCGACATCCGACAACGAGATTGACGATAAGCATTCCGTCTTTGGCGCGCGTGTTTATTTGATGGAGCGTCACGCGCATATCGGCAAGCGTTGACGTAATATTTGCAAGGAGCATGAGATCGTTTTCGGCAAAGATCTGCACATATGCCTCGTATGTGCCGAGGGTATTCTGCGCCGCCTTTGTCGGCATATCGCCCCAGCAAGCCGTGACGAATCGGTCTCTGTTTTCTTCTTTTTCAAGCCCTTGTCTGACATTCGGGCAGTCGCGCTTATGAATAGATATTCCAAATCCGCGCGTTATGAAGCCGACGATATCATCCCCGGGGAGCGGATTACAGCATTTAGCGAACTTGACCTCGCATCCGTCCACACCGTCGACGATGACTCCGCCGTTTGATTTCTTTGAATGCGGTTTTGTTACGATCTGCTCGGCAACGATCGGGGTCGGTGTCTCTTCGGGCTTTACGATACGATCGAACTCGTCATGAAGTCTGATCGCGACCTTAGCGATCGTTACGCCGCCGTAGCCTATCGTGCTGTAGAGATCGTCCGCCTCGTGATAGCCCATGCGCGTTGCGACATTTGTAACGATCTCCTCGATCTGCGCGGCACTGCACGCTCTGCCGAATTTAGAGAACTCTTTTTCGATCTCCGCCTTGCCGACGGCGATATTTTCGGAGCGTTTTTCTTTTTTGAACCACTGTCTGATCTTATTGCGCGCCTCGCTCGTTTTGACAATTCCGAGCCAATCGCGCGACGGTCCTTTTGATGCGGAGGACGTGATGATCTCGGCGATTTCGCCGTTTTTTAGCGTTCGGTCTATCGGTGTGATCATTCCGTTGACCTTTGCGCCGATCATCCTGTTGCCGACCTGCGAATGGATTGCGTAAGCGAAATCGACGAGAGTTGCACCCGTGGGGAGGTTGATAACATCGCCCTTCGGGGTGAACACAAATATCTCGTCCTGAAAAATATCGACCTTGAGCGCACGCAAAAATTCATCGTGGTCGCGTGTGTTATCCTCAGCCTCGATGAGCCTTGCGATCCACGAAAGTCTGCGATCAATCTCGCCGTCGACATGGTCGCCCGATTTATATTTCCAATGGGCGGCGACACCGAACTCGGCGATCTGATGCATCTTTTCGGTTCTTATCTGAACCTCGAACGGTATGCCCTCTTTTCCGATGACTGTCGTATGGAGCGACTGATACATATTGGGCTTTGGGGTCGAGATATAGTCCTTAAATCTGCCGGGGATCGACTTGAACGTATCGTGAATGATCCCGAGTGCAGTATAGCACTCAAGCTCGGTCTTCGTTATAATACGCACGGCGTAAAAATCGTATATCTCATCAAGTGATTTATGCTGATTGAACATCTTGAAATAGATCGAGTAAACGCTCTTTATTCTGCCGTCTACCGTAAACGAAAACCCGTTTTCGGCAAGCTTTTCTTTGATCTCTTCTTTGATATTGCTGATAAAATCTCGATTTTGACCGTATCTCTTTTCGATATCGCCCTTTACCTCGGCATAGCCTATCGGGTCAAGATATGAAAGCGACAGATTTTCAAGCTCTGTCTTTATACGCTGGATACCGAGTCTGTGCGCAAGCGGTGCATACACATGCATCGTCTCAAGTGCGGTAAGGCGTCGCTTTTCGTCCTCTTTTGCCGAGAGGGTGCGCATATTGTGCAATCTGTCGCAGAGCTTTATGAAGATAACGCGGACGTCCTTCGACATCGCCATGAACATCTTTCGCAGATTTTCCATCTGCTGTTCTTCTTTATCCTCAAACGGAATATGAACAAGCTTTGTAAGTCCGTCGACAAGGAGCGCGACCTCGGGCCCAAACTCTTTTTTTATGGCTTCCACGCTGACATCGCAGTCCTCTACCGTATCATGAAGAAGTGCCGCGCATATCGAATCGGTATCAAGCTCAAGTGAGGCGACGATCTCCGCGACCGCCACGGGATGGGTAATATACGGCTCTCCCGAAACGCGGAACTGTCCCGCATGATGCTCTGCCGCAAATTCGTAAGCGCGCTTTATTTTATCAAGGTCATAGCTCATATTGTGGTTTTCCGATATTATGCTTATGAGCTTATCCGTATTTTCGGGCAAGCCGAACACCTCCGTTTTATTTATATTTTAATTTATATTGTTCCGACCGACGCTCGATATCAGTCGGTCATGTTGCACGCGATCTTTTTATATATGGGCGAGCTTTCAAGGTCTGCTTTTTTTTCGACCTTATTTAGGGTATAGATCGCTATATCGTTATCTGGCGAGCCTTGTGCGAGCGATACAAGTCCGCGCTCGATCAGCACATCAATTATTATACGCACTTTTGCGTAAGTGATGCCGACACCCGATGCGATAAGCTCTCTGTTTGATACATATATGCCGACGCTGCGTTTCATACATGTGTAGACTGCGGCAAAATCGGCTCTGCTCGGGAGGATCTGATCAGCCCTTGAAAAACTGCCGCCGCTCTTTACGCGGCGATAGCTTGCGCGCTCGTCGTCGGATATGACTCCCGTACTCAATTTGTGGTCGCGGCAAATCAGTTGGACAGACGAGTAGCCTCTGAATTCATTTACCGAAAGCTCGAAAACTATATCTATCTCATCATCGATCAAAAGATCGAGATTTTCGCGTTTTGACCCGAACATCAAAAGGGTAAAGGTGAATGTTCCCTTTCTTACCGTAAGCTTTGTATGCTTTACGGCAAGCTCGTTGATCTCGACGATCTTCACGCCTCTCATAAGAAAGAGCGGAACGGGATTGCCCGAGCCGAACGGCTCGAAAAGCTCAAGCTCCTTTGCCTGGGCAAGCGTCATCTCGGGCGGCGAGACCTCACACTCGACATTCACACATGCCGCAAGCTTTGATCGATCGGTACTGTCTGTCAGCAGTGATCTGACATATTCGTTTATTCTTTTGTCAAAGCTCTCGTAATTTGCCCGACTGACGGTCAATCCCGCGGCAAGCTCGTGACCGCCGAATTTTTCAAGCAGATCCGAGCATTTTGAAAGAGCATCAACGAGATCAACGCCCGCGACCGATCTGCCGGAGCCTTTTCCGATGTCTCCGTCGAACGAAACGATCACTGTCGGAAGGTGATATTTTTCGGATATCCTCGATGCAACTATGCCGATAACTCCGTTATTCCAACCGTCACCCGCGATCACAAGCACGCCGTGATCGGGCACGCCGCGACGAGCAAGCATATCGGTCGCCTCTTTGACGATGACATTCTCCTCATCCTGGCGTCGGCGATTGAGCGCGCAAAGCTCGGCGGCGATCTCTCTTGCGCGAGATCTGCTGTCAGTCAAAAAGAGCTCGAGTGCCAAGGATGCATGCGCCATTCTGCCTGCGGCGTTTATGCGAGGGGCGAGTGTGAACCCGATAGTCGATGAATTGATGCTGCCCTTGCGCGAGATCTTGCCGTCAGCCCTTCGACTTGCCTCCTCGACGAGCATTGAAACGGCGTCGGATGGGGTGTCGTTCATCTTCTTGATGCCCATTTTGATGAAAAGTCGATTTTCATCGATCACTGGCATAACATCTGCAATCGTGCCGATGGCAACAAGATCCGAGTAGCGTTTGCATATTCCGCTGAGATAGTCGCTGTCCCTGCCGAGACGGCTGATCTCAAGTGCGGTGATCAGCTTAAATGCGACACCGACACCTGCGAGCTTATCAAACGGATACTTGTTTTCGGGGTCTTGCCTCTCGGGATCGACTACAGCCACCGCGCTCGGCAATATTTCCCTGCAGTCATGGTGATCGGTAACAACGAAATCGATGCCCTGTTCTTTAGCATACGCTATCTCATCTATCGCGGTAACACCCGTATCAACAGTTATAACGAGATCGGCACCGTCATGGACAAGTTTATCTATCGCGGCTCTGCTGACACCATATCCCTCCTCGGATCTTCCGGGAATGTAGCAGGAGAGCTTGTCATCACTTACCCCACGCTCTTTCAGATACTTCCAAACAAGAGCGGTCGAGGTCACTCCGTCAACGTCATAATCGCCGTAAACCGTGATCTTTTCACCGAGTTCCAAAGCACGCTCGATGCGCTTGACCGCAAGATCCATATCAGCAAGCAGATAAGGATCGTGCAGAACATTATCGGAGAATGAAAAAAATCGATAGGCACTCTCATGGCTGTCGATCCCTCTTGACATGAGCAAGCGTGCCGTCAGCGAGCTTACCGAAAGGCTGTTTGCAAGCTTTACCGCCGCAGGATCGGCGGCATCAAGCTCCGATTTTATATTCCATATTTTTTCGGGCATTAATGTCGCCTCCCTTTACTAAAAATAAAAAAAGAAAATACTAATCGACGGGACAAAAGGCACTCATAATGCGAGTAGCGCAGTTTATGCCATCGACAGCGGCGGAGGTTATCCCTCCCGCATATCCCGCGCCCTCACCACAGGGGTACAGACCGCGATGTCCGAGAGCTGTCATATCATCGCCTCTGAATATCCTTATCGGTGCGGATGTGCGTGTCTCGGGACCTGTCAAAAGAGCATCAGCCATATCAAAGCCATCGATCTTTCTGCCGAAATCGCGAATGCCGAGTTCAAGCATCGATGTGACAAATGTCGGAAGCAAAGAATGAAGATCGCAGGGCGTCACCCTGCCGTTCATATAGGTGGGTTCGACAGTGCCGCGAATATCGCCGACTCTGCCGTCAAAAAAGTCACCAAGTCTTTGCGACGGTGCGGCGTAATTTTCGCCTCCCATGACAAATGCACGGTGCTCGATCGATCGGCAGAAGTCGATCGCCTCGATGGCACCTCCTCCGAAATCGGCAGGAAGCACCGAGACGGCGATTGCCGAATTGGCATTTTTTCCGTCTCTTGCACGGCGGCTCATTCCGTTGGTCACAACACCGCCCGTCTCGGATGCGGCGGCAACGACCTCGCCTCCCGGGCACATGCAGAACGAATAAACACCGCGCTCGCCGACGCGCTTGGAGAGCGAATACTCTGCCGGCGGAAGTATATCTGCATATTTGCCGTAAAGCGAGCGGTTTATAAGCTCTTGCGGATGCTCTATCCGAACGCCGACCGAAAAGGGCTTCGCGCGCAGATCATAGCCGCCGTCAAGCAGATAATTATATGTATCGCGCGAGCTGTGACCGATCGCCAACACGAGCAGATCGCAGGGCATATCGCCGATATTTGTAGATATTGCGCGAACCGAGCCGTCACTTCCGCAGTCGATACACTCAAGCTTTGTGCCGAAATGCACACTGCCGCCGAGTGCCTCGATCCTTGAGGTAGCATTTTCAACGACCGAGAGCAGAATATCTGTTCCGATGTGCGGTTTGGCTTTTGTGAGAATATCCTCGGGTGCGCCAAGCTCGACAAATTTCGACAGAACATAACTGCACCTCGGATCGTTGATCCTCGTCATGAGCTTGCCGTCCGAAAAGGTTCCGGCACCGCCCGCGCCGAACTGAATGTTCGATTCGGGATCAAGTATCTGCTCGGTGTAAAATCTATTGACCGCCGCCGCACGCTCTCTTGCGCACTGTCCGCGCTCGATAACTATCGGGCGGTAGCCGTATTCGGCGAGCAAAAGTGCGCAGAACATTCCGCACGGACCGAGTCCGACAACGATCGGTCTGTGTTTTGCCTTGACCGAACCGATCTTGACTTGGAGCGCATCATCCTTTAGGCAGACCGCTCCGAGATCGGCAAGCTTTTTCTCGCTCGGGAGGGCAGACAGCTCTGCCGTCACCGAGAAAACATAGCATATATTATCTTTTTTGCGCGCGTCGATCGATTCCTTGGAAACATTCAGCGAAAGCGGATTGATATGTAATTTTTTCAGCATTCGCGCGCATTTATCGATCGCATCTCCATGAGGATCACTGCTTTCGACCGATATTTTGATGTTATGGACTAATATTTTCGGCACATGATCCTCCGTTATTTGCCTTTATTCTTGCGGGTAGGGCTCGATGGGCTCTGCCTCGGAGACCGAGACGCTGTATTGCCCGACCTCGTAAACATATCCCGCATATTCGCTGTCGAACACAACGACTGCCCCTACCTTACCGTCCGATGTTGCGAGGCTGTAATCAATGTAGAGCTTGATCTTTTCCGAGTGCTCCTCAAGTGAGCGAAGCATCATCGCCGCATTTTCGCCCGGAACGGCACGAACGGTCACCATTATTTGCTTATCGGCGATAACTACACCTGACGGTGCGCCGAAAAGCTCAAAATTTCTGACCGCGATGATGCGAGTTTCTATATTGCTGACCTTGACATCGACCTCTGCCGACACAAACTCAGCTCCGTCGGCGGTGGTATATGTGATACCGTCGATGCGTTCTATATCGACATCGCTGTAGACCTTGTCGGCGAAAAGCTCTTTTTCGTTTATCGGATCGAGCTTTAGCGAAATGCTGTTTACCGATTTGACCTTCGATGCCTCGCCTCTTATCCGAAGCTCGGACGGCGTGATCTTTATCTGATCACTGCCGAGGTAGCCGTTTTGCGTACCGAGTGTCAGCTTGACCGTCTTTTCCATAAATACGGTAAGTGATACCTCGACACCATCCCTGCCTGCATCGGTCTTGACCGTTATCGGCAGATCAAGCTCGGAAAGCTCCTCGTCAAGCAAAACGATGCTTGCCGAGACCTTCATGCTCGATGTGATCTGACCGACCTGGTCGGTGATTATCTCAATGCTTGCCACCCTGTCGAGGTTGACCGAGCTGCCCTCGAGCGTGACCTTTGATATGTTCAGCTTTTTGTCAACTATGGGATAATCGACGAGCTGTGTACCCTTGATCCTTATGTTTTCGCCCGTCACGGCAAATTCGCGACTTGTCGGCTTGTCGATGGTTACGGTAACATTCGTCGCGGAAAGCTCATACTTAAGTCCCTTCGGGAGGTCGGCGACAAGCGGAAGAACATACTCGCCTGCCGATGTAATGTTTGATATATCGACATAAACGTCGAGTGCCGAGGCATCTATGCCCTTCAGATCATCTTTATCTCCCGAAAGAGTCACCGAGACCTGCTCATCGACATTTTGGACGATCAACCCGTATTTTTCGCGAAGATCAGCCTCGCCCTTATAGGTCAGCTCGACCGAATTGAAGACGACCTGCATAACGCCTCCGCCACCCGAGGTCATTACATAGCCCCAGAGGATTATGGCGGCAACGAGCGAGAAGATATATGCAATGACGTCATTTCGGCGATTTTTCTTTACGACATAGTCGCTTTTTCCTTCGTTTGCGACATATTCGTTCTCGGGAAGGTCGTTCTTATTAGAGTCAAGCATTTAATTTGCACCTCCGTCCCGATGTTCGCCGCCGTCTGATTGCGACTGCGATTCCTTTTTCTGTTTTTGCTCCGACAGCGCCTTTTCGCGTTCGCGCTCTGCCGCGGCAACGGCGCGTTCCGCCTTTCTTGCCGCGCGCGCCGCACGCTTTTCCTGTTGGGTCATTCTCTCGCCGACGATATCCGAGAGCTGACGCGGCATCATAAGCTCGATAAGCTCTTTATAAAGCCTTGTATAATCGTAATTTCTCTTAAGCTGTCCGTTTATCGCAAGAGATATCGTACCACTTTCCTCACTTACGACAACTACTACCGCGTCACTGCGCTCACTCATTCCGATCGCCGCTCTGTGACGTGTTCCGAAATCGAGGTCGATATTATGCGAGGCAAGCGGAAGCTTGCATCCTGCCGACTGAATGCGATTGTTCTTTATGATAACAGCACCGTCATGAAGCGGAGCTTTATTGAAAAAAATATTCTTAAGGAGCTGTTTTGTGACCTCCGCGCCGATGAGAGTACCCGAGCAAACATATTCCTCAAGTCCCGTCGTTCGCTCAAGCACGATAAGTGCACCTGTTTGGTCGCTCGACATATCGCACGCCGCCTCGCAGACCGAGCGGACCGTGCTTTTGACGAGTGCGACATCCTTCGACTCGCTGTGCGGAATGAGATTGCGCACGCCGCCCATCTTTTCAAGCACGTCGCGTATCTCGGGCTGGAATATCACGATAAGCGCGGTGATACCTATTTGGACGACATTATGAAGCAGGAAATTGACGGCGGTCAGATCAAGAAGGCTGCCGATAAATTGGACTACCAGCACGACAACAACGCCTGCGGCAAGCTTGCCCGCGCGGCGGTCGCGTATGAATTTGACTACCCAAAAAAAGAGCAGTGATATGATGAAGATATCGAGCAGATCGATGAGATCCATATTCATAAATGCACGCCAAAGATCGCTTATCAGCTCACGAACGGTATCCATATATTGTACAGGTCCTTTCCCGCATGTCTTACGAGCCGATATCAATGATGATACTGACCCGTATATATTATATAATATTTTTGCTTATATGTCAACATTTTTTTGCTGAAAAATCGGTGAATTTTAGATTAAAAATCAGCATTTCCATTTTGCCGACTGCATACTGCCGCGGCGATAGAGCTCCTTGTCGATCTCGTTCATCACGACAAGCTTTTTTCTGCTCCACAAAGGGGCTATCAGATCGTCGGGCGCACCGTCGCCGGTCACCCTGCCTATCACAACATCGGGCGGCAGAACCTCGAGCTGATCGCAGACTACCCTGACATATTCGTCGAGCGAGAGCGTGCCGACGCTCCCTTGCTTATACATTTCGCCAAGCTTTGTATGCTCGAGCACATGGAGAAGATGTATCTTCAGTGCGTGAGGATGAAGCGATGCGATCTCCTTTGCGGTCTTTATCATCATGTCGTGATCCTCGCCGGGCAGACCGTTTATTATATGGATGCAGACATTAAGCCCGCAAAGCTTTTCATAGCCGCGAAGGAACTCATCATAGCTGTGGGCGCGGTTTATTCGGTCTGCCGTCGAGTCGTGGATACTTTGAAGTCCAAGCTCGATCGTCAAAAAGGTCTCTTTTGACAGCTCGCGCAGAATGCCGACTATCTCATCGCCAAGGCAATCGGCGCGGGTGGCAATGCTTATACCGACCGTGCCTTCAAAAGCGAGTGCTCTGCGGTACATGGCGGAGAGATATTCAGGATTGCCGTATGTGTTCGTATGCGCCTGAAAATAGGGTATACAGCCGATATCGTCCCCCCATTTTGCGCTCATCATCCCGAAAGCGGACGAAAGCTGAGTCTCGATCGGCTCGCTTGCCTGACCTGCGAAATCGCCGCTTCCGCGAGGGGAGCAGTATATGCATCCGCCGACCGACTTCGTGCCGTCGATATTCGGGCAGGTACAGCCGATATCGAGCGGCAATTTACAGATCTTCTTGCCGAACTTTTTTCGGAGAAAATAGTCATAAGTATAATATCGTTTATTTGAATCGGAAAAAGGAAACGGATTATTGTCCTTTTGCAGAATTTTATTCTTCATCGTCTGCCGTGATCTCCTTTCTTTGATCTGTCAAAAGCCGATCGGAAAGGGTGATCCTTCCGATCGGCTCTGAGGTTGTATTTAATTCATATATGCCACAAATTCCTCGCCGAAATAGGTCCTGACATCACTTTCGGTAAGTGAGAAGGTCTTGACGGCATCCTGGACAAAGAGTTTTATTCTCGTCTCACCGATCGATTTGCGGAGGGCGTTTACGTTTGCCTTCCAATCGGCGTAGGTCTTGTGGTAGGTGTCTTTCCAACGCTCAACGTTGTACTTCATATCGGGATCGACCTCGGCAACAAGGGCATCAAATCTTCCCTGCGTCTTTTCGGGAGTGAAGGTGTTCTTCATATGATATCCGAGGCGAGTCAAGAACTCCTTCTTGAAATTCTCATTCTTCATAAGCGATCTGAAGAGCGTATGAAGTCTGGCTATGCTCGAATTGTTCATAATATAGTCGAGTTCGTTCTTGGTCGCGCCGACATCGAGGCAAAGGTCGCAGTCAAACAGAAGGAAATTCCATCTTCCGTTATCATAATCGGGAGATTTCGCCGCTCTGATGTTTCCGCTGTCACGGTCGCCGCCCCATATTCGCATGATATAAACGTCCATGAAGCTCTCGACATTTATCTGCGAGATGACCTTTTGATAGTTCTCATCCTTGGTAAGATCCGCCTTCTTGTTTGCGACAAAGTCCCAAAGATCGTGCCAGCCCTGATCGGACGAGCCGTATTTGACCGAGCTTACCCAGTTGATTATGGTCACCGAGTCGGGATCGACGCCCCAATGATTTGCGACAAAATCCTCGTCGATCTTTTCTCTGAAGAAATAGACACCCATATACTGATCGTTAATATAGAGATTTATCGGTTTATACGCCTGAACGAGCACATTTTTCATGTTGCCCGAGGTCGCGGCGATCGATGTTACAAGCTCATCGGTGAGCATCGTGCGATACTTCATGATCGACTGCGAGCCCGAACGCATTACGATGTTATTAAACTCGGTGATATCGAGATCGTCGAAAAACTTATAATTCAGCTTGGACAGTCCGTATTTTGTTCTGAACTTAAGCTGGAAGCTCTTTTTGGCGTACATTCTGCTCGATGCGCCGAAAAGCTTTATTCCGCAATTGACCGAGAACTGCTCCACGCCGTTTACATAGTAGGCAAATCCCGCCTCTTTTTCGAGGTCGGTATTGTTATATTTAGTATAAATGCCGTTTGTTCCGTCAAAATCGGCCTGTGCCATAGATATCTTGACTATCGGATTGGAATAATCGGGAATATCAATAAAGTAGTTGAATGTGGTAACGTCGCTCGGGATCCTGTCACCGTCGTATGCCACAACGCGTATCGACATCACGCCGCTTACCGCGATCGGCTTTCCGTCGTAGACCTTCGAGTTTTTGGTCGGTTTCGAGCCGTCGGTCGTATAGTAGAGCGTTCCCTCGCCCGACAATGTCACATTCTGCGCGCCGCTGTAAAATCCGCTCTGCAGGCTTGCCTTAGGTGCGGACACGATCGTCGTATAGCCGACTCCGTTTGCCTTGCCGAAGGTCGGATCGGCAAAATAGACGAGCGTCCCGTCGGATGAGCGTCCGAAGCTTCTGTTTGCGGGCACTGCGGGGATCTCAAGAGCATCAACGACCGTTCCGTCGGTCTTCGAGACATAGAGCTTTTCGCCGCTCGAGCTGATCTTAAAGGGTGCGTAATTCTTTCCGTCGCAGGCAACAACATAATACTCGCCCGCCGCCAGCGTTACATCGGGAAGGATATATCTCGCAAGGTTGCTCGATTTATCCGAAAGGCAGTAATCGGAGAGCTTTATCGGGGAATCTGTCGCATTTTTCAGCTCGACAAGATCGTAATACTTGCCGTCGATCGCATTATGTTTGCTGTTTGAGGATATCACCTCGGTGATAATAAGTCCGACACGCGAGGATATCGCCGTGAGGTAGCCGTCATCGGTATTCGGATATCCGGGCGAGGGCTTGGTTATAATACCGCGATCGTATGTCCACGCGGTGTTCTTCTCCATGGCATCAAATGTGCAGGAGGACGCTATCACGCCGTCCGAACGGGTTATAAACACCTTATCGCCCGATTTCGAGAGGTTGAAGTTCAGATCGGTTCCGCATGAAAGGACGAGATATTCGTCCGCGCCCAACGTAACGCTCGGCAGCTGACATTTGTAAAGGTCGCTCGGGGCGTTCGAGGCATAGTAATTTGAAAGATCGACTGCATTCTCGCCTGCATTGAAGATCTCGACCCAGTCGCAAAGCTTGCCGCCAACCGGATAGAGATCGTTGGTCGACATAAGCTCGCTGATGACTATCGAATCCTTTTCCTTGACCGCCGCATACCCGGGGGTGGGCTGAGATGTCTCCGCGCCTGTCTGCGGCAGATAGGAGCAGTTGGCATTGGGGTTGAGATAGGATACCTTTGCGGTCGCAAATCCGTTGTGTCTGAGGATCAAGAGTCCCTTTACCGGCAGTGTAAGTGATATGTCGCGATCGCCGCTCTTTCCGTTGGCGAAAAGCACGACATACTCGCCTGCGGTGAGTGTCATCTGCGGAAGGCTTACCGGCAGCTCGTCATTGAGCGATATCTCGTAATCGGAGAGCATGACGGTCTCGGTGCTTTGGTTGAATATCTCGATCCAGCCAACCCTGTCTCCGTACGCGTCCTTCTCGCCGACGGTATTGATCACCATAAGCTCGGTGATGGCGAGCGCGGGGTCTTCCTCGTTATCGATATCGACCGTCGGGTCGTCGGGCAGATTTGAGAAATCGACCGTTGTTATTTGGGTTTCAGACGGATTCAGCAGATTCTTTATACCGCTGCATCCGACAAATGTGCAGACAGGACCTGCCGAAATGATCGCCGCCGCAAAGATCGACAGCACTCTTTTGGTGATATCCCGTCTTTTGTATTTTGATCTATCTTTATTTTTTATTTTTTCCATTATTATGATCATCCTTTCCGTGGGATCCGTGGCTGTTTATGTGAGGGCAAGATCTCCGCAAAAGCGGAGAAATCTGCCAACCTATGATCGAAGATTCATTTTCAGACTTTCGCACAAGCCGCTCGCATGGCAGGCAATTTTATTATTCCTGTCGAGCAAAAAACAATTCGGTTTCTTTTCTTATTCTATCACAAAATATGTCGAATTGTCAAGAAAAAAGGAAAAATTTATCAGAATTTACCGCGAGTTCGAAATGTTCAAGATTTGTTCATTTTCGCCTTGAAGAAAGCGGCTGTCTCAAGTGCCGATCTTAGGCATTTGAGACAGCCGACGATCGACTGTTAGAGCACATTGATCCCCGCATCTCGGCATGCTTTGCGCATGTCATCGGGCCAGAGCGAGAACTGCACCTCGCCTATATGCGCCTTTTCAAGGATGAGCATACAAATACGCGACTGACCGATACCGCCGCCGATGGTCAAGGGGTATGTTCCGTCGAGTATCGCGCGGTGATAGGGGAACTTTTCGCGCTCGACAGCTCCCGACGCCTCGAGCTGCTTTTTCAGAGAGTCGGCGTTTACGCGAACACCCATAGAGGATATCTCAAGAGCCGCCGAGAGGGTGGGATCCCAGACGAGAATATCGCCGTTCAGCTCCCAATCGTCATAGTCGGGTGCGCGACCGTCGTGACGCTTACCGCTGTCAAGAGTTTTGCCGATCTGCGTCAAAAGGACGGTCTTGTACTTTTTACAGATAGCGTTTTCACGCTCTTTCGGTGACTTGCTCGGATAAAGATCTTCAAGCTCCTGCGTGGTGATGCAGAAAAGATCTTCGCTTATGGTGTTTGTGAGGCAGGGATAGCGCGCGTTGATGAGACGCTTGGTGTAGGCAAGCACCTTCACGATCTCATGTGCGACCGACGCGAGGTAGTCAAGACTTCTCTGCTCGGGGGTGATGACCTTCTCCCAGTCCCACTGATCAACAAATATCGAGTGGGTGTTGTCGACATCGTCATCCCTTCTGATCGCATTCATATCGGTATATATTCCCTCGCCCGGCTGATAGCCGAAATCATGGAGGGTCATTCGCTTCCATTTTGCAAGCGACTGCACGACCTCGCCGACACCGCCCATCTCCTTCATTGTGAAGTGGACCTTGCGCTCGATGCCGTTTAAGTCATCATTGATGCCGCTTTCTCTTGTGACGATGATGGGTGCTGTCACGCGGTCAAGTCCGAGAGCCTTGCCGAGCTCGACCTGAAATGTATCTTTTATGAGTTTGATTGCCTTTTGCGTATCGCGCGGCGATATCCTGCTCTCATAGCCCTCCGGGATGTACAATCTTTTCATACGATGTATGACCTTCTTTCGATAATGAATGGAATAGAGTAAAATATAAAATATAAAATATGATAAACAAATGAAACACAAAATGAATCGGTCGGCAATAAATATCGACGCGGCACTGCCGTGACCGACAGTGCCGCAAACGATCTGATCAGATCTTGCCGCCGAGCTTCCAAAAGAAGCGCGAATTTTTGTATTGAACGACAAATACCTGACTTTCATGGAATCCGCCCGAGGAAGGAATGCCGTTTCTCGGTGCGTAGAAATACAGGATCGGATGCTTGACGGCGTATCCGCCTTCATCGAATATATACGCAACGACCTCTTTTACAAGATCGCTCGTACCGCGGTAAATACTGCCCGCGTATTGGAATTTGGTGCGAACCTCGGCTACAGAGTCAAATCCTTCGTAAAGCATTGCGTCTCTGATGCACTGTGCAACAAGCGCGATGCCGACCGGACCTTGATTGCCTGCTTCACCATAGACAAGTCTTTCAAGCAGATCGCGATCCGCGCCGGTTACCGAGACCTTGCCTCCCTTATATGCATCCTTGGGGTCTTCGACGTCTATAAGTCCGCCCTGACTTTGGATCGTTATATCGGGATATTTCGGGAAAGGACGAACGATCGGCGGCTCTGTCGTAACCGGAGGTGGCGATGTCACCGGAGGTGCCGTTGTTACCGGAGGTAGCGTTGTTACGGGCGTTGTTGTCGTGATCGGTGCGGTCGTCGTTGTGATCGGTTTTGTTGTTGTCACCGGTTTTGTTGTTGTCACCGGCTTCGTCGTCGTTGTTTGCGGCTTCGTCGTCGTTGTTTGCGGCTTCGTCGTCGTTGTTTGCGGCTTGGTTGTCGTTGTCTGCGGCTTCGTCGTCGTTGTCTGCGGCTTGGTCGTCGTTGTCTGCGGCTTGGTTGTCGTTGTCTGCGGATTTGTTACGACACTCGATGTCGTCGGAGAGGGGATCGATGTTGTCGGAGAGGTGATATCGTTTGTCGTCGGAGAGGTGATCGGAACATTTTGCTCGGTCGAGATGATCGTCTCGGGGAGCTCGTCATCGGTGACTCTGCCGCTCTGGAAAATATCGCCTGCCCAATATCCGTCTTGGAGATCGCTGCCGGTCGTATGAGCGGGAACGATCGGGCGGTTGAAAATAACATCGCTCTTTGAGCCATCCGTATTGACGATATCAGCAAGGGTGATCGATGTTGTCATCTTCGTCGGGTCGAGCGGCGGTTTTGACGCGTCGTCGACATTGTGCACTATACCGCCGATGGTAAGGAAGGTTACGGTGGCACTCAGCGCGATAGCGTGTGCCGCCTTGATCTTAAAAATCATGAGACTATGGTCTTTCGCGAGGCGAAAGCATCCTTTCGTACTTTTGATAGCATCCGACAATGGCTGTCGGCTCTGCGTTCATATCGGTTTTTGGGAAAAGTCCGCGTGTATTATAGCACAAAACACCCGATAAGTCAAGTCTTTTTTTACAAGTAATGGATTTTTCTCTAAAAAATACACAGCTTTTCCACATTCTGTGGGTATTTTTGTAAGTTTCGAGACGATCTGTACCTCAGATCAGTCTCTCTGACGGATGTATTTCGGTAGAGGTCATCCCGACGCCGCACTGCTCTTTTTTTGCGAAACGTTTTCTGTACTGCCCGGGTGTGCATCGGCAGACATCCCTGAAGCTGTTATAAAACGAATGCACGCTCCCGAATCCCGACATATCGGATATACGCTCGGCGGACAGCTCGGTGGTTGTTATCAGCTGAACGGCGTAGTTCACGCGCATCAGATTAAGGTAGCGGCAAAATCCGCCGCCGACGGTACTGCTGAACACTCTTGACAGATAATCCCTATTGTACCCGAGATCGGCGGCTATCTGTTCGAGCGAGAGATTTTCGGTAAAATGCTCGTCTATATATGAAAGCATTTCTCTTGCGACGCCGATCTTTTCGCTGATCACCGCCGTGCCGAGAAGCTCTATCGCCTTATCGATCAGTATATACGCGTATCCCTTTGCGGCAAGGCTGTTTGAACTCTCGGTCGCCGCCTCAAGTCGCTCGATGAGCTGTCCGAACTCCGAATGATCGTCCTCGCAAAAGGATCTGCCGAAGGTCTTATTGCGAAAGACCGCCTGAAAGTCGGCGATTTTTCTGACCGAGATCGAGACGACCTTGACGATCGACTCGGTGACTGCTCTGACGCTGTGAAGCTCAAACGAGCCGACAGCGGCAAGTCCGCCCGCGCCGAGGGTGGACTCGCTCTCGCCGACTGTCACGCCGATCGAGCCGCTCACGACATACAAAAGCTCGATCTGCGAATGAAAATGGCACTCGGACACAGGGTTGCTGAGTGTCCTTACATTGAACCGATCAAGTCGGTCTTTTTCACCTTGCGAAATCTCAAACTTTTTTTCCATGGCGTATCTCTTTGCCGTATATCGACACAATTTTAATATAAACTTTGGGTTGGCTTATTGAAGTCAATTTTTTTCACTGATGAGTCAATTATTTGCATTGACATTCTACCACATTACTGCTAAAATGTCAATAACTTTTAGAGAAAAAAACAAGGCAATTTCTCAAGAAGTCGGGAGGTCCCAAGCATGTTACCTTTATGTACACCTGATGAAAAAATACTATCCGTCATTGCCGAAAAAGGCATCAAAAACGAGGACATTACCGCCGCACTTCAAGTTGACCTAAAGCTTGACGGAAGCTTTGGAAAGTGCTGGCTGTTTCTGGCTGCAAAAAAGAACCGTCTTTACAGATACTGCGAAGACGACGGACAGTTCGACTCATGGGAGCTTGACAGGCTCTCCGAGCCGTACATGGACAACTACTCGACATCCTGCCGTATGCTTGTCCATCTGACAAACGTGCCATTCGCGCACGGGCTCTCGCGCGAGGAATCGGAGAAGATCGCCGCGTCCTCGCCGACGATATTCATCTGCGGATGCACCAACGCCTTCAAGCGGCACATGGTCGCCTTTATGCAGATATGGGAGCGCACGTTTGCGGGAGAAGAAATGTCCGAGAATGATCCGCTGTTTGAGCAGTTCAACGCAAAGTGCCCGAAATGCGGACGTGTATTCAAGGATCAGCGCAGAAAGGTCTGTGAATACTGCACGGGCGGCGGACACACCGTTATCAGAATGCTCAAATATTTCAAGCCGTTCAGATGGCAGCTTGTCAAGGTCATGCTTTGTTTGCTTGCCACATCGGCAATATCGCTTCTCTCGCCTATCATCAGCGGCAGACTGCTCTTTGACCAGGTCATCACATCGCCCTCGGTGGACGGTGCGGGCAACAAGCTCGGAATTCTGCACGACATACGCTATGTATATGCGGTCGTTTTGCTTATATTCCTGCTCGCTGTAGTATCGCTGATCATAAGCATAGTGCAAGGGCGGGCTAATGCCGAGATGGCAAACAGAGTCACGGCGACGATGAAGAACGACATATTCTCGGCTCTTCAATCGCTCTCGCTCTCTTACTTCAACCAAAACCCGACCGGCAGACTGATCAGCCGAGTTGACAACGATGTCGTGAGGATAAGAAATCTCTTTATCGACGGCATACCGCATCTTATCATCAACTCGCTGAACTTCATCGGTCTTGCGATCTTCCTTTTCATCATAAACTGGAAGCTCACGCTGATAGTATTCGTCCCCGTGCCGATCATAATACTTATATTCAGGCACATGCTGCCGAAGCTTTGGCACGCGTATTCGATCGGATGGAGACGCAGCTCGTCGATGAACACCATGATGGCTGACTCGCTGAACGGTGTCCGCGTCGTTAAAGCCTTCGCAAAAGAGGAGGACGAAAACAACAGATTCGGCAAATACGCAAGAAAGCTCTACGAGGTCAATCTTTACACCAACCTCATAACGCTCACGATCTTTCCCGTAGCCGAGCTGCTAATAGGCATGTCGAGCCAGGCGATCTGGGGCTTTGGCGGTCTCCAAGTAATGGGCGCGCACATGACATACGGTGAGTTCACCACCTATCTCGGGTACATCGGAATGATCTTCAGTCCGCTCTATTTCTTCTCGACCTTCACGAACACATTTACAGATGCCGCAAACTCGGCAACTCGTATGTTCGAAACGCTCGACACAGTCCCCGACATCATAAACGCCCCCGACGCGGTCTCGCTTGAGACGATATCCGACAACATCAAGTTTGACAGAGTACACTTCCACTACAATCCCAACAGGATGATCTTAAAGGATCTTTCGTTTACCATTCACGCAGGCGATCATGTCGGCATCGTCGGTCACACGGGAAGCGGAAAATCGACGATCGCCAACCTGATAATGCGAATGTACGATGTCGTATCGGGCTCTGTATCGATAGACGGAACAGACATCAAAAAGATAAAGATCGAGGATCTGCGCCGCAACATTGCAATAGTATCGCAGGAGATATTCCTCTTCCGCGGCACGATCGCCGACAACATAAGATACGCGCGTCCCGATGCATCGATGGCTGAGGTCATCGCCGCCGCTCGTGCCGCAAACGCTCACGATTTCATCCTGAGCCTCCCCGAGGGGTACCAAACGATGGTCGGAAACGGCAGCCGTTCGCTCTCGGGCGGTGAACGCCAGCGTATCTCGATAGCAAGGGCACTGCTTCTCTCACCCTCTCTGCTGATCCTCGACGAGGCGACGGCGGCGATGGACACCGAGACCGAACGTCTCATATCAGAGGCGATCGACAAGCTGATCGTCGGACGCACGTCGATCACGATAGCGCACAGGCTGTCGACACTCAAAAACTGCGACTACATCATGGCAATAGAGAACGGCGAGCTTGCCGAGATGGGCACTCACGAGGAGCTCCTCGAAAAGAAAGGCGTTTTCTATCGTCTCTACACCCTTCAAAGCGAACAGCTTCAAAAGGTCAAGTCGGGCGTATGACCGACTACTAAAGAAGGAAGGTATTTCTCATGGCAGACAATAAACAAAACAAGATCGACAAAGCGGAAAAAGAGTCTCCCCTTTTCGAGCACAGAAAATCGGTACCGATCACACCCGAAAACGCGAAATTTTCAAGATCGACGGGCGGGCTTATCTCGCTCACGTTGACCACCCCCGAATCGGGAGAGGAATTTTTTGAGAGAGTCGTCATTGTTCGCTCATTCCCGATAACCGACCCCGATCAGTACATATCCATCCGCGAGCCCGACACCCGTACAAGAGGGCGCGGCGACGAGATCGGGCTGATCGAGAACATAAACGACTTTGACAAGGAGACCGTATCCCTGCTCGACGAAGAGCTTGACAGGAGATATTTTATCCCCGAGATCAAGCACATATACAGTATGAAGGAAAAATACGGATATTTTTACACCGAGGCTCAAACGAGTGCGGGTAAGATAACCTTCGTGCTGAACAATCCCACCAACAACATCAGAACGCTTGAGGACGATCGTGTCATCATCACCGACACCGACGGCAACTGCTTCTGCATTCCCGACCCCAAAAAGCTTGACAAATCGAGCTACAAGATAATCGAGATCTATCTCTGATCACGGGGGTGATACCGCAATGAAACTCTTTTATTCAGTTCCGACAACGCTCAAAGGGGAGATCGAAAAGGCATCCCGCGGCGAAAAGGTCTACTACTGCGTTCCTTATGATATTGAGGGCGATGACTTCATAAACGACGGATTTATCGCGGTCACGCCGCATTATGTTATCAAAACAAGGCGCATGGAGGTCGTTTCGGTCTACGAGATCGCTCGCATGACCGATTTCCACACCGAAAAGCTTTACGGAAGCGGCGGATTTTACGCCAAGGTAGACGGAACAACTACACTTATCTGCCGATTTGTATCGGGCAAGCATCTCGCAAGATTTTCGGTAATTGCAAAGGCGTGCGAGATACTTAGAGAAAACGACAGCTCGGAGGCTGTCACATCAAACGAACCGGAGCAGTTCTGTCCGACCTGCGGCAGGCGTTTTCTCAAGGGCACGAAATTTTGCCCGTACTGCCGCAAAAAGACCGATGTTTACAAAAAGCTCTGGGAAATGACATCGGGCATGAGGCTTATGCTCTTCTTCCCTGTTTTCGCGTCCGCCGTATCGATCATTTTGCGATTTGTGATCCCGGCTATTCAGAAAAACGCGATAAACAAATACATCGTTCCCGAGGGCGGCAAGGCAGGTGCGATGGCTGGATTTATCGCGGTCGTTATCGCGATAGTTTCGCTTGACATTCTGCAACGTGCGATAAACGTCATCCGAGGGCGTATCTCGGCAGTGTCGGGCAACAAATTCACCCTTCGTCTGCGCAGACAGCTTTTCGAAAAGCTGCAATCGCTCTCAATGTCGTCGATCGGCAAAAAATCGACGGGTGACATGATGGGAAGGATCAACGGTGACGTCAACGTAGTTCAAAACTTCGTGACCAACCTGCTCCCTACCTACTTTTCGCAGATATTCTCATTCATAGTGGCACTGGTCATTTTGATAATGATCAATCCGCTCATGTGTCTGTTCGTATTTATTCCGCTTCCGATAGCCGTCATCGCGATACTCAAGTTTTGGAAAACGATGGGTCGACTCTGGCACAGATCTTGGCTGCTCGGTTACAGAGTGAACATCCACCTTCAGGACACCCTGAACGGCATACGAGTCGTCAAAAACTACGGACGCGAGGAGAGTGCGGTCAAGGATTTCTCCGACAAGGTCGACAGATCCGCTCATCAAAGCGAGAAGACAGACAAGCTCTTTGATCTTTTCTTCCCGATCGTCGGATTTGTGTTAAGGCTCGGAAACTACTTCATCCTGCTCTATGGAAACATCCTTCTGTTCGGCGGCAGTATGAATGTCGGTGAGCTGAACCAATTCAACAGCTATGCGAGCATACTTTACGAGCCGCTGATGCAGATAAACCAAATTCCGCGTAACATTACGCAGTTTTTCACCTCGCTCAGCAAGATACTCGAGATTCTCGAAGAAGAGCCCGAGGTCGAGGATCGCAAGTCTCCGCGCGACATCAAGGTCCGCGGCAATCTGTCGGTTCGCGATGTGACATTCGGCTACGAGAGCTACAACCCCGTCCTTGAGCATGTAAGCGTCGAGGTAAAGCAGGGAGAGATGCTCGGAATCGTCGGTCACTCGGGATGCGGAAAAACGACGCTGATAAATCTTATCATGCGTCTGTACGACCCGAACTCGGGACGTATCGTGCTTGACGGTGTAGACATCCGCGATCTGTCGCAGACCTCGCTCCGTTCACAGATCGGTGTCGTCCTTCAGGAAACGCACCTTTTCTCGGGCACGGTCAGGGACAACATAAGATACAGCAAGCCGGATGCGACAAACGAGGAGGTCATCCACGCGGCACGAATGGCAAATGCGCACGACTTCATACTCGGTCTGCCCGAGGGCTACAACACAATGGTCGGCGAGAAGGGCTATTCGCTCTCGGGCGGAGAACGCCAGAGGATCGCCATCGCCCGTGCGCTGATACACGACCCGTCGATACTCATCCTTGACGAGGCGACGGCGGCACTCGACACCGAGACCGAAAAGCTCATTCAGGACGCCATCAACAATCTGACAGAGAACCGCACGACGCTCGCAATAGCTCACAGGCTGTCGACCCTGCGCGGCGCGGACAAGTTGCTCGTGCTCGATCACGGACACGTTGCCGAATTCGGTACGCATGCCGAGCTCCTTCAAAAGCGCGGCATCTATTACAAGCTCGTAATGGCACAGACCGAGGCGGCACTCGCAAAAGGTTAAAAGGTTAAGGGAAAATAACAAAAAACGGCTGATCTGTACTCGGGTCAGCCGTAATTTTGAAGAAAAGAAGGGGAAAAACCATGAAATATGATATATGCGCGCTCGGCGAGATACTCATCGACATGTCACCGATAGGAAATGATGCTTCGGGTGACCCGAAATTTGCCGCAAAGGCAGGCGGTGCGCCGCTAAATCTGCTCGCGACGGCGTCGAAATTCGGCATGTCGACCGTCTTTATCGGCAAGGTCGGTGACGATGTATTCGGCAGGCAGTTAAAAGATACGATAAATACCTGTGGGATCGACAGCGCGGGGCTTATAACAGACGGTGAGCACAACACCACGCTCGCCATCGTAAAGCTTGACGAGACAGGCGATCGCGATTTCAGCTTTTACAGGCGTCACGGTGCGGATATTTTCATATCGCCCGAAGAGATAAACGAGGCTCTGATCAGCTCGTCCCAAATATTTCACTTCGGTTCGCTGTCGCTGACAGACGAACCGGCGAGATCTGCAACCGAGAAGGCACTGAGTATTGCCAAAGAGTCGGGGTGCATCATCAGCTATGACCCAAACTACCGTGCTCCGCTTTGGGATGATGAAAAAACGGCATCCAAAATGATCAAAAAGCATCTTGACAAGGTCGACATCATGAAGATATCACGCGATGAGCTTGAAATGATCGAACTCAACGAAAAGGATCTGATCGACACGGGCATCACCGCACTCATCGTCAGCGACGGCAAAAATGGTGCCGACATCCACACAAAAGAAGGCAGTGCTCACATCGATGCACGCCCGTCAAGCACGATCGACACGACAGGCGCGGGCGACATCCTCTTTGGCAGTTTTCTTACGGCATTTTCGGCAGATCGGTGCAAGATCGACACCCTGACGCTCCAAAAGGCGACAGGATATCTAAGCGTCGCCGTGCAGATATCGGGCATATCGACCGAAACAAAGGGTGCCATCGCCTCGATCCCCGACAGATCGGTATTTGATCGTGCAATGGCGCAAACGGCACAAACGGCACAAATGAGCTGATCGGTTTTGATCAGCTCATTTTGTAAATATAGCATCTGCCTTCCTTGCCTATCCGTGTGACAACGCCGACATCGGTCAGGAGAAGGAGAGTTTTTTGCGCGATCGATCTTGATATGGATGCGGCAGCGGCAAAATCGGCAGAGGTGAAGCTCTCCGGAAGCTCTGTCGGAACAAGCGCGGAAAATCTGTCGGTCATACCAAATCTTGTCTGCCCGAGGAGGGTCAGCGGCATGCGTTCAAATCTCGTTGATCTGATCTTCTTGCTTTTTCCGTAGCCGTCAAGATTTCGGTAATCGACAACCTCAAGCATGATAACATGAAAATCAAGTCTGTCATCCGAGATCAGCGGTCTGATCTTATATAGCTCGGATACGATATCGTAGACGGTGCCCTTTTTCGGGCTCCGTCTTTTTTCTCCGATCTCCCCCTGCTCTCTGTCTATCCATGATATCCATTTTATGGCGGGAACGGGGTAAACGACCGTTACTTTATACCCGATATCGAGGAAAAATGCCAGCTTTTTGCGAAGTCGGTCAAAGGAGCGTGTCTGTATCTCGATGACATACCCGTCCCTCTCGACATCGGCATAATAATCGCCGATCTTTTTTTCGTGGTATTCGGCATTTGGCTCGACAAAAAATTTGAGTGCCGCATGAAGTGTCTTTTCGCCGAGCGTTCCGATACCTCCCGATTCTCTCTCAAGGGCGGCTCGCTCCAGGGCAACATGAAAGTCGGTCAAGGCTGTCCACCCTCGGGAGGCGGTGCGCCCTCTCCGCCTTGTCGCTTATCCGAAAAATCGTATATACTCTTCTGAGCGATGACAAGCTCGTAGTAGATACCCTTCTTGCGCATCAGTTCATCGTGAGTTCCGACCTCGGCGATCCTGCCTTTATCAAGCACGACAAGTCGGTTTGCAAGGCGAAGAGTCGAGAGCCTGTGTGCGATCGCGATGGTCGTCCGATTGGACATCAGATTGGCAAGGGCGTCCTGTATCTGCTTTTCGGTCTCGGTATCAAGCGAAGCAGTCGCCTCATCGAGTATCAATATGCGCGGATCGTGAAGGAGTGCTCTTGCTATTGCTATCCTCTGGCGTTCGCCGCCCGAGAGTGTATAACCGCGCTCGCCGATGTAGGTCTGATACGCATCGGGAAGCTTTGATATAAATTTATGCGCACCCGCAAGCTTTGCCGCAGATATCACCTCAGCGCGAGATGCACTCGGTTTTGCGTAGGCGATATTATCATAGATCGACCCCGAAAAGAGGAAATTGTCTTGAAGCACCGTGCCTATTTGCGAGCGGAGCGATTCCTGCGAGTAGCTCCTTATATTGCGTCCGTCGATCAAGATCTGACCGCTGTCAACATCATACATTCGGAGCACAAGATTGATAAGCGTCGATTTTCCGACGCCCGAGCGTCCGACGATGCCTATCATCTCGCCCGGCTCTACCGTGAGGTCGATATTATGAAGCACCTCACGCTCCTCGTCGTACCCGAACGAAACATCGCGAAATTCGATCCTTCCGACAATATCGGCACTGACCGGATCGATGCTCTCGGGAACATCCGATTTTTCATCGTATATCTCGAACACCTTCGAAACAGCGGCAAGAAGCCGAACGATCTGTCTCGGTATACGCGAAAGCGAGCGTATCGGTCCGTAGATCAGCCCGACGTAAGACGAGAACATCTGCATTGTTCCGAGCGTCATACTGCCGTTTATAACACGCTTTCCGACATAGTAAAGGATGATAAACTCGCCAAAAGAGACAACAAAGTTGACAAGCGGATTGAAGATCGCCCAAAAAAGCTCATTGCGCGCCTTGATCCTGCTTTCTTCACTGACAAGCCTGTCAAAACGCTTCTCCTCATAATTCTCCCTGCCGTACGCCTTTACTATGCGTATTCCCGAAAAAATATCGTGAAGTGATGTCTGAACTCTGTCCTCATACTGCCACTGTCCCTCATAAAGTCTGTGCGTCCGATCGATAAAAAGTCTGTTGGCAACGAGGAATATAGGGATCGGAATAAAGATCAAGAGAGCGAGGAGAGGATCGTAGATTATAATTATCACCGCGACGGTAACAAAAATAAGTGCCTGCTCGGCGATGGACGGAAGCTCATTTGTCAGAAAGCTCTGTATGGTCGCCGTGTCGCGTGTTATTCTGTGCAAAATATTTCCTGCCGTATGTCTGCCGACATTTGCGACAGAGAGCGTTTGCACCTTATCAAAGACATTGCCGCGAAGTCTCGTTATGACATTCGTGCTTGCCTTTACGAGAAGGAGACTGCGTACTATCGATACCCCCCTTGAAACAAGGCTGACGGCGAGCATTGACAAAATAACCGAGATGAAGCCGACAAAATTCTCGTTTTTCGGTGTGATATAGCCGTCGATGAGCAGTCTGTTAAGATATGGTGTCACGAGATTTACGGCGGTCACCGCAAAAAAGAGAACAACGGCGGCGAAAATATAGAATTTGTCCGCCTTTATGACATCCCACAGCTGTTTTATGCTCTTCTTTTTGTCACTGCATCTGTGGCAAAGGTCCGAGCTTTGATGCGGCGGGAGAGGTCTGCCGCACTTTTTACACTTTGTAGCACCGCGTGCGCGTGATGGGCGCGGTTCTCTGCCGTGCGAGAGTGCAGAAAGCCGTTCGGCGGTCGCGAAAAAGTCGGATTTTGCCGCCATCGTTGCCCTACAGACGGTTGTTACAGCTCCGTCCGCCTTGACAAGCTCAAGCCTTACGGCTCCGGACAGAACCCTTGCGCTGTAGCGATCCCCCTCATCGAGGACGCATCTGCCGATGACCGTCTTTCCCTCGATCGCCGCGTAGCAATCGGGGTAGAAAATAATGCAACCCTTGGTCAGCTTGTCTGCCGCCTGCGATATATCATATTCGAGCAGTGCGAGCGGTTCTCTCGAATATTCGAGCAGTACCTCGCGTCCGAGTTGTTCATACATCTTTTGTTCTCGGTCGGTCATTTGTCGCACCTCCTTTTTGTAGAGTGATATTCCTTTGACATTTGTCAGATATATAGTTCGATCAATTTATACGATTTTGCGTCAAGCTTTGCGACATCGGGGATCTCATATCGATTTCCGTCCGAATCAACAAGAAAAATACGTCCGCCGCCTGCAAAGATCATTGATCTGTATGTGTCGCGAAGTGTGAAATCAAGATCGCCGACATCGGTCGAGACCTTCCACGCGGAAAAGCCGAATTTTTCCTTGACCGAAAAGATCTCGGTGATCTTCGGCACGAAATATGATTTTTCGAGCTCATCGCGAAGCATTTTCGCCGTTTCGGGTGAAAAATCGGCGATACTTGCTATAAGTCCGATCTCCTCGCCCTCGTCATCCTGAACCGAAATATTCGTAAACGGCTCTGAAAACGGGAACATACGGTGCAGATGGACTCGCGGTATCGGATGATCGACAAAATTCGTCTCGGCACCGATAAAGTCTCCGCTTTTAAAAAACGCGGTATTTTTGCCGTTTAGATAGTTTATCCGCATACTGTCTGTGCTGTTCATATTCGATTACTTCCTTTCGACCAAATTGATCATTCTGCGATTCCCGCATCGCGAAGTGCTTGCAGCTGGAGGGTATAAAGTCGGCGATAGACACCGTCTTTTGCGATAAGCTCGACCGGACTGCCGTATTCGCAGACCTTTTTATCCTTGATAACAATAAGATAATCGGCGTTTTTCAGTGTTGAAAGCCTATGCGCGATGGTGATGGTCGTGCGACCCTTTGACATTTCGTCAAGCGTCCTTTGTATCATCTGCTCGGTCTTTGTATCCATTGCCGCAGTTGCCTCATCGAGGATCAGTATCTTCGGGTCGCGAAGGAGTGCGCGTGCGATCGATATACGCTGACGCTCACCGCCCGAGAGCTCTTTATAGCCCTGCCCGACCTTGGTCTCATATCCATCGGGAAGCTTTGATATAAATTCATGCGCGCCCGCCGCTTTAGCCGCCGCGATCACCTCCGCGGTCGTCGCATCGGGGCTTGAATAGCGGATGTTGTCAAACAGAGTTCCGACGAACAGATAGGTCTCCTGCGAGACTATCGCGATATTTTTATGAAGTTCCTCGAAGGATATATCCTTGACATTCACGCCGTCGATGGTTATCTCGCCCTCATCGACATCGTAAAGTCTTATGATCAGATTGGCGATGGTTGATTTGCCCGCGCCTGTATGTCCGACGATGCCTATATTACTGCCGGCAGCTATATCAAACGAGATTCCGTCAAGGACGGTGCGATTTTTGACATAGGAGAACTTGACATTTTTGAACGACACATCGCCGCGCATCTCGCCGAGCGACACGGGAGCGGTCGGTGCCTCGACATCGGGCTTTGCGTCCATGACCTCGAGCAGACGGCTCATAGCGTTCATGCTTTCGGATGCGTTTTGAACGAGGCTCACGAGCGAGTACATCGGCTCATACACCATCGAAACATATGCCGAGAAGGTCAGCAGCTGTCCGTAGGTCATTCCGAAGCTGTCGGTGACTGTCATCCAGCCGCCGACCGCCCAAACGATTATCGTGCCGAGATAGACGAGCATACCGAGCATCGGAAAGACGGTCGATGCGTAGACAGAGCGACGTCTGCTTGCGTCCGAAAGTGCTCGATTTGATTTCTCGAAGCGTGCGGATTCTCTTTTTTCGCCTGCGAAGGATTTGACGACCCTTATTCCGTTCAGCAGATCAGAGAGCATGCCGGTCATTGCGCGCTCGCGAGAATAATTCTTCGCGTTCAGTTTGCGTGTCTGACCGTAGGTCTTGCCGATCAAGAAAAGTGTGAGCGGAAAGAGGAGAAGTGCCAGAAGGGTGAGAAGCGGATTTATCGTGATCATCACGATGATCACGGCAACAAGCTGTACGACATTTATTACAAGCATCGGAAAACCGTCGGTAAACGCCCAATATATACGATCGGCGTCCGAATTGACCTGATTCATAAGTCCGCCTGTCGATCTTGCCGAAAAATAGGACACCGACAGCTTTTCGATCGCGCCGAATATCGTCTTTTTCATGTCATATGAAAGCTTTGCAGATATTCTGCTCGAAACAGCCTGCGAAAGCATATCAACACCGACACGAAACAGTCGAAGTGCGACTATGAGTGTGATAACAAAAATGATCTTGCCGTAGAAGCTTCCGTCGGCGGAGAGGACCTCATCATAATAAAATCCCGAGCTGAGATAGGGAGACACGACCGCGAGTGCGCTCGTCACAACAAGCAGAAGAAGAGTAATGATTATCTGCGGTATGTATTTTTTGAAAAAGATCAGCATTCCCGACATGACCCTTCTGCCGTCAACGCAGTGAGGGCAGAATTTTCTGTCCGCGTCCGGATAACGCCTTCCGCATTTGGGGCAAAATCTGTCGTCCGGCTCGACACGCTCATAACGCTCGCCCGAGACAAGCTTTTCGAATACGCAAACAAGCTTGAACGCATCATCCTTACACGAATAGGACATCGACGCGACCGATCGGGAGATCCCTTTTACGGTGCAAACGAGCGAGCATCCCGACACGCTCTCCTCGAGGTGAAGATCGGCAACATCGGCGAGCTTTTCATCAAATATGATATCGCCATCATTTACAAAAACAAGTCTGTCGTCAAAAAGAACAACTGCGGCAGACGAGAGGTCATCGGGACGCGAAAACTGCTCGGCGATCATCCATGCCGCCGCGCTGTCAACATTTATGCCCATGCCCGCAAGTTTTTTTCTGATTTTGTCGGTCTGATATCGATAGGCACTCATTATCGAAATCTTCCTTTCGTTTTGATACTTTAGGATATTATAACATAATTTACGCGATTTGTCAAAGGGTTTTCGGCTGTTTACCTCAAAAATATGGGTCAATTTGCAAAAATTATTTGTTAATTTTTTTCATCCGCTCTTGAAAGTCGGAGGTTTTTGTGATAAAATAGGTAAAAGGAATTTACCAATAAGGTAAATGGGGGTGTACATATGCCGACGATCGGCGAAAAGATAAAGGGTGCGCGGCTTGAGCTTGGGCTGACGCAAAGTGAGCTGTGCGGTGAATTTATGACGCGCAACATGCTCTCGCAAATAGAATCAGGCAAGGCGCATCCGTCGCTTGGCACGCTCGAATATCTCTCCGAAAAGCTCGGAATACCGATAGGTTTTTTTACAGATGTCGACGCAACTCTTTCGGAATACAAAAAGCGCGAGCTTATGCCAAAGATCAAGAGGCTTCTTGCGAGCGGATCCCATCAAAAATGCATCGATCTTTGCAAAAAGCTCGATGCGGACGATGAGATCTATCTGATCATTTCAAAATGCTACCTTGAGATAGGGGATACGCATTATACCGACGGATGGCTCGAAGGAGCGCGAAGGGCTTATGTTCTTGCCGACGATGCCGCGTCGAAAACGATCTATCCGACAGACGGCATTGTTTCATCGGCACGTGCGCACCTTGAGATAATCGACGCGCTCGCAAATTCGCGCACCCCCGATGTTATGTCTGCGCTCGGAACCGAGGGCTCGCACCTGTCCGAGCTTGCGGCATACAGCGAGATGCTAAGTTTGATCGAAAGAAGCAAATACGAGGTGGCGACGGGCGTCTACGACGCGCTGAATTTGAAGGATCCGCTGTTCAGGATCCACATCAACGCGCGACTGTCAATGTCCGCCGGAAACTACAATCGTGCGATATCTCTGCTTCAAGAATTGATCGAGCGTTTTGACGAGGCTCATGCGGACGCTCCCTTTCGCTATTCGGTATATGCCGATCTTGAGGTCTCCTGCAAATCGATCGGAGATTACAAGGGCGCATACGAATACGCCGAAAAACGTCGCGATCTGTCCGACAAGTTCGGGGTGCATGTAAAATAGATTTTGGGGCGGAAACCCTCCCCTACAGAGGAAATGATATTTATTCAACCATCCGAACACACACCCCGTATGGCGGGGACACCGCAAACAAGCTTGCGATGCTCCTGCCGATCTTTGGCGATAGGTGTACACGTATCGGTTGCCGAGATGATCAAATTTCCACCGTGTAGGGACCGTCGTCCCTACACAAAAAAATCGCTTCTTTGGGTGTGTCGATTCAAAACAAATCGGTTACCTGACATTGATCTCTCGCAAGGGGGAGCCTTTATCAACGATCGAGACTGCCCGAGGGCAGTCTCGATCTTGTTTTACAAATCTCTCATTTCATGTCCGAGACTCTTACGAAAACAAAGCCCTTCTCGATAAGTTTAGGGATCAATTCCTCGAGTGCCTCTTTGGTGTGGCTCTCGCCGACGATATAATCGTGCATGAGCACAATCGAGCCGTCTTTTGCCTCCGAGAGCACCATATCGACGATCTCCTTCTTGCTCCTGTGCGCCCAATCCATGGTATCGATCGTCCAGAGCACGCGTCTGTAGCCAAGCTCATCCGATGCCGTCGAGACCGTGCTTGACACCACGCCCTCGGGCGGGCGGAAAAGTGTTGGTCGCTTTTTGCAGACCGTGTAGATCACATCTGATGTCATATTCAGCTCGTTTTCGAGAGTGCCGACGCTCTGATCCTTCATATGCGGATGGGTAAAGGTATGATTTCCAAGCTCATGCCCCTCGCGTGCCTGTCTTTTGACTATCTCGGGCGAGATGCAGACATTCGAGCCTACGAGGAAGAAGGTAGCTTTGATATCATATCTCGCAAGCAGATCAAGGATGCCCTCGGTGTATTTATCCGACGGTCCGTCATCAAAGGTCAGTGCGATCTGTTTTTGCGTTTCTGCCGCCGAGATCGGAGGGATCGCCGCCATCAAAAGGCAGAGCGCGAGAGCGGTAGCAAAAAGTCGTCTCATTTCCACAGCTCCTCGAGCGAGCCGAAACGATAGCCCTCATTTTCAAGGCTTGTCAGCAGAGAGTCGAGTATCTGCGCGTTGGTCGCCGAGGTCGGGTGGAGAAGCATGATCTCGCCGTTATGGGTATGCGCGAGTATTTTCTTCAGAGCGGCATCCGGGTTCGGCTGTCTGTTGTTATCCCAATCGGCATAGGCAAACGACCAGAACACGGTCTTATATCCGAGCTCCTTGGCAAGCCTCAGGTTGTCCCTTGAAAATCTGCCCTCGGGCGGTCTGTAGATCTTCGGCATCTCATCCCCGATAAGCTCCAAATAAGCACCCGACAGTGCGGAGAGTTGTCCGTCGAACATGTCCTTATCCGAGATCTTGGTCATATCGGGGTGGCTTTTGGTATGATTGCAAACGAGATGTCCCTCATCGACCATCCTTTTGACCAGCTCGGGATTTCGCTTTATCAGATTTTCGAGAATGAAGAACGCACCCTTTGCGTCATGCTTTTTCAGCGAGTCGAGCACCTTTTCGACATTTCCGTTAGTATAGCCCGCATCAAACGTGAGATAGATCACCTTGTCACGCTCGTCCGCTTTTTTGTTCAGATAATAGCCGTCGTACTTTTCAATAAAGCTCATCGAAGGGTCGATCGGCGGCTGCATATGCTTGTCATTGCCGACGCAATACCAATTATACGCCGTGTATTCGCCCTCGGCATGCACGGCAACACCCGAAAGCACAGCTGCCGAAAGCACTGCGGCGGCAAATTTCGTAATTTTAAGTTTCATCTTTATATTCACATCCTTTTGTCTGTCATTACCGACACAAAATATCGGCAATAAGATTATTCCATGGATCGAAAAAAATAAACGCCCGAGGCAGGATAATTCGATTTATGTCATTAACAAATTATCCTTTTTGTGGTATAATTTGTTTGCCAAACAAAATCTCATATTTCACCCAAAAAGCACGCCATTTTTTTGATAAAAATGTGTATGCTCTGCTTTTGCGTGTTTATTTGCGGTAAGAGATTTTGTTTGGCAACAATGGAGCAACGCGTTTTTTGTGCGTCGCTCCTGCGGCGCACTTTTTTTGTCGCTGTAAAAGAAAGGATGATCACTATGAAAAAGTATTTGATCTTTGCAACTGTCCTGCTTGCCGCACTCTTTTTTGCCTCATGCAACACACCCGGCGACACGCCTGCAAGCACAACCGTCTGCGAGCACAAATGGGGAAAATTTGAAGCTCTGATATCCGCGACCTGCACCGAAGACGGCAGTGGACAAAGAAGGTGCGAGCTTTGCGGAATAACAAACCGCGAGGTGATCACGGCACTTGGGCACAGCGAGATCACGGATGCCGCCGTCCCACCGTCCTGCACGGAAGAAGGAATGAGCGAGGGGAGCCATTGCGAGATCTGCGGAACGATCATCAAGGAGCAAACGGTCATCACTCCGTTCGGGCACGATCTTGACGACGGCAAGGTCGTCCTCGAGCCCTCATGCGAGATAAACGGGCTCAAGACCAAAACATGCAAGATCTGCGGCAAGGCGGTGACCGAGAGTATCGAAATGCTCGGGCACTCGCTGAATTCGGACAAGATCTGCACGATATGCGGTGCAAAATGCCCGATCGACCTCGCGATGACGCCCGGCGAAAAGCTGACCGCCCTCACGGTCGACACAATGACAAGCTGGTCTGTCCGGCATGAAGATACAAGCGACGGCGAAGGATATCAACTGCTTTTCTTTGCGCTCAAGGACAAGGACGAAAAGGAGTTGGCAGTCCCTGCCATAGCGGAGATCACCATAACAAACTCAAAAGGTGTTGTCGTTTACAGTCAAATACGCGCGGTCAAGACGAGCGATTTCAGCACATGGACCAGCCAAAAATGGGGCGATCAACTGCTTGCATCGATCATGATTCCAGACAGCGAAATCCTGCCGGGCAAATCGTCGGTCGGAAAGATCAGGTTCGAGGTCTACAACGGAAGCTTTTTCACATTCGATTTTGTTGAGATAGACACCTATGATCTGCCGACAAAATCAACACTGCTGAAAACGCCATCCCTTCCGCTGACGGTAAACAGTTACTCATACGACGGCAGTGTCGCCTCGAAATTCAGTATCTCGGACATATCATACAAAATCAGCGGCGATGATATGATCATAGTGCTCTCCGGCAAGAAGCTCGGCGAATACGACGAAGATTTCGGACCTTATGCACGATTCAAGTACAAGCTATACGACTCTGAGGGCTATGTTATAGAGCAAGGCACATATTACTTCCCCGATCTTGAAACCGGTGACAAATTCAAGGACGAAGAAATTCGTCTGTACGACTGTGTGGTCGCGGGCGAGGAATACACATTGAAGATCTCGGAGGACAAGTAAGACATGGAAAAATCGAAATCAAGCAGAAAACTCATTATTATTGCGATTGTCGCCATATGCCTCTTTGCCGTATACCTATTCATTCAAAACAGAGGAGACAGCGACAATGCAGGTCTGTTTTCAGCATCCGAAAGCTCGGTAGATAAGATATACAATTGGAACTTTGACTACAGCGAAAAGCAATCGGCATACATACTCTCGTTTTATCTTCTCGACAAGAACAAAGAGATCGCCGATGTCGATACGACAGTTAAGATCTCGATCGAGAACAACAACGGAAGCGAAGTTTTCTCTGACACGCTGTCGGGGCGATCCGGGATTTTGGGGAACAACGTAGCGATTCCCGAGGCACAAATAATGCGCGGCGGCACATCCTGCGGAACCGTCAAGTTTACGGTCTCGGGCAAGGGATTCAGATTTGACACGATATCCATAGACACGACCATCTTGCCGACGGCATCTCCGACTATCTCGGCAGAAGGGCTTCCGATCAACATAAACGAAGGCGGAATAATCAAGATCGAGAGCGTTTCGTTCACATATGACCAAATAAAATCAGAGCTTACAATGACGGTCATCGGCGAAAAAATGTCGTGGACAAGCGAAAACGACATATTCGAATACAGGATCTACGACAGCGACGGATTTTTTGTAACATCGGGACAAATAAAGCTCAAGTCGCTGATCGCGGGCGACAAATTCACCGCCTCATCGGAAGCGATCGACACGCTTGATCCGCTTAGGTCATACACGGTCAAATTTAACAAAGTTTCATAAAAAACGCTGTCTCAAATGCCCGACAAGAGCATTTGAGACAGCGTTTTTTATATTGCGTCTATTTTTTTATATGTCCAAGCGTTTTCCCGACCATATCATCGACGCTGACCTTGCCGACGCCGAAGATCGATGTATCGAGCGTACCGTTTATCGGGTCGGTCCACTCTTTGGGGATGCCGCGCGTGCCATTCATCATGCCGATGATCGAGCCGACGGTCGCGCCGTTGCAGTCGGTATCGAAGCCTGTCTCGACCGCCATGCAGACCGATCTTGCAAAGTCGCCCTCGCCGTAAAGCAGTGCCGCCGCGACGATCATCGCGTTCGATATGGTGTGGCACCATCCGTGCTCGGTGAACTCATCGTATTCCGTGTGGATCTTTGCAAAAACATCCTTTTTGTCCACACCGCTCCGCCAAGACTCGACGATCGACGATACCGAGTTGTGAAGTCGCGAATTTTTCGGGATCTGCGAAAGTCCCGCAGAAACAACATCAGAGATGCTGTGGGTGCCTGCTGCCGCGGCGATCATTGCCGAGGCAAACATCTCGCCGTATATTCCGTTCTTGACATGCGAGATCGACGCGTCCCTCCATGCCATTTCGGCAGCGGCAACAGGGTCGCAGGGATTGATATAGCCAAAATAGTCGCCGCGGATCTGCGCGCCTATCCACTCGCGATAAACGTTTTTGTAAAGTGCCGACTTTGGGGGACGGTAGCCCATCACGAAATTCTTGTACGCGACACGCTCGGCAGTACAGTAGGCGTTCTTGCCCTGATACCAAAGCCATGCCGCGGCAACATCGTCGGGGGTGAAATCTCTGCCGTATCTGTCGACGATCACCGACGCCAAGACGGTGTAATTCGTATCGTCGTCCACGGGAGCGCAGGTTATATTGTCGGCAAGGGAGTTTTTGCGGATCCTGTAGGAAATTTCGTTCTCGATACTCGGGGTGATATCCGAGGAAACAAGATATCTGTGCAAAGGATAGTTGCCCGATGCCTTAAGCAGCTTATCAAGCTCGGGGGTTCTGATGCCCTCGATGGGCTTGCCGAGCAGACAGCCGCAGATCCTGCCCAGCCATGCACCCTTGATCTTATCGCGAAGGGTGTCACGATCGGGCAGATCAAGATCGGGGAGTCCTCCGTCTGCCGCATCGATTATCGACGCATAATCGGACGGTTCGTCGTATTTATAGCCCTCGAGTGTGCCCGCATGCGAGATGATATCAAATATGAGATCGGATGCTCTTTCCTTATACGCACCGTCGGGCATCTCGCTGACGGCAAGAAAGAGCTTTTCGTATGACGAAATGTCCTTCCCTTCCTCGATCGATTGCCGATACTCGTTCATGATGTTCTTGGGATAGGATTCCCAATAGAACATGTTTTCATAGTCGGGGGTGATGTCGTTGCCGTACATCAGCTCCTCGACCGTTCTGTTCGTACCGCCGAGAACGAGATGATCGAGTGTGACTCTGAAGATCTCCGACATTTTTTCAGACACCCGACCCCGGGGGTAGAGCTGCCGTTTTCCCACTTTTGGACTGCCTGTCTCGTGACCCCGAGCTTTTCGGCAAGTGCCTCCTGCGAGAACCCTGCGTCCGTGCGCAGTTTTGAAATTCTGAACTTAAGTTCCATTTTGCTTTCCTTTCTGTCATAAGTATTACGAAACTTGCTTGCTGTCTTGATTATACATCATTTTTTGCGAAAAATCAAGTATTATTTCGTTGTCGTTTTCAGAAACCGCAGGTTGCGTCAAGTATTCTCGATATCAAAAATCGACGGGCAATATGTCCGTCGATTTTTGATTTTATATTACTTAATGATCCACTTTTGAGGAGTAAGACCTGTATAGGTCCAGAGTTGGATATTCTGACCCATGTAAGGTGTGCCACCCTCGGAGAGATCGAGTGCCAGCGTATTGAGTGCGCCGATGAGAGAGTAGGATCCGTCGCCGTTCTTGATGACAAACCACTTCTGATGCCAGCCGTTATAATCGTTATTGGCATCATGCTGAATGACATTCGTTCCCGGTGTCGTTCCGCCGCTTGCCATATCCATCGCCTTACCCGAGTAGCAGTTGGTCAGTCTATAGTAGCCGTCGGATGCGTCATATGTGAACTTCCATCTCTGTACTGCGGCTCCGTTTGCCTCCCAGACCTGTACGTTTCCGCCGTTATTGCTTGCCTCTGCTCCCTTGACCTCGACAAGCATGCCTGTGTCATCATAGCATGCGATCGTGTATTCGCCCTCGGCTATGACCTTTCTGCCGACGATGAACCACTTCTGCGGGTTTGCTCCGTTATATGTCCAGCACTGTATGTTCTGTCCCAGAGTCGGTGCTCCGCCGCCTGCGAGATCGAGTGCGAGTCCGTTATGTGCATTGATGAAGGAGAAGCTTCCGTCTTTGTTCGGAATAGCTATCCACTTCTGCGAGAGCTTTCCGTTCGAGGTATTCTGCTGTACATTCGTACCTGCAGCCGTTCCCTCGTTTGCAGCCTCCATAACCTTGCCCGAGTTGAGATTGGTTATGGTATACAGGCAGTTATCGTCGACGGTGAATACCCACTTAGTGCAGTTCGCACCGTTATTCTCCCATACCTGTACATTTGCTCCATCGGTCGTATCCGAGTTGCCGATCTCGATGTTCATGTTGATGTTATCACGACCGGCTATTCTGTATGTGCCCTCTTCGAGTGCGGCATACTTTACGAGATACCATCTCTGTGCGCTTGTCGAGTTGATCGCGCAGATCTGAATATTCGTGCCTTCCTTAGGCTGTCCCGCTCCCGTCATATCGAGTGCGTGTCCGCTTGCCTTATTGATGAAGCTGTATGTTCCGTCCGAGTTCTCGACAGCCTTCCAAAGCTGACTGTCACTGCCCGTATAGGTTTCCTGTACGACATTCGTTCCGCCTGCCGTACCCGAGTTCTCGGTTGCAAGATACATGAACGATCTTATATTACCGATCTCATAGTATCCGTCGCCTGCGGGGGTGATGTTCCAAAGCTGGCTGTACTTATCTGCCACGCGTGCGGTCATGCTCGTGCGTGCTCCCGAGTTAAGAGACTCGCCGTTTACTCCGATAGCGAAGTTTCCGTTTGCCATATTGACAAAGGAGAATACACCTGCAACGATCTTTCCGCTCTGTACCATTCCGTCATCGATAGCGGGTACATCGACCTCTACGCTCGTGATCTTCTTATTGCCCGACATATCGGTAGCAATGATATCTACCGTATACTTGCCTGTGCTCAGATTATGATCGGCGGTGAGAACCTTGACGGTATATACGCCGTTCTTTTCGGTTGCGGTATAGGATACCGAGCTGTAATTTGTGCTTGTTCCGATACGGATCTTTACAAGTACCTCTCCGACCATGTAGTTATCTGTTACCTTGAAGGAAACAGTGAAGCCCTTGGAGGAGATGTCGCTTGTGGTTGTCGCGCTGATGGTAGGCACGGTCTTATCCGGTCTTACTGTATCGGATGTAAAGCTGTCGCCGCATCCGCAAGCGTGCAGGACGTATCCGGGAACACTCTGTGTCGGATGGACTACCTTTTCGGTATAGTTATGTGTATGAGTTGTCGAGGAGATCGTCCATTTCTGGTTTACGCTTGTAAGATCGTAGCTCCAGAGCTGTATCGTTCTTCCGTTTTCGACAACGCCGCTGCTCAGGTCGATCGCAAGTCCGCTCTCGACACTGAAGATGCCCCACGAGTTGTCGGTATTTTGAAGGATGAGCCACTTCTGACCGTTTCCGTCTACCGAAGCATACTGCCAGAGTATCGTTCCGTTACTCATTCCGCCGCCCGCATTTTCGAGATATTTGCCCGAGCTGAGCGACATGATCTTATATACTCCGCCTCCGAGCGAGGTGAATCTGAATTTCTGATTCTCGCCGCCGTTTTTGCTCCAAAGAACGATAGGCGTGCTGTTTTCTTTTCCGTTGTTCGAAACGGTCATCATATAGCCGTTATTCTTTGCGAAAGCGATCGTATAATCGCCGTTTGCGAGTGCGTTGCCCGCTTTATGGAACACCCACTTCTGTGCGGACGAGTGGTTGACCCACCAGCAGCTGATCGTCGTTCCGTTCTCAAGTGTTCCGTTGGCAAGGTCAACATAGAATCTGTTATGTGCGCTGACTATGCTGAACGAGCCGTCTGTGTTGGGCACTATGCTGAATTTCTGACTTGTACCATCTCCGTTCGACTGCGAAAGGAGGGTTCCGGGCATTCTTCCGCCCTCGCAGGCGTCGAGTTTCTTGCCCGAGTTGACATTGGTGATGCAGTATGTGCCGTCACCCTGTTTCTCAAATTTCCACTGCTGATGTGCACGTCCGTCTGCCGCACCGAGTACGACTGCCGCAGATGTTTCGGTGCTTGCGCCCGACACATTGAGTCTGTATGCGGGGTTCAGCTTGCTTCCGATGAAATATGTTCCGTCATCGACGACGCTCTGGAGGTTCAGTACCCACTTCTGTGCAGGTGCGGTATTTCCGTACCATGTACGAAGTCTCTCGCCTGTTCCGTTTTCCCAGTCGATGTTCAGCCATGCGCACTTACTTACGAAGGTATATGTTCCGTCCGCGTTGGGCATGATGAGCCACTTCTGGGCGTCGTTGGAGAGGTTGTCATACTGTTGCAGTGTGACATCGGGGTCTGCCGATGCTTTATCTACATCGATCATCTTGCCCGAGTCGAGCACGCGTATATTGTAATAGTTATCCGCTTCGTGCGTGATGACGAATTTCTGCTCGGTCGTTCCGACAACGAGCTGTGCGAGATTGTCGAGGCTTCCGTCCTTGATCATCCAACCAAGGCTCGTATCTGCCGAGCATCTTACCGTATATACGCCGTCAAGCAGCGTCTCGGTCGGCGACAGTGCCCATTTCTGTGCTATCGATCCGTTAAATTCCCAGTTTCGGATCTCTGTTCCGTTTGCGAGTGTTCCGTTGGCAAGGTCAACGTAAAGCCCGGTTGCTTTATTCTTCATAAAGTAATATCCGCTTCCCGCATCGTACAGATACCACATCTGGCAATCTGCTCCCGTATACGAGCACTGCTTTACCTTATATTCTCCGTCTGCTCCCATATTCATGATCTCGAGATACTTATTCGAATACAGGTTTCTGATCGTATAATAATCCTTGCCCTCGACCTTTTGGAAGACATATTTCTGATTGAATTCATGCGATGTCGCCCAAAGCGTCGTCTCTATTCCGTTATCCGTCGAGTAGCTTGCAAGGTCCACCTTGTAATCACCGCTTCCCGCAGGCGAGATCGTGTATGCTCCGTCTGCAATTGTTGTCGGTGTCGTGGGTTCGGAGTTTTCGACTGCATAGTTATTAAAACCATACTTTTTAACTATAGAGGGATAATCCTTATAGCAAACGTTTGTGTCGAGCGGTCCAACGCCGTTGACATAGTTAGACGATGTGAACTGATACATGCCGTAACGAGTCGAATAATATGTATTCTTGCCCGCATTGAGCGTTCCGTTTTTCATGTAGTAATGAGCAACCCAGCTCTCGTACCAAGTTCCGCAGATATCATTAACGGGCAGCCATGCACCGCCGAACGAGCTGTCCATCCAAGATGCCATACTGTAAAGACCGCCGAGATATCCGTTTTTGTAGAGCACGTCGAGATACGCGCGGCACATATTATAACCGTGCGTCGAGTTGCCGTTATTCTGAGTCGAGTCCTCGTAGTCAAAATAGATCGGGTACTCAAACTTCTTACCCGCTATATAAGAAAGAGTTGCGTTTGCATCGGCAACGGCACCTGCGGTCGTTGTCGCGTAAGAATAGTAGTATGCGCCGACATCAAGTCCTGCGGCTTTCGCGTTTTGGTAATAGGTCTCAAAGCAGGTATCCTTGCCCTTAGTCGTTCCGCAACGAAGAATTACGAAACTATAACCCGCATTTTTTATATTCTTAAAATTGAAGCTCGAGCCCTGCCATGCCGAAACGTCAAGACCGTACGCATAGACCTTTCCGTCACCTGCCGAGCCGCCGACATAGCCTCTGTCATAACCGTTTGCCGCCTCTGATTTGTTCGCAAAAAGCGGAATACATGCGGCAGTAAGAATAAGCGACATGACGAGAATCAAAGCCTTTCTCAGAAATTTCTTTTTCATTTTGAGCATATCCTTTCATGAAGGCACGTCGGCAAAGCGGTACTCGACCGCTTTGCCGACGGTCATCTTTATGATTGTTCGGTTATATTACTTAATGATCCACTTTTGAGGAGTAAGACCTGTATAGGTCCAGAGTTGGATATTCTGACCCATGTAAGGTGTGCCACCCTCGGAGAGATCGAGTGCCAGCGTATTGAGTGCGCCGATGAGAGAGTAGGATCCGTCGCCGTTCTTGATGACAAACCACTTCTGATGCCAGCCGTTATAATCGTTATTGGCATCATGCTGAATGACATTCGTTCCCGGTGTCGTTCCGCCGCTTGCCATATCCATCGCCTTACCCGAGTAGCAGTTGGTCAGTCTATAGTAGCCGTCGGATGCGTCATATGTGAACTTCCATCTCTGTACTGCGGCTCCGTTTGCCTCCCAGACCTGTACGTTTCCGCCGTTATTGCTTGCCTCTGCTCCCTTGACCTCGACAAGCATGCCTGTGTCATCATAGCATGCGATCGTGTATTCGCCCTCGGCTATGACCTTTCTGCCGACGATGAACCACTTCTGCGGGTTTGCTCCGTTATATGTCCAGCACTGTATGTTCTGTCCCAGAGTCGGTGCTCCGCCGCCTGCGAGATCGAGTGCGAGTCCGTTATGTGCATTGATGAAGGAGAAGCTTCCGTCTTTGTTCGGAATAGCTATCCACTTCTGCGAGAGCTTTCCGTTCGAGGTATTCTGCTGTACATTCGTACCTGCAGCCGTTCCCTCGTTTGCAGCCTCCATAACCTTGCCCGAGTTGAGATTGGTTATGGTATACAGGCAGTTATCGTCGACGGTGAATACCCACTTAGTGCAGTTCGCACCGTTATTCTCCCATACCTGTACATTTGCTCCATCGGTCGTATCCGAGTTGCCGATCTCGATGTTCATGTTGATGTTATCACGACCGGCTATTCTGTATGTGCCCTCTTCGAGTGCGGCATACTTTACGAGATACCATCTCTGTGCGCTTGTCGAGTTGATCGCGCAGATCTGAATATTCGTGCCTTCCTTAGGCTGTCCCGCTCCCGTCATATCGAGTGCGTGTCCGCTTGCCTTATTGATGAAGCTGTATGTTCCGTCCGAGTTCTCGACAGCCTTCCAAAGCTGACTGTCACTGCCCGTATAGGTTTCCTGTACGACATTCGTTCCGCCTGCCGTACCCGAGTTCTCGGTTGCAAGATACATGAACGATCTTATATTACCGATCTCATAGTATCCGTCGCCTGCGGGGGTGATGTTCCAAAGCTGGCTGTACTTATCTGCCACGCGTGCGGTCATGCTCGTGCGTGCTCCCGAGTTAAGAGACTCGCCGTTTACTCCGATAGCGAAGTTTCCGTTTGCCATATTGACAAAGGAGAATACACCTGCAACGATCTTTCCGCTCTGTACCATTCCGTCATCGATAGCGGGTACATCGACCTCTACGCTCGTGATCTTCTTATTGCCCGACATATCGGTAGCAATGATATCTACCGTATACTTGCCTGTGCTCAGATTATGATCGGCGGTGAGAACCTTGACGGTATATACGCCGTTCTTTTCGGTTGCGGTATAGGATACCGAGCTGTAATTTGTGCTTGTTCCGATACGGATCTTTACAAGTACCTCTCCGACCATGTAGTTATCTGTTACCTTGAAGGAAACAGTGAAGCCCTTGGAGGAGATGTCGCTTGTGGTTGTCGCGCTGATGGTAGGCACGGTCTTATCCGGTCTTACTGTATCGGATGTAAAGCTGTCGCCGCATCCGCAAGCGTGCAGGACGTATCCGGGAACACTCTGTGTCGGATGGACTACCTTTTCGGTATAGTTATGTGTATGAGTTGTCGAGGAGATCGTCCATTTCTGGTTTACGCTTGTAAGATCGTAGCTCCAGAGCTGTATCGTTCTTCCGTTTTCGACAACGCCGCTGCTCAGGTCGATCGCAAGTCCGCTCTCGACACTGAAGATGCCCCACGAGTTGTCGGTATTTTGAAGGATGAGCCACTTCTGACCGTTTCCGTCTACCGAAGCATACTGCCAGAGTATCGTTCCGTTACTCATTCCGCCGCCCGCATTTTCGAGATATTTGCCCGAGCTGAGCGACATGATCTTATATACTCCGCCTCCGAGCGAGGTGAATCTGAATTTCTGATTCTCGCCGCCGTTTTTGCTCCAAAGAACGATAGGCGTGCTGTTTTCTTTTCCGTTGTTCGAAACGGTCATCATATAGCCGTTATTCTTTGCGAAAGCGATCGTATAATCGCCGTTTGCGAGTGCGTTGCCCGCTTTATGGAACACCCACTTCTGTGCGGACGAGTGGTTGACCCACCAGCAGCTGATCGTCGTTCCGTTCTCAAGTGTTCCGTTGGCAAGGTCAACATAGAATCTGTTATGTGCGCTGACTATGCTGAACGAGCCGTCTGTGTTGGGCACTATGCTGAATTTCTGACTTGTACCATCTCCGTTCGACTGCGAAAGGAGGGTTCCGGGCATTCTTCCGCCCTCGCAGGCGTCGAGTTTCTTGCCCGAGTTGACATTGGTGATGCAGTATGTGCCGTCACCCTGTTTCTCAAATTTCCACTGCTGATGTGCACGTCCGTCTGCCGCACCGAGTACGACTGCCGCAGATGTTTCGGTGCTTGCGCCCGACACATTGAGTCTGTATGCGGGGTTCAGCTTGCTTCCGATGAAATATGTTCCGTCATCGACGACGCTCTGGAGGTTCAGTACCCACTTCTGTGCAGGTGCGGTATTTCCGTACCATGTACGAAGTCTCTCGCCTGTTCCGTTTTCCCAGTCGATGTTCAGCCATGCGCACTTACTTACGAAGGTATATGTTCCGTCCGCGTTGGGCATGATGAGCCACTTCTGGGCGTCGTTGGAGAGGTTGTCATACTGTTGCAGTGTGACATCGGGGTCTGCCGATGCTTTATCTACATCGATCATCTTGCCCGAGTCGAGCACGCGTATATTGTAATAGTTATCCGCTTCGTGCGTGATGACGAATTTCTGCTCGGTCGTTCCGACAACGAGCTGTGCGAGATTGTCGAGGCTTCCGTCCTTGATCATCCAACCAAGGCTCGTATCTGCCGAGCATCTTACCGTATATACGCCGTCAAGCAGCGTCTCGGTCGGCGACAGTGCCCATTTCTGTGCTATCGATCCGTTAAATTCCCAGTTTCGGATCTCTGTTCCGTTTGCGAGTGTTCCGTTGGCAAGGTCAACGTAAAGCCCGGTTGCTTTATTCTTCATAAAGTAATATCCGCTTCCCGCATCGTACAGATACCACATCTGGCAATCTGCTCCCGTATACGAGCACTGCTTTACCTTATATTCTCCGTCTGCTCCCATATTCATGATCTCGAGATACTTATTCGAATACAGGTTTCTGATCGTATAATAATCCTTGCCCTCGACCTTTTGGAAGACATATTTCTGATTGAATTCATGCGATGTCGCCCAAAGCGTCGTCTCTATTCCGTTATCCGTCGAGTAGCTTGCAAGGTCCACCTTGTAATCACCGCTTCCCGCAGGCGAGATCGTGTATGCTCCGTCTGCAATTGTTGTCGGTGTTGAGGGTTCGCCTGTGCCGCAGCTGGAGCAAGAATCTCCCTCGAGCGGTATTGCACAGCTGTGAGTATATGTAACGCTGTCACGGAGGCTGTAGCGGTAGAGACCGTAGTTTCTGTACTTGTACGCGAGGTCGTAAAGAGACAGACTTCCGCCGCTTCCGTAGCGAGTGATCTTACAGATAGGAGGTGTCTGCTCGGATATCTCGACGCCGTTTACGTTTCCGCTTGAGTCAAGCGTGACATCGGTTACGAGAACGACGTGACCTATGCTGTTCGAGTTGAAGAAGTCGCCGACTTCGATGTTATTGTAGTTATAGTAGCCAAAGCTGATACTGTAGCAGTTTGAGCCGGTGATCGTTGCGGTCGTTTTTCTCGAAGGCATATTGAGTGCCGACGAAACGAATGCAGAGCAGTCATTCGAGTAATACGGGAAGTATATGTAAGAGCTGTACTTAATGTAGCCTCTTGTCGTATACATCGAGCTGTTTACGTTCTTTACTGCTGCCGCGAATGTGTCAAGGCTTGCCGCCCACGGAATATAGCGTCCGGCAGCGCCGCCGTATGCAGGCTGACCATAAGGCAGACCATAATAGGTCGTGCCTGCGTAAAATGTACTTGCGCCGTTCCAGCTCGATATGTTTTTGAGCGGAGTCCACGCGATGTTTGTCATCTGCCTTGCGCGCTTGATGATATTCTGCTGACCCTGCGAGAGCGGTTTGCTCGCCGCGGCTACCGGCGTCTGATTGAAGACGGGCAGGAGGGACAGGACGAGTATGATCATCAAAGCGATCGGCAAAAGCCTCTTCAAAAATCTTGATTTCATAATTCATACCTTCCTTTTTGTACTTGAGATATGTCCTCAAAACATACCTCTTCAAGATATTGACTTAACCATTTTATCACATCTGTGGGAGTTTGTCAAGAGCTTATCGAAAATTTATTGTTTATTTCGGACATTTTTTTGATTATTCAGAAAAATTTCGATTGAAAAATGAAATTTTGCCTCAAACTTCGGGATTATTTGTTCACAAATCGAACGCTCGAACGATTATTCGTTCGAGCGTTTCGAAACAAAGGTTGCCTATTTTGACTTTGTTTTTTAGTTTTCGTTTAATGCATACTCTCTCTCGATCCAAAGCATGAGAAAATTCACCGTCTTTTCGATCTCGCGAACGGTCATTGGACGATCTGTTGGTACGCGGTACCATTTATTCATGCACCCTCTGCAACAAAGCGCACAGGCGTGCTGGGCGACGAACACGGGGTGACCGCGCATGGGGGTCTGCTTGCCGTCGGTCTCGCCGGGGACGGGGGCAAGGCGAGAAATTACAAAATCGGTCGCGTGAGATCTTATCTTATCGATACCCACTCTGTCGATATACGCGATATCGTCGGCGGAAAGATGGAAGCGTGATCTGAACTTTGATCTTGAAAGGCGGGCAAATGCTTCATCGTATGTCATTTATCACGCCGCTCCGTCTTCTTTGACATAATACTGTGCCTGCGCATTCCAAAGCTCGCTGTATTTGCCCTCTTTATCGGCAAGCAGTTCTTCGTGGCTTCCCTTCTGTATCACACTGCCCTCATGGAAGACGGCGATCTCATCGCAGAACTTACATGACGAGAGCCGGTGTGAGATATATATGGCAGTCTTATCGCCCGCGATCGAGTCGAATTTTTCATATATCTCCGCCTCGGCGATCGGATCAAGCGCGGCGGTCGGTTCATCGAGGATGATAAACGGTGCGTCCTTATAAAGTGCACGTGCGATGGCAAGCTTTTGCGCCTCGCCGCCCGACACATCAACGCCGTTTTTGCTCCAGCTTTTATAAAGACACGTATCGATACCGTCGGGCATTGACGCAAGGCGATCGGAAAATCCCGCTTTTTCGAGGCAGTCGATCACGCGGTCTTTGTCAAGATCGCTTCCGGAGGCAATATTTTCGGAAAGATTCATTGACAAAAGGTTGAAATCCTGGAAAACTACCGAGAAAATGTCCATATATTCGCGATAATCATATTTGCGGATATCGATGCCGTTCAGAAGTATCTCGCCCTCGGTCGGGTCATAAAGTCGGCAGAGCAATTTTATAAAGGTGGTCTTGCCCGAGCCGTTCATGCCGACGACCGCAAGCCTCTCGCCGACCCTAAATTTCATGTTCACATTTTTAAGCGAGTAATTATCCGAGCCGGGATATTTGAAGGACACGTTTCGGAACTCTATCTCATAGTTGCGATCGGATCGTTTTTCAACCGTGAGCGAGCCCTTATACATATCGTTCGGGATATCGAGAAAGTCGAAGGTAAGCTTCAAAAAGGGGACGTTATTTCGCATATCGATAAGAGCGTTCACCATCTCGGATATACCGCCCGACAACTTGGTGATCGATGCGACATACTGTGTAACCGCACCGAGTCCGAACGCTCCGAAAAGCGCTTTGAGACAGACGAAAAGATAGATCATACCGACAAGCAACGGTGTTGCCGATGCCGATGCCGCCGTGTACAGCCCTCCCGCACCGCGCGCGTATTTCGCGAAAACGCCGTTTGAACTGAAGGTACTGTTTTTATCGGTATTATATCGCTCACAGATCTTATCCTGGCGGTATGTCCTAACGTCGAGGGCAAGCTTGTCGTCATATCCGAGAAATCCGAAAAATCCGAAAATACGATTGCCGAAATTATGCGTTTTTGAAAGTTTTGCCCACTGATCACCGATCTTTGCGGCAAATATCGGCGAGATCGCGGTTATCGCAAGCATCAGGATCACAACACCTATCGCAAAAAGCGGACTGTTCAGAAATGACCGTCCGGGAACGGGGATCGTGAAAAGCGTTATTGTCAGCGAGACGCCGCCGAGGATGGTGAGAATCGATGAAACAAGTTCGGCAAACGATGTCCAGACATGATACATTCCCCATCCCGAGCCATTGAGGTTTTGCATTACGGTCGAATGGAGCTCTGCGGTCTTCGGATCATCGACACGCGAATAGTCCATTTCGAGCATCTTATCCGCGAGGATATGCTCGACCTTCATCCACATACCCGCGGTCTGTGAATTTTTCCATCTTGTCAAAATTATTTTGATTATCGATATTACCGCCGCCGCAGAAAGCGATATAAGGACAAGCCTTTTCAGACGCTCCGCATCTCTCGACGGGGAGGCAAGCTCACCGATGATCAGCGCGGACAGATATATCCCGACATAGGGCGTGAGGGTATCCCAAATGATCTCGGCAATACGGGAGGCGAAGAGGCTCGGATATTTACGTCTGTAGATATCCATGGCGCGAATATTTATCCGAGCGATCTGTGAAAACGACATTTTATCGTCGGACTTAGTTTTCTTCATTTTCCTCATTGTTTTCGCCCCCTTCTTCTCTGTAGTATTTGCTTTGAACCTCGAAGAGCTCGGCGTATTTGCCGCCCATCTTTACAAGTTCATCATGTGTTCCAGTCTCGCTTATCCTCGCGCCGTCGATGAGGATTATGCGATCACAAAAGCGAGTGGATGCAAGTCTGTGCGAGATATAAACAGACGATCTTCCGTTTGTCATCTCGTTATATTTGTTGTACATATCCGCCTCGGCGATGGGGTCAAGTGCGGCGGTCGGCTCATCAAGGATGATAAACGGAGCATCCTTATAGAGCGCTCGGGCAAGCATCAGCCTTTGCGTCTGCCCTCCAGACAAAAGGATGGCATCGTCATAGACCTCGCGGTTAAGCAGTGTATCATATCCGTCCGAGAGCGACTCGATCTTATCGCGAAGCCCTGCTTTATCGACGCAGCTTTTGACACGATCAAGGTCGATATCGACGGTGTCCTGTGCGACATTTGCCGCGATACTTGCCGCAAGCAAAGAAAAGCTCTGAAAAACAGCCGAAAACATTGAATAATAATCGACACGGTTAAACTCGCGAATATCCCTGCCGTTCAGCAGTACTCTTCCCTCTGTCGGGTCGAGAAATCCGCAGATAAGCTTTACGAGCGTTGTTTTGCCCGCGCCGTTGAGACCGACGACGGCAAGCTTTTCGCCCGGGTGCAGGGTCAGATCGATATCCGACAGAGTGTCCGCATCAGTGCCCGGATAGCGAAATGATACATGTTCGAGCTTTATCTCGTAAGTGCCCATCGAATCTGCTTTGATATGCTCACCGCCCGTCAGCTCAAAAGGCTCATTGAAATCGAGCAGCTCGCGGACATTGCATATATCAAGAGATTGTTTATGAAGCGTGTTCAGCTCGCCTAGTATGCCGTTCACCAGGGCGGCAAAGCCGTCGACCGCGCTGAAATAAAGGAGAAACTCGGCAACGCCTATCTCGCCCTCGACAACAAGCCCGACAAGAACCGCATATGCTACAGCGTTTCTTAAGAAGGTCAGAATGACATCGACAACTCTTGCAATTGAGTACACGCCCTCGGCTCTCTCGTGAAAGGCGGTATAAGCGCGCTCGGTCTTGGTGTAGAGCTCTTCGATCCATGAGCGAAGTCCGAATATTCGTATATCCTTGGCAAATGCGACCTCACCCGATCTTCTGTTCAGGTAATCCATCCTGCCGACCGCCTCCGACTCCTCCGTGCGATGGCGATATCCCCAGTCATTAAGGCGGAAATTTACGAAAAATCCGATCATCGCGGTAACAATAATAAAAGCGGCAATGGCAGGATGCACTGAGGACAGAAGCAGGATGTACACGACAAAACCGATAACATTTGACAAAAGGGTCGTGAGCGTAACCCAGATCGCCTCGGTCGCCGCACTGTTATTGCTGATCGCCGCCGACGAGATGTTCTCAAGCTCGCGCATTCTCTCGTCAAACAAGTTCGGATAGGATGTTGTCGTGAGCTTTCGGTTGAGTGCGTTGATAAGCTCGGTTCGGACCGATATCCTGCCGTACATGGCGTTTGCGTCGATATACGCCTTTGCCGCCGACATGATCATAAGCGCAAGTGAAAAGGCGGCAATGGTCAAAAGCAGTTCAGGCACGGGCGCACCTCTCTCGATGACCGACAGCACGGTCGGGGACAGGTAGAGATTGACGATACTCAGCGCGACTGTAAGACCTGCGGTAAGGAGAACGGTCACAAGGACCTTTTTCTCCTTCGAGGTCCAAGCAAGCTTTATCATAAACGCCGTATTTTGAAGCATATTGTATTTCGGCGACCTTTTCTTATCCCTTTTATGATTTTCTCTCAAAGAAAACCACCGTCCTTTCTATTTCCCACACATTATATCACACAAAAACGTCCCCGTGTTGTTTCGGGGACGAATTGCATTTTTTGGGGGACGAAAAGTCTGAAAACAAGTTTTCAGACTTAGAATTGTGGCTTTCTCTGCCTTCGGCAGAGATTTTGCTTTGCAAAAACAGCCGCAATTCGCACACCTTTGTTGTAAAAGCGAAAAGTCTCAAGACAAGTCTTCAGACTTAGAATTGTGGCTTTCTCTGCCTTCGGCAGAGATTTTGCTTTGCAAAAACAGCCGCAATTCGCACACCTTTGTTGTAAAAGCGAAAAGTCTCAAGACAAGTCTTCAGACTTAGAATTGTGGCTTTCTCTGCCTTCGGCAGAGATTTTGCTTTGCAAAAACAGCCGCAATTCGCACACCTTTGTTGTAAAAGCAAAAAATATCTACACCTGTGGGATGAGGATCTCGGTCGTAAATGCGCCGTCCTCGCTGTTGCGAGAGAGATATCCGTCAAGACGCTCGACTATGTTATCGATACGAACGAGTCCGAATCCGTGCCCGTCTCCTTTGGTCGTCGCGAACAGATTGCCGTGTTTTTTTTGCTTTTTGGAGGCGGTAAAATTGGTAAACGAGATATAAAGTTGAGTTTTCTTCATATCCATATACACTCGTATCATGCGACTATCCTCGGGCAGTGCCATATTGGCGTCTATCGCATTATCAAAAAGATTGCCGATAATGACGCAGAGGTCAAGCTCGGACATTTTAAGCTTGACAGGGATATGCGCGTCAACACTTACCGATATGCCCTTCGATCTTGCAAGCGATATCTTACTGTTGAGTATTGCGTCAGCCATTGCGTTTCCCGTTTTCACAACGGTATCGACGGTGGCAAGATCTTTGTCGAGCATATCGAGATAGCTCTTGATACCGTCTATATCATCCTTTGCGGCAAGTGCTTTCAACATTTGTATATGATTTCTGTAATCGTGCCGCCATCCGCGAATTTGTTTATACATCGTCTCGACCTCCATATAATGGGTGTCGATCAGCTCTCTCTGATACGCGGCGATATGGCGATCGATCCTTTTGGACAGAAATGACACGGTCTACTCGCCCTTATAGTAGTCGATATTGTCGTACATTCCGTAGAGCTTGTTGATCCCCTTGCCCCAAATGCCGATCTTTTGCGAATCGGGGTAGACTGCAACATCGATATCGTCGACTGCGTCAAAGTCGATATAGACAAGATTTTCGGTCTCGGATGTGTTGATCAGCTTATGCGCACCATGCTCGCCTGTCGGGAAGAAGAGCAGATCGCCCGCCTTGACCTCGCGCTCACCGTCTGCGCACTTCATAAGCCCTTGACCGCTTATCACATAAAAGGTCTCCTCGTTTCTGTGGTGATAGTGGTAAGGATATGCCGCTTTCATCGGCGGCACTTCATAAATGCTGACAGTCGTATGAGAGCTTTCTCCAAATGTGAGAAATTTCTTTCTGTAATATTCGTATCCCTCGTGCTCGCATTTATGGGAGGCGGGGATGTCACCGGTGTTTTGATGCTTTATCTCGCTCATTGTGTGTTTCCTTTTTCATTTTACTTTATTTTCGTGATTATCGCGCGATTGATATGCTCATACGCGCCCTTGGGAAGTGGCAACACAGAGCCGTCTGCCATGAAGACATCGGTCTTTGTTACCCTTCTGATCCTTTCAAGATTAACGATCAGCGATCTGCCGACCCTGACAAATCGGTCATCAAGCATTGTTTCGACCTTTGAAAGCGTCATTTTGACCGAAAAATCGAATTTTGCGTGGAATATCGAATAGTTTCCGACGACATCGACATAGACGATCTCTCGCATCGGCAGTCTTGCGGTCTCGGTCGAATTTGAAAGATCTACTGTTTTGCCGTCGGCGTCAAGCTTTTCTGTCGCACGGTCGAGAACGGCAAAAAGCTTCTCCTCATCGACAGGCTTCAGAAGGTAATGAAGTGCCTCGACCTCGTACCCCTCGGCGATATAATCCGAGTAGCCTGTCACGAAAACGATCTGCACCCTGCTGTCGGCGGCGCGCACGGTTTTGGCAAGGCTTACGCCGTCGGTGCCCTCCATCTCGATATCAAGCAGCAATATATCAAAATCGCTCTCCTCGGAGTAGTGAAAGAGGAAGCCCTCGGCGGACGAGAACTGTCTCGTTTGCACCGTATTGCCCGATTTTGCCGCCCATTTATCGATCAGATCGGCGACGAACCGCCTATCGGCGGCAGAGTCGTCGCAGATAGCTATTTTATATTTCAAATCTTCCCTGCTCTTTCGGTCGTGTATATCGTTTAGTCTGCCTCGAACATATCGGCAAGTCTGCGTGCCGCGCCCGCCATGTCGCGAAGTCCGTCAAGCAGATTATCGGGTGTGCGTCCGACGAGGTAGCTGTCGCATTCGAGCGTGAAATAGCCCTTATAGTCGATATCCTTAAGTGCCCTGACGATGGGCGTAAAATCGATGTTCATCGAGAAGGGTATCTGATGCGAGTCGTGCCACTTGTCGTTATCGTGGATGTGAAGTGCGGCAAGTCTGTTTCCGAGTGCGCGAACCATTTCGGGCGCATTGGTCCCGAGTCCCTTCATCTCGGCGTGACCTATATCAAGGCAAGCGACGAGATAGTCGTCATTTACGGCATCAAGATGCGCATTAAAGCTCTCGGGAGTGGCGCAGGCGGCAAAGCATGCCTGATCTTTTGTGCCGTCCCAATTCCACATATTTTCGGTAGCGATCTTCACGCCGCAGTCTTTTGCAAACGGAAGAAGATCGAAATACATCTCGGCATTTCTCTCGGGGCTGTCGTTATTGTCGGGATGGATGACGCAGATATTGCCGCCTGCCTCAGCGGTACATTCGATGGCGCGGCGGAGGTAATCGTATATACCGCCCTCTCTCGACGGAAAGGGTGCGTGCGACTGATTGCAGGTGATACCGTTATCAAGTCCGATCTGCTTAAGCTCTCTTGCGAACTTAAGATAGTTCGTTCCCTGGAGCGGATGGTCGGTATGTATCATTGCACGTTTGCCCCAATCGAAGGGTGCCATAGCGAACATCGAAAAGTCCCATGCGTCAAAGCCTGCCTTTGCGACAAGCTCGACCGTTCGTCCCTCTCCGACAAGAGTCGCGCCGTGCTCGATCTGTGTTGAAATCTTCATTACAATATTCTCCTTTTCTCCGCGGACCGGCATTTCCGCGACAACAGACTGTTTGTTAATGTTATTATAGCATATTTGCGGAAAATGTCAAGAGAAATGACAAAATTGCGGCAAAAAATTCGCTCATACAATTTTTTTCGCCTCTCCGAGCTTCGGAGAGGCGGAATTTTGGCGGAAGTATGATGTCAGTCGCGTTTGAAGATGTCTCTGGTATAAACTTTATCTGCCACATCGTCAAGGCAGGAGTCATACCTGTTTGCGATGATCGCGTCCGACATTTCTTTGAATTTATCGAGATCATTCACGACAGGACTGCCGAAGAAGGTCGTGCCATCGTCAAGGGTGGGCTCGTAGATTATGACTGTCGCGCCCTTTGCTTTTATGCGTTTCATGACGCCTTGTATCGACGACTGTCTGAAATTATCCGAATTAGATTTCATGGTGAGTCTGTAAACACCGACGGTCACGGGAGTTTCCTTTGCCATGTCGTAGCTGTTATTCTCATCGTAGGCATACCAGCCTGCCATGCGCAAAACGCGGTCGGCGATAAAGTCCTTTCTTGTGCGATTGGACTCGACGATCGCCGTCATCATATTCTGCGGAACATCGGCGTAATTGGCAAGGAGCTGTTTGGTATCCTTTGGCAGGCAATATCCGCCGTAGCCGAAGGAGGGGTTATTATAATGATCGCCGATCCTCGGGTCAAGGCAGACGCCCTTGATTATGCGCTCGGTATCAAGTCCCTTCATCTCGGCGTAGGTATCAAGTTCATTAAAATACGAAACGCGGAGGGCGAGATATGTATTGGCGAAAAGCTTGACTGCCTCAGCCTCGGTAAAGCCCATGACGAGAGTATCGATATTTTCCTTAAGTGCGCCCTCGCAGAGCAGAGCGATGAATTTATTGGCGGCATCGACAAGACGAGGATCGTTTGTATCCGTGCCGACGATTATTCTGCTCGGGTAGAGGTTATCGTAGAGTGCCTTGGACTCGCGGAGAAATTCGGGGCTGAAAAGAATGTTGTCCGACTGATATTTTTGGCGAACATTCTCCGTAAAGCCGACGGGTACGGTCGATTTTATGACCATGATCGCATCGGGATTCACCGATTTGACGAGACTTATGACATTCTCGACCGCCGATGTATCGAAGAAGTTCTTGCTCGAATCGTAATTTGTCGGTGCGGCGATCACAACGAAATCGGCGTCGCGATAGGCACTCTCGCCGTCGAGCGTTGCCCTGAGATCGAGTTTTTTCTCGGCGAGATATTTTTCGATATATTCATCTCTGATCGGCGATCTGCCGCTGTTTATAAGGTCGACCTTTTCGGGTATGATATCAACGGCGGTGACTTTGTTGTGCTGTGCAAGCAGTACCGCCATCGAAAGTCCGACATAGCCCGTGCCGGCAATAGCTATTTTCATATGATCAAAACCTCCGATTTGTTTATTATTTTATTATTTCTTATTTCCCGCTTTTTTCAGCGAGCCGATGATCTTAACAAATGTACCCCACGCGGCAACGATAATATCGCGGATATCGGCAAGATTCAGCAGTACGGTCAGTGCGAAAGCTATGGCGAACGCGGGATAGGCAAATGAGAGATCGAAACTGATCATCACACAAGCCGCGATGACCGCCGTGTATGTGACGATCGTCTGCCACAGTCTGATCTTGACCTTGACCATTGAGCGGATGGTGACCATGCGGACGACCCATGTCATAAAAAAGCTTGCCGCTGTTGCGATCGATGCACCGACGACGCCGACGGTCGGGATAAGAACGAGATTCAGGATGACATTTATGACCGCACCCGCCACGACCGAGACAAAGAGCTGTACGGTCTTTTCGTAAGCGCGAAACGCCGATGCCAAAAATCCGCAAAGGCAGGAGAAGAAAGCAGACAGTGTCAAAAAGGGGATATGTTGCCATGCGGCGTAATAATCCTTATCAAAAAGGAGTGCCGAGAGCGGTTTGGAGAGCGGAATTATCACAAGCGACCCGACAAGCGCAACTATATGCATTGCTTTGTAGACCTTGGTATAATATTCGGACTCGTCGGCATCGTTAACATTCGAGATTGCCGAGAGCTGCCATGCCTGCGTAAATATAGACAAAACAGCGGTCAGCATCGACGGTATCTTATTGGCGACGCTGAAAATGCCCGACTGCGCAAGTCCGTCATCGAGCATTCCGATGAGCATGTATTTATTAATGTACATATTGATCGACCACGCAAGGAGCGCGGGGATCATCGGTATGCTGTATTTCAGCATCTTCGAGAAAAGCGGTATATCTATCTTTATCGGGAAAAGATCCTTGTACAGCTTCGCGCAAACGAACATGAGAAGGATCGGCACGATGTATCCGATGATCACGCTGAGCAGATATCCGCGAAGACCCGCCTTCGCAATAAGCAAAAACCAAATATTGCCTGCGACGACCGAGAGGGTATGCACTATCCCCTGAACAGCAAAAAGCTTGGTCATTCCTATGCCTTTTACATAATTTGAAAAGCAGAGGTGAACATTATAGAGTGCGTATGTAAGAACAAAATAGATCCAATATTCCTTAAGCTGTACCGCGACCTCGGCGTTCATCACCGCAACCGCCGGATAGAGTGCGGCAAGCAGAAGGACAGACAGAGCGGTCAGCAGGATCGAGTTGCCGATGACCGCGCGTTTTGAGCTGTTTTTATCGAGTGCGTAACGAAGGGTGGCGTCGGATATTGCAAGAGTGAGGAGCGGATATATCAGCGCGACCGTCGTATTGATCAGATCGGCGACGCCGTATTCCTCGGTCGAGAGGACCGCCGTATAGAGCGGCGTCAGGAGGAAAACGAGAATTTTCGAGCCGAATGTGCTGATACCGAATAATACGGTATCTACCGCTAATTGTTTGGTTTTAGTTGGTGTTGACATGATTTAGCCTTTCATAACATATTCTCTGAATTACTATGCAAATCGATATCAGCACCCAAAAAAATAGTCTTCCAGCATCAAGCAAAGGCAATGATATACCGGCAAATGCAGTTCTTGGATCTTATACGTTTCTTGTTGCGGAACCTTTATACACACATCTGCAATCGCCGAAAGCTTGCTCTCTTTTGAACCGGTCAATCCGATGACCTTCATTCCTTTTGCTTTTGCAGTAACAGCGGCATATAATATGTTTTTACTATTACCGGATGTCGATATTCCCAAAAGCACATCTCCGCTGTTTCCGTAACCGTTAACCTGCTGTGCAAAACACAACAGCGGTTCGCAATCATTCATATATGCGGTCGTTAATGACAGGTGACCGTCCAGTGCAATAGCCGGCAACGCTCTCTGCAGGTTTTGAGCCAAAACAGTGCCTAATTCGTCATCCACGGCAGACAGCGCATTTGCAAACTGAGGCTCGACAGATCTGTCTAACACAAAACTCTTCATAAGTTCTCCAACGATATGTTCAGAGTCTGCCGCCGATCCTCCGTTTCCCGCAACCAACAACTTACCGCGTTTCAAAAAAGAATCCTTCAAAACATCAAAGCTATCCATTATCCGCTCTCTCTCACAAACGAGCTCCGGATACCTTTCGATCAAAGAATCTATATGCTTTTTTACAGTACGATCCATAACTTAACCCCTCGCATCAATTCACATCAATATTTTTGTAACTATATCAAACAAAGATCTCCCGGCAACATCTTGACCGTAGTCTTCCGAACCGATATAAGCTGTATGGCACCCTGCTGCCATACCGGCTTTTACATCAACATCGCTATCGCCTACCATCCAAGATTCGTCCGGATCGATATTGAAATCTTTCACAGCCTCCAATATGAGTCCGGGTTTGGGCTTTCTGCATGCACAGTCTTTTTTCAGCTCTGCGATCTCGCCCTCATACCCTTTATGCGGATGATGCGGGCAGAAATATATTCCGTCAAGATATGCTCCGCAGGATCCCAACAATGTTTCCATCTTGTTGTGAATTTCTTGTAATTCGGAAAACGAGACTTCTCCGCGAGCGATAACGGGCTGATTTGTGATCACTATTGCCAGGTAACCGCTTCTATTGATCAATTTTATGGCGTCGGCAACTCCTTCGATCAGCTCAAAGTCATTTATATCACGCAGGAAACCGACATTTTTATTGATCGTTCCATCACGATCAATAAAAACTGCCTTCTGTTTATGTCGCAGATTTTTTCTTTTTACGATCCCGTTTTTGAAATCCGAGCAAACAGCCTCATAACGATCGGGTGTTCCCATATCCTTTACATATTCGGGACTGTCATAAACGAACATCGTTCCTGTTCCCGCAAGCGGTTTGAGAACTTGACGATCCAAATCAACCTTGGGCGTATCAACAACACGCTCCAAAACTTTCGGGGAAATTATATGCAGACCTGCGTTCACCCGATTTTTGTAATACTGCGGACGCTCATCTTCTTTTGCAAGCCATTTTGCAACAGCATTATTCTCATCCGCTACCAGCAATCCGCTGTCATACGGATGACTGTTGGGATGCGTGAACAATGTTACAAGTCCGCCTTTTTGTTTGTGATATTCTGTAAACCTAACAAAATCAATATCAAAGACGGCATCGGCGTTTAACAGCAAAAAATCGTCGGTCAATTTATCTTTTAACTTAAAAAGCGCACCCGCATTTCCGAGCGGTTCTTCTTCGACATAGTATTCGATGTTTACATTAAAAGGTTCGCCCGTGCTCGGAGATAATTTGTTACCATCTCCAAAATACTCAATAATTAAATTGCCAAGGTGGCTTACGGTAATAATAAAGTCAGTAAAGCCCTGATCGCGAAGGCATAAGATCTCATGCTCCAACACGGGCATATTCCCGATTCGTATCATCGGTTTTGGGATGTCTTTTGCAACAGAGGAGATCCGAGTCCCCTTTCCCCCTGCCATTATTACTGTTTTCATAAGTGTGCCTCCTGCCATTTAATTCAACGAGGAATATAAGTCTCCGGGCTGTAATGAATAACTCTTGTTCCTCCGTTTTCAAACGAAAACGGTATGTACATCAGATCTTGCATTGCAGTCATGACCGATGCTTTATGTTCGGGCTGAACATAGAACACAAGAAATCCTCCGCCGCCTGCGCCGAGCAGCTTGCCGCCCAGAGCGCCTGCTTTGATTCCTCTATCATAAAACGCGTCAATACTTCCGGTAGAAATTGCCGATCCGGTCTGCTTCTTTAATCGCCATGTATGATCAAGCAACCGACCGAAATCATCAAGATCTGCGTGAGTATTGGTTAACACCCTTTCCGCTTCATCGACCAACAAGTACATTTCCCTTAATTGATCTCGTTTCTCCTCGGCGGAGACATTATTCACTTTCTGAACATCAGACGAAAAACGGGTAAAGCCCGTGAAGAACATTAAAAGATTTTCATTTAATCTCTGCTTTCTTTCGGGTGAAATAATAACGGGAAGGACCTCATACCCATCGGCACTAAAGTTTATGCGATTAAATCCACCGAAAGAGGCGGCGATTTGATCCTGCCATCCCCCTGCCTCATTACAAAGCACCCGTTCCAAATATATGGCTTCATCCGCAAGCTTCTTTTTATCCGCATATTTCCCTTTAAGCGCATAAAATGCGTTCAACATACCGACAGCAAAAGAGCTGCTCGTGCCGAGTCCCGAACGAGCAGGGAGATCCGCCTCATACGTAAGACGAATTTCGTGCATATCAAGCATCTTCATGGCCTCTCGGATCGCAGGATGTTCAATATCTGAAATGTCGGTCACACGCTCAGTCTTTGAATATGACAACTCTGTTGTGTAATCAAAAAATCTCGGAAGATGACGTACATTCACATAACAATATTTATCAAATGTCGTCGACAATACAGCACCGCCATTTTCTCTAAAATAGCTCTCCATATCCGTACCGCCGCCAAAAAAAGACATACGAAACGGTGTTTTAGTGATGATCATTATTGTCCCTCCTTTGTCTGTAACGACCCACTCAGCCACGCAAGAGAGTGCTTTTCCAGTTCTTGAACTATCTTATCCGTATCGGAATACGCTATTGTCGATCGGTACCGAAAGCTCTCGGCGTCTGATACAATTCGTTCTTCAAGTTGCAGTTTATTTAACAGATTAACAATTCGCGAGTTTGTGTTGTTTTTATGCGGATTTACCACAGACGAAAAATTCTTGTGATACAACACCGAAAAAGCGGTCCCGTGAAAAGAATCGGTTATAACATATTTTGCGCCGGACAACATTTTCAGGAAATCAGCGGGAGATAATGATGACACATTCTCAAATCCGCGAAGCAAAAAATCGCCCTTTATGTCTTTGTTCACCACATAAACCTTTAATCCGGTTTCTTTATGCATGGCTTGTACGCACTCAACAAGCAGCGGGATATTGCCTAAATTATAGACAAAGATGTACTCTTCGCTCGCATCCGCCTGAAAATCCTTCCACAGCTCAGACCCTGCCAGAAGTACCGGGTCAAGCACGGTCTCATACGAATCATTTAACAGATTCGAAACAAAGATCGAGGCATCTTCTTCGCGAAATGAAAGCCTGTAAAAGCTCTTCAGCAGTTTCTCGTAATCAACGTTATATCTCGTCTTCCACAAGTCAAGAAATTCGTTATTTCCGATACTCGCGGCATAGGCTATCTTCTTGGCACTGCACTGAAGATCAAGCAAGTAAGCACTGTCACCCTCGGTGTTTTTGGGATTAAACACCTGATCGCTGCCAACGATTATTGCGTCGTAATCTTTAAGACTTTCTCCGGAAACAACATCTATTTTATCGGACAGTGACAAATATTGCTTGCGAAACTTTTCAAATGCTTCCTTTTTTCGATCCAAGCGATGACCGCTGAGGATGTCCATTACATATACTTTCCAATTTGCGTGATCGCTGATTTTTTTTCGTCTGTATTGTTTTTCTACAGCAGGGCAAGAATAATCAATTATTTCGCACTCTACTCCCAATTTTTTCACCACCTGCTGCAAGGCATAAGCCTGTAACACAGCACCATAGTTTATTGCATTGTGGTACGTTAATATTCCTACTCTCATATTTCTCTACCTTTTCCCGTCATGACAGCTCTGTCGCATTTTGTTCTTGTTCTCCCACAGAGACAACACTGAAAATTGTATATACTATAAAAAACGAATTTGAATAGATCGGATTGCCCGACATTCCGTATACCAACATCAGTAACTGAATGTAAATTGCGACCGCTTCTCTTCTTTTGATGGCATAAACCAAATTGCTTACAAAAAACAGCAAATAAATTATGACACCGACCAACCCGTGATCATAAAACAGCTGCAAATAGATATTATGCAGACCCGTATCATAGACCACATACGCGGAACCCGTTCCCATGCCGATAAAGCCGTTTGTCAGTTTATCAAGTGCACTTTTCCAGATCTCGCTTCTTCCTGTCGTAATATCACCGTCGGTTGGGTCAAAGCGCTGCAAAAACATCTGTATCACTTCGTTCTGCTCGCTAAAAATGCCGATCAGTATGACACATACCGCAAGCAAACCGATCGTACTGAAAATTGTTTTTGCGGAAAATTTCTTCCAAATCATATATGTGAGAACAAATGACACTATCAAAGCTATCGCAACGCCGCGTTTGCTCGTCAGAATAACGGCAAATACCGACAGCAAAATAACGACCCAGCAGGCTATCTTTTTCTTGAAAGAAAGCTCTTTAGCTTGCAACCAGCCAAACATTGTAAAGCCGAACAAGGCTGCACAGAAATACGCCGCATCGGGGGTATATGCCGAAAAACCGGCATAAGCACCGTCGACATCATATGACCATATCAACCGCTCATAACTATCGCTTCTAAGTATCCGACTTAATACGGTGTTTACCGCACCGGCAAACAAATATTGAAGTAAAACGCCAAGCAGGACGGCAAAAGAGCATATATATATTGCCTTTTTTATTTTTTCGAGCATAGCTGCATTTTGTGCGAAAGCGATCAGCAATATCCAAACAACTATAGTCAAAATTGCCTCTCTGTTTCCTTCTTTCGGCAATTGCGTGTAAAAAACTCCCAAAGCCGACACAACGGCTACAAGAGCCATTATCAACATTTGAGCAGAAAAATATATTCCTTGGTTAAAAACCATCCATATAACGGTAAATCCAAAAGCAATATACAAAAACAAAGTGGAGCTGAACGGATATGCAAACTGATAGCCAAACACATAGATCATCAGTGCTATCAACGCAGGATATGCAGCAAACGAATTCGGTATTTTTCTTGTTAATTCCGTTTTCATATTACGAACCATCACTCACTTTCGTTTGAAAAACGTCTAAAAGATCTTCAAGGTTGCCTTTCCATGAATAATTCTTTTGATAAAACTCAAGTATGTCTTTTTCGGAAAAATCGCTTTTGTCAAACTTTGCGAGAATATCCTTCAGTTCATCAACAGTATCAAAAATACAACCTGTTTTTCTCGCAGAAACATTTTCTGTAAGTCCTTGCAAATTCGATACGACGACAGGCTTTCCGTATTTGTATGCGATCGGCAAAACGCCGCTTTGTGATGCCTCGATATACGGCATTATAACCGCAGATGAATTATCGAAGAGCCATATCATTTCGCTATCTTCGATGAAACGATTAAGCAAATAAATGTCGGCATCCGCTTTAATTAAGCCAAGCTCCTCATCAGACAGAGTCCCTTTTCCGGCAATCACCAATTTTTTTGTGCTTTTTATTTCTGCCGGCAAGGAAGAATACGCAAGACACAATCTGTTTATCCCTTTATACTCATCTATACGCCCAAAAAACAAGAAATAATCGCAAAAATCATTCGTTAACTCTGACGGTATTACCGGTTGCGCGTTGGGAATATGCGCCGGCAATCTAAAAACGATGCTGTTTGTGCTTTTATATTTATCTCTAAATGCCTTCTCCGAATTATTCGACAGCAAAACAATGCGTGTGCACATTTTTATGGTTTTTCGGGTCATTGCTCTGCGAATAAGGTCGACCGCGATTTTTCTGGCACCCATATTTCTGTACGGATGATGTTGAATATCGTGTATAACGATCGCTGTGCTGATTCCCGCTTTGTGAAGTATCTCATTGATCTGTTGCATCAAGATCGAATCTTCCAAGAAAATCACGACCGTCGGGGAGAGAGCCATTATCTGCTCTGCAATATTACAGACCCCTTTTTCGTTTTTTCTCAAGGTTTTGACCTTTTCATAGGTCACCACATCCTCGGATATATCCTCAAACAACCTGCTGTCAACAACACTCGGCAAAAACAGCTTGCATTGTCTGAATGCTCTTGTTTCTCTTGCGATCGATGTTGAAAATTGAAGGATCCCGCCGTTTCTCTCCGCAGGTGACACATATACAACCATAGAGTTTCTCCTATTATTCAAATACCTTTTGCATCACTTTTTTGCAAAAGGCCCTGTTTCTCTTCCAAAAACTGTTTTGGTATTTCTCCCACTTATCGGCATATTCGTTGTATATCCGATCGCCGAACAGGTCGTACATGACTCTGAGCTGTGCTATATGCAGCTTATGATAAAACGGACTGCAGATCATTTTCTCCGCATCGTATTTGCTCCAATAGCCGTTGTCATAATCGGGAAGCTTTTTTTTCAGCGTACAGAGCGTTCTGTCAAGGATCTGCCCTGCGGTCGGGTCGTTTGTGTATTTTACGAAATCGTACAGTCCCCAGAGTGAAAAGATCCATCCGTTAAGAACAGCCGCATCGTGGGCAGACTCATACAGGATCACATCGTCATCGATGTACTCTGTCGTTCCGCCGTCTTTAAGCGGAACGAGCATAAATCCGATCGACTTATCGGCGGCGGTGAGGTATCGATCGTCTTTCGTTAAGATGTGCGCGCGTACAAGCATCGACGCCGCCTCGCCCTGTGCCATTGAAGAATATGGGGCATCGGGTGTGGTGTGAGCAAACGTAACATATCCGCCGTCATCCTGCTGATTTTCGATCGCCCAATCGGCGCAGGCAAGCAGTTTCTTTTTGTAGATCTCCTCGCCCGTCTTCAGAAACAGATCGTACGAGGCGATGCCGTATTGAAATATGCCTATCGAAAAATATATCTCCTCACCCGTATCAACGAAATACTTCGGAACGAGAATGTCGGGGGCATCCTTTGTGACCTTTTCGGTGAGATCGTTGTAATATCCCGCGACCTCGGTCTTTGAGTAAAGAGTGCCGACGCCTTGATTGACATGGGATATACTGTCGCCTTTAAGCATTTTGTACCACTTTTTTATTTTATAGAGCGAAATACCCATATATCATGACTCCAATCGTTCAAAAAGAGCTGCAAGTGCCGCCTCGGGACGATATTTTTCCGCCTCGTCAAGGCAGTTTGGCTTTTTCTCAAGCAGGTCGTCGGGATGTTCGGCAAAGTGCAGAAGAAGTGATACAAGCTGATCTTTGTCACCAAGCTCATATCCGAATCCGCTCTTTCCCTCAACTACCATATCGCCGTAGCTCTCCCACTTGGCGGCGATCACCGGAAGCCCTGCGGCATATGCATCAATAATGGTACCCGGAATGCCCTCGGTATAAAATCTTGTCGGAAACAGCAGTGCGAAATAGTCAGCAAGTACGGACACGCTCTTATCGGCGTCAACAGCGCCCATATAGCGGATATAGTCGGGAAAGCTTGCCGAAAGAGTCTCAAACCATTCGGTCTGCTCTGCGTCGATCTGTCCGTAGATATCGAGTGAAAAAGCGGTGTACCCGAGCCGATCGTTGACAGCCCTGACGGCGTGTGCGGCATCCTCGATGCCCTTTTCGCGCATCACGCGAGAGAAGGTGCAAAGACGATAGGGGGTATCGGTTGGGTAGACAAGCTCACTCTTTTTGAGGATATCCAGCCTTTTACAGTTCTGCGCGACGAAAACATTGTCAAAGCCTTGATCTTCCAGTGCCCTTTTCATCGTGTTCGTCTCGACATATATCCCGTCAAAGTGCCTAAGGCATCTCGCAAGCGACGCTCTGCCTTGAAGAAATTCGGGAAGCCAGCCGCCGATGACCATATAATGGAGCTTTCTTTTGAAAAAACTATTAAAAAAAGCAAGGAGCGGCGCATACACGCGAAGACCGTTATGTGCAGGGAGGATTATGACATTTTTGCACTTTTTTAGTGCCGATATCACCTGAAAAGGTGCTTTTATCAGCGTTTTTTTGCCGCCGTGCGTGTCGATCCTCAAAACCTCCGAGTCGCCGAGCGCGCGGCAAAGCTCATCGGTCACGATCTTTGTCTTGACCGTTTGACCGTTCAGGAGCTTATGTCCGTTGCCGAAATGTCCGATAACACCTGCGATCATTTTACCACCGGCACCAAGAGGTGACTATCCTTTATTACAAATCAAAAATCAAAAATCCAAAATCAGACTGCCGCCCTCATAAGCTCGTTATTCTCGGCATTTTCATTGACCACTTTGGGGTCTTTGAAGGTCGGGACGGCGCGGCGGAGGGTATCCTTTGCTATAAGATCATCGCCCGACTCGACGGCATCCCTGAGCAATGAGATCTTCTCCGCGAGCTCATCGGCGGTCAGCGGCTCGTCGCGCTCGATAAAGATGAGGCTGTTCTCGGTCTTTGCCAGTTCCTCGGTCTTGACGAGCAGTTCCTCATAGAGCTTTTCGCCCGGACGAAGTCCGGTTTCGATGATGTCGATATCCTTATAAGGCTCAAATCCGCCGAGACGGATCATGTTTTCGGCAAGATCGAGTATCTTTACGGGGCTGCCCATATCAAGCACGAACAGCTCGCCGTTTTTCGCCATCGCACCCGAGCAAAGAACGAGCTGGCTTGCCTCGGGTATGGTCATGAAATATCTGATTATCCGTTTATCGGTTATCGTGATCGGTCCGCCGTTCATGATCTGACGCTTAAAGAGCGGTATGACCGAGCCCGCACTGCCGAGGACGTTACCGAATCTCGTCGCGCTGTAGACGGTCGTCTTCGAGGTCTTACTGTGGCAGAGCACGATCATCTCGCACATACGCTTTGTCGCGCCCATGACATTTGTCGGATTGACCGCCTTATCGGTCGAGACCATCATATATCTCGAAACGCCGTATTTTTCGGAAAGCTCGACGGTATTGAGCGTGCCGAACACATTATTCTCGATCGCCTCTATGCAGTTGTGCTCCATGAGCGGAACATGCTTATGCGCGGCGGCGTTTATCACGATATCGGGACGATATGTAGCAAACACACGATCAAGCGCGGTGCGATTGCAGACCGACAGGATCTCGACAGAAACATCGAGGCTGTCCTTATAGGCAAAGCGAAGCTCCTGTTGAACATCGTACGCGCCGTTTTCGTAAACATCGAGGATAACGAGTTTTTTGGGACTCATTTTTGCAAGCTGTCTGCAAAGCTCGCTTCCGATCGATCCGCCGCCACCCGTGATCAGCACGGTCTTGCCGCGATAGTACGAATAAGTCTTTTCATCGACGACGATTATCTGTCTGCGGAAGAGCAATTCCTCGGCGTCAAACTCGCGCATATGGCGTTTTGTGTCGCCCGCCTGCTGCATTGTGGGGAAGTCATAGACCTTGACCTTGCATCCGAGCGATTTATAATGATCGTAAAGCTTTTTCTTTTCATCGACCCCGAGCTGCGGAAGTGCGATAACGATCTCCTGTATACCGAAATGCGTAACGCTTTCGATATCGACCTTGTCCGCCGAAATGACCGGAATATTATGTATCATGCCGCCGACCTTGTCACTGTCGTTATCGATAAAGCAGACCGGCTGATATGCCGACGATGTGCTCTCGGTAAGCTCTGTGGCAAGCGATGTTCCGACATTTCCCGCGCCGACGATCGCTATTTTGATCTTATTTTCGGAAAATCCCTCGTTCAGCTGAACCCTGTTCATGCCGAACACCTTTATAAGCACGCCCATCAGCTTGCCGACGGGGGTATCCGCACGACAACATTTGTACGCGTATCTGTAGATCATTCGAATGGAGAGCGCACCGAGCAGGACTATGCAATAGATCGACAGTGCCCTGACGAATGTTATGCTTTTGACAAATGATTCGGGCAGAAATTTCTGAATGGGATAATACACCCAAAAGGCGACAGCGTCCGACATAAGCAAACGAATATAGCACTGTATGCCGCCGTAACGCCAGACCTGCGAATAGATCTTGCATATCGACCGACACACCAGAAGTATGACGGCAGACAGGAGATAATGGACGATTATCGGCTTCAGCTCGCCGACAAACTCGCCCGTATCATAGACAATCAAAAGCAAAAAATCCGAAAGCAAAAGAATGAGCAGGTCATACAGAACGAGCAACCACTTTTTACCTATCATGATCCTTCCGTTACGGTAATTTTTCATATCTCTTTGCATTACGACAACCGATCATTTTTCGCCGCTTATAGGGCGAAAAACATCCTTTCAACTCAACATTTTGGTTAGACTATGTGGAATAAATTGTTGTTTTGGCTACTTCGGGCTGACGCCGAGTTCTCGCATGAGTTTGCCTATCTCATCCGAGTGTTCGTTTGACATACCCATCACCGCGTCAAACTCGCGCACTCCTTTTTTCGCTCTGCCGTCGGCAATAAATTTGACCCACCTTACGACCTCGTAAATCGGGGTGAGCCACGGTCTGCCGGAGAGTTTCGGGTATATCTGCCTGAGCTCATTGTACGGAAGAAAAATTCGATAGAGCAAAAATCCGACCCTGCCGTGCTTTTCAGACTTTTTTACAGCGGTATAATTCTCGACAGAGCCGTAGATCCCTGCCGAGAAGATATAGTCCTTGAGACCCTCGGCAAGCTCGGACGGCTTTTTGTCGTTCATCACGCAGTCGGCAAGCTCGGACGCCGCCGCATCGAGGCGATCAAGTCCGCCCATTTTAAGAAGTGCGTCCGCACCGCTCGGTTTATGGAGCAGATAAAGATCGACGATCGGACGTATTCCACAGCCGCCGATCGACAGATGTTTTGCCATATGGACGATGTGATAATAATAAAAATACTCATCGGGCATGAGATACTCGTACTCACCGCCATTTTGCGACTTTTCGACATGCTCCCAAATGTCCGACAGCACTTTGTCGGCCTTGGCGATGCGTCCGTCCTCGATCAAGCTGTGATGAAGCTCGATCCCGGTTCCGCTTGCGGTCAGGTAGGCGACATCGTGTCCCGTGGTGTCGGTCTCCTTGCAATCGGTCGCCGCCATGAGCGCATCCGCCGCCTTTTTCATATCGGCAGGGTGAACGAGCAGATCGATATCACAGCTCGTACGCATCCAAGGCTCGGGGTAAAGCTCTCGTATGACCGCACCCTTTAGTGCGATATAAGGCACTTTCGCTCCATCGAGCGCGCTCTTTGCTCGCTCAAGGTCGCATTTCATCCGTTCGTATCTGCAAACTGCCGAGATCACCTCGTTTTTGAGGACAGCTTTTGCCCTTCCCTCCTCGAGAAGATTGCATTTTAACAGAGCGTCACCGACAAGATGTGCGAGATCCTGCGATTTTGACAACCTGTACGTGTCAAGAAGCTCATCGGGGGTGAAATTTCTCACCGACTCGGGCAGATCGATACCGCACAGCTCATATCTGACAAATCCAAGCAAAAGTTCAATACAGCGATCTTTTTCCGTCACGCGGGTCATCCTTTCCAAAGCAAAGTAAGTTTCTCCGACTTATGCTCATACATATATGTCAAGGCATATATATTAATTATATCACAGAGCACTGTTTTTGTCAAGTATTTGACGAAAAATATTTCATTTTTGTCAGAAAAAGACGGTCAAAAAAGTTAAATTGTTACACTTTTTTCACGACTTTGGTGACCGATAAGTTTCTCTCACTTTTTTGTAGCTTTCGATATCCCCGATATCGTAGCGTGCGCCCGGCATTTCCATTGCGTGTATCGGACGCCTTGTGCAGAGCCATGCGACAAAGCTCCCGGGCGCGTCGGTCTTACATCCGTCGCGAAGAGCGTCAAAGACAAGTGCGGCGTCCTCTTTTTTATAGAAATAGAAGGGTGGGCAGACCCAGCTCGTTTTCGGATTCGGTGATTTTTCGGTCATGCCGATCACCCTGTCGTCGGCGTCAACCTCGAGCACACCGAAATGTTTAAGCTTCTCGCGTGAGGGCTCGCTGTAGCGCATAACACAGGAGGTGTTTTTGTCGTTTATATACGAAACAAACCGCGAAAGGCTGAAATCGAGCAGATTATCTCCGCCGATAAAGAGGATATCGTCATTTGCGCCGATCTTTTCGACGGCAAGTGCGATATCGCGAACCGCGCCGAGTCTTGTTTCGTTCGACTCGGTCATATCGTCGATCAGCAGAACGGGGAGATCTTTGGCATCGATCCATTTTTTGAACACATCGGCGAATTTGTGATTTGAGACGATGATATATTCGTCGATCACACCCGTGTCCGCAAGATCATCAAGAAGGTGATCGAGAATGGTCTTGTTCCCGACGGCAAGGAGGGGTTTGGGAAAATTTTCGGTCAAGGGATAGAGCCTTGTCGCATATCCCGCCGCAAGCACCACGCATTTCATCTCTTTTCGACCTCCTTTGTGTCTTTCATGTGCGATATTGCGACGCCATCCGCGCTTTGGCAGATGTGCGCGCTGTATTTTTCGGCAAGATGCGGAAAGGCGGCGACATATTTGCGCCCGACGCTCTCGAGTATCTCCTCGCGGCGTGCGGGATCGATGATCGCCATACAGCATCCCTTAAATCCGGCACCCGAAAATCTGCCGCCATAGATGCCGTCGGTCTCGGTCATTATCTCATAAAGTGAGGCAAGCTCGGGCGAGCCTGTCTCCCAATTCACGATCGACGATCGTCCGCTCTCGAATGACAGCCTGCCGAAGGTCTCGATGTCACCGTGACGGAACGCCTCGGCTGCCGCCTCGACACGAGCAAATTCGCTGTACCAATGCTCGGCGCGCTTGGCAAAATTCATCGGGAGAGCATCTTTGTATTCGAGATAGATCTCGTAAGGGACCTCGCGCAGATTCGTTTCCTCGAATTTTCCGTAGGGGATGCCTGCAAACGCTTTCAGTGCATAAGCGGCAGATCTGCACTCGTCGACGCGCATATTAAATTTGCTGCCCGCAAGCGTCCTCTCGATACCCGAGAAAAATACGGCGATCTCGAAGGGCTTCATCGACGGCGTTGCCGGAATGGTCTCGTAGCTGTCATCGAGAAGGTCCATGTAAAGCAGATGTCCCGCCTTTGCGTAGACCTCGCAGCTTTGATCGAGCTTGCCGCTGGAAACACCAACATAGCTGTTTTCGGTCTCTTTTGATATCGAGATAAGCTCAGCGGGCGAGAGCGTGATCTCGTTTACCGCACACAATGCCTCCAAAAAGGCAATGACGACCGATGCCGACGACGAAAGTCCGCCTATCGGAAGCTCGCCGTCAATAAGGACCGAAAGTCCAAGCGAGAGGCGATATTTGCCCGAAAGTATGAGAGTCGCACCGCGAAGATAGTCCGCCCAATCGCCGACCTTCCTTGCGGGGATGTCGGAGAGCGACCACTTTGCCGCCGCGTCAAACTGAAGCGAGCGAGCACGAAATTGCCCCGATATGTCGGGCGCATATGCGATATGTATTCCCTTGTCTATGGCAAATCCGGTTATTTTCCCAAGCTGATGATCGCTGTGCGCACCGAGCGGACAAATGCGATAGGGCGTGAACTCCTCCCCGACCGGCATGATGCCGTAGATCTCCCGAAAGCGGGCAAAAAGTTCTTCCATGTCATAGCAAACAGGCGAAGTGTTGTGTTTTTCCATGCTTTTCTCCGTTTTTCTTACTTTATCCTACATTATACACCAAAGAACCTCGCCTGTCAAGCGTTTTCGGCAAATTGGCAAAATAAAGCAAAACGAAGCCGAGATATTCTTGCGCACCACCGGCAATACCCTCACGGCAGTCTGCCGTGAGGGTATTGCCGAGGGTTTGCGATGTGTTTTTTATGCAAATATGCAAAAAACCTACCTGCGAATACAGGTAGGTTCTTACGGGAATATAGAAAGGAAACTTGCTGTGATTTACCTTAATTAGTGAATAATGCACTTCTCCGTGTCCTTATCGAAGATATGGACCTTTGCGGTATCGATGCAGACCTTGATCTGGTCGCCGCTTCTGGTCTTGGACTGCGGAGGAACGCGAGCGATGAGGTTCTGCTCACCTGCGTTCATGTAGAGATAGATCTCGTTACCCATAAGCTCGGTAACGTCGATATTCGCATCAACAACGGTCTCGGGAGATGCGTTTACGAAGGATGCGTCATCATGCAGGCACTCGGGACGAACGCCGACGATAACTTCTTTGCCTATGTAATCCTTAAGAGCGGGATCGTTCGCCTTTTCTGCGGGAAGCTTAAGTTCGCAGATAACGGCGGGCTTGTCCTTCTGCTCCTCGACGCCCCAATGGATGAGAACATCGCCGTTTCTCTGGATAAGGGTTGCGTCGATGAAGTTCATCTGAGGAGTTCCGATAAAGCCTGCGACGAAGAGGTTGCAGGGGTAGTCGTAGAGGTTCTGAGGAGTATCGACCTGCTGGATAAGACCATCCTTCATAACGACGATACGAGATGCCATGGTCATAGCCTCGACCTGGTCGTGAGTAACGTAAATAAATGTAGTGCCGAGTCTCTTATGAAGCTTTGTAAGCTCGGTTCTCATCGTTGCACGAAGCTTTGCATCGAGGTTGGAGAGCGGCTCGTCAAGAAGGAAGACCTTAGGATTACGCACGATCGCACGACCGAGCGCAACACGCTGTTTCTGACCACCCGACAGCTGTTTCGGACGGCGATCAAGGAGGTGAGTGATGTCGAGGATCTTTGCAGCCTGCTCGACCTTTCTCTTTATCTCTTCCTTCGGAACTTTACGAAGTTTAAGACCGAATGCCATGTTATCGAAAACGGTCATGTGAGGATAAAGTGCGTAGTTCTGGAAAACCATCGCGATATCGCGATCCTTGGGGGCAATGTCATTGACGAGCTTATCGCCGATGAAAAGCTCTCCCTCGGTGATCTCCTCAAGACCCGCGATCATACGGAGTGTGGTCGATTTGCCGCAGCCCGAAGGACCGACGAAAATAATAAACTCCTTATCCTTGACCTCAAGGCAGAAGTCGGAAACGGCGGTAACTCCGCCCGGATATTTCTTGTAAATATGCTTGAATGATAAGCTTGCCATTTAACAGCCTCCTGATTGTTTAATCTCGCTATTTTCGAAATTATTTATCTGCACTATATTGTAGCAGATAAATGTGAACATTTATAGTGGTTTGAGCGACAAAATTAAAAATATTTTTTTGTGCAATACTGACAAAATTTCGCTGTTTTTTGCCTTTTTCGAGCCTTCGAATTTTGACGCAATTTAATATATTAAGATTTTTGCAGATCTGCGCACTTATAAAGGGTCGAAATCTCGTTTTCGTCAAGATATCGCCACTTGCCGAGTTCGAGCGATGCATCGAGCGGCAGAGAGGCAAACGATATGCGCGTCAGCTCTCTGACTTGGTTATGCACATACTCGAACATGCGCTTGATCTGATGAAATTTGCCCTCGCGCAGAGTGATCTCGCCTTCCCTGTCGGACAGCCGCTCGATCTCGCACGGAAGTGTGGTAAAGCCGTCAAGCTCGACGCCCGACTCAAGGGTTCTGATATCGTCGTCCGAAAAGGGAAATTTGAGCTGAAAGCGATAGATCTTTGCGACATGGTGCGCCGGGGAGAGCAATCTGTGCGCCAAGGTACCGTCATCGGTGATCAGAACAAAGCCGGTAGTATTTTTATCGAGTCTGCCGCAGGGGAAAAGTCCTCTGCGTTTTTCCTCATCGGGGAGGAGGTCGATCACCGTACGATCTCCGTCCTCGGTTGCGCAGACGACGCCCTTCGGTTTATTCATCATGATATATGTAAATTTTCTGTACACGACGGTCTGTCCGCAAAGGGAGACGATCTGCCCGTCGGGGTCGATATGAGTCGCGGGGTCGGTGATCTTTTTGCCGTCTACCGTAACTCCTCCGGCTCTTATCGCCTTTGATGCCTCTGATCGGGTCATCTTTCCGACGAAAACGAAAAATTTATCAAGTCGCAGAGCAAACACATCCTTTTATCGGTTTATCGGTCACAAAAAAAGATAAAGACAACGATCACGCAGATTGCGATCAGTCCGAGCATGATCGAAAATCCGAGTCCGAACGAGCGAAAAAAGCTCAAAAAGAGACACCGTCCTTTGGTTTTTATCAGATCTGTCACAAGCCTGTGTTAATTTTACCATATTTATTCGGTTTTGTAAAGGGTTTTACCGAAAATATCTTGACTTTTTTCAAAATAGGTGATAAAATATAGGATATCAAAAAAACAATCAAAAAGCAGGATCACAAACATGAAAAACGCATTCATTCTTTGTTCAGCCGCGGCAGGTGCTCTGCTGATCGGCTCGATATTCTTGTCCGCTTGCGCCGACAACGGTCAAAACGATATCACGGCACTTAATTTGACATCGACAAATGCTCCGACAAACACGACGATCACGACCTCAGGTGGGGATCTGACAACGACCACCCTCGGTGTGACGACAGCTCTGCCCGTTACCACGATCGGCGGCATTGAAACGACGACCTCTCCGATCGTGACAACGAAGGCCGCTTCGACAACGACGACTCCAAAAGTCACCACGACAACAACGCGTCCGAAGAGCTCCGAGACAAAGCCGAAGACCACGCCGTCTGTCGTAACGACGATGCCGATTTTGACAACGATGCCCCAATCGACCGTTCCGCAAACGACGACGCCTCCCGTGATCACGACGGTGAGCGTACCGACGACCACGATACCTCTGCCGCCCGTCACGACCGTGACTGTGCCGACAACATCGATCGTCACGACGATCCCGACGCCGATCACAACGCTCGCACCCGTGACGACCCTGCCCGAGGTCACACTGCCGATAACATCGATCGGGACGCTCTCGCACACCGATTGGAACGAGCCGCAGGTCTAACGTCTGCTCTTTCTGCTCTTATAGTATCTTTTTGCATGTCTTTTGTTTGACCGCCCGTTTAATATCAGCCAACCGACAACAAACGAAAGTGTCGATGATGCCATGATCGTGATCGGCTTGCCGTCACCGAGTACTGCCGACATGATCGCCTGTGGAGCGGCAAACAAGACGCAGGACAGCGCGACATCGATCTTACCGGGGCAGATAAGTCCCGACATGACGCCGCAGAGAGCGAATGAGGCAACAAGTGTCGATATCCCGAGCGGCACTGCGACCTTATCGGGGTCGGGCGCACGGTATGCAAGCATTGACGCCGCCGTGAGAAGTACCGCAGACAGAGCAAGCGAGACAAGGGTCGAGGCAACAATGCTTTTAATGGCAATATTTTTTCGATTCATAGTGCACCGTCCGAGTTTGATCAAATTTTTATATCAATCTACTTTATGACGATGACGGTCGAGTTATTACACAAAAAATGATCTCCCTACGGATCGGGAGATCATTTTTTTGCTTTATTCAAAATTTATCGGTCTTTAATCTTATCAGTCTTTCTTATCGAAGAACTTCTTGCGAGGCTTGCGCGAGTCGTCGCGATCTGTGCGGACGGGACGCGAGCCGCGGTCGTCATTTTCGACCTTGGGAAGAAGTGCCTTGCGAGAGAGGTTAAATCTGCCCTTCTCGTCGATGCCCATAAACTTAACGGTGATCTCGTCACCCTCGTTTACGACATCCTCGACCTTTTCAACGAACTGATTGGAAAGATCCTTGATGTGGCACATACCCTCTTTGCCGGGTGCGAACTCGACAAACGCGCCGATCGGGATGATGCGTGTGACCTTACCGGTATAGACCGCGCCGACCTCGGGCTCGAAGCAGATGGCGTCGATCGCCGCCTTAGCCTTAAGACCGCTCTCTGCGTCAACAGCGGCAATATAGATCGTGCCGTCCTCCTCGATATCGATCTTCGCGCCGCTCTCGGCGGTGATGCGCTGAATGACCTCGCCGCCCTTGCCGATGACCTCGCGGATCTTCTCGGTCTTAATGTGCATGGTGATCAGCTTGGGAGCGTACTTCGATACCTCCTCGCGAGGACCGGGGATAGCCTTGAGGATGATCTCGTCGATGATATAATCTCTGCCCTTATGGGTCTTTTCGAATGCCGATTTGATGATCTCGGGGGTAAGTCCGTCGATCTTAAGGTCCATCTGAATGGAGGTAATACCCTTATGAGTACCTGCGACCTTGAAGTCCATATCGCCGTAGAAGTCCTCGACGCCCTGGATATCGATCATCGTATCCCAGCTACCGTCCTCGGCGGTGATAAGTCCGCAGGAGATACCTGCAACCGGTGCTTTGATCGGCACGCCTGCGTCCATGAGTGCAAGTGTCGAGCCGCAGACCGATGCCTGAGAGGTCGAACCGTTTGACGAAATGACCTCGGAAACAAGTCTCATTGCGTAGGGGAACTCCTCGACAGAGGGAAGAACAGGAACGAGCGAGCGTTCAGCAAGCGCGCCATGACCGATCTCGCGGCGTCCGGGCGATCTTGTCGATTTAGCCTCGCCGGTAGAGTAGCCGGGCATATTGTAATGGTGCATATAACGCTTTGACTTCTCCTCGTCGATGGTGTCAAGCTCCTGCGCGTCGTCGATCGTGCCAAGGGTACAAATGGTCATGACCTGAGTCTGACCTCTGGTGAACATGCCCGAACCGTGTACGCGGGGAAGGAAACCAACCTCAGCCGCAAGCGGACGGATCTCATCCATCGATCTGCCGTCGACACGCTTTTTATCCTCGAGCAACCAGCGGCGAACTATCTTTTTCTGGATCTTGTAAACGAGCTCGGGCATCATAACGTCGAGACCTTCGTACTCATCGCCGAACTTTTCAAGGATAGCATCCTGGATCGGAACCATGCGAGCGTCGCGGACGGTCTTGTCGTCGGTGTCCATTGCGTTCATGACATCAGCCTCGCAGAATGCGAAGATCTTGTCAAACATATCGTGATCAAGCTCGCCCGAGGGGTAAGAGAACTTGGGCTTGCCGATCTCGGCAACGATACCCTTGATGAATGCGCAGAGGGTCTTGATCTCCTCGTGTGCCTTCATGATGGCATCGAACATAACATCATCGGGAACCTCGTTTGCGCCTGCCTCGATCATGACGACCTTTTCGGTAGTTCCGGCAACAGTCAGCTCGAGGTCGCTGTGCTTTCTCTGCTCTTGCGTGGGGTTGATAACGATCTCACCGTCAACAAGTCCGACGAAAACGCCTGCGATCGGTCCGTTCCACGGAATATCCGAGATCGAGAGTGCGATCGACGAGCCGAGCATTGCGGTGATCTCGGGAGAGCAGTCGTAATCAACGGCAAGCGTTGTGAGAACGATCGAAACATCATTGCGCAGATCCTTCGGGAAAAGCGGACGTGTCGGACGGTCGATAACGCGGCTGGTCAGAACGGCCTTCTCGGAAGGCTTGCCCTCGCGGCGAAGATATCCGCCGGGGATTCTGCCGACAGCGTAAAGACGCTCGTCAAAATCGACCGAAAGGGGAAGAAAATCGATGCCGTCACGCGGCTTTGCCGATGCGGTAGCGGTTGCGAGAATGCAGGTCTCGCCGTAGCGAATGAGGCAAGAGCCGTTTGCAAGTCCTGCCATCTTGCCTGTCTCAACGACCAGAGGGCGACCTGCGAGTGTGGTCTCATAGACCTTGTAGTTTTTGAATTCCATTTGCTTGGACATTGCCATAACAAAAATCCTCCGTTTTGTAAATTATAATATGAAATTTATACTTTTACCGCGGAGCAGAATAGTGAATAGTGAACGACCGTCCTCTCCACGACGGCGGACATTCATTATTCATATTCCGCTCTTTCACGGTACATTGCCTTGAATTTGCCCCACTCTCTTGAAAATGCCATGCACGGGCATGGCATTTTCGAGTGAGAATTTCTTACTTTCTGAGACCGAGCTTCTCAACAATGGCACGGTAGCGGTTAATGTCCTTCTTCTGGAGATAATTCAGAAGATTACGACGCTTACCTACCATCTTAAGAAGACCGCGGCGAGAGTGGTGGTCGTTGTGGTTGAGCTTCAGGTGCTCGGTGAGGTCGGCAATTCTCTTGGTGAGAACGGCGATCTGTACCTCGGGCGAGCCTGTGTCACCCTCGTGTGTTGCGTAAGTCTCGATGATTTCGGTCTTTACTTCTTTGTTAAGCATTTCTTTCACCTCATGTTTTTCCTTTTTTCTTTATTTCGTCAGACTAAGTGGTGGCTCGGTGAGATGCCTATCTCCGAGTCTGCGATCGTATCCGCGCGGGCGGCATACGGCTAATATTATACCATATTGTGCAAAAATTGCAAATGTTTTTTTGATTATTTACAAAAAGTTAACATCAAAAGAAGGATAAATTTCTCGCCTCAAACCTCGCCTCAGACCTCGATCGTTCCCTCGGCGGTAAGCCAATCGATCGATATGCCCGAATAAACGCCGCTGAAATTCCATGCCGCGTCGATATCGACCTCAAGCGGTGCGGAAGATCTCTTGGTCAAGGTAACGGTGCGCGAGTAGAGCTGTGACACATGAATGTCGTTGCTTTCATGGAAGACGGCAGGGCTTGTGAATGTGGTCGACGCACCGCCGATCGAGAGCATTCCGCCCGGACGCGCGATAACGCCTATGCTGTGGCTCTGCACGCATACCTTGACGGTCAGCTTAACGGTGGTTGCCGACGGGTCGGCGTATTCTGCCTCCCATTCAACGCGAAGGAAGACCTTTGCATCCGATCCTCCGGTAAACGCGCCCTTCTTGATGATCGATCCGTTGTCCCTTGTTATCGTCTCGGTTTCCGAAACGGTCGGTGCATATGTGTAATCGTCCCTACCGGGCAGTGTAACATTCGGCTTTGCCGTCGTCGTTACGGACGGCTTTGCCTCGGTCGATAAAGCAGGCTTTTGTATGCTCGTCGTCGGGGTGAGCGTTGTTGTCGCGAGCGGGTCGGGATAGGTCGTCGTGACGGGCGGTGCGGTCGTGACCGTCGGCGAAGATCCGTCTGTCGGCGTACTCGTGCTCTGCGACGAGGTCTGCGGCGGATCGTTTTTTTCGCTTGCCAGCGAGACGATAATAATTGACAGCAAAACGACCGCGGCAATAAGCAAAACGATCAGCGTGCCTGCCATAACGATCAGTGCTTTGCGATTCGTGTTCGGTTTCATTTTCGTGTATTCATTCCTTTCGTTTCCTCAGATCTTTTTGTCGGTCTTTCGGGGCAGAAATAACTAAAATTCGTTCTTTATCGAGCGTGTAAAGAGTGCCTCGAGTGCGCTTTTCGGGTCGGCTGACTCATAAAGTATTGCGTAGACCGTCTCGCATATCGGCATCTCGACATTATGCTTTTTGCAAAGTCTGTGGATCGCATCGGCGGTGTAATAGCCCTCGGCAAGCATCTTATAGTCCTCGCCCTTGACGAATGCCTCGCCGAACGCGCGATTGTGCGAATGCGGCGAGAAGACGGTCGCCTCGTAATCGCCGAGATGGCAAAGTCCGTACGCAGAGCGCATATCGCCGCCCAGTGCCTCGATAAGGCGCGCGACCTCGTTGGTGGCACGGCTCATGAGCGCACCCTTGAGCGATGAAATGTCAAATCCGTCAAGCATTCCGGCGGCTATTCCTATGACATTCTTGGCTGCCGCGCCGATCTCGTTTCCGATAAGGTCCGAGCCGTAATAAAATCTTATCAGCGTGCTTGTGAACTCGTCAACAAGCATTTTCTTGACCTCGGGGTCTGCCGAATCGATGACCATGCAGTTCGGGACGCCGCGAGCGAACTCCTGCGGATGTCCCGGTCCTATCCAGACCGCGCTCTTGTTTGATGTGCCGCCGATAAACTCATCCGCGACCTCGGTCAGACGCTTTCCGCTCTCGATCTCTATTCCCTTCATGCAAAGCACGAATATCTTGTTTTCGGGGCTGTATGCGGTGATCTCGCCAAAAAGCGAGCGAAGTGCCTGCGACGGTACCGAAATGATGATCACATCCGACGAAAGTCCCTCTTCAAGCGAGGAAAGCAGTTCTATGCTCTCGGGATAGGTGATAACTCCGTTTGTTCGCGTACGTCTGAGCTCGGTCATTGCGGGAGAGTCGGGTTTGTCGTACACCTTGACCGTGTGTCCAATCTTGTCGGTGTACCATGCGATAAACGATCCCCAACGACCGCATCCGATTACCGTTATTTTCATCTTAATTAACCTTTCCTTGCCCAATGCCCGAGGTCTTTTTGAGCATTGAAGCTTTATATCATAAATATATCATTTCCTTCGCCGTTATACTTTACATAAAAAAAGACAAAAAATCTCATCTGTGACGGTGAACAAACTGTAAACTTTATGTAAAAGCCGATTATTTGGGCGATTTTTGCTGAAATAATGCTTAAATTTTGTCGGATACCGCACTTTTGCAGATATCAAAAAGCGGACATCTATCACACCTTTGTCCGCGTGCGGTGCAACGATCTCTGCCGAAAAGAACGATCCTGTGACAGAGATCGCTCTGTTCTTTCGGCTCAACGAGCTGTGACAGAATGCGTTCTACATAGACGGGGTCGTCTTTTTTGATCGGAACAAGTCCGAGCCTTGCCGAAAGCCTGAGCATATGTGTATCGACAACGATCGCAGGCAAAGAAAAGAGATCGCCGCGAAGAAGATTTGCGATCTTTCTCCCGACTCCGGGGAAGGACATCAGCTCATCCATATCCTGCGGCAACACTCCGCCGTATTTGTCACAGAGCATCCTCGATTCATCGATTATGTTCTTTGCCTTGACCCTGTAAAGTCCGCACGGGCGAACTATCTCCTCGATATCCGAAAGCGGTGCGTTTGCCAGCGCGTCGGCTGTCGGATATTTTGCAAAGAGCACTTTTGAGACCTCGTTGACCCGTTTATCGGTACACTGGGCGGAAAGTCTTGCCATGACAAGCAGTCGCCATCCGTCGCCGCCGTACTCGAGTGCGCACTCGGCATGAGGGTAGATCTCTTTGAGCCGATCAACTATCGCCGCCGCGTGTTCTTTTGTGCCGTGGTCCATCGATCTTACACCTTCCCTGCTTCAAAATCCGAAAGCGAGAGCGAAAATTTGTCGCGGAGCATGACCTCAAGCTCGCATATCGGCAGACCGACGACATTGTGATAATCGCCGACGATCGAGCGCACAAAGAGTGCCGCCCTGCCCTGTATTCCGTAGCCGCCCGCCTTATCAAAGGGCTCGCCGCTTTTTACATAGTGCCCTATCTCGTCATCGGTAAGCTCTCTGAAAATAACCTCGGTCGAAACCGCGTGCGAAAAAACCTTTCCGTCTGCCATCAAGGCGATACCGCTGTAAACGGTATGCGCTCTGCCCGAGAGCATGGAGAGCATCGCAAATGCCTCCGCCTCATTCGACGGCTTACCGAGCAGTCGCGTGTCTATCGATACCATCGTATCGGCGGCAATTATCAGTGCCCTGTCGTCGCACAGCCCGCCTGCCGCCACTGCCTTTCGATAGGCAAGCTCGGCGACCGCTCTGTCGGGGGTGATATCTTCGGGCAGACTTTCGTCCGCATCCGTCGGGCATATCGAAAATTCAAGTCCGAGCATTGACAGCAGATCTCTGCGTCTCGGTGATGCCGAGGCGAGCACAAGGTGGTATTTTTGATGCATCATTTCAGCCGCCTCACTTCCTTTTTGGTGGGAAGTCCCTTTTTGTAATTCACAAGCGTATATTTTACCTCTTGCGGTCCTTCGATCGTAAAAATAAAGTGTCTGCCGAAAGTCCCCGCTCTCTTGAGCTCGGCGGCACGATCAGCCATGTAAAGCGGAACGCTGTTGAAAACGATCTCGCGTCCGCCCTCGGAAAGCACGGGAAAGCTTACTCTGCGACGATCGACAAGAGTCGTCGTTGTGCAGGTCTTTTCAAGAAGCATCAGCGGAAATCTTCCGTACACGATAACGCTCTTTTCGCCGCCGATATCGCGTATCTGCGGCAGAGTCAACTCGGGAGAGAGGATAAAATCATCGAACATCCTATCAAACAGCTCGGCGGTGAGCGAATTGGTTATGTTCAGTCTGAAATCGCCGTGGATGTGAAGTCCCGATCTGCGTGCAATCTCGATATGTCCGACATTCCCGACGAGAACATGCTCCGCGCCGTCACGGGCGGCAAGGGAAAGCTTTTTCTCGACCTCTGCCGCATCGCCGTCAAATATCACGGGCGGAAGTATCACGCCGTTTGCGCGACCCCTTCGAAACCTGTCAAGCGGCAGGTAAACGATATCAAAATCGTGATCGTCCGGGATGGTACCGGCATCGTAAAATCGCGCGCCCCTCAGCGGATGATCGGCAAAGTGCGTGCTCTTTTGAAGTCGGAAGGGATGTTCGCACACCGATCTGTCATACGGCTCGATCGGCGCGCGCTCGGGCATTTTCGGTGCATAGAGCGGACGGGTGCCGGCGGTCGCTTCCTTATCTTTATCACTTCGCACACCGTTCATGCCCTTGTGATCGCCGGTGAAATAACCGTCGGTGAATCCGTCCCTTGAAAAGACCCCTGCCAAATATTCGATCTCGCGATCGGTGGCGTTTCGGCGCTCATCAAGAAGTCGGCGATAGACAGACACGACCGCCGACACATAGTCGGGCGATTTCATGCGTCCTTCGAGTTTGAGCGATGCGACGCCCATATCGATCAGCTCGGTAATATGTGCGGCAAGGCAATTATCCTTAAGCGAGAGCGGATATCGACCGTTGTAGGGCATGCGGCAGGGCTGTGCACACTCGCCGCGATTGCCCGATCTGCCGCCGATCATCGATGACATAAGGCACTGTCCCGACGCGCTGACGCAGAGTGCGCCGTGCACAAAGACCTCGATCGGTATGGGCGAGTTTTGCACGAGAGTTCTCATATTGTCGCGATCGACCTCTCGCGCGCAGACCATCAGCGAAAATCCGTGCTCGGCAAGAAATTTTGCCGCCCGGGCGTTATGTCCCGAACACTGAGTTGACGCATGGAGGGGGAGATCGGGGTATCGTGCCGACACCGCCGAGGCAAATCCGAGATCCGAAACAATGAGCGCATCAACGCCCGCGCCGTAGAGAAAATCGACAAGCTCGATCGCCTGAGAAAGCTCTCTGTCGAGTATGGCGGTATTGATCGTAACATAGACACGCACGCCCGCGCCGTGAGCGTCGGCAAGCGTCGAGAGAAGATCGTCTCTGCTGAAATTTTTCGCATATGCCCTTGCGCTGAATGTCGTCATTCCGAGATAGATCGCGTCGGCACCCGCACAAATTGCCGCTCGTGCCGCCTCGGGAGAGCCTGCCGGTGCGAGAAGTTCGGGAAGATTTATGTTTTGCATTTTTTATTTTATGTCCTGTCTTGCGTTTTTTATCGGGCAGATCGCGGTCGATCGCCCCGGTTTTCCCTATATTATAGCACAAAAAAACGCCAAAGAAAAGAGATTTGAAAAAAATTATAAAAATTTCACAAAAAACCTTTTCAAAACCGAAAAAGTATGCTATAATATGGAGAGAAACCTCGGCTAACCGAGAGAGCCGCCCGAAACGTGGCGGAAACAGACAAAAGAAAATCAAAAAAGGAGACAAAACCATGAAAAGAACATTCAAAAGCCGTTTGGTCATGATGCTCTCACTCATGCTCGCGGTCCTGCTCACGCTTTCCGCGTGCGTTGGTGACAAGCCGACAAAGACGACAGCAAACAACGCAACAGCGGCACCGACGGCATCTGCCGACCCGACCACCCCCGAGGCGAGCACGATGCTCATTGCCGAAAAGGACAAGGAGGCAAATTTCACTCTCGTTTATGACGAAGATGAGGGCGATGTAGCCGAAAAGCTTTCGGTAGCATACACAAGAAAGCTCAACGCCTCGTTTGCCACAAAAGCCGACACAGAGGCGGCAAGCGGAAACGAGATCATTCTCAATTCGACCGAGCGTGCCGACTGCAAGGAGCTTATCAATTCGATCGTCGGCGGCTACTATGCTATCCGCGCCGTAAAGAGTGACAGCGGTTCGACGATACTTGTCGCATACAAGGGCGATCTTGCAGGAGCGGCGGCAGTCGATCGTCTTGCTTCATTCATTGACGAGACGAGCGGTAAGGCTGAGATCCTCGAAGGCTTCGAGGAGACCAAAGCGGTCGTTACATTGAACGAGAACAAGGAAGACAAGGTCATCGACCTTTACCTGATCGCGGGTCAGTCGAACGCGGCAGGCTCGAGCCTCAAGGGTGACCTCAAAAACTCTTACAGGAATGTATGGTTTGCGGGCGAGGTTGACGAGGACAGAAGGACCGGTTCGGCATCGCTCTCCTACTTCAACAAAGGCGTCAGATACTTAAAAGGGGTCAAGCCCGGTCTGGGCGTTTCGGCAAACCACATCGGTCCCGAATACGGCATGGCAGAGATCTTCAACGATTACTACAGCGACAACCCCGTGCTGATCTTCAAATCAGCGGCAGGCGGCACTGCGCTCCAGAACAAGAACACAGGTCTGTCGGATACATTCGGCAACTGGTATCCTCGTTCAAAGTGGGGTGACAAAGAGGTCGACGCCAAGAATTCTCCGATGGGCGTTCAGTATTACAATTTCGTCGAGAACTTCAAGCTCATTTACGCAGAGCTTGTTGAGGACGGCTACACGCCCAAGGTTCGCGGCATGGTCTGGATGCAGGGCGAGGACGATCTCGGTTCACACAGCATATACAAGAGACTCTTGAAGGCATTCATTACCGATATGCGCAAGGACATTTCGGACATCACGGGTGATCCCGAAGTGCTCGAGATGCCGTTCGTCATCGGCAAGATCGCAACGACCTTCGGCTCTTACAACAACCCGAGTGTCCCCGCATTCAACGAGATGCAGGACGAGGTCGCAAACAGCATGACCAACGTTTACACGATCGAGACCTCCGACCTTATCATCGTCGGCGAGGGCGGCAAGATCGTCGGAACCGATCAGTGGCACTTCAACACCGAGGATGCGGTAACACTCGGCAATCGCTTTGCCGAAAAGCTCCTCAAGCACTACAGTGCGAAATAATCGAGATCGACCGGAAATTGTAAGATAGATAAGATAGAGGTGCTCAACAAGATATGAAGATCAAAAGCGTAATAAGAGGATGGTCAGCAGTGCTTGCACTACTCCTGACACTCACTGCCTGCTCGGGCGGCGGCAGTTCAACAACAACGACAAATACCGAAGGTCCTGCGGCAACGACCGCCGCACCCGACCCCGAGGTAACGGTAGCCGAATCGGGCAAAGCCTCTGATTTCAGCCTCGTTTACAAGACGAGCGATGACAGTGCAAAATACGCAGAGGCATTTGCCGATGAAGTAAAAACAAAGCTCGGCGTAGAGCTTACCGTAAAGGAAGATGCCGAGGCGGCAAGCGGAAACGAGATCATCTTCAACTCAATAAGACGTACCGACTGCAAGGAGCTTATAAACTCACTCAAAGGCGGATACTACGCCATCCGCACAGTCAAGAGCGGCAACGATATCAAGATCCTTGTCGCGTACAAAGGCGACATTGCGGCAGAGGCACTTGTTGCTCGTCTTGGCGGACTGATCGACGAGACAAGCGGCAAGCTGGTCATCCCGAGCGAGAGTTTTTCAGAGGACAAAGCGGCAGTCACCTTGAACGAAAACAAGGCTGAGAATGTCATAGACATCTATCTGATCGCAGGTCAGTCTAACGCCGCGGGCTACTCGAACAGAGGAACACACCGCGATGTATACAAGAACGTGTGGTTCTCGGGAGAGATCGACAAGATCAGAGCGACCGGCAAGACGAGCATGAGCCTGATGGATCCCGTAACTTACAAAAAGACCGTCACACCGTCATTTGGCAGATTTGGCGGCAACATCGGTCCCGAATATGGTATGGCTGAGATCTTCAATGAATACTATGACGGCAACAAAACCCCCGTACTGCTCTTCAAATCGGCAGCAGGCGGCACTGCGCTCAACAACGATACAAGCGGACAGTCGGGCGATTACGGCAACTGGTACCCCCGTTCTCTTTGGCCGGACGGAAAGGTCGATCCCAAAAATTCGCCGACCGGTGTTCAGTATTACAATCTCGTCGAAAACTTCAAGCTGATCTATGCAAAGCTCGTTGAGGACGGCTACACTCCCAAGGTTCGCGGCATGGTTTGGATGCAGGGCGAGTCAGATCTCGGCAGGCACATCGCATATAAGAAGCTCCTCGAGACCTTCATCACCGACATCCGCGAAGACATCGCAAGCATCACGGGCGACAGCGAGAACCTTGAGATGCCCTTCATCATCGGCAAGATCGCAACAACATTTGCCTATTACAACAATTCGAACGTTCCCGCATTCAACAAGATGCAGGACGCCGTTGCCGCAGAGATGAAGAATGTCTACACGATCGAGACCTCCGATCTTATCATCGTCGGTGAAGGCGGCAAGATCGTCGGCTCAGACCAATGGCACTTTAATGCAGATGACGCCGTAACACTCGGCAACCGATTTGCAGAAAAGCTTCTCGAGCACTACACAGCAAAATAATATCAAACACACAAAATCGGAGCAAGGTTCAATCTTGCTCCGATTTTTTTGAAAAAATTTGCGTATTTGTAAAATATTTATCGAAAACCCCTTTTCAAACGGACAAAAATATGATATAATGAAAAAGTCTGAAAATAAATTTTCAGACTTCGAAATTAAGGCTTTCTTTGCCTTCGGCAAAGATTTTGCTTTCGCAATTTCCCCGAAAAAAGGAGGGATATCTTTGATGAAAAATCAACCGCTCGCGGATCTGATGCGACCGAGGACGCTTGACGAGATGGTCGGGCAGTCGCATCTGTTCGGCAAAAACGGTGTCATCAGACGAATGGCGGCGCAGAAATATCTCCCGAACATGATATTTGCAGGCCCTCCGGGAACGGGAAAGACGACTGCCGCGAACATTCTTGCCGAAATGTCGGGCATGACCATACACAGGCTCAACGCGACAACGGCATCGCTCTCGGATGTGCGCGAGGTCTGCGCCGAGACTGCCACACTGCTCGGCTCGGGCGGAATACTGCTCTACCTCGATGAGATACAATATTTCAACAAAAAGCAGCAGCAATCACTGCTCGAATACATAGAGGACGGCAGGATAACCCTGATCGCATCGACGACCGAAAATCCTTACATGTATGTCTACAACGCCATAGTTTCGCGCTCGGCTGTCTTTACATTCAAGGCTGTTACCCCCACCGAGATGCTCCCTGCGATAAAGCGCGGAGTTGAATTTTTGAACAGAGAAAGCGACACAAAAAAGACTATATCCGACGATGTTTGCGAGATGATCGCAGGCACGGCATCGGGCGATGTCAGGCGCGCACTCAATCTGCTTGAAAACTGCTTCATTGCCGCCAACAGCGAGATAACCGCCGAAACGGTCGGAGGACTGTGCGAGATCAATGTCGGAAATTTCGACAAGGACGGCACCGTTCACTACGATCTGCTCTCCTGCCTTCAAAAATCGATACGCGGAAGCGACCCCGACGCCGCGCTCTTTTATCTTGCGCGCATCCTCGAGGGTGGCGATCTGCTCGGTGCATGCAGGCGGCTGAGAGTAATGGCGTCCGAGGATATCGGACTTGCATATCCGCTTGCCGCCGTAGTGACCGAATCCTGCGTTCAATCCGCGCTTGCGGTCGGTCTTCCCGAAGCATCGATACCGCTGTCAAATGCCGCGGTACTGCTTGCGACATCGCCGAAGTCAAACAGTGCGCACATAGGCTATGAGGCTGCCGCCGCCGATTTTCGTGCGGGACTCGGGCAAAATCTGCCAAAGCATTTGCGGCAATACACGAATTTCGATGGATACAAATATCCGCACGACTATCCCGATCACTATGTCAAACAGCAATATCTTCCCGACGATCTTGTCGGAAAGAAATACTACGTCCCCGGGCAAAACAAAAACGAGTCGGCATCCGCCGCATATTGGAATGCCGTAAAGAAAAGATCGGACGAGAAGTGATCTTTTTGTGGGACAGCCCAAATAAAAGTTGAAAGGAACAACACAACATGGACACGACCGAGATCAAGAACACAGTTGACACCGAGGAACAGATCGCTCAGAGCGAGCCTCCGAAAAAGGTGAAGAAAAAGCGTTTTAAAGAGGGCAGACGCCTGAAAACGCTCCCTCCGCTCACCGTTATCACGCCCTTTATCATGAAAAGGCGCAACGATGCCCTGAACTATTATTCCGACTCGATCGAGATAGATGCCGCCGAAAAATACATCGCGGAAAAGCGCGCGCAGGGCTACAGCGGATTCGGACTGATGCACATATTCCTTGCCGCGTATGTTCGCACGCTTGCCGAAAAGCCGGGTATCAACCGATTCATTCGCGGACAGCGAATTTATGCAAGAAACAATATCGAGATTTGTCTGACGATCAAAAAAGAGTTTTCGCCGACATCCCCTGATGTTGTCATCAAATTTTTCCCGAAAGCCGACGCAACGGCGATCGATGTTTACAACGAGGTAAACTCGGTCGTTGCCGAAAGCCGCGCTACGAACGACAGTGATTTTGAGGGGGTCATGAACTTTCTTGTAAAGCTCCCTTCCTTCCTGTTCAGGTGGACTGTCGGTCTTTTGACCCTTCTTGATTACTACAAGCTGCTTCCGAGATATCTGACCAAGCTCTCGCCCTTCCACGGCAGTTATTTCATAACCTCGATGGGCTCGCTGGGCATAAAGCCGATCTATCATCACATATACAATTTCGGCAATGTCCCTCTCTTTACATCGCTCGGCACGAAATACAAGGAGAACTACATAAAGGACAACGGCAGTGTGGGAACTCGTCGCAAGGTCGATTTCAAGGTAGTCATGGACGAGCGCATATGCGACGGATTTTACTACGCATCGGCGCTTAAAATCATGATGTTCTACATAAAGCACCCCGAAAAGCTTGACATCGCGCCCGAAAAGGTCGTTTGCGATATCGACTAAAGGTCGGACTATCAAAAATTTCAAATTATTCAAAGAAATTTGCAAAAACCCCTTGACAAAATCGAAAATATAAGGTATAATATGTATCGTTGCAGGAATGCGACGATATATGCGAGAGTGGCGGAACTGGCAGACGCGCACGTTTGAGGGGCGTGTGGTTTACACCGTACGGGTTCAAGTCCCGTTTCTCGCACCAAACTCCTCGCCCAAAAGAGCGAGGAGTTTTGTTTTTTATTTAATTTAATAAAAAAACTGCCACCGGGCAGAGCAAGCATTTGCTGCGTATCGTTAGGTCTTTGAAGATACGCGAGCAGATGCTTTATTTTTTTACAAACCATCTTGAAGGGAACAAACAAAATGAAAAAGATCCTCACATACTTCTCGCGCTTCGAGGCGATAATGCTGGCATCGTCGATCGCACTGATAACGCTATTTTTTCTGATCTTCGACAGGCAGAGCTACATGACACTTGCCGCATCGCTGATCGGCGTCCTGTCGCTGATGCTCAACGCAAAAGGAAATCCCGCAGGACAACTTCTGATGATGATCTTCAGTCTGCTCTACGGGATAATATCCTATTCGTTTTCGTATTACGGCGAAATGATCACATACCTCGGAATGACCGCACCGATGGCACTTTTTGCGCTTATTTCATGGCTGAGGCATCCATACGAGGGCAAAAGGTCGCAGGTGGAGGTCAACAGGCTAAAAGCACCCGAGCTGATACTCGCGGCACTTCTGACCGCCGCGGTGACCGCCGTATTTTATTTCATCTTAAAAGCACTCGGCACGACAAATCTGTTTTTCAGCACGGTCTCGGTCACAACAAGCTTTATAGCGGTCTATCTGACCTTCCGCCGCTCGGCACTCTATGCCATCGGCTACGCGGCAAACGATCTTGTGCTGATAATCCTTTGGACGATGGCGGCGACAACAAACCGCTCGTATGTGTCGGTCGTCGTTTGCTTTGCCGTCTTTTTCGTGAGCGATCTCTACGGATTCATCAGCTGGCAAAGAATGGCACGGGCGCAGTCGGTCAAAAAGCGCACACATAGAGCTTGATGTTCGTTTATATAACGCTCGGTAGGGGCGAACTGTGTTCGCCCGCTAAAGGAATTCGTATGGCACAAGGACGCTCACGCCCCTATTTCTCTACTTATAATTCATCGTGATGCCATCGTATCGGATTTTCGTAAATATAATTCGATCTGTTTTTGTAATCCCGTTTATCCCGAACCACATGTTCAATGTAGGATTTCTGCCAAACAGATACACCGATCTTTTTTGTAACTGCACCTTTGATTTGTTTTACCATCCGTTCCAACGCAGGAGAGACCTGTGGTCGTCTATTCTTATCGGCAGAAATAACAACCATTATATGTAGATGATTCGGCATAATAACATAAGAATACAATGATACCGCAGGATACGTTTGGTTCCAATGTTCCAGTTCGTCTAACACGACATTGCCGACTTTTGATAATGGCAGATTTTGGCACTTTTGCGGTTTTATATGTCGATAATATCGGCAAGGATCGTGTTTGAGACGAGAAATCCCTTTGTCGTAAAGGACAGTCTGCCGTCATTCATCTTCATGAAGTCGCCGTCGATATATTTCTTTGCCGCCTCATATGTGGCGCTGTCGGGGACTATTCCCTCCTCAAGGCGAAGGGCGAGCATGATCCGCTCGGCGTCAAGCTCGGCATCGGACAGCTCGACAAGATCGACGGCAGAAGGGTCTCCGCCCGACTTGATCGATGCGATATAGGCATCGATATCTCTTGCAAAGCCGTAGCGTTTGCGATCAAAAAAGGAATATGCCGCAGGTCCGAAGCCCAGAAATTCCTCCCCATGCCAATATTTAAGATTATGTCGGCTTTCCCTACCGTCCTTTGCGAAATTGCTGATCTCATATCGGTGATATCCGTGCTTGCAGAGCCGCCCGACTGCCGCCTCGTACATATCGCTCTGCACATCGTCATCGGGGAGCTTTAGTCTGTCGCCCATCCTGCCGAAGGGGGTATTTTCCTCGACCTTGAGCCCATAAAGCGAGATGTGCTCGGGAGCAAGCTCTGCCGCGGTATCGATCGAGGATATCAGGCTATCGACCGTTTGGAGCGGTATTCCGTACATGAGATCGACACTGATGTTATCAAATCCGACACGCCGCAGTGTCTCGTAGCTCTCGACAAATTTTGCAAGATCGTGCCTGCGCGACAGCATGCGAAGCTCGCTGTCGTGTGCCGATTGCAGACCGAGGCTTATGCGATTTATGCCGACCTCTTTTGCCGTTTGCATCTTATCGGCGGTAAACGATGCGGGATTTGCCTCCATCGTTATCTCGGCATCGGCGGCGACATTGTAATTGTCAAAAACCGCACGGCAAATGCGCACGATCTGGTCCCCTTCAAGCAGGCATGGCGTTCCGCCGCCGAAATAGATGCTGTCAATCGACCGCTCGACGGCGACACTGCCCCTTGATGCTATATGAGCGCAGAGAGCACCGACATAGTGTTCTCTGCGCTCGCTGTCGCATATCGAATAAAAGTCGCAATAGGCGCACTTGCTCTCGCAAAAAGGGATGTGGATATACAGTCCGAGTCCTTTTCGCTTTTCCATCACTCTTCACCGTCAAGACGAAGGACTGCCATAAACGCCTCGGGGGAGACCTGTACCGAGCCGAGCTGACGCATCTTCTTCTTGCCCTCTTTTTGCTTTTCGAGAAGCTTCTTCTTTCGCGTGATATCGCCGCCGTAGCATTTTGCAAGGACATCCTTGCGCATTGCCTTGACGGTCTCACGCGCGATTATCTTGCCGCCGATGGCAGCCTGTATCGGGACTTCAAAGAGCTGACGCGGAATATTGTCCTTCAGCTTTTCGCAAATTCTGCGTGCCCTCGCATATGCTTTGGATTCATGTACGATAAATGACAGTGCATCGACGATCTCTCCGTTCAGCAGAATATCCAGCTTTACAAGCTTGCTCTCCTCGTAGCCCGATATCTCATAATCAAGCGAGGCATATCCCTTGGAGCGGCTCTTGAGCGCGTCGAAGAAATCGTAGATTATCTCGTTAAGCGGCATCTCGTAGTGAAGCTCGACTCGTGTTGAGTCAAGGTAGGTCATATTCTTGAAATTGCCGCGTCTCTCCTGGCATATCTCCATCAGACCGCCGACAAATGCGACCGGCGTGATGATATTTGCCTTGATTATCGGCTCAAAAGCCTGCTCGATCTCGTCGGGATCGGGGTAGGATGACGGATTATCGATCATGACCGTCTCGCCGTTTCGCTTTACGATCTTGTAAATAACGCTGGGCGCGGTCGTGATCAGGTCGAGATTGAACTCACGCTCTATCCGCTCTTGGAGGATCTCCATATGAAGAAGTCCCAAAAATCCGCAACGGAATCCAAATCCGAGTGCCGCCGATGTCTCGGGTTCAAACGAAAGTGCGGCATCGTTCAGGCGAAGCTTTTCGAGTGCATCGCGAAGATCGCCGTATTTTGATCCGTCTGCGGGATATATTCCCGAGAAGACCATCGGCAGTGCCTGCTTGAATCCGGGGAGCGGCTCGGGTGTCGGGCGGTCGGCAAGAGTCACCGTGTCGCCGACGCGTGTGTCCGCGACATTTTTTATGCTCGCCGTGATATATCCGACCTGACCTGCCGATATGCTGTCACTCTTTTGCATTCCGAACGCCTCAAGCGTTCCGACCTCGATCGTTTCAAACTCAGCACCCGTGTTCATCATTCTGATCTTGTCGCCCGACTTAAGCGTGCCGTCAAAAACGCGAACATAGACAACAACGCCGAGATAAGCGTCGTAATAAGAATCGAAGATCAAGCATTTGAGCGGTGCGTTCGGGTCGCCGCTCGGAGCGGGCACATCCGAGACGATCTTATCGAGCACGCCCTGAATGTTTATGCCGTTCTTTGCCGATATCGCAGGGGCATCCTCTGCCGGAATGCCGACGATGTCCTCGATCTCTCTCCTTGTGCCCTCAATATCGGCTGACGCGAGATCGATCTTGTTGATGACCGGCACTATTTCAAGTCCGGCATCGATGGCGAGATAGGCATTTGCGAGCGTCTGCGCCTCGATTCCCTGCGTGGCGTCAACGATCAGTATCGCGCCCTCGCAGGCGTTCAGCGATCTTGAGACCTCGTAGTTGAAGTCGACATGCCCGGGGGTGTCGATCAAATTTAAAATATAGGTCTCGCCGTCGGGAGCTTTATAATCGAGCTTGACGGCACGCGCCTTTATTGTGATCCCGCGCTCGCGTTCGAGATCCATATTATCGAGGATCTGCTCCTCCATGTCGCGTTTTGCGACCGACTGCGTTGCCTCGAGCAGTCGATCGGCAAGCGTCGATTTACCGTGATCAATGTGTGCAATTATCGAAAAATTGCGGATGTTTTGCTGTTTTACTTCCATATTGTGTGAAAAAATAGCCTTTCGTATCTGCTTTCAGCGGTTGGTATTCGGTTCGGTGATCGGTGTCGGCACTGTCGTTGACGGTGTCGGCACAGTCGATGTTGTCGGCGGCTGATCGGTCGGCGGCGTTGTGACGGGCGGCATGGTCGTCGCGGGAGGAGCAGTCGTTATCGGATGCTCCGGTCCGAGGCTGACGACAAAATCGATCGTTGTCAGCTTATCGGGGACAGCCTCGCCGCGATAGGGCTCTTGGCTAATGATCTTGCCCGCATCGACCGTATCCGAGTAAACATATGTGACCTTACCTGCGGCAAGATTTGCTTTTTCAAGCGCGGTCGCCGCCTGCGATATTGTCAGTCCGACAAGGTTCGGAACTATCGAATAGCCAACATCAGGACCCTTGCTGACATATGCCGTGATGGTGGTATCCTTTGTTATCCTCGTCCCCGCCTCGGGGTAGGTCGAAACTATTCTGCCCTGCGGCATCGTATCGCTGAAGACCTTTACGAAATTAACATTTATCTTTTTTTCGGAAAGCAGTATGCCTGCATATCTGTATTCAAGCCCGACATAATTGTCAAGCACCGTCATATCCTCACCCATGCTGAGCTTAAGGGTAAGATCGCAGTATGTCTCGCCCTTTATGATCTGTCGTCTTGAGTTTTTCCTCGGGGATTGCGAGATGATCGTGCCGTAGATATGATCGGCATCGGACACCCATTCGATAGTGACCATATATCCCGCCTCTTCAAGCTGACGTTGAAGATCGGTCGTATACACCTGACCCTCGAAATCTCCGACGATCAGCGTCTGCGAATCGGCAGGGCTCATGAGGGGCGCAAAATACAGCTCGTACACAAAAAGGAAGGCGGTAAGTCCCACAACGCAGAGTGCGCAGAGTGCGCCGAGAAGGACAGACACAAGCGATACGCCCGCGTGCTTTTCTTTGACCTCTGTCTTGACGACCACTTTTTTCTCTTTTTTCGGCTTTTTCTCTTTTTTACCGTTTTTGCCGCGTTTCTTGCCCTTTTTGCCCGTTGCGACCGTATCAAAGCCTTTTTTTTCAAGAGCGGAAACATAGCTTCCCGAAAACAGAATGTCATCGGTGCTCTCGGGGCTGTCATCGATCGGAAGGGTGACAAAATCAAATGTCGCATCCGGATTTGATCTCAGTCTGTCAAGGCAATCGAGCATCTGTTTTGCGCTGTCAAATCTGCCCGACGGCTCTTTGCAGATCGCCTTCATTACCACCTGTTCAAACCCCTTCGGGATATCGGGGCAGACAGATGAGAGCGGCTCGGGCTGATCGCCTATCTGCTTATAGGCGACCTCCATCGGATTTTCGCCGACAAACGGGAGAGAGCCGGATGCCATCTCGTAGAGCATTATGCCGAGCGAATAAATATCGCTCCTGCGGTCGATGGTCTTCCCTCTTGCCTGCTCGGGGCTTATATAATCGACCGTACCGACCGTCGTGCAGGAGACGGTGAGCGGATCGTTAGTCGGCAGCTTTGCTATGCCGAAATCGGAGATCTTGATCCCTCCGCCCTTGGGGAGAAGGATGTTTTGTGGCTTCACATCGCGATGAACCACATTTTTTGAATGTGCGTGATCGAGAGCCGAGAGTATTCCGATAGCGATATCGATCGACTCGGCAGGAGAGAGCTTCCCCTTTCGTTCGATATAAGATTTGAGCGTCTCGCCGTCAACGTATTCCATAACGATATACTTTATATCGTCACCGTTTGAAAAATCGAGTCCCTTTATGATATTCTCATGCGACAGCATGAGGATAGCCTTCGCCTCATTGCAAAAGCGTTCAACGGCGTCGGGATCGGAGAGCAGTTCATCGCGAAGCATCTTTATGGCAACAGGTCTGTTCATTACCTCATCATGCGCAAGGTAAACGACCGACATTCCGCCGCTTCCGATCTGCTTTTTCACGGTATATCTGTTATCAAGCTTTTTTTCGATATATTTCCGATTTTGTTCCATATTTTCTATTTATTCCTACAGAATTTTTATTGTTACGATCAGTCGGTCACGAGCATGACAGTGATATTATCACCACCGCCGCCCGCGTTTGCCATGTTTATCAGCTTGTCCGCCTTTGATCTCAGTGAGCCAAATCCGACGAGCACCTTGTATATGTCGCGATCGGACAAAACGCCGGTCAGACCGTCGGTGCAAAGAAGGAAGAAGAACGGTGCTCTCCTTTCGAGTGCGACCTTATACAGATCGGGGGTCGCGTTCGCGCTGTACCCGATCGAGCGTGTGATTATGTTTCTGTGCTGATGTGTCGCGGCAAGTGCGGGATCGAGCCTGCCGTGATCGATCAGATCCTGAACATACGAATGATCTTTCGTTATCTGAAGTAGCTCGTCATCGGATATCATATAAGCGCGGCTGTCACCGACATTAAGTACATAAGCGGTCTGCCCTAAGATCAGCAGTGCGACAAGTGTCGTTGACATGTCGATAAGCTCCTCATCGGCGCGCGCTCTCTCGCAGATCGCCTCGTGCGCATGGCGAAGTGCGTGGGTCATCATGAACTTTACCGAGCTTTCGGGGATGGGGGCTTTTTTTAGCGGAAGATGGGATGAGAGCTGTTCGGACATGGATCTGCAAAAAACCTCACAGCAGAGCGTGCTCGCAATGTCACCGCCGCTTGCGCCTCCGACTCCGTCGCAAACCGCAAAAAGCGCGACGCCGTCTGCAAGAGCGACACTCAAAAAAGCATCCTGATTGTCAGTCCTGCTCTTTCCGATATCACTTTTTCCGAAATAATTCATCGTTATGACCATCCTTTCCGAAAGGATCACCTTTTATACCCTATTACCCTTTATGTCTCAGCTGACCGCAAGACGCGTCGATATCCGCTCCGAGCTTTCGCCTGACTGTCGCATTGATCCCCTTTGATATAAGCACCGCGCAAAATTTATCGACCGCGGCTCTGCCCGAGCTTTCAAAATCACGCTCGGCAACAGGATTGACCGGGATCAGATTGACATGGAGCGGACGCTCACCCATATAGCGGTGAAGGAGAGCTGCCAGCTCGATTGCCTTTGTCGGGCTGTCGTTTTGCCCTGCGATCAGTGTATATTCAAATGATATTCTGCGCCCCGTCTTGTCAAAATAATCGCGACAGGCGGTCAACAGGCTGTCGATATTCCATTTGTTGTTGACCGGCATGATGGCAGATCGGTCGGCGTCGTTTGACGCATGAAGGGAGATCGAAAGCGTGATCGGAAGTCCCTCGTCCGCCAGCGAACAGATCTTGTCAACAAGTCCGCAGGTCGAGAGCGATATATGGCGAAGTCCTATGCAAAGAGAATGCTCCGAACTGACTATGCGCAGAAATTTTATCACATTTGCGTAGTTGTCAAGCGGTTCGCCGACGCCCATCATGACGACATTCGATATTCTTATCGAAAGATCGCGATCGGCGACTGCTATCTGACCGAGCATTTCGGACGGTGTAAGATCACGCACCTTGCCGCCGATGGTCGAGGCGCAAAATCTGCACCCCATCGGGCAGCCTGCCTCGGACGAGATACACATCGAATAGCCGTGCTCGTATTTCATCACGACGCCCTCAATGAGCTGTCCGTCAACAAGCCTGAAAAGATATTTGACCGTCCCGTCGATCTTTGATACAAATTTCCGCTCGATCTTCGGATAGCGAAGCTCGGCGAGGTCCGCAAGTCTTTCGCGAAGGGATGCGGGGAGGTTGCTCATGTCCTCAAAATCGACAGCCCTTGCAAGCCACTCGGATATCTGTGTTGCCCTGAATTTGGGCTGACCGAGCGTGTCCTTTACAAAGGTACAAAGCTCATCATATGAAAGTGACAGTATATCTGTTTTTTCGAAATTCTCGGACATTCCCATCGACTCCAGAGGTATATTTTTGCTTATTCATCGTTTATTATATCACAAAGATAAGACAATTTCAACGATTTTTTTGTTTTTTTGCGTCGAAGGGGCGGTGATTTGAGAAAAATTTACATTTAGATAATATAATTTTAATGCAAATTCGGGCATACTGTGCTATACTGAGACTGTCGAAGGACAGATCGGCTAGAATAACAAACAAACAACAAAAATCAAAGGAGAGGTGCGAATATGAAGAATTGCAAAAAATCGACCGTATGTACAATCATCAAGGTGATCATGATCGTCGGTGCGATCCTTGCCGCCGCCGCTTTCGTTTATCTTATCGTGAAAAAAATGAAGGCAAAGAAACTTGCAGAAAGCAAGGTCGACACCGAATGCGACGAGTGTGCAGTTGACGAATACGAGGTCTGCGACATCGGCAGTCTCTGTAGCGACGACGACTCCTGCGAGGGCTGATATACCGTTGACATAGGATAGCTGTCGTAACAAGAAATCGGCGATACTTGGTCTTCACGACCGAGTATCGCCGATTTCTGTCTTTAATCAGACATTTCTCTGCTCCAACGCAAGTCCGATCAGTCGATCAGCCTGATCTGCCATAAACAGTGGGATGTTCAGCACATCATCGTCCGATTTTAGATTGTCGAGCGAGAATCGAACACAGAGCTTCACCTTGTCAGGGAACAATTCCTTGAATTTTCTGAGGCTCTTGCTCGCCAATTTTGTCTCGGATTTTACTTCGATGGGGAAAATGTCATTTTCTCGTTGAATCAGAAAATCCACTTCATGCGGCGGATTATTTTGCGACCAATAGCGAGGAATTACCTCAAATTGGGTGATCAAGGTTTGCAGTACATAGTTTTCGGTTAAAGCACCCTTAAACTCGGTAAACAGGCGATTGCCCTCGCCAAAAGCCACAGGAGCAAGCTGCGCCAGACGACGAAGCAGACCCACATCCACCAAATAGAGTTTGAACGCAGACAGATCATCATAAGCGGCTATGGGAAGACCGGGAGCGGTGCTGCGGTAGATCTTGTGCACCAAACGGGCATCCACCAGCCATTGCAGGGCATCCTCGTATTCACGAGCTCTTGCGCCTTCTTTGACGACCTTATAGATAAATTTCTTGTTCTCTCTTGCAAGCTGAGAGGGAACAGACTTCCAAATCATAGAGATCTTCGGAAACTCGGTAAGGCTCGGATGCTTGGCAAAGTCACGCTCATAAGCACCGATGATATCGGACAGAGCATCTTGCATGGCAGATATATCACGCGCCTCCGTCCACATCTTTACGGGCTCCGGCATGCCTCCGGTAACATAGTACATCTTGAGCTTCTCATATAACGGATTAAAAAAGGCATCAGGAATCGGATCAAGTGTATCCACGTTCTCCAAATAGTTCACAAGGTTTCGATCGCCGTTTGCGAGAAGAAACTCGGTGAATGTCATGGGGTCGATTTGCATAAAGTTGACCTTTCCTACAGGGAAAGAAGAGGGGCTTGCAAGGGCAATACCAAGCAGAGAGCCTGCACAGGCAATGTGATACTGCGGAGCATTCTCGCAGAAATACTTCATGGTCCCTATGACATTGGGGCAGTCCTGCACCTCGTCAAAAATGATGAGCGTCTTTTCGGGCAAGATCTTATAGCCGCTTGCCAGCATCAGATTATTCAAGATACGATTCACATCTTTGGTAGTTTCAAAGAACTGTTTATATTCTTCATTTTCATCAAAGTTAAAATATGCGGTGTTTTCATAATAGCGTCTGCCGAACTCTTTCAGGATCCAGGTCTTTCCCACCTGACGAACACCCTTCAAAATCAGCGGCTTGCGATAGGGCGAGTTTTTCCATTCAAGCAGTTTGTTAAGTATCAATCGTTCCATAAAAGCACTCCTTCACGCTATTATTATACTCCGTACTTGTGAACAAATCAACCCATTTCACAAAATTATTGATATTTTTGTGTTTGAAATCACATTATTATATATTTTTGTGTGACAAAAGCGGCACGATCGCTCATGCCGCTTTTGTGAAAACATAATTATACCATTTTATCGAACCACCCAAAGGGGGCTGTTCGTTCATTTTGACAATTCGTCCGATGTATCGTAGTCGCGAAATTCATCGAGGATATCCGAACGTCTCATATCGACGAGCTTATCGTTATAACGCATGGCGAAGGCAAGCACGAAAACTTTTGACACGCCCATTTTAAATAGAACATCCGAGCCCGCAGACACGGTCGCGCCCGTTGTCAAGACATCGTCGTATAAAATAACGCTCTTTCCGGCAACGCTCGGGAGAGCCTTTTTGTTTATATCATATGCCGAATAGGCGTTTGCGAGTCGAGCCTTTGCCGAAAGTCCCTTTTGCTCCTTTGCGTTAAGGCGAACGAGTGCGTCAACATAGCAAATTCCGAGCTTTTTGGCAGCCATGGATGCCGCAAGTCTTGCCTGATCGACTCCTGTCTTTCTGATTGCCGACAGATCGCGCGGAATTGCGGTGACCACGGCATCACGATAATCGGGAACTCGACTTCTGATCGCTTTTACGGCTGAATTTGCGAGGAGCTCGTACAGATATTTATTGTTCGAGCCTTTTGCGGCAAGGACTATTCCGTCGGTGACGCTGTCCCAGGCGGTATATCTTGACACATGAATACAGCTCGAAAGATTGCCGGGCATGCTCACGGGGCGACAATGACATTTTATATGTTCCTTATCGCATCTCGGGCAGAGTGAACGGCGTTCAACATCGAATTTATCGGCACATTTTGTGCACAGCGCGAGCGAATATCTGCTTTTATACTGCTCGGGAGTGAGTTTTATCAGATCACCGCACCCAAAGCAGTGGGGCGGCCAAATAATATCGGCGATGGACGGTATGAAAAATCTTGGTCGTTTCTTCATAGATTCACAAAATCAAAACTCAAGCTTTTTCAGCAGATAGCGAAGTCCGGTGTAGCGATTGACCGTTCTGTTATTGCTGACCATTCCCTGCACTACCTCGGGGCGTCCGACGAGAACGACCATTTTTTGCGCACGGGTAACTGCGGTATAGAGCAGATTTCGCGTCATCAACTTGGACGAATAGTTGAACATCGGAATTATGACTATCGGATACTCGCTTCCCTGACTTTTATGGATGGTTATTGCATAAGCATGCTCCAGCTCCTCAAGGCTCGAAAAATCATACTCGGTCGATCTGTCATCAAAGCGAAGGCGCATTTTTTCCTCAGAAAAGTCGATCTGCTCGATTATGCCGATATCTCCGTTGAAAATTCCGACGCCCGCCTCGTTTCCGCGCTCCCATTCGATATCATAATTATTCTTCACCTGCATGACCTTATCGCCCTCGCGGAATACTCGTCCGCGAAATCGATATTCGCGTTTTCGCTTATCGGGCGGATTGATCGCCGACTGCAGCAACGCATTGAGCACCTCTGTCCCTGCGATTCCCTTATGCGAGGGTGTTATCACCTGTATGTCGCTTCTGACATCAAATCCGTATGTTCGCGGAAGTCGGTTGACCGACAGATCGGCGACCGTCTGCGCGATCTTATCCTCGTCGCGTGTCAAAAAGAAGAAATCACCCTGCTTATCGTCAAGCACGGGCAGTTCGCCGCTGTTTATCGCGTGGGCATTCGTTACGATGCGGCTCTCCTGCGCCTGACGGAATATCTCGGTAAGTCTGACCATCGGAAAGATATCACAGCCGATAATATCCCAAAGGATATGACCCGCGCCGACCGACGGAAGCTGATCGCTGTCGCCGATAAGCACGAGTCGCGCGCCCGGCTTGATAGCGTGAAGGAGAGCGGACATCAACATGGTATCGACCATCGATGCCTCGTCGATTATTATAAGATCCTCGTCAAGAAGATTATTTTCGTCCCTTAAAAAAGCAGGTTCGTCGCCGGTATACTTGACCTCGAGCATTCGATGGACAGTCTTTGCCTCGTATGATGTCGCCTCAGACATTCGCTTTGCCGCACGTCCCGTCGGGGCGGCAAGCGCGACCTTGCAACCCAGTCGCTCGCCTATCCTTATGATCGCGCGAATTACGGTAGTTTTACCCGTACCCGGTCCGCCCGTCAGCACCATGACACCGTTTTCGAGTGCCGAGACGATCGCCTTTTTCTGCTTAGCGGCGTACTCGATCCCCTCCTCATGCTCGACCTGTTCGACAAGCCGTGACACATCATCTGCGCTGTCGCGGCGAAAGACCGACATGAGCAGTGAGAGCTTTTTTGCGATAAACATCTCTGCGTCGTAATATTCGGTGAGATATGCACAGGAGGTTCCGCCGAAATTAACGATCTTCAGACCGTTTATCGGCTTTTGAAGTATTTCCTCTATCCTGTCGCGATCGACATCGAGTATACTCGCCGCGAGAGGGACGAGCTTTTCGGTCGGAATGAACGTATGACCGTTCTTGACCGCATTGCAGGAAAGCGCATATTTCAGCCCCGATTTTATCCGCTCATCGCTCGATCTGTCAAACTCCAGCGACTCGGCAAGCTTGTCCGCGCTCTCGAAACCGATACCGTTTACCTTTTCGCAAAGGACATATGGGTTCTGCTTTATGATCTCGACCGCGCCGCTCCCGAACTGCTTATATATCTTTATCGAGACGGCAGGTCCGAAATAATCTCGGCAAAACATCATTACAGAGCGCATACCGAACTGACTTCTGAACGCCTCGGACATTTCGTCGGCTTTTTTGGGCGTTATTCCGGGAATATCGGTCAGATAGCTCGGGTGATTTTCAATGACATCGAATGTATCGACGCCGAACATCGCGACGATCTTTTTGGCAGTCTTTTTGCCGATCCCCTTGATACTGCCCGAGGCAAGATATCTCTCCATCGCGGCGGCGGTCGTCGGAAGCTCTTTTTCGTAATATTCGACCTTGAACTGCGGTCCGTATGTCGAGTGATTTTCCCAATGTCCCTGCGCGCGGATGGTCTCGCCGACGGCGATTCCCGGGAGGATGCCGACGATGGTTATTTCTTCTTTACCGATATCAAGATCGCAGACAGCATATCCGTTCTGCTCGTTTTGATAAGTGATGTAGGCAACAGCACCTTCAAGTGTGATCTTGTCGCCATCCGAGTTGGCAGGCGTATTTTCGTTCTCCATCACGGCATCCTCCCTTCGTTATTTACTATTTTTTCTTTCCTTTTTGTTACCGCCCTTTCGTGATCTGCGTCGACGCTCGATTCGCTCAAAAGTGCGACAAATGTCGTGGAGCAGCGTATATCCGCCGTAAACGCACAAAAAAGCGGTAAAAATTTCAAATATAAGCATCTGCAACAGGATCTGCCTCCCGATACATCCTATGCATCAGCCTTTATCATGTTTCGCTCTGTATCAGAGATCAAGCTCGCGACGGAGCGCGTCGGCGAGATCGCGTCTTTCCCACGCGACGTTAAGATCCTCTCTGCCGATCTGTCCGTAAGCGGCAAGAGCCGCATATATCGGCTTGCGGAGATCGAATTTTTCGATGATCGCCGCAGGGCGAAGATCTACAAGCTTCGAAACGGCATCTGCTATGACCTCGCCCGAGAGCTCGGAGGTGCCGAAGGTATCGATCATAAGCGAAACGGGACGGGCAACGCCTATCGCGTAGGCGAGCTGGACCTCGCATTTTTTCGCGATTCCCGCCGCGACGATATTTTTGGCGATATAACGCGCCGCGTATGCCGCGGTGCGATCGACCTTTGTCGGGTCTTTGCCCGAAAATGCACCACCGCCGTGTCTGCCGTATCCGCCGTAGGTGTCGACGATGATCTTTCTGCCTGTAAGTCCGCTGTCACCCTGAGGTCCGCCGACAACAAATCTGCCTGTCGGATTGACGTAAACTTTAGTATTTTCATCGAAAAATCCGTCGGGAATAGTCGGTTTTATGACATATTCAAGCATATCCGCTCTGATCGTATCGATCGAAACGTCGGGGTTATGCTGGGTCGAAACAACGACTGTATCGACGCGAACGGGGCGATCGCCGTCATATTCGATCGTGACCTGAGTCTTTCCATCGGGGCGAAGATATGCGAGAGTGCCGTTCTTTCTGACCTCGGTCAATCTCTTTGCCATTTTATGGGCAAGCGAGATAGCCATCGGCATAAGCTCGGGGGTTTCATCGCAAGCAAAGCCGAACATCATGCCCTGATCGCCTGCACCTATCTCGTAGACGCTATCCTGACCGTTTTTCGCCTCAAGCGAGCGGTCAACGCCCATGGCGATATCGGGCGACTGCTTATGTATCATGCTCATTACAGCGCAGGTCTCGCAGTCGAAACCGTATTTTGCACGATCGTAGCCGATCTCGCGGACTCTGTTTCGGATAATATCCTCATAATCGACCGAGGCGGTCGTGGTGATCTCGCCCATGACCGACACAACACCCGTGGTGACAGTCGTTTCGCACGCAACGCGTGCCATGGGGTCCTCGGCGATTATTGCGTCAAGTATAGAATCGGAAATAAGGTCGCAGATTTTATCGGGATGACCTTCGGTGACCGATTCGGATGTGAAAAGTTTTTTCATTTGATGGTTCCTCTCTCTTTTTTCAGACTATCTTTCGATATCCTTTCGACAAAAAATCCTCGGAGCAATCCGAGGACAGAGATCGAGTATAGATCTCATCTCCAAGGAATTAGCACCTTACGAAATTGCAGGTTGCCGTGGCATCGCAGGGCCTGTCCCTCCGCCACTCTCGATAAGACGTTTTATTATATCACACGATCTGCGATATGTCAATATATTTTTTGAAAAAAATTCGTCAAACCAAAAAAATCCGCCGTCATTGGCAGATTTTTGAGGCATGTATTACATAAAGATTTTAAGAAAACCGACGACACCGTAAGATGCGGCGGACATAATAAGACCGGCGGTAAGAACGCCAAGGAAGATCGAAAGGATTGCTTTCGAAAACTTCATGTTGAAGAGCGATGCAACAAGTGCACCTGTCCATGCACCCGTTCCGGGGAGAGGGATCGCAACAAAGATCAAGAGTCCCCAGGTCGAATATTTTTCGATCTTCGGGCGATTTTTCTCAGCCTTGGCAAAAAGCCAATTTGAGACTTTATTAAAGAGCTTTATTTTACATTTGGACATCCAATTAAGGATAGCCTTTATAAAAAGGAGGATGAAGGGAATCGGGAGCATATTTCCGATGATACTGAGCGTGAAATTCTGCCAAAAAGGAAGACCGAACCCTGCACCGATCGGGATCGCTCCGCGAAGCTCGATGATCGGGATCATCGAGCAAAGGAACACACAAAGATGCTTGCCGAGGGTTTTAAGAAAAAAGTTTTTAATTGCTTCAACCATAAAAAATTCCTTTATAAGTTAAGTAAGTAAATAAATATAAGATCGCTCGCCGAAATGATCAAAAGAATGAGAGGGTCCCGTTAAGGAGAAGGATGCCGACGATGGCGAGGGCGACGAACAAAACACCGAAAGCAAGGGTGAGCGTGGCTCGATTTTTGGTGGCGGTATGTGCCTGTTCGGGGACAAGGCGTGCCGATCTGAGAGCCTTTACGACAGGCTTATAGATCAAGAAAACGATGCCGGCGTTAAAGAGGGCTTTGACGAGATTAAAAGGCAAAAGAAGTGTCGGGAGCATTGCCGCGACCTCTGATGTCGTCGATCCGGTATAGATCGGTGTAATAAGAAGGTTTGCTCCGAGCATTACGGCTGTTGTCGAAACGACCGATGCGACAAGTCCGACCACAGCTGATGTTGACGAGCGTTTTGACCTATAGACGAGTGATGCGGTGACCGAAAATGCGGCAGATCCGCAGAAATTCATAAGTGCGCCCCAAAATCCGGTCGAGCCGTTCGTGATCGCCTCAAGGAGGGCGACAACAAATGAGAGCGACACGCCGCCGATCGGTCCGTAGATCATTGCGGCGACCGTAATTATCGCATCCTTAGGGTCAAATGTCAGAAAAGCGATGCGAATATGGACGACGAACTGCGCGACATAAGCAAGTGCGGCAAAAAGTGAAAGTACGACGAGTGATTGAACCTTAGATCTGTTTTTCATATATCCCCCATGATCGGGGAAAGGATAAAAAAACCCGACAAGCGTCGGGGATGCGTTATTTCTATCTTTTCCCATCCGGACTTTACCGTCGGTACAGGACTCTCACCTGTTCGGCACATGCTCGCGGACTTATGACAGATGTCAAACACCGCCGGTGTGGAATCACACCAACCCCTAAAGATATTATTTAATTAAAACACTTATTATTCCCAAAGAGGCATAGCCTCTTTGGGAATAATGGTCAAGCTTAAGCGTTAACGATTAAGCAATGATGTTAGCAACGACACCCGAACCAACGGTTCTGCCACCCTCACGGATAGCGAAACGGAGGTTCTGCTCCATAGCGATAGGTGTGATGAGCTCAACGTTCATATCAACGTTGTCGCCGGGACGGCACATCTCAACGTCATCGGGAAGAGTGATAACGCCTGTAACGTCGGTAGTTCTGAAGTAGAACTGAGGACGATAGCCGGAGAAGAAGGGCTTCTGACGTCCGCCTTCCTTCTCGGTAAGAACGTAAACGTGACCAACGAACTTGGTGTGAGGATGAACGGTGCCGGGCTTGCAGAGAACCTGTCCACGCTCGATCTCGTTCTTCGCGATACCACGAAGAAGTGCGCCGATGTTGTCGCCTGCCTCAGCAAGGTCAACGGTCTTGTGGAACATCTCAACGCCGGTAACGGTGGTCGACTTCTTCTCGTCAGAGAGACCAACGATCTCGCAGACGTCGCCGATCTTAACAGTACCACGCTCTACACGGCCGGTAGCAACGGTACCACGACCGGAGATCGAGAATACGTCCTCGACAGGCATAAGGAAGGGAAGGTCAGCCTGACGCTCGGGAGTAGGAATATAGTCATCAACTGCGTCCATGAGCTCGATGATAGGAGCGTATACGGGATCGGAAAGATCCTTGGACTCAGAGAGAAGAGCCTCACGAGCAGAACCGCGGATGATCGGAAGATCGTCGCCGGGGAAATCGTAGCTCGAGAGAAGATCGCGAACTTCCATCTCAACGAGGTCGAGAAGCTCAGGGTCGTCAACGATGTCGCACTTGTTAAGGAATACGACGATTGCGGGAACGCCAACCTGACGAGCAAGAAGAACGTGCTCGCGGGTCTGCTGGAGAGGTCCGTCTGTACCTGCAACAACGAGGATAGCGCCGTCCATCTGAGCTGCACCGGTGATCATGTTCTTGACATAGTCAGCGTGGCCGGGGCAGTCGACGTGAGCGTAGTGACGCTTGTCGGTCTCATACTCAACGTGACGGGTGTTAATTGTGATTCCACGTGCCTTTTCCTCGGGCGCGTTGTCGATCTGGTCATAAGCAAGGAACTCGATGCTCGAGTTCTTGAGAGCCAGAGTCTTGGTGATAGCTGCGGTAAGGGTTGTCTTACCGTGGTCGACGTGACCGATGGTACCAATGTTTACATGGGGCTTAGTTCTTTCAAATTTAGCCTTTGCCATTTTAGTTTCCTCCTAAAATTTATATCAAATTTAATTTTGATTATAATTGTTGATGATTATTTGGATTTGTTTTTGATGATCTCTTCGGAGATGCTCTTCGGAACTTCAGCGAAGTGGCTGGGCTCCATAGAGTACTGACCGCGTCCCTGTGTACCGGAACGGAGGTCGGTCGCATAACCGAACATATTTGCGAGCGGGACGTTCGCGATGACCTCGGTCGCGCCCGAAAGCTCTTCGGTAGACTGGATCTGTCCTCTGCGGCTGTTGAAGTCGCCGATGACGAATCCGAGATAGTCGTTAGGTGTAATGGTAACGACCTTCATGATCGGCTCGGTGAGGACCGGCTTTGCCTTCTTCATAGCATTCTTGAACGCCATAGAGCCTGCGATCTTAAATGCCATTTCGGAAGAGTCGACTTCGTGATAAGAACCATCATAAAGGGTGACCTTAACGTCAACGACGTTGTAGCCTGCAAGGATACCATTCTGCATTGCGCCCTGGATACCTGCATCGACAGCGGGGATATATTCCTTCGGAATAGCACCGCCGACGACCTTGTTGATGAACTCATATCCCTTACCGGGCTCGTTCGGCTCGATCGTGATCTTTACATGACCGTACTGACCCTTACCACCCGACTGACGTGCGTACTTGCAGTCCTCGTCTGCCGATGCGGTGATGGTCTCCTTATAGGAAACCTGGGGAGCACCGATGTTTGCCTCGACCTTAAACTCACGGAGGAGACGGTCGACGATGATCTCAAGGTGAAGCTCACCCATACCTGCGATGATGGTCTGACCTGTTTCCTCATCCGTATAGGTACGGAAGGTCGGGTCTTCCTCGGCAAGCTTTGCAAGAGCGATACCCATCTTTTCCTGAGCGGCTCTGGTCTTCGGCTCGATAGCCTCTTTGATAACAGGCTCCGGGAATTCCATCGACTCGAGAATTACGGGATGCGAATCGGAACAAAGGGTATCACCGGTGGTGGTGTACTTAAGTCCGACAGCCGCCGCAATATCGCCCGAGTAGCAGATATCGAGATCCTTACGCTGGTTAGCGTGCATCTGCAGGATACGTCCGATTCTTTCCTTCTGACGCTTGGTGGAGTTATACACCGTGGTGCCTGCAGGGAGAGTTCCTTCGTATACGCGGAAGAAGCAAAGCTTTCCGACGTAGGGGTCGGTCATGATCTTGAACGCAAGAGCTGCGAAATTGCCGTCGTCTGTTGCGGGACACTCGACCTCGTTGTTGTCCGGATCGGCATCGGGGTTGATACCCTTGATCGCGGGAACGTCGGTAGGTGCGGGCATATAATCAACGATAGCATCGAGCAGCTTCTGAACGCCCTTGTTTTTATAAGAGGTTCCGCAAATTACCGGAACGATCTTGTTGTCGATGGTAGCCTGGCGGAGTGCCTTTTTGAGTTCGGGAACTGTGATCTCCTCACCCTCAAGATACTTCATTGCAAGCTCGTCATCTGTCTCGACGATAGCCTCGACCATCTGTGCGCGGTACTCATTGGCTTTGTCGAGCATGTCGGCGGGAATGGACTCGACACGCATGTCCTTACCCATCTCGTCGTAGTAAACATCAGCCTCCATGTTCATCAGGTCGATGATTCCCTTAAAGGACTCCTCTGCACCGATAGGAAGCTGGATCGGAACGGCATTTGCCTTCAAGCGCTCGTGGAGCATCTCCACACAGCGGAAGAAGTTTGCGCCCATAATGTCCATTTTGTTGACATATACCATTCTCGGGACGCCGTATTTGTCGGCCTGACGCCAAACTGTCTCGGACTGAGGCTCAACGCCGCCCTTTGCACAAAGGACAGTTACCGAACCGTCGAGAACGCGGAGCGATCTCTCGACCTCGACCGTAAAGTCAACGTGGCCGGGGGTGTCGATAATGTTGATACGTGTCTCGGGTGCGGATCCGTCGGGCTTTTTCCAATGGCATGTGGTAGCAGCCGAGGTGATCGTGATACCTCTCTCCTGCTCCTGAGCCATCCAGTCCATCGTTGCCTCACCGTCGTGAGTCTCGCCGATCTTGTGGTTTACACCCGTGTAATAAAGGATACGCTCGGTCGTCGTGGTCTTACCCGCGTCGATGTGAGCCATGATACCGATATTTCGGGTATTTTCAAGTGAATATTCTCTGGGCATTGACTTTTCTCCTTATTTTTTTAACTACAAACAAATTGACCGTTATGATTGGTAGATCAATATCTGTAATGAGCGAAAGCCTTGTTAGCCTCAGCCATCTTGTGAGTCTCTTCCTTCTTCTTGACAGCTCCGCCCATGTTGTTGTTAGCATCAAGGATCTCGGCTGCAAGACGCTCTGCCATTGTGTTCTCACTGCGGTTTCTGGAATAAGTTCTCAGCCAACGCAGACCAAGGGTCTGGCGTCTCTCGGGTCTTACATCCATAGGAACCTGATAGGTGGAACCACCTACGCGGCGAGCCTTAACCTCGAGAACAGGCATAATGTTCTCAAGTGCTGTTGTAAATACTTCGAGTGCGTTCTTCCCGGATTTCTCTTCAACGATCGCGAATGCGTCGTAAACGATCTTCTGGGCAACACCCTTCTTGCCGTCGTACATGATATTGTTGATAAGCTTTGTAACCAGCTTAGAATTGTACATAGGATCCGGCAATACTTCTCTTTTGGAAATTCGTCCTCTTCTAGGCACTGTACTTCCCTCCTTCATAAAATAATGATATCACAGGTACTCGAAAGCTTTCTTCCGTTAAGCGCTCGGACTGTCGGAATACAATAAACATTGATCTTCAACAGACTCGGTGCACAAACATCAGATGATTTTTAATACCTTCCCTTGCAAAAAAGATATTACTTCTTGGCTGCTTTGGGAGTTTTTGCGCCGTACTTGGAACGGCTCTGTCTGCGGGCATCAACGCCCTGGGTATCAAGCGTACCGCGGATAATGTGGTAACGCACACCGGGAAGGTCACGAACACGACCGCCGCGAATCAGTACAACCGAGTGTTCCTGAAGGTTGTGGCCGATACCGGGGATATAAGTGGTGGCTTCGAGACCGTTGGTCAGCTTTACTCTGGCGATCTTACGAAGAGCCGAGTTAGGCTTCTTAGGGCTGGTCGTGGAGACCTTAGTGCAAACTCCTCTCTTCTGGGGCGAGCTCTGATCTGTCGGAGCATTGTTCAGAGTATTGAAGCCCTTCTGAAGCATGGGGGATTTTGACTTGTAGACCTTTTTGGATCTGCCCTGCTTTACAAGCTGGTTAAATGTTGGCATATTGCACCTCCTGTTCTGCAAAGATCATGTTTATTCCATCCGAGCGACACAGTTTCAATGCCTTGTTACACAGGCATGCATCGTTCGACCTACATATTATATCATTCAAGCCCAAAAAAGTCAATAGAGATAGCAAATCTGATTAAATTTCTCCCTTTTGCACATCTCTTTCCCGTGATTTTGATCGGATTTTTGGAGCTTTTGACGGCAATTATCGGACATTTTTCGAGAATATCCGCCATTTTTCAAAAAATCATACCGATCGCATCTTCGATCGGTATGATTTTTTGTATAGGTCTTATATAAGAATGAAGAATATCATTCGGTCTTGTAAAGGGAGTTCCAATAGCTGATATACTGGTAGGTAAGCGATCCCTTGGTGCTGCCCGACGTCATGGTCGAAACCGCATCCTGGCTCGTGAGCCATGTATTGATCGAAACGAGGAAGTCATCGGCGGTCGGCTCATCCTTTGTGGTGGATGCGAACGACTCGAACTGACGAAGTTTTACCCACAGCTCATCATAAAGCATATCAAGCTCGTCGATGTAGTCCTCAAGAAGTTTATTGTTCGAAAAGGTGAAACTATCCTCGCCATAACCCATATCGATATTCAGTCTTGAGTAAATGCTGTAGATCGCGTCGGCGGATGCCTGCTTTGCACGAGCCCAACCGTTTGCCGAGATCTCAAGCTCCTTCTCGGACATTTCGCTGTTCTGCCATGCAAGGAAGGTGTTTCCGACCTGATACTCGCTCATTACATAGACGGTATCACCCTCGCGTTTTCTTGTAACGATGTTCGTGCTCTCGTCCTTTGTATATGTGACGTTTTCGACGCCGTAAAGAAGGGTGTTGAGGAGCTCCTCGTTGGTGTAAAGCTCCTGAATGAGCTGATAACATCTCGACGAGTCGGAAGAGTAGTTGGAAATAGCAAATCCATAGTCGAGCATCTGAGAGGTATTTGCTACCGGTACACCGGTGCGGATAACATAGTACTCATCCTCATACTGTTCGGGGAGATCGCAATAGCCCTTTATGAAGGCTGCCGCGAAATTCTGCGAGAAATCGGGATCGGCGTTATGGATTGCGTACTGACCGTTGACCTTGCCGCAATCGACATAGGTCGCAAGGATCGATCTGACCGTCTCATTCGAAGTGATGGCGGTCGGAGCCTTGGATGTGCTCTCGATCATCGTCGAATCAAGAATCGTACCGTAAACATTGACCTTATCGGTAACGGCGGTTATGTTCATATCATAGATGTTGTAGAGCGGGATCACGCCGTCCTCGTTCTCTGCGACATCGACAAGATACTCGCGCAGATCGGGAAGTCCCTTGACATCGGTGATGGTGTAGGGATACTTATCGAAGAGATCCTTCTTGACGAGCAGATATTCGTACTCACCGTAGTAAGCGGTTCTCGGAATAAATGTTACGGGGTCGCCGTAGACGCCGTCATTGCAATAAGCAAGAAGGTTTGCCGAGATGTATTTTGTGATCTTTGTAAGTGCCGCATCCTCGGATGTGAACGCCGAATCGATCGCCGAGGTATCGACATATTCGACACCGAATACGTCCTCAGTGCCGGCGGCAATGGCTCTGAGTTCGAGATACATATCGCGATCGGGAATCATGAAAACATCGATCTGATTTTCATAAGGATCGGGATAAGCGGTGACCTCTCTGTACTGACCGGGGATTATCTCGACCTTGACAACATCTCCGTCATTGCCGAGAGAGGATTTCTTTATGCCCGCATCCATATCAGCCTGTCTTGCGGCAAGCTTTTTCAGGATGGCATCCTTGTATTCGTCCTTCGTGTAGAACTGCAGGGAAACATGGATGTTGAGATTGTTCTCGGTGATCTGGTTGACCGCCTCCTCAACGGCGGCAATGCCCTTATCGGTGGTCTCCTCATCCGTGACCATGGCAAGTGTCAGGGTGAGCGGTTTGACCGTTTCCGAGGCGGTAACATTTCCGGAGCTCTTGCAGCCCGTAAAGAGGGATGCGACGGAAATAAGCATCAGCAGTGCCGTGCCGAGGCTTACAATACGTTTTTTCATGCGGGATATCCTCCTTAGAATTTCCATTATGAAATTATGATCATGCTGTCGGAGTGCATGTCCCGACAGAGTGCGGCATGTGTGTTTTTCAGTGCCACTATAGCTTTCTCTATTTTACAACAAAAAATGAAATATGTCAAGGTCTGTGACGGGATAAAAAATGAATATTCTTTTAATTTTTATGAATACTCAAGTTCCTCGAACGAAAAATCGCCCGACATCCCCGATTTTGGCAGGCAAGCCTTTGTACATCATGCACATAGCTATTCGGCGTTTTGCACAAAATCACATGCTGATTTTTGTGCAAAACGACAGTTTTTTGTGATACGAAAGTTTTTTGCCGATTTTCGGGGTCAACTATCTCAATTGTCAAGATAATCGCGAAGCTTTCTCGATCTGCTCGGATGTCTGAGCTTGCGAAGTGCCTTTGCCTCGATCTGACGTATGCGCTCCCTTGTGATCTGGAACGCCGCGCCGACCTCCTCGAGCGTGTACTGCTTACCGTCCTTGAGTCCGAAACGGAGCATGAGCACCTGTTCCTCTCTCGGGGTCAATGTGTGGAGCACCGACAAAAGCTGATCGCGCAGCATCGACTGCGAGACTCTGTCCGACGGGGAAGGTGAGCTTTCGTCCTCGATAAAGTCGTAAAGCTGTGAATCCTCTTCCTCACCGACCGGTGTTTCGAGCGGAACGGGGTCAAGTGCTATCTTCATGATCTCGCGCACCTTATCGACAGGCATTTCGATCTCTTTTGCGATCTCCTCCGCCGTCGGGTCTCTGCCGAGTTCTTGGAAGAGCTTTCTCGATGTACGCGACACCCTGTGGATGGTCTCGACCATGTGCACGGGTATTCTTATCGTCCTTGCCTGATCGGCAATGGCACGAGTTATCGCCTGTCTTATCCACCATGTGGCGTAGGTCGAAAACTTAAATCCCTTATCCGAATCGAATTTTTCGACAGCCTTGAGAAGACCGAAATTGCCCTCCTGTATCAGATCAAGGAAAGAAAGTCCCTTGCCCGAATGTCTTTTGGCGACGCTGACCACAAGGCGAAGGTTTGCCTCGACAAGTCTGTCTCTTGCCTTCATACCCGCCTCGCTGGCGTTTTTCAGCTCCTCGATCTGCTCGGGGGTCAATCCGTCGGGATCGGCGAGCTGCTTGTCCGCCTGAAAGCCGTTATGTATAAGCTCGGCAAGCATCGGCTCCTCATCGGGGCGAAGCAGGGGTATCGAGCCGATATCCTTAAGATACATTCTGACAGGGTCATCGATCGCAAGACCGCCCTGCGCGAGAAGGCGTTCCATCTCCTCTGCCGAGGCGTAGCGTTTTGCCTCGTTCTCGATCTCGGCGATCTCGGTTTTGTTCATCTCGGCGGTAGGATCGGACCCGGCTGCATCGATCGACTGCACATCGAGAGAGAGATCGGCATCCGACGGTTCGCTGTGTTCGGAGGCAAAATCGTCGTCATCAAACGCGCTCATAAGATCGTTGTCCGAAAGCGAGCCCTGATTTAAGCTCTTTTCGAGAAGCTCATCGAGCGTTGATCCGTCAAATCTTACTTCCTGATCATCGTAAGACATAAATATGACCTTCCTTTCCGTCTTGCGCTCCGATCTGTGTCAAAAAGCCGTGAACAGTCGGATATCGGAGAGCAAGTCTTCCCTTTTCAAGGCAATTCGCCTTGCTTTTTTCAGTATTTTTTTATTTCTTTTATTTATTCCATTTATTCTGTTGTTCTATGGTTGTGATCGATCAGTCAAGATAATCGTTGATATGTTTTTTCTTGAAATTTATCTTTCCTCTGATCTTGCGGAGTGCCTTTGCCTCGATCTGTCTCACACGCTCCCTTGTGATGTTGAGTCTGAGTCCGACCTCCTCAAGGGTGTGAACATGATTGTCGATCAGACCGTAGCGGAGCAGAATGACCTTTTCCTCCCTCGGGCTGAGGCTGTGAAGCTCCTTTAAGAGCTCGTCGTGGAGCATCGAATGGAAGACCGAATCGGGAGGCGTCATGGTGTTGTCATCCCTTATAAAGTCGCCGAGATGCGAGTCCTCCTCCTCTCCGATCGGGGTCTCGAGCGAGACGGGGTCCATTGCGATACGCATTATCTCGCGCACCTTGTCGGATGTAAGTCCCATATGCTCCGCGATCTCGTCGACCGTCGGTTCTCTGCCGAGCTCCTGGTTAAGTCGGCGCGAGGTTTTGGAGAGGCGGTGAATGGTCTCGACCATATGGACGGGAATACGAATGGTCCTTGCCTGATCGGCGACAGCACGGGTGATCGACTGTCTTATCCACCATGTCGCATATGTCGAGAATTTATAGCCCTTGCGGTAATCGAATTTTTCGGCAGCCTTGAGCAGTCCGAGGTTGCCCTCCTGTATCAGATCAAGGAAAGAGAGTCCTTTGCCCGAATGACGCTTTGCTATGCTGACGACGAGGCGAAGGTTTGCCTCAACAAGGCGGCTCTTTGCGGCATCTCCGGCTTTGATCTTTGCCTCAAGCTCTTTTATGTAATCGCTCATCTCGGAGGTCATCTCTGCCTCGGGCGTCGATCTCAGCTCATCGATAATGCTCTGCGCCTGCTTGCCGTCGTAGACGACCTGTGCAAGATCCGCCTCGACCGCGATCGAGAGCAGAGGGACTTTACCGATTTCTTTAAGATAAAGTCTGACCGGGTCATCAATGGCAAATCCCTCTCTGACGAGTGCCTTTTCCATTTCCTCGGCACTCGAAAATTGACCCATCTCGTTTACGAGCTCGTCGGCGTTTGAGTTTTGCAGGTAATTCGCGATCTCTTTCTCATCGCCGTCCGGACCGTCCGCCATATCCGCCGAGCCGTCAAAGACGGCATCGTCAAAGTCGTCCAAGAATCCGAAATCGTCAAGTCTGCCCGCGCTTGCGGTAAGATCGCTCGCGTCGTAAAGTCCGTCCGCAAGATTGTCTTCGTTTATTCTCATTATGTGTTGTTTCCTCCGCTTTCTACATCCCGTGACCGATCATCATCAGCTCGGCTCACCGTTACCGTTTGAATTTGAATTTGTGTTTATGGTTGTGTTTGTGTTCTTGTTTTTGCTTCTTTTTTGAAGTATCATATCGTTTATATCAAGCTGTCTCTTCCCTGCGGCATCCGCAAGAGTTGCCATGCAGGAGAGCATGATATCAAATGTATTGTTTGACAGATCTTGCCTGTCAAGCTTTAATTTCGACAGCCGCCCCATCTCATCGACCGTCAGACCCTCGCCGAGCGACATGGCGTCAAACTCACTGCCGCTCGAATGCTCGAGCATGAGCGCGACCACCTTTTTGCCGAAGGATGTGACGAACTTATCGGGCGAAAAATCGATATTCCGGTTTTTCATCTCGCCGATGTACTCGGGATGTATCATCAAGATACCGATCACCGCATCCTCGGCGCGGGAGGCGCGAATGTTCTTCACGGCGTCGGGATTGACCCTGTCATTATATCCCGCCGACTCGAACATGATCTTCTGCGTCTCGTCCCGTTTTTCGGTGCGCATTCGCTTTGTTCTGAGTCTTTCGACATCCCGCCGCATCGAGTCGGGGCTGACACCGAAAATTTCGGATGTCGCGTATATGTGCAGATCCCGCCTTGCCGCCGAGGGTACGCTCGAGATCAGCGCGACAGTCTCGTCAAGTGCCTTGATCTTGTCATCGGCAAGCGAGAGATCGTATTTTTCCCTTATCGCGTCAAAGCGAAAATCAAATTCGGATCTGCTGCCCTCCATCAGCTTTCTGAAGGCGGCGGCACCGTATTTTCTGATATATTCGTCGGGGTCCTTGGCGTTTTTCACCTTAAGTATCCTGCACTCGACACCCACCTCGCCGAGCAGTCTGAATGCCTTTGACGCGGCGTTTTGCCCCGCCTCGTCGGCATCGTAGCATATGACAACGCTCTTGGTATACCGCTCGAATATCCTTGCCTGCTCGGGGGTGATCGCCGTTCCGAGCGTTGCCACGGCGTTCGTGAATCCCGCACCGTGGAGCGCGATGACATCCATATAGCCCTCGCAAAGGATCATCTGAGACGAGCATGACGCCTTGGCGAAATTCAGTGCGAAAAGATTTTTGCTCTTTTTGAACGCAGGGGTATCGGACGAGTTGAGATATTTCGGCTTCGAATCATCCATAACTCTTCCGCCGAAAGCGATAACATCGCCCGACGGCGAAATTATCGGAAAAATCACGCGGTTTCGAAAGAGGCTGTAGGCATGTCCGGTCTTATCGGATATGCGCGCCAGATATGCCGCCGACAGTTCGGCATCACTGTAGCCAAGCTTGTGCATATATTGCGGAAATGCGCCGAAATCGTTTGGGGCAAATCCGAGCCCGAAGTGGCGAATAAGCGGCATCGTAAGTCCGCGCGAGAGCAGATAATCAAGCCCTTGTTTGCCCTCGGGGGTGCTCAGCAGGATGTTGTTAAAATATCTTGCCGCCGCCTTGTTCATGGCAAGCGTTCGCTCGCGCCTGTCGCTGTCGATGCGCTCGCTCTCGCTTCGTTTGACCGTAATGCCGACGCGCTTTGCGAGCAGCTCGACGGCGGACGGATAGTCGAGATTTTCGACTCGTCTGACAAATGTTATAACATCGCCGCCGACGCCGCAACCAAAGCAGTGAAAGAAGCCTTTGTCGGGACTGACCGTAAACGACGGTGTTTTCTCGCTGTGGAATGGGCAAAGTCCGACATATCCCGAACCCGACCGCTTAAGCGTGACATAGGTCGACACGACATCTTCAATTGGACAGCGAAGTCTGATCTCTTCAAGCACTGTCTGATCTATAAGCGGCATTTTACCCCTCCCCTCGCGTTTTTATGCTTTTTTGCATCCGGAAACATCTAAAATGACCTGAATACATCTAAAAAGACCTGTGTACATCTAAAAAGCATATTTTCTCTTACAATATAATATACGCAAATAATCGGCAAAACCCTTTTTTCGGGGTCATGCCGTATATATCATCACGGACGCCTGTCGTATCGTTCTCCGACGACCAGTGCGCAGTCGCGTCCCGAGGACATTTCGGTGACGAGATCGACGATCTTCTCCGAGTATTCGATCGGTGCGGCAAGGCTGACCTCGACATCCGCGCCCCATGTTACATTGTCGATTATTATCGGCATCGTCGAGAGCGCGTGCGACAGCTTTTGCCAGAGCGAATAATCGGTGGTGAGCAGTATCTCGTGAAAAGGCTCGAAGGATATTATCCCCGCATCCGCCGCGGCAAGCGACGCCGCCTCGGTATAGGCGTGCACAAGTCCGCCCGTACCGAGCAATATCCCGCCGAAATAGCGCGTAACAACTATGACGGCGTCGGTAAATCCGCCCTTGCGGATAACATCGAGCACGGGCATACCGGCAGTTCCCTGCGGCTCGCCATCATCGCTGTAGCGCATGAATCCGCCGTCCTTTATGACATAGGCGTAGACATTGTGGCGTGCGTCGGCATGCTTTTTTCTGATCGAGCCGACAAAATCGATCGCCTCACGCTCGGTCGTCACATGGGCGGCATATCCGAGAAATCGGCTCCTTCTGTCCTCGAAAAGAGATGTACCGTCACCGCCGAGGGTCACATAATTTTCATCCACAAATATCACTCCGATCGGCGATCATCTCACCTTTATTTATCCGAGAAGCTTTTCAAATCTGCCCCTTGCGCGCTCATCGAGCAGGGCAACGACATCTACGCCGTCATCGGTATATTCGACATCCTCGACAGTCCCAAGCTCGTAAAGCTTTGACACGAGGTACGCCTTGGATGCGGGAAGCTTGTATCTGACAAGTCTCTTGCCCGCAAGCGCGAGTTTTTCGAGCTCGGCGACAAGATCGTCGACTCCGCGTCCGTCAAGTGCCGACAGCGCGACGATCGAGCCGGATGCGGCACGAAGGAGCAGTTCGGGGGCGATCTGCTCGGCAATATCGCATTTGTTAAGCACATAGAGCCTCGGTTTGTCGGCGGCACCGAGATCGTAAAGCAATTTTTCGGTGACCTCGAGCTGACTGTCCGCCTCGGGGTCGGAGGCATCAACGAGCACCATCACGGCGTCGGCGTACTTTGCCTCGTCGAGCGTCGAGCGAAACGCCGATATAAGGTGGTGAGGCAGTCGTCTGATAAAGCCGACCGTATCGGTGAGGAGTACTTCCCTTCCGCTCGGGAGAGTATAAGCTCTCGTTGTTGGATCAAGCGTGGCAAAAAGCTTGTCCTCGGCAAGTATGCCCGCGCCGGTCAGGCGATTTAACAGTGTCGATTTGCCTGCGTTGGTATATCCGACCACCGCTATCTTGCAAAGATCGGAGCGATCTCGCTTTGCGCGTTTTGTGCGCCTGTTTTCCTCAAGCTCGTCGATCTGCGCACTCAGTGCGGATATCCTTCTTTGCAGGTGCCGTCTGTCGGTCTCGAGCTTGGTCTCGCCGGGACCGCGCGTGCCTATGCCGCCGCCGAGTCGCGACATTTCGCTTCCCCTGCCCGTAAGGCGCGGGATGGTATACCGAAGCTGTGCAAGCTCGACCTGTAATTTGCCCTCGCTCGAGCGTGCGTGCAGGGCGAAAATGTCGAGGATGAGCATGGATCTGTCGATGACCCTGACGCTGTAATCGTCCTGTGCGCCCTCCATGATGCCGTCCTCGACATTTCTGATCTGTACCGGGGAGAGCTCATCGTCAAACACGACAAGCCCGATATCATTGGCGCGGCAAAGCTCGCCGAGCTCTGCGAGTTTTCCGCTTCCTATATAGGTTTTGGCGATCGGGGACGGAAGCTGTTGTACGACGGTCGAGTGAAGCTTGCCGCCTGCCGTTTCCAAAAGTCTCTCAAGCTCGTCAAGCGAAACTGCCTGCTCGTGCGGATCTTTATCGGGCGTCAGCACCGAAACAAGAACGGCGAGAGGCTCGCTTTCGGTTTCAAATATTGATACTTGTTCTTTCATTCACGTATTCCTTTCATTCATGAGTCATCATGCAAAAGGGATGCGCCGAGGGATAAAAAAGCAGGCGCACCGCAACTTTTGCAAAATCAAAAATTGCGCGTGCGCCCACATTTAAGATAGATCCCGAGAAATTCGAAAAATTATTTTCTGACTCCTGCCAGACGCTTCTTGAATCTGTCAACACGTCCGCCTGCATCAACGAATTTCTGCTTGCCCGTGAAGAAGGGATGGCACTTGGAGCAAATTTCCACAGTCATATCGCCCTTCGTGGAACGGGTCTTGTACTCGGCACCGCACGCACATCTAATCGTGCATTCTTTGTAATCGGGATGGATTCCGTTCTTCATCTTTAACACCTCATTTACTAAAAATCAAATAATCGTCTTCGAAAAGAAATTTAACAGATTAAATTCTTTCCTTGATCTTCGCATCCTTGCCCTGCTTGTCGCGAACATAGTAGAGCTTCGCACGGCGAACCTTGCCGTAGCGTACGATGTCGACCTTCGCTACGTTGGGCGAATGTACGGGGAATGTCTTCTCGACGCCGCAACCGTATGCAACGCGTCTTACGGTAAATGTTTCGGAAATTCCGCCGCCCTTCTTAGCGATTATAACGCCCTCGAAAAGCTGAATTCTCTCTCTTCTCTTACCGTCCGAAGATACCTCAACGATTTTGTTGTGAACACGCACCGTGTCACCGATGTTAAGAGTAGGTACTTCTTCCTTGAGTTGCTCGTTTGTTAAAGCCTTAATAAGATCCATTGTCGGCTTCCTCCTTAATTTGGATAATCCAGGGCGTTCGTGCAGAGCTATATGCAGAGGACCGTCCATCGACGTTGCCACATGGCACGCGTCTCGTATTATACCACATATTTTTCTAAATTGCAAGGGGTTTTTCAAAAAAATTCGAAAAATTCAAAAATTTTTTCAAAAAATTCAGAATGAAAATAGCCAAATGTCCTTTACTTTTTTTCGTTTATGTGATATAATATGTGTTATAATTGATGTAGTTCTGCGGCATGTCCGCAAATACAATACTCTGAAATTCGGAGGATCTATTCTTGAAACATATTATTTTGGCTTACAGAGAGCGCACAGAGGCAAGATCTCTTGAGAACTCTCCCATGGTATCACTTGTGTCGCTTTCGCGCGGCAGGCTCTCGGCAGTTCCCGACATGTCTGAGTTTACCGAATGCCGCGATCTTGCCGAACTCGGCTATATGACATCCGCCATTGCAAAAAAGCTCGATGCCGGCTCGGATATTTACATCAGAGCAACAAACACGCCAATGACGCACGCCGAGGTCTCTCACGATTTCATTGCGCCGCTGACAAATGCCGCCGCCGCAAAAAAAATGCCCGTCGGGATAGTCACGCTCTGCATTCGCGAGGGCGACGGCGCGTGCGAATACAGGCTCTTCGGCTCGCGCGATCTGCCGATTCCCGACGAGCACAAAGAATGGACGCTCGGCACGCTGATGAATTTCCTGACCTCGCCGTTCGATGACGATGATGACAATGATGACTACAGCGACGGCGGTGACAACAATGGCGGCAATAACAACAATTTCGACACTGCCTCGCCCGAGACATCGACGCCCGACGCCATTGGCGGTGTACAGCTAAAGACGGAAGTCAAAAAGGTCGAGGCGGGCGAGGTCGGGAGAGCGGTCGTATCATCGATATTTGATTGGTACGAGCTGTTTGCCTATGCGATCGCCGCAGTGCTTGTCATAATGTCGTTTTTCGTCAGGCATTCTCCGGTCGAGGGCTCGTCCATGTATCCGACACTTGTCGGTCACTCGTCAGCCCCCTCGTCGACCGCGGTCGCAAAAGGATACGATGTTCTCCTTGTTTCGGGGATCTACGAGCTTGATCATGGCGATATCGTCATAATCCAAGAGCCGACACAGCCCACCGAACCGATCGTCAAGCGCATCATCGCGATGGGCGGCGACAAGATAAAGATCGACTTCACCAACGGCGATGTTTTCCTCAACGGCGAAAAGCTTGACGAGGATTATATAAACGAAAAAGACATTCAGATACCGACCGAGGGGTTGATCCCCAACGAGGTCGGCATTTGGGAGGACACCGTCCCGGAAGGCAAGATATTTGTCCTCGGTGACAACAGAAGGGTCTCGAAGGACAGCCGATATTTCGGATTTATCGACGAGCGAAATGTCATAGGAAAAGCGGTACTTCGCATCCTTCCGCTCGACAAATTCGGAAAATTAAGCTAAACCAAGCTGACAACATCAAAAACGCAAAGGAAGGTGCAAAATGCCGTCCGAGGTTATACAGTGGTTTCCGGGCCACATGGCAAAAACGCGAAGGATGATGAAGGAATGCCTGCCTCTTGTCGATCTCGTGATCGAGATACTTGACGCAAGGATACCGCTCTCATCAAAAAATCCGGAAGTGGATAAAATATGCGCAGGCAAGCCGAGACTCGTGCTTTTCTCGAAATCGACGCTTGCCGACCCCGAAATGGGGCAAAAATGGAAGAGCTATTACAAGACCAAGGGCATCCCCTGCATTTTTTGCGATTTCATCACGGGCGCGGGAATGGGCGAGATCGAGGGAGCGGTCAAGGAGCTGCTTGCTGAGAAGCTCGAAAGATACAGGGAAAAGGGTATGGCAAACAAAGCCCTGCGCGCGATGGTGGTCGGCATCCCGAATGTCGGAAAATCTTCATTTATTAATAAGTTCTCGAAAACGAAAAAAGCGAAGGTCGAAAATCGCCCGGGCGTCACGGTCGACAAGCAATGGGTGGTCACGCCTTACGGCATCGAGCTGCTCGACATGCCGGGTGTACTCTGGCCGAAATTTGACGACAAACGAGTGGGCGAAAATCTCGCGATAACGGGTGCTATAAAGGATCGCGTCCTGAACACCGACGAGATCGCGGTCGTGCTCTGCAAAAGGCTGAGACGCATCGCGCCCGAAAAGCTTTGCGAGAGATATCACCTTGAGCAAGACGAGATAGCAGATCTTACCGATTACGAGCTGTTTTGCCTGATCGGAAAAAAGCGCGGATTTCTCATTCGCGGCGGCGAGGTCAACGAGGAACGCACCGCAGGTGCGCTTCTTGACGAGTTCAGGGGCGGCAAGATCGGCAGGATCACGCTCGAATATCCGCCGAAATCGGATGCCGAGAGCGCAAAGGAGGCGTGCAATGCCGAGTTATGAATACGAGCTTGCCGCGCACGAGAGCGGATATGCGGTCGTCGCGGGCACTGACGAGGCAGGTCGCGGTCCGCTTGCGGGAGATGTATTTGCCGCAGCGGTAATACTCCCCGACGGGCTCGTGATAGACGGGCTGAACGACTCCAAAAAGCTTTCCCCGAAAAAGCGCGAGGCTCTTTTCGATATTATCCGCAAGGAGGCGGTGTCCTTTTGCATCGCATCCGCGTCGGTCGAGGAGATCGACGAAATGAACATACTGAACGCATCACAGCTTGCCATGCGACGCGCGGTGGACGGACTGTCCGTGCGTCCCGATCTTGTTTTGGTTGACGGAAATATCGCGCGCGGATTTGAGATGGCAACAAAGACGCTTATCGGCGGCGACGGGCTTTCAATGTCGGTGGCGGCGGCATCGATACTCGCCAAGGTGAGCCGTGACAGATACTGTCTCGAGATGGACGCCATGTATCCCGAGTACGGATTTGCCGGGCACAAGGGCTACGGAACGGCACTTCACATGCAGAAGATCCGCGAGCTCGGCGTCTCCCCCGTACACAGGAAGACCTTCATGGGCTTTCTTGACAAGCCGCCCAAGGAAAAGAAAGCAAAACGGTGATATGTTCAATCTATTCAGATTCAAGAGGCGACGAAAGGATCTCACGGCAGCGGAAAAAGAGGCGGCGGCAAACATTCTGAACGGCAAGGATCATTACGGCAGAGGGATCTGCTTCGAGCGTGCCGCCGAGGAATGGCTGAAAGGGCAAGGATATGAGCCGATCTTTCGAAACTATCGTATACGCGGCGGCGAGATCGATATAATAATGAAGAAAGACGACATTCTCGCCTTTATCGAGGTCAAAGCGAGATACGACAGCACCGCCCACCTGCAAAGATACGGCAGTCCGTCATCCGCGGTGGATGCGAAAAAGCGACAGAGCATCATACACGCCGCCAAGGATTATATCAGAACGCATCCGCAGATCGGCAGACCGAGGATGGATGTTGTCGAGGTATACTATCAGGTCTGCGGCGACTTTATGGCACTTCGTTTCAACCACATAATATCGGCGTTTACCGCAAGACGCTGAGCGGTCGAGCAATAACCAAAAAACAAAAATATGAAAAAAATCCTCATTTTAACGACAGGCGGAACCATCGCCTCAAGGGATACCGAAAAAGGGCTTGCCCCCGCCATCAGCTCGGATGAGCTTGTCGGCTACGTCCCCGAGCTCGCGGACATCGCACACATCACCGCAAAGTCACTTTTTTGCATAGACAGCACGAACATAAGAGCCGAGCATTATATAATGATGGTCAGGGCGATAAGAGAGCACTATGCCGACTTTGACGGATTTGTGATCACGCACGGGACCGACACCATGGCATACACTGCCGCCGCGCTCTCATATATGATACAAAACAGCAAAAAGCCGATCGTGCTTACGGGCTCGCAAAAGTCGATATATCTTCGCGACACCGACGCGCGCGGCAATCTGATCGGCGCACTCATGTACGCCGCCTGCGAGTATGCGTCAGGCGTCTCGGTCGTATTTGACGGCAAGGTCATCATCGGAACACGCGCGCAAAAAACGCGGACAAAATCCTTCAACGCCTTTTCATCGATCGACTATCCCGAGCTTGCAAAAATACGCGACGGTCGGGTAATAAACTACATTACGCAGTCGGTCGAGGGCGACCCGATCTTTTATGACAGGCTGAGCCCTGAGATCTTCGTATACAAGCTCATCCCGGGAGCAGATCCGCACATTCTCCGCTGTTTACAGGGAAGATATCGCGCGGTGATAATCGAGTCATTCGGGGTCGGCGGAATTCCGAGATCGGAGGACGGCGATTTCATCGGCGCGCTCCGCAAGCTGATCGACACAGGTGTGGTTGTAGTAATGACGACGCAGGTCTCGCACGAGGGCAGTGACATGGAGATATACGAGGTCGGTCAGGCGGCAAAGCTTGAGCTTGATCTGATGGAGGCGTACGACATGACCACCGAGGCGATCGCAACAAAGCTTATGTGGATACTCGGTCAGACCGACGACAAGGACAGGATCAGGGAGCTGTTCTGCACCCCGATCGCACATGATATTATAAGATAAAATGGCAACCGATCATAAAAGTCGAGCACTTTCATCTATTAATAATATTAAAGATCGATCTTGTTCGACGGCGGGAGCAAGCCCCCGCCCTACAGGGATAGTGCAGACATGAATATTTGATGTACGATTTTTCGCATATTCGACTTTTACAATTGTCTAAAGATAGATCAAGATAAGATAATAAGATAAAGATATACAGCATTTTTGAGAGGTTTTAGTATGAAGTATCAAAGTACAAGAGAAGACAGAACAGAAGTTTGTGCCGCGGAGGCGATAAAGAAGGGACTTTGCGAGGACGGCGGACTGTATATGCCGACATCTTTTCCGCAGATCAATGATGATCTGCGCGAGAGACTGCTTTCGGCAAGCTATCCCGAGCGAGCGGCTCTCATCCTTTCGCTCTATCTGCCCGAATACGGTTATGAAAACCTTCTTGAGGACGCGAGCGCGGCGTACGGCGACAAATTTGACGGCGAGATCGCCCCGGTCAAAGAGCTTTGCGACAGGCTGTACACGCTCGAGCTCTGGCACGGTCCGACCTGTGCATTCAAGGACATGGCACTTCAGCTGATGCCGCGTCTGCTCTCTCGCGCGCTCAAGCTGACAAACGAGGAAAAGCGTGCGCTGATACTCGTCGCGACATCGGGCGACACGGGCAAAGCGGCACTTGAAGGATTTTGCGATGTCGAGGGCACTGCCATATCTGTATTCTACCCCGAAAACGGCGTATCTGCCGCGCAAAAGAGGCAGATGCAGACCCAAGAGGGCACAAACGTCAATGTTACGGCGATAAGCGGCAATTTCGACGACGCACAATCGGGGGTCAAAAAGATCTTTTCTGATAAGGAATTTGCCAAAGAGCTTGACGAGCGCGGGATCTTCCTTTCGTCGGCAAATTCAATAAACTGGGGACGGCTCGTTCCGCAGATCGTATATTATGTATCGGCATATTGCGACATGGTGAATGGTGGGTCGCTTGTTTGGGGCGATGCTCTTGATGTCTGCGTCCCGACAGGCAATTTCGGCAACATACTTGCCGCATACATCGCCAAGAGGATGGGGCTTCCGATCGGCAAGCTGATCTGCGCATCCAACGACAACAACGTCTTAACCGATTTTCTCACCGACGGCAAGTATGACAAGAACCGTCGTTTCCACACGACCGTATCGCCCTCGATGGATATTCTGATCTCGTCAAACCTGGAGCGACTGATCTGTGTCGCCGCAGGGCACGAAAGATGCGCAGGGTACATGCGTGAGCTTGCCGAGTTTGGCAAATACACGGTCGACGAGGACGTTATGGAAAAGATATCGGCTGATTTTGTCGGCAAATGGTGCGACGAGAGCGAGTGTTTGTCCGAGATCGCATCGGTGTTCGACAGATTTGCCTATCTTGCCGACACACACACGGCAGTCGCGCTCCGCTGTGCCGAAAAATACGCCGAGGAATGCGAAGACGCCGACGAAAAGCACCCCATTCTGGTAGTTTCGACGGCATCCCCCTACAAATTCGCGCCTGCGGTATGCGATGCGCTGGATCTTGACAGCACGGGCGAGGACAGCGAGCTGTTCATGCGTCTGTCCGATTACACCGAGACCGCCATCCCCGCGCCTCTTTGGTCTGTTCTGACCAAGGACATTCGTTTTAACAAATGCATTGATGCCGACACCGAGTCAATGGAATCGGCAATCATCGAATTTACCGACTCTTTGGCTTAAAGGTCGCGCAGACCGTGTCGCAGGACGAGTTTGCGAATGTCGGTCCGACGGACACCGGGTCGGCGGTGCATTCAAACTCGCCCTTGTGATAGCTGCAATTTTTGACGGAGCAAACTATTTTGTTCCCCGTGCGGCTCTTGCCCTCATGCTTTTCCAATCAAATCCCCCCGATCGTCCACAAGCAGTATTTCCGATCGATCGGCGATTATACAAAACATCCGCAAAAAGACAATGATCAACAAAAAAGGTGCAAAAATGGCTCTCTACATTCTCTCGGACACCCATCTTTCGAAAGCAAAAGAAAAGCCGATGGACATTTTCGGCAGCAGATGGACATCGCATGCCGAAAAGATCGAAAAAAATTGGCAAGCTGTCGTGACGCCTTCTGACACGGTGATCATCGGTGGTGACATCTCATGGGGGATATCGCTCGACGAGGCGGCACCCGATCTGAAATTTATCGCAGATCTGCCCGGGAAAAAGATCTTTTTGCGTGGAAATCATGATTATTGGTGGAACACGCTCACCAAAAATCGCGAATTTTTCGATCGCTGTGGGATATGCGGCATAGATTTTCTTCAAAACAACGCGATATCTGCCGAGGGGTTCGTCATCTGCGGCACACGCGGATGGTACAGCGACAGTGCAAACGCACCGTCGGATACAGATTACAAAAAGATCGTCGCAAGGGAGGCACTTCGGCTGAAAATGTCGCTTGACGCATCGCACGACATGGAGGGCGAGCGGATCGCGATATTCCATTTTCCGCCCGTGTTCGGCGACTATGTCTGCCGAGAGATCGTCGACATACTTCACGAATACAATATCGACCGAGTGTTTTTCGGTCACATCCACGGACTGTACCGAGTTCCGCAGGTAACTCTCTTTGAAGACATCGAGTTTTCACTCTGTTCGTGTGACTTTTTGAACTTCATTCCCTACAGAATAGACCACGTCGGGACGCACAAAGGCGAAGAATATATTAAAAAATTGTAAAACTATCAACTTTTTTCGCCCAAACACTTGACAAAATCGTTATTTTGATTTAGAATATATAGGTATGCAATAAGGTTTGACAAATATCGGAGGATAATGAAAATGAGTCTCAGAAATTTAACCACTCCCGAAAAGAATGTTGCTCTTCTTGAGATAGACATAGATGCGGCTGCATTCAGCGCGGCAGTGACGAGATCTTACAATTCGAAAAAAAATAATATTCAGCTTCCCGGCTTCCGCAAGGGTCACGCTCCTCGTAATCTCGTTGAGAAGATGTACGGCAAGGGCTACTTCTTTGAGGACGCGCTTGAGGAGCTTGTTCCGGGTGCTTACGAGGATGCGCTCAAAGAGTCGGGCGTAAAGGTCGTATCCGCTCCCGAATATGAAGTAAAGTCGGCATCCGAGGAGGAAGGCGTTGTATTTACCGCAAAGGTATACACAAAGCCCGAGGCTTCGATCGAGGGATACAAGGGTATCGAGGTAACACGCGAGCAGAAAGAGATCACAGATGAAGCGGTCACCGCCGAGATCGACCGCGTTCGCAACCGCAATTCGAGAACCACCGATGTTGAGGGACGTCCCGCACAGCTCGGCGACACCGCAAACATCAACTACGAGGGCTTCAAGGACGATGTTCCGTTTGACGGCGGCAAGGGCGAGGATTTCGATCTTAAGCTCGGTTCGGGAACATTTATCCCCGGCTTTGAGGATGCTATCGTCGGACACGAGATCGGCGAAGAATTTGACGTAAATGTCACATTCCCCGAGGACTACCATGCAGAAGAGCTTGCAGGTGCTCCCGTCGTGTTCAAGACCAAGATCAATGCGCTCAAGGAGACGATCCTCCCCGAGCTTGATGATGAATTTGTAAAAGACGTATCCGAGTTTGACACGGTCGCTGAATATACGGCTGACGTTAAGGCAAAACTCGAAAAGGCAGCAGCCGACGAGGCTGACAACAAGGTTACCGAGCAGGTAGTTGACGCGCTCGTCGAAAAGCTCGTTGCCGACATTCCCGAGGCAATGTTTGTTACCGAGACCGAAAATCAGGTTCGCGATTTCGACAACAGACTGCAGATGCAGGGTCTGAAGCTTTCCGATTATATGAGATATCTCGGAACCGACCTTGACGGCATTCGCGCACAGATGCGTCCGAAGGCCGAGAGCCAGGTCAAGCTCCGTCTCGCACTCGAGAAGATCGCCGAGCTTGAGAGCGTTGTTGTCACCGACGAGGAGATCGAGGACGAGCTGAAGCGTCTGTCCGACACCTACTCGATCGAGCTTGAGCGTGTAAAGGAGCTTGTTGATCCCGAAGACGTAAGAGTTGATCTTGCGGCCGACAAGGCACTGAACCTTTGCAAGGAAGCGGCTGTCGTAAAAGAATAAACAACAAAAACGTAAAATAAGGACGCGTCAAAGGTGCATGCACAGATCATTTGCATTTTGCGTGTCCTTATTGACTTATTCACAGATTTACAGCAGGGAGGAAATTATAATGGCACTTGTACCAACCGTAATTGAAAAAACCGCAGGCGGCGAACGCGCCTACGATATCTATTCACGGCTTTTGAATGACAGGATCATATTTCTGTCTGATGAGGTAAACGATGTTACCGCATCGATCGTCGTCGCACAGCTTCTCTTTCTCGAGGCGCAGGATCCCGACAAGGATATCTCGCTCTACATCAACAGCCCCGGAGGTTCGGTGAGCGCAGGAATGGCGATCTACGACACGATGAATTTTATCAAATGCGACGTTTCGACGATCTGCATAGGACTTGCCGCAAGCATGGGCGCGTTTCTCCTTTCGAGCGGTGCAAAGGGCAAAAGATTTGCACTCCCGAACAGTGAGATCATGATCCACCAACCGCTGGTCGGCGGCATGCAGGGTCAGGCGACCGATATCAAGATCCACGCTGATCAGCTCCTTCGCACAAAGGACAATTTGAATCGCATACTCGCCGCCAACACGGGAAAATCTTTCGAACAGATCGCATCGGATACCGAGCGTGACAATTTCATGACCGCCGCCGAGGCTGCCGAGTACGGCATCATCGACAAGGTCATCGAAAAGCGCGCATGAGAATACGACATCTGAAATTATTACGAGGTGTAAATGGCTAATCAATACAACGACAACGGACGCAGACAAAACAGATGCTCATTCTGCGGCAGGACCGAAAATCAGGTCGGTTTTCTCGTTCCCTCCCCCACGGGAGCGTTTATATGCGAAAACTGCGTTGATGTCTGCGCGGACATGATCGATGAGCAGTATTCGGAAGCGGACAGCGGACTGTCGGGTCTCACACTCGAAACTCTCCCCCGCCCGATCGAGCTGAAAAACAGCCTTGACGAATATGTTATCGGTCAGGATGCGGCAAAAAAGGCACTCTGCGTCGCAGTTTACAATCATTACAAGCGCATCTTGTCGAAAGACAGCAGGATGAAAAAAAGCTCTCGCCGCAAGAAAAATGCTGTCGAGGAAAATGACGAGGTCGAGATCGCAAAGTCAAATGTGCTCCTTCTCGGTCCTACGGGCGTCGGAAAGACATTTCTTGCACAAAATCTCGCGAAAACGCTCCGCGTGCCCTTCGCGATAGCCGACGCAACGACACTCACCGAGGCAGGATATGTCGGCGAGGATGTCGAGAACATATTGCTTCGACTTATACAGGCAGCCGATTTCGACATCGAAAGTGCCGAAAGAGGCATAATATACATCGACGAGATCGATAAGATCGCGAGAAAAAGCGAAAATCGCTCGATCACGCGCGATGTTTCGGGCGAGGGCGTACAGCAAGCACTCTTAAAGATACTCGAGGGCACTGTCGCGAACGTCCCTCCGCAGGGCGGTCGCAAGCATCCGAACCAGGATTTCATTCAGATAAACACCGAAAACATCCTGTTTATCTGCGGCGGCGCGTTCGAGGGGCTTGATGAGATCATCAAAAACAGAGTTTCGGTCAAGTCGGGCATCGGATTTGGCGGCGAGGTCGCCTCTCGTGCCGAGCTTGAACAGAAAAACTACCTCCGCGACGTCGTTCCGCACGATATCGTCAAGTTCGGACTTATCCCCGAGCTTGTCGGACGTCTGCCGGTCGTCGTCTCGCTCGATCCGCTCGACGAGAGTGCGCTGAAAAGGATATTGTCCGAACCCAAAAATGCGCTCGTCAAGCAGTATCGGGCACTTATCGGCATGGACAAAGTCGAGCTTGAGTTTGACGATGACGCCATATCGGCGATCGCCGCTCTCGCAATCGAGCGAAAAACAGGTGCACGCGGTCTCCGTGCGATCATGGAGGAGATCATGCTTGACGTTATGTATGACATTCCGTCGAGAACCGATGTAAAAAAGGTCATAATAACCGCCGACGCGGTGAAAAAGATCGCACCGCCGACGCTTGTAAAAAAGACAAAAGCTCTTCCGAAGCCCCCTTCCGATCAGCTCACAGACCAATAAAACCAAAGATCCGACTCAAATGCGCTTGAGTCGGATCTTTTGTTTTATAATATTAAAAATTCAAGAAATCAGAAAAATCTCATCGAAAATTCTGCCGATCGACACTCGCCGGAAGGCAGACGGAACATATCCGACTTTGCCTCGAGCGTCTCGGCGTCGCGATCGAGCGATGGGAGGGAGCACCACGGCTCGATACAGATATATTTTGCCAAAGGACTCAGGTCGTGCCAGAACCCGACATAGGGCATATCGGGGAAGGACAGCTCGACGCCGTGCTCCGATCTGACAGATCGGAGCGTCGCGTGACGGCTCGTTTCGGCAAGAAATATCCCCGCATCCCCGATGATCTCATCCGAAAGACGCATTATTTGACGATCTTCAAGCGCAAACGGATACCGCTCGCCGCTTTGCAGTCCTCTTTTGGTCAGTCCGATCTTCAAGGGCTCGCCGCACTGTCCGAAATCGATGTAGTGATCGGACAGCTCGCCCTCAAGCGCAAACCCGGGATGCGCGCCGTATCCGACATAGAGCATCTCATCGCCCTTGTTTTTGATCAGCGCACTTTGCGTTATCCAGTCACTGTCAAGTCGATAGGTGATAGTCAGTTCAAAATCGAAGGGAAAGACTTGCATGCTTTCGGAATCGGCGGTCAGCAAAAGCGATATCTCGTTTTTGCTGACAGATATCAGCTTAAATTCCTTAAAACGGGCAAATCCATGCGTGCCGAGCTGATATTTTCTGCCCTTATGGGAATAAACGCCATCAGGGAGGCGTCCGCAGATCGGGAAGAGGATCGGAGCGTGCTCGCTCCAAAGTCCTTCTTCCCCACCCTGCCAAATGTATTCTCTGCCGTCCTTGACAACAGAAGCGATCTCCGCGCCCAAGCTGTTGACCGTGACGGAGAGTGTGTCGTTTGTCAGTGTATATTTCATAGCTTAGATCACATGGTCAGCTCGCGCGCCTTTGTTTTCTGCTCTTCGAGAGCGCGTGCGATAAATTCATCGACCGACATTGCAGTCGATTCGCCCTTGCGGTTTCTGACCATTACACTGCCGCTTTCGACCTCGTTTGCGCCGATAACGAGCATATACGGGATCTTTTCAAGCTGTGCCTCTCTGATCTTGTAGCCGATCTTTTCGTTGCGCTCGTCGATCTCCGTACGGACGATGCCTGCGTCGATAAGCTTTTGCATGACGCTCTCGGCAAATTCGTGCTGATCCGAGCCGATCGGAAGGATCTTGACCTGTGTCGGCGAGAGCCAGAAGGGGAACGCGCCCGCGTATTTTTCGATAAGCAATGCGAGTGTGCGCTCGTAGCAACCGATAGAGGTGCGGTGGATGATATAGGGATGCTTTTTGGTGTCGTCACGATCGTTGTAGACCATGCCGAATTTTTCGGCGAGGAACTGGTCAATCTGGATGGTGATAAGCGTATCCTCTTTGCCGAATACGTTCTTGATCTGAATGTCGAGCTTCGGTCCGTAGAACGCCGCCTCGCCGATGCCGATCTTATACGGGATCTCAAGGTGATCAAGGATCCTCTGCATGATGCCCTGTGCCTCGTCCCAATCCTCGGGTGTGCCAATATATTTTTCGCGGTTGTTGGGATCCCACTGCGAGAAACGATAGGAAACATCCTCGTACAGACCGAGCGTTTTGAGCATAAACGTGGTAAGCTCAAGGCACTTCTTAAACTCGTCCTCAAGCTGATCGGGGCGGCACATGAGGTGTCCCTCGGATATGGTGAACTGACGCACGCGGATAAGTCCGTGCATCTCACCCGAATCCTCGTTTCTGAAGAGGGTCGAGGTCTCGTTATAGCGAAGCGGAAGATCGCGGTAGGAGCGTGCCTCCGAGAGATATGCCTGATATTGGAAGGGACATGTCATCGGGCGGAGCGCGAAGCATTCCTTCGAGTTGGGATCGCCGAGCACGAACATTCCGTCAAGATAGTGATCCCAGTGTCCCGAGAGCTTATAGAGGTCGGATTTTGCCATAAACGGCGTCTTTGTGAGAAGCCATCCGCGCTTTTGCTCCTCATCCTCGACAAAACGCTGGAGAAGCTGTATCATTCTCGCGCCCTTCGGAAGCATGATCGGAAGTCCCTGTCCCACAACATCAACTGTCGTGAAGAGCTTAAGCTCTCTGCCCAGCTTGTTGTGATCGCGCTTTCTCGCCTCCTCGCGTGCGGCAAGGAATGCATTCAGCTCATCCTTTGTCGGGAATGCTGTGCCGTAGATACGCTGGAGCTGTTTGTTGGAGGCATCGCCCTCCCAATATGCGCCGGTGCACTGTGTAAGCTTGAATGCTTTGACCGCGCCTGTAGAGAACAGATGCGGACCTGCGCAAAGGTCGGTGAACTCGCCCTGGCGATAGAAGGAGATGTCCTCGCCCTCGGGCACTCTGTCAATAAGCAGTACCTTATACGGCTCGCCCTTCTCCTCCATGAGTGCTTTCGCCTCGTCACGCGGCAGGAGGAATCTCTCGATCTTAAGGTTTTCCTTAACGATCTTCTTCATCTCCGCCTCGAGCTTTGACAGATTTTCGGTCGTAAATGTTACCTCGCTGTCGATATCGTAGTAAAATCCGTCATCTACAGACGGTCCGATGGTCAGCTTTGCCTCGGGGAAAAGTCTCTTGACTGCCTGTGCGAGTATGTGCGATGCAGTATGCCAAAAGACGCGCTTGCCCTCGTCGTCAGCAAATGTGAGGGGGGCGATGTCGATGTTTTCGACCGCGGGAGATGTCAACTCAAGCGTCCTCTCTCCGTCGGTGGCGGCGATCACCTCGCGGGTCATAAGTCCCGCCTCTTTTATAGCGTCGTAAACGGTCGATACCGCATCCGACTCGATCTCATTGTGACAAACCTTAAGTTTCATTCGGTTATCCTCCTTTAATAATTCTTTTTATATCAAAAGCACCCCGACACGCAAAATGCGTGTCGGGGTGCAATATCGATCATAAATATCATAAATATAATGATGCTATCACACGGTTCCACCCGATGTTTAACTCTTGTTAATATATAAAGTATATCCCGACGGTGGTAACAGCGCAGACCTCAACATGATCTTTCAGCTCTGATCACTCTCTGTGGATGCGGCTCCTGCCTGCCTTGTCCTTCGGTTTCTCACATTATATCACTTTTTTTCGGATATGTCAAGAGTTTTTGATCAAAAAATCAAAAAATCAAAATTCTGTCGAGACCGCTCGCGACCGCAGGTCGATCTTACAGAGCAGGCACGACCAATGCACGAAGATTTTCGGCGATCGCCAAAAGAAATTCTTCTGTACCGAGCTTTGTGACATTCGGCAGGGTCGACATTGCGGCAAGATCGCCTGTCATTTTTCCGCTCTCTATCGTGTCGATCGTTGCCTTCTCGAGTGCCTCGCCGAAAGCGGTCAGCTCGGGGCATGAGTCAAGCTCGCCGCGCTTTTTCAGTGCGCCGCTCCAGGCAAATATTGTCGCAACGCTGTTGGTCGAGGTCGGCTCGCCCTTCAAATATTTATAATAGTGTCTCTGCACCGTGCCGTGTGCCGCCTCATACTCGTATATTCCGTCGGGCGAGACGAGCACCGAGGTCATCATCGCGAGCGACCCGTAGGCGGTGGCTATCATATCCGACATGACATCGCCGTCGTAATTTTTAAGTGCCCAAATAAATCCGCCTTCCGAACGGACGACACGTGCGACGGCGTCATCGATCAGCGTGTAAAAATACTCGATACCCGCCTTTTCGAAGGCGTCCTTGTACTCACCTTCATAGATCTCGGCGAAGATATCCTTAAATCTGTGATCGTAGATCTTGGAGATGGTATCCTTGGTCGAGAACCAAAGATCCTGCTTTGTATCAAGAGCATAATTAAAACAGCTGCGTGCGAAGCTCATTATCGACCGATCGGTATTGTGAAGCCCTTGGACTACACCGTCGCAGTCGTATTCGTGTATCAATTTTTCGGTGACATTTCCGTCGGCATCGCGGCAGACAAGCGAACAGGTCGAGCCTGCCGACACGCGCATTTCGGTGTTTTTATATACATCGCCGTATGCGTGACGCGCAACGGTGATCGGCTTTTTCCAGTTTGGGATATAAGGCGTGATGCCGCGAACTATTATCGGCGCGCGAAAGACCGTACCGTCGAGCATCGCTCTGATCGTGCCGTTGGGCGACTTCCACATCTCGGAAAGGTTATATTCGGTGACCCTCTGCGCATTCGGCGTGATCGTCGCGCATTTGACGGCAACACCGTATTTTTTCGTCGCGAGTGCCGAGTCGATCGTGACCCGGTCGGCGGTTGCATTTCGATTTTCGAGTCCGAGATCGTAATACTCGGTCTTAAGCTCGACAAAAGGCTCAATGAGTATTTCTTTTATCATCTTCCAGATGACGCGTGTCATCTCGTCTCCGTCCATCTCGACAAGCGGAGTCTTCATCTTTATCTTCTTATCGGCTGTATTCATATCGGTATCATCTCCGTAAATTATTTATCTGCTATTTTACCACATTTTTTTCGCCATGTCAAGCAAACGGCGAAAAATTTTCGTGATTTTGATAAAAAATCGCAAAATAAGCATTGACTTTTGACGGCATTCGTGATATAATAGCGTTACGCATGTAATGTTACAGCAGTATTCTTAAAAATCACAGGAGAAAGATCGTGCCAAGAAAATTCACATTTCAAAAGGAAGAGATCATAAATGCCGCGCTCGATCTGACACGAGAGAAGGGGCTGTCCGCGGTGACCGCACGCGCACTCGGTGCAAAGCTCGGGACGTCGTCTCAGCCGATATTCGGGCATTTTGACAGCATGGACGAGGTCAAGGCATCTGTCATCGACGCGGCGAGCAAACTCTATCGCCACTATTTGAACAGCGACATTGAGAGCGGCAAATATCCGCCTTACAAGGCAAGCGGCATGGCGTATATTCGCTTTGCACGCGAGCAAAGGGAGCTGTTCAAGCTACTCTTCATGTGCGACAGATCGCCCGAGGACATGACAAAAGAGTCGCCCGAATTTGAAGAGGTCATCGGCATCCTCGTAAAGCAGACAAATATTTCAAGAGAGTGTGCGATACTCTTTCATCTCGAAATGTGGGCGTACGTTCACGGGGTCGCCGTCATGATCGCTACGGGATATTACGATTGGAGCGAGGATCTTTGCAGTCGAACCCTCACCGACATTTACGAGGGACTGCGGCACACATTTGTGGGTCGTGACAAATAATTTTTGTCAACCCTCTTTACAAATCGACAAAAGTGTGCTATAATATAGTATATCAAGTCAGTAGGCTTTAAGGAGTGAAGTATCATGTCAAAAATATACAGATCGGCAGACGAGCTTATCGGCAGGACGCCGCTTCTCGAAATGGTCGGAATCGAAAAAGCGTATAAGCTTTGCGCCAAGATATACGCAAAGCTTGAATATTTGAATCCTGCGGGATCGGTCAAGGACAGAGTTGCAAGATCGATGATCGACGATGCCGAAAGGCGCGGACTGCTTGTCGACGGTGCGACGGTCATTGAGCCGACAAGCGGAAACACGGGCATCGGTCTTGCGTCGGTATGTGCGGCGCGCGGATATCGGCTTATCATAGTCATGCCCGACAGCATGTCGATCGAGCGCAGACAGATCATGCTCGCATACGGTGCAGAGCTTGTGCTCACCCCGGGAGCCGAGGGCATGAGCGGTGCGATCAAGAAAGCAAACGAGCTTGCCGCATCTATCGAAAACAGCTTTGTCGCGGGGCAATTTACAAATCCCGCAAACCCGAGAGCGCATTACGAGAGCACGGGACCCGAGATCTTCGGTGACACCGACGGCGAACTCGACTTTTTCGTCGCGGGTGTCGGCACGGGCGGCACGATCAGCGGCGTCGGCAAATATCTGAAAGAGCAGGACCCCGACATCCGCGTTGTCGGTGTCGAGCCCGACACATCGGCGGTCCTTTCGGGCAAGTCGGCAGGTCCGCACAAGCTCCAGGGCATCGGCGCGGGATTCGTGCCCGACATTCTCGATCGCTCGGTCATTGACGAGATCGTGACCGTATCGGCGGATGCTGCCTTTGAGTTTGGCAGAGCAGTCGGCAGGCACGAGGGCATCCTTGTCGGAATATCGTCGGGAGCGGCACTGTCGGCGGCAGTCGAGATCGCGCGCCGTCCCGAAAACGAAGGCAAGAAGATAGTCGTCCTCCTTCCCGACACGGGAGACAGATATCTTTCGACCGAGCTTTTTAGTTATTAATTAATGAAAGGAAATATCGGCAAAATGATGGTATCGACCAGAGGAAGATATGCGCTGAGGCTAATGCTCGATCTTGCCGAGAGATGCGAGCGTGACTGCGTGCCGATGAAGGAGATCGTCGAGCGGCAGGGCATATCAAAAAAATACATGGAGCAGATAATGCCGACGCTGTCAAAGGCAGGGCTTGTCGAGAGCGTCCACGGTGCAAACGGCGGATACAGGCTGACAAAAGCGCCGTCCGAATACAGCGTGTGGGAGATCATCTCGATAACCGACGGCTCTCTCGCGCCTGTCGCGTGTCTGTCCGAGGGAGCAATTCCCTGCGCGCGAGCGTCCGAATGCAAAACGCTTGCAATGTGGGAGAGGTTCAACGCGATAACAAAAGATTATTTTTCATCGATCACGCTTGCCGATCTCTCAAGCGGCAAATTATAAAAACAAAGCTGTCCCGATTTTTTTCGAGACAGCTTTGTTTTTGCAGGAGGAGCAAGTATATCACCTACCGGGGAAACGATGGTTAAATCGTGTTTTGGCAAATTGCCCTTTTGACGGTTTGATTTGAAATAAATCGACTGCCAAATAAAGGTATCCCCTGTAGGGCGGGGGCTTGCTCCCGCCGCTTTTTGGTTATCGGGATATGATAAATCAATCGCCGGGACAATCAAACCCGGTATCACCGACAACTGATTTATTATAAATCGGTCGTTCAAGAAACGGCGGGAGCAAGCCCCCGCCCTACGGGGATAGGTAATTGTTTGTTTTGGCGGTCAATTTAATCATCGTTTCCCCGAAGGACTGTTGTTCGTTATCTCAGCAGGTAAATATCAAAATCTCCCCCGCACGAATATCTTGTATCTTGTATCTCCGCTGTGTCATTCCCCGTCAAACGGGACGACCACCGAAACATTCTCGCCCATCCATTTGGCGCGGCGGGAGATGTATTCTTTTAAGAAATCGATCTGTTTTTCGTATGTATTATACGCCTTGAGTGCGGACGGTTGATATCCAACCTTTATATTTAAGATCTTCCATTTTTCAAAATTTGCCTTAGCCGACGGAGATACCAGCTCGCAGAGTCGATCTATCTCCGAGTAGAGATACTCGACAAGCTCGTCACCTATCTCATTCCAACGAGCGGACAGGCGATCGACAAAATTTTGATCGGACAGCAGATATGTTATCCAGTTCGTCCAAACATAGTCATCCTTGGCATAAAGACACGCCCAGCTCTTGCCGTCGAGCTTGTCGCGATTGAAATTGCCGAACGCGAGATCGAAATCCCAAGCGGGACCCATTGTAAGCTTACCGCCCGCGTCCTTTGTAATATAACAGCTTCGGCGGAAGGATGAATCGAGATTATACGACAGCTCGTGCAGGATAAACCAATCGATCAGCGAATCGACATCGATGTATTCATCATAGCCGTCAAGCGCCTTTACCGCATCGTTGGCTTTTATCACATAATTTTTTATGTATTCGACCTGTGCCTTTGTAAGCTCGCCCTCTTTGGGCGTCTTGATCTTCGCGTACTTTATGAGATCGGTCATGAAGCAGGTGACATCCCAGACATCGTCCGAGTCGGTACCGCCGACCTCGATCAGATAGCCGGTATCGAGCGCGCCCCCGTTGTCGGCAAGCTCAACTCTGCCATCCCCCGACTCGATCTGCTCGCCGATCGAATAGACCCCGACATACTCGCCGTTAAGAAAGAGATCGACGACATGCTGTGTCGGTGCCCACTTCATATTGTCAAGAAATTTAGCCGCCGAAAAGGCGATGGTGTTTCTGATGAGCGATTTGTCCGAGTAGTTTGCCAAGAGCACCCATTGTTTTGCCGCCGCGAGCCCGAGAACCGATGTTTTTTCGTTAAATTTGATCTTATAAGGCTTTTTATCCCATGTCCATGTGGAATTTCCCCTGCCTCTTATCGATATCCCGATCGTGTCAAGTCCTTCGAATCCGTCGGCATTATCGGCGTTTATTCTGATATTGCCGCCGACATAACCGTCACGCGGTATATCATTTGTAGATGTTACCGTGTTGATCACGATCACGGGAAGCTTTGTTGGGATATAATTTAAGATAAGAAGATATCGCACAACACCGCCTGCGCCGTCACTTGCCGTGATGGTCACACCGAGCGGATCGAGCAGATCGCACCTTTCGCCAATCTCAACACTGCCGTCCGAGTCGATCTTAAGCAGAGCATCACGAAGAGCATCGGGGTCGGCAACACGATCAAAGGTCGCGCTGAAAATATAGCTGTCCTCTGCTCGCTCAAAGATGATATCACTGCTGATCAGGTTGTCATCGCTGTCCATTTTGATACTTTTTATCGGGTCGGCACTGCCTCCTAGCAGACCGTCGGTGCGCTCGCGACCGTTAAGCGTCCCAAAATTCCATATCTCCGCCGCCTGCGCGATATTCATGCGGCAGTCATCCCATACCACCTCTGCGTGTGGGGCAGAGATCATGATCGGTGCTTGTCCCGCGTAACTGCCCTCCTCGGCTGTGACACCGATGGTGGTTTTTTCGTTTGTTACGATCGATATCGGCACTTCGACATACGCACCATGGCATATTTCGATACTTATCGGCAGATCGGCAGTGTATTCCCCGACTATCCTGCACCCATCGACAAGCTTAAGACGATCACCCGAGTAGAGCGTGGGGAGCGAGTCGTCGTCAAGCAGGCGAGCAAGTGCGGCATCCGAGGTTATTTCGATGCATTCGTTCTCGAGAGGGGCGGCATTCAGCGACAGGGCACGAATGTGGTAAGAGAGCGGCGATATGCGCTCGACCAGAGATGTCGGGAGAACGATATCGCTTTTGGGGGTATCGGCGTAAAAACTGCCGCAATCGACGGCGGCACCGTCCGATGTGACGATCGAAAATCCACCGTTCGTGTCAAAATCGACCGAGATATCGCCGCTCACCGAAAGAGTAGTCGATTCAAGCACGATGTAGCAGGGTCTTGTGACAGACAGTGCATCGAGCACGATATTTCTTGTAACAGAGAGAGTTTTGGCAAAGGAGTCATCGCTCGCGGCAAGCGAGAGCGAATCGCCGTCGCATATATACGAGACGGCACTTTGCCCGATCTCGAAGGTGACAGCACCGAGATGTCCGCCGTTTGAGGTAATATCGAGCGAAAACAGCTTCCCTGCCCCGACCTCGATCGAGAGCCCCCTGCCGTCAAAGAGCAGGCGGCAATCGGCGGCAGACGACAAACCGATCGGCGAAGAAAAATAGAGCAGTATCCGAACGCTCTCCTCGCATCCGTTTGACACGCTGAGAGAATTTTCTCCGGGAAGGAGCGATATTTCATCCGAAAACGAGCTTTTATCTGCGTAATATTTCGTTTTGTTCAGGGACAGCGAGATCATGTCGCTCTCGGGGATGGTGGTCGGAACGGATGTGGTCGCCGGGACCCTGAAGGTCTCGTGCGGCGTATCGCCTCCGCATCCGACAAACAAGAGGCAAACGGTCACCAATGCGGCAACAATCAGCTTTTTCATCATTATCCTAATCTTTTCCGTAAAACTTGTTTTTGTTTTATTATAGCAAATGATTGTGAATAATTCAAGCAATCGACAAAAACCCTCGCGACAAAAGCGACCTCCTTGTGCGCTACAGGCACAGGAGGTCGGCGATCTTGTCGGGGGTCGTGCAGTCGAGCCCTTTCAGGATGTGCGATATGTATCTGTCATATTCGGTATGATCGATCAAGCGAAACGCCGCTGCCATGCCGTCTATGAGCAGATCACGCCTCGGCTCGTCGGCGGCTGAACCGAGTCCGAGAAAGCGAAGGACGGTGTAGACACCGCACAGCCCGAGAAATTCGTCATAAAGGCACTCCGGTCTGTCTTGAAAAGGAAATTTCGAAAAGAATATGTGATTGACGAGCATGTGCTCGTAAAAGATCTCCCATTTCGAGAATGCCTTTTCAAATCCTTCTTTTGCAACATGGTAACGCTCAAGATCGCCGTCACTGCCGCCAAAATAGGCGATCGCCGCCTCGCCGCATTTTCTTATGCTATCACTGCGAGCATCGAGAATGTCGACTGTTTGGCGCGCGACGCGCAAGCCAAATCTTAATCTGTCTGCATTTGCCCTCTTGTCGGAGATTCCATCCTCCGATAAGAGGGATCTTTCACTCAGTGCCGCAATGATCAGCCCCTCGTCACCCGAGTCGACGGCGCGCTCGATCTCACGGAGAAAGAGACCGACGCCGATAATGCGCTCGGGGAGCGTGTGGTCGCGATCCTGCATTATTTCGATCAGCCGCATCCTGATCTCGCGCTCGTAACCCATCGTTTCGAAAACGACGGTCGGTCTGCCAAACTGCGGCATTGCAAAGGTCATCTCGCGCTCGACAAATCTTATCGGCTCATCGCGATCGAAGAAGATCTCGAGCGTCGCCTCGCAGCTGTCGGCAAGCGAGCATTCGTAGCCGCCCTCGGACAGATGGATGCCGCGCGGATAAAGGCGGCAGATCTCGGGGAGCGCATCCTCGCCGCATTCGGCGTGAAGTGCGCATCGTCCGTCACCCATGCGAAGCGGGCAGTTGCCGTCATATCTCGGCTCAAAACGCGCATATTCGTCGACATTTGGTCGATCGAGCACGCGCAGACCGATATCGAGTCGATCTCGGAGCGATTTTTTGCAGTTCATGCCGATTAGCCTGAAATAATTCTGCATCGAGACGGTTATCGGCCATCCCTCACAGCATGCGGCTCTGCATGCACCCATTTTGCAGGAAAAATCGAAAAAATAATCGGGCATCAAAAAAGTATGCGTTTCAACCATATATTCGCTAAATGTTCGCTTTTGATCATCGGAAAAGCGAAAGAACCCATTGAATGAGACAAATTATAGCACTATTTTGCTAAGTTGTCAAGATTATTTTCCGAATTTTCCGCAAAAATTTTCAAAAAATTCGATCCTCTTACCGTGGTGGCAAAAGGATCGATCTTTTGTTTTTTATTGATTATTTGACGCTCTTTCTCTTTCTAACAAAGAGAGCAACGCCGCTTGCCGCGATCAGGAGGAGTGCTCCGAGGAGTAAGACGGTCTTGTCACCGGTCTTCGGAACATTCGGCTTATCGGGATCGACCGGCTTGTCGGGATCGACAGGCTTGTCGGGATCGACCGGCTTATCGGGATCGACCGGCTTGTCGGGATCGACCGGCTTATCGGGATCGACCGGCTTGTCGGGATCGACAGGCTTGTCGGGATCGACCGGCTTATCGGGATCGACCGGCTTGTCGGGATCGACCGGCTTGTCGGGATCGACCGGCTTGTCGGGATCGACCGGCTTTGTTCCGGTTGCGGGGAGCAGGACGCTATCCGGATCGGTGATCTCATTCTTTGCGTCGGGATCGGCGAAAAGCTTGCCGCATCCGCAAATGTAATGAGCGATGTTTCCGTTCTCGGTTTCGGTCGCGTCCTTGGCGGGAACAAGAGTGAGCTTGTGTGCCGCTGTGGGAATTTCCGCAGTTTCTTTATAAGAGCAGATCGCGCATGCGCGTTTCTTCACACCGGTTTCTGTACATGTGGGTGTTTTTGTGGTCACCCACTTGCCGAATGTGTGCGCGCCCTCGTTTATCACGTTGCCGCACGAGCCGACAGTACAGATCTGTTTATGTCCGTCGGCGTCGAAAACATACTCAACATAGACATGAGTGTGCTCGCCGTCGCCGTGTTCTTCCGTCCAGTGAGGTGCCCATTTTTTGCTTCTCAGGCAAATGCCGTGACCGCATCCCGCAAGCTCGCTGTTATCGGCGCAACAATCTTTGCAAAGTCCGCAGTCCTCGCAGATCTCCGAGCATTCGGAGCATGCCGCAAAGCATTCGGGGCAGACTGCCGCACAATACTCGCAGACATCGCAATTGTCGCACATGAGCACGCAGTCTCGGCAGTAGCTGTGGCATTTATCGCAAAGATCGGTGCAGTCCTCGCAGCGTGTGCAGTCGAGGCAGAGCTTTTTGCAATCTCCGCATGTACCGCAGTCGTCACAGACAACGGTGCACAGTTCGCATCCGTCGCCGGTCGGGCAAACTTTTACGCAGGCACCGCAGACATTGCAATTCTCGCACCAGCCGTCAGCCGATACGCAGTCATAGCACTTGTAGCAGTAGTTACAGAAATCTATACAGTTGTTGCAGATCTTGCCGCAATCGGTACAAACGAGTGCGCACTGATCGCACGCATCGCCGTTTTCGCAAACATCGACGCAATCGCCGCAAATGCCGCAATTGTCGCACCAGCCGTCCTCGCTTGCGCAAGTGTAGCAACGTCCGCATATCAGGCAGAGATCCTCACAGTTGCCGCAAACATCGCCGCATTCGGAGCAAAGATCGGTGCACTCAGAGCATCCGTCGCCGTTCGGGCAGACGATGGCACAATTGCCACAGGTGTCGCAATTCTCACACCAGCCGTCGTCGGATACGCAATCGTAGCATTTTCCGCAATCCGAGCAGAATTTCGTGCAGTTGTCGCACATTTCCTCGCACTCGGGACAGAATGTCGCGCATTTTTCACAACCGTCTTGGTTATAGCACAGCACCGCACATTCTCCGCAGGTGTCGCAGTTTTCGCACCAACCGCTTTCTGATTGGCAATCGTAGCAGTTATTGCAATCGCCGCATATCTTCGAGCAATGACCACAGTGCTCACCGCAGTCCTCGCATACTGTTGTACATTTTTCGCAACCGTCACCGTTCATACATACATATGCACAGTTGCCGCAGACACCGCAGTTGTCACACCAACCTGTTTCAACACCGCAATCCTCGCAGATCTTGCCGCATATCTCACAGATTATGGAACAGTTTCCGCACGCCTCGCCGCATTTTTCGCAAACATCCGTACATTCCGAACAGCCGTCCTCTTTTTCACAGATGAAAGCGCAGTTGCCGCAGATGTCGCATTCATTGCACCAGCCGTGCGAGCCGACGCAGAAATAGCATTTTTCGCACTCGGAACATATATCCGAGCATTTGCCGCAGTTCTCGCCGCAGTCCTTGCAAACAATGGTACAGCGTTCGCATCCGTCGTTATTCTCGCAGATGTAAGCGCAGTTGCCGCAGACGTGGCAATCCTCGCACCACAGCACATTTTCTCTTGCGCATTTTTCGCACAGCTTGCCGCAATCTACGCACATTATGGCACAGTTTCCGCATGCCTCGCCGCATTCATCGCAGACATCGGTACATTCGGAACAGCCGTCCTCTTTTTCACAGACGTAAGCACAGTTACCGCAGATGTCGCATTCATTGCACCAGCCGTGTGAGCCGACGCAGAAATAGCATTTTTCGCACTCGGAACATATATCCGAGCATTTGCCGCAGTTCTCGCCGCAGTCCTTGCAAACAATGGTACAGCGTTCGCATCCGTCGTTATTCTCGCAGATGTAAGCGCAGTTGCCGCAGACGTGGCAATCCTCGCACCACAGCACATTTTCTCTTGCGCATTTTTCGCACAGCTTGCCGCAATCTACGCACATTGTAGCGCAGTTGCCGCACGCCTCGCCGCATTCATCGCAGACGTCGGTACATTCGGAACAGCCGTCCTCTTTTTCACAGATGTAAGCGCAGTTACCGCAGATGCCGCATTTATTGCACCAGCCGTGCGAGCCGACGCAAAAATAGCATTTTTCGCACTCGGAACATATATCCGAGCATTTGCCGCAGTTCTCGCCGCAGTCCTTGCAAACAATGGTACAGCGTTCGCATCCGTCGTTATTTTCGCAGATGTAAGCGCAGTTGCCGCAGACGTGGCAATCCTCGCACCATAGTACCTCTTCCCTTGCACACTTCTCGCACAGCTTGCCGCATTCTTCACACATTATGGAGCAGTTACCGCACGCCTCGCCGCATTTTTCGCAAACATCCGTACATTCGGAACAGCCGTCCTCTTTTTCACAGATGTAAGCACAGTTACCGCAGATGTCGCATTCATTGCACCAGCCGTGTGAGCCGACGCAGAAATAGCAACTTTCGCACTCGGAACATATATCCGAGCAATTACCGCAGTTCTCACCGCAGTCCTTGCAAACAATGGTACAGTGGTCACATCCGTCGTTATTTTCGCAGACGTAAGCGCAGTTGCCGCAGACGTGGCAATCCTCGCACCACAGTACATTTTCCTTTGCACAATCCGCGCAGATCTCGCTGCAATCTGCACACATTGTAGCGCAGTTTGAGCATTTTCCGCACTCCTTGCAAAGGTATGTGCAGTTATCGCAGTATTCTTCGCACTTTGTACAGAAATTCGCACAATCATAACAGTAGTCGCCGTTATAGCAAAGTACTACACACTCTCCGCAACGGTTACAGCCTTCACACCAGCCCCATTCGCTTTCTTGACAATCGTAGCAATATCCGCAACCCTCGCAGAGAGTCGTGCACATTTCGCAGCCGTCGCCGTTATAGCACAAGACCGCACATTCGGCACAGGTGTTGCAGTTGCTGCAAATACCGCCGGCACAATCGACGCACATGCCACAGACATCGCAAAGGTCGGTGCATTCGCTGCAGATACCGCAGCGTTCGCAGTACTCCTCGTTGCATTCATCACATTCGCCGCACAGGGGACAAATGTTGAATGCACAGTCGCCACACACATAGCAGTTACTGCACATTTCCCCGGCACATTCGTCACATGTTCTGCAGTAAGGACACGTGTAATCGGCACAGCTCTCGCACATGTTACAGATGGGGCAGAGCGCGACACAGTCCTCGCAATCGCCACATTCTTCGCAGAAAGCTACGTTCTCGTGACATGCACCGCACTCAAGACAGTGATTTTCGTCGTAACAGGTTCGTCCGCTTTCCTCGCTGCAATGATCGCCGCCCGAACATATGTAGTCGTCGCCGCAGATCGCGCCGCAATATTCGCACTCGACGACATCATCCCAAGCGTGCGAATGCTGTGCAGGCAACAGCCCGATCAGCCCGATCAGCATGATGAAGCAGAGTGAAATACTTACTATTTTGGTTAGTCTTTTTCTCACCAAAGTCTCCTCCTCAGACTATTGAATTTTCCTATATTATACTGATTTTTTCAATTTGTCCCCCTCAAAAAGCGGCAAATTGGGGGGACGCAACAAAAATTATCGTTTTTTCAAAAAAATTTTCTCCCGAACGACCGTCTCGTTCGGGAGAAAAAGATCAACCCGTGAATTTGCTTTCAATGATCTTTGACGTACCTATCGGCGAATATCTCCAATAATCCATATGCCTGCGATCGTTTGAAACATAGTATTCGAGCGCGGAGGATGCGCGGTCGCTTTTGCAGGAATCGATGATCACAAGCTTTATCTTCATCCGCTCGGGAATGATATTTTTTATGTAGACCGCAACCGATTGACCGACCGATATGCCGTCGCGGTACTCGGCAAGCCCCGCAAGATTTGGAGCAAGCTCGATAAAGATGCCGTATTGCTCGACCGAGCGAACGATCCCGACAACCGTCTGTCCGACGTTAAAGCGTGCTGCATTCTCCTCCCATGTACCGAGCAATTCTTTATGGCTGACGTATATCCGCCCGCCCTCGCGATCGATCGACTTGACGACCGCCTTGATCGGCATTCCGATATAAAATCTGTCCTTGGGATGAGATATCCTCGATACCGAGATGCAGTCGATCGACAAAAGGGATGCCATTCCGCAACCGATATCGACAAACGCGCCGAAATGCTCAAGGTGCGTGATGCGTGCGGGAATGATGTCACCGCACTCAAGGCAGGACAGATAATTGTGCAGACACTCTATCTGTGCCTGCCTTCGCGAGAGTATTGCACACGCCTTTCCGCCCTCGCCGTATTCTATCGCCATGACCTTAAAGCAGATCGGTTTTCCGACCCTCGATATTATCGCAATATCCTTCGCACTCTCGCCGCCGGGCGAGTAGAGTGCCTCCTCTCTTTTCATGATTCCCTTTACTTTGCCGAGATCGACGGTAAGCGTCATTTCGCTGTCGCACAAAACAGCACTCGATTCGATGATCTTCCCCTGCGCCATCGCGCGCTCAAGTCCCTGCACCGATGAAATGTATTCGCTGTTTTCGACGCTCCCGTATGACATTCCCTCGGGCAAATATCTGTTTTCACACATAAGATCGCTATCCTTTCAATTTTTACGGCATTACGCCTTCCCGCTTACATATTATTCAGGTAAGTCGGATTTTATGTCCGACAGGATTATCTCATATTTTCTCCGCCGATTTTGTCAAAAGTCGGGGCTTGAAATAAAAACAAATTGTAAACAATCAAAGTTGCGTGCAAAAGCATGAGCGAGAATTTGGGAGCATTTGCGAGGATTTAAGAGCTTTTCGGGCAAATTCTTGATTTTTTTAAAAAAATCTCAAAAAAGCTCTTGACAAAGCGGACAAAGAGTGGTATAATTATGCGAACCAAAAAAGAACATGTATACAAGGAGAAAATTAAATGGCTACCTATATGGCTAAAAAAGAAACCGTAGAGCGCGGTTGGTACGTCATCGACGCTGCAGGCAAGCCTCTCGGAAAGGTTGCGGCAAAGGCAGCGACCATTCTTAACGGCAAGCACCGTCCTGAGTACACACCTCATGTTGACTGCGGCGAATTTGTTGTTATCGTAAATGCATCCAAGACCGTCCTCACCGGCAAGAAGCTCGAGCAGAAGCATTACTACCATCACTCGGGTTACATCGGCGGACTCAAGTCTGTTTCCTACAAAACTCTTATGGCAACCAAGCCCGAAAAGGCACTTGAGCTTGCCGTCAAGGGAATGCTTCCCCACAATTCGATCGGCGATAAGAGCATCACTCGTCTGCACGTTTACGCAAACGGTGAGCATCCCCACGCTGCACAGCAGCCCACTGCTGTAGAGCTTTGATCAGAAAGGAGTTTTAGAAGATGTACGCAAGCGCAAAACCTTATTTTTACGGCACAGGCAGAAGAAAGAGCTCTGTTGCAAGAGTTCGTCTTTATCCCGGCACAGGTGTTATCACGATCAACGGTCGTGACATCGACGATTATTTCGGTCTCGAAACTCTTAAGCTGATCGTCAATCAACCCTTCGCCGTTACCGGCACTCAGGGCAAGTTCGACATCGTCGCAACGGTTACGGGCGGCGGTTTCTCGGGACAGGCAGGCGCTATCCGCCACGGTCTGGCAAGAGCACTCGTTGCATCCAACGAGGAGCTTCGTCCCCCGCTTAAGAAGGCAGGCTTTATGACTCGTGATCCTCGTATGAAGGAAAGAAAGAAATACGGTCTCAAAGCCGCTCGTCGCGCTCCCCAGTTCTCGAAGCGTTAAATTTATCGAGATCCACAATGCATTCGACCCCGATCTGCAAAAAGATCGGGGTTTTTGTTATATGAGGATCGGTGGCTGCCGATCTGACATTTTAGAAAAAGGAGGAAAACAAATGAAAAAATCGATATTTTGTTTGATCATTGCCCTGCTTGCGCTTATGCTTGCTTTGAGTGCGTGCAGTGACGACAGCTCATATTCGGATGACAGCGATGATCACACGCACAAGTACGGCAAATGGACGATCGTAAAAGAGGCAACATGTGTCGAGGATGGTCTTAAAGAGAAAACATGCAAGTGCGGAAAAAAGAAAACTCAGAAGATAAGTTCCGGACACGATATCGTTACCGACAAGGGCGTACTTCCTAGTTGCACCACATACGGACTTACCGAAGGTTCGCATTGCTCGATCTGCGGAGAAGTTTTCGTCAGGCAACAATTTATAGACACGGTAGATCACATTGACGACAACATGGACTACATATGCGATGTCTGCGGTCAAAAACTCGGCTCGGCATATCCGACATACGGAGAAAATTACGGTCCGAAAAAGCCCAACCTGCCCACGATCGGTACCGAGGATGAGCATGTTGTCATCAACTTT
>CAZMPO010000002.1:0-160029 GCA_964568425.1 uncultured Lachnospiraceae bacterium | reverse complement strand
GCTACAGTTTGTTACGTTTTTGAAAACTATTGCAATTTGCTATTGCAATTTGCTACCGATAAATTTTATGTATTTATGCTTTTTTGAAGGGTTTATGCGGATATTGCAGAGCGATCCTATCCTCGGGTGTGCTGTCGAAGGTATAGAGGACGAGCAGAAACAGCCATTCAAGCGGTTTCATGACAAGATATGTAACATCCGACGCGACGGGAGTCTCGATCTTCTCGGCGATCGGTCTGCCGTGTTTATCGTAAAAACCGCGAAGTGCTCTATGGAATCGCGGCGTCCGCTCGGATATCAGCTCCTCGAAGGCGTTCGCGACCGAGAGCTGGCGATTTACGGTTATTTTATGACCGTGGCGCATTCCGATACGGGTGGGCTTGACGAGTCTTCCGTGACCGCGTGCCGCGACGGTGCAAAGATAATGTCCGTCATAGGGCAGATCGACGGGGCGCGGATGGGCGGAGAAGGTCCAATCTGCCGTCTCGGTCCACGCGCGTATTGCGGCGTTCGGTTCTTGACCAAAGAGCGTAAGCACAAGCACGATCAGCCCGAGCATCGGCAGAGCGAAAACGAGTGCGGCAAGCGGAAGAGTCGATGCCTTTGTGAAAAATCGACCGATCGGCGAGAGCTTTTTTCGCTCATGCTCACGCTCGTACTCTGCCCTCTCGGATACGACAAGGCGAAGAGCATATGCGGTAAGGATTAGAAAATTCAGAGGCGGTATGGCAAGGAAGACGGTCTCTGCCGTTTGAATGCCGAAAACGATCCATGTCACAGCACCGATATAGAGTGCAGCGAGCGCGAGTGCGGTCTGTATCGGCGGCAATTTTGTCATCGGGACAAATCTGCAGATAAGAAAACCGACGATTCCGAGAGCGATCAGCACCACAATGGTGGGGGTTGCCTCAGAGAAGATCGGCAAGTGCTTTTCGCCCGGATATATCGAGGTGAGGTAGTCGCCGTTATATTCGGACGAGTAGAGCCACGAGAGCAAAACGCCGAGGACGATATTCAAGATCTGAACAAAGATGACCTGCGGATTTTTCCTTGTCAGTTCGATCGGACTGATGAGTATGGCAAGATCGACAAAAGTCGCCGCCGCGGGGATTCCGATCAACATGCCGATAAGCATCCCCAAGCCGATAAAATCTACATCGTCTATCACACCGAGCAGTCCGAAAAAAGCCGCCGAAAGAGCCACGAGAAAGACCTCGGTAACAAATGCCGATCCCACGATCTTATCCCTGACCGTGCGAAAAACGCCTTTTTTTACACTTTTTCCATTGCCTGCTTCGACCTTTTTTTCATCATCCGTATTATTTGTCATTCTGTTATCCTCCGATTTATTTCGAGAAGAGATTTTCCATGCTCGTAAGCATGCCCGACGAGCCTGTTGCTATGATATTCGTGACGATGAGGATATCGGTGATCCCCTTTTCATCGACAAGCTGTGCGAAGGTCTTGCCGCCGTTATAGCTTGCCGACCACTTATCGTAGTAGCGAAGATCGACGACGTACACATACTCATAATGGTCAACGAGGAAGGGCACGAACGCATTTCCGAAGGAGTTTTTGACGACAACGCAAGCCGAGCCGTCGGTCTTGCTCGTGTTATGGATCTCGCTGTAGGGATTATCTCCGCCGATGAAAGCGTTATATTTTGACGACGAGTTCCATCCGGAGACATCGCGGATGACATTCCATTTAGTCGGGTCTGCGCTCTTTGCCGCCCAGAATTTCATTGTATTCGTTCCGTTGGGGACCCATGAATAAACGGTATCGGGGTTTGCCTTCATCGCGGACGGGTTATTGCAGGTGGCGTACATCGTGCCGACAAATCCGTCAAAGCGGATCTCCTGATAAGCAGAGAGCGGTATCGGTGCGATGCCCTTATGGGCACAGAACATCTCATATGCGTAGTACGCTCCGAGTGCCGTCCAATGGTGGTCGGTGCGGAAATAGAGATATTCATCCTTATGAGCGAGCAGGTTATTATAGGTATAGACCTTTTTGACGAGATCGTTCATGTTTGAATACATATAGATCAGTGCCTGTGCCTCATCCGACATGCCGTATTTTTTCTGTGTTGCGGCATCGAGATTGATTCCGTAGGACAGCGGTGCAACGATCGGGTAGACGGTAGCCTTGCCGTTCATCTTATTTGCGAGAGCGTTTACGAGTGCGATATATCTGTCGCTTGATTTTTTGTTAAATCCGTAAAGCTCGTAGGCAGTATCGCCGTCAAGATAAGCTCCGTTGATCTTTTCGAGATTTTCGGGGTCTTGCATACTGTCGCCGCCTGTCGTCACGGACGGCAGTTCGATCGGAGGGGTGATCGGGCCGTTGGTGGTCGGCTTATCTGTAGTCGGCTTATCATCGGTTATCGGGGTCTGCGATGATGTTGTCGGCTTCTTTGTAGTGGTCTGATCGGCGGTCGGAATGGGAGGATTCAACCAATCCATATCTTGGTCGGTCTTGACCGTCGGTATCGATTCGCCGCCGCTCGGCAATGTTCCGACGACCTGCTGATCGTTCTTGCCGAAAAGCGATGAAAACGCCGAATTAACATTTATCCACGCCTGTCTGAAGGGGTATGTGTCGGCATACCAGAGCTCAAGCTGAGAGAAAAAGCTGCCGTCCATCAATGTCTCGAACGTGGGCGTCGGGAATTTTGTCAGCTCGCGTTTTTCTTCCTCCGAGAATGTCTGACGAAGGGGCAAAAACGCTCCGAGGATAAAGCAAACCACCAAAAAGAGTGCGACGATCTGCACTTGAAGGACGATCGCACGGCGGCGCACCTTGCGAACTTTTTTCTTTTTTTGTTTTTCTTCCGATGCGATATCGGCACTTTCGACCTTGTTTTCGGGGTCGTTTATATCGTTTTTATCTTTGTTATCGTTCATTTCGGTATAACTCCTTTTCAAGTTTTGATGGGATCAGAAATTGAAATAAATAAACGGATTGTAGCTGTCGCCGACAAGAGAGGTAAACGAGAAGAAAATGAGAATTATCGGGGAGGCGATCATCCAGACATTATAAGCGGTGCTGACGCGACTGCCGTAGGACACAGCGGCACGATCAAGGATCTTCTTATAGAGCGGTGTACATGCAATTACCGCAAATATCAGCAGAAAGATATAATTCTTAAAGAGAAGCGCGGTCGACGGGTCGGAAAAGCTGTTTCCGTTCAGGCAGAATATGCCGCACACCGTTGTCCAAAGCATTGAAAGATCCGAAAATCTGAACAATATCCAGCTGAAGAAAACTACAACGAGCAGATAGAGTCGACGAGGGATCTGCATGATCGGGCGAGGAGCCTTTTTGGTATCGAGTTTCAAGACAAATTTTTCAAGGAGCAGGAAGGCAAGGAAATAAAGTCCCCAAAAGATAAAGTTCCAGCTTGCGCCGTGCCACATTCCGGTAAGAAACCAGACAGCGAAAAGGTTGAACATATGTCTTCCCTTCGACACGCGACTGCCGCCGAGCGGGATATAGACATAATCTCTGAAAAATGACGAGAGCGACATATGCCAGCGACGCCAAAAATCGGTCACGCTCGTTGCGGTATACGGATAATTGAAGTTTTCCTTATAGTGAAAGCCCGTCATGAGTCCCATACCTATCGCCATATCCGAATAGGCGGAGAAATCGAAATAGATCTGAAGCATATACGCCGCCGCACCGAGCATGAGTGCCGTCGCCGAGCTTGCCCTCAATGCCTCGGTGCTATACGGCAAAAGCTTGTCCGCGATCGTCGCGCAGGTGTTCGCGAGTATCGCCTTTTTGGCAAAACCGATCGAAAAGCGCATTATTCCGCCGCTTAGCTCGGATGCCTTGACACGGCGAGAGAGCAGTTCATCATTGACATCGGCGTATCGAACGATCGGACCTGCGATACACTGATGGAAGGAGGTCGTATAGAGCAGGAGAAGAAAGTAATTCTTTTGCGCCGGAACATCGCGGCGATAGACATCGACGGTATACGAAAGAAGCTGAAATGTATAGAAGGAAATACCGATCGGGAGTGCGATCTGCGGTATCTCGCTCGGTATTCCGATAAGCGCGTGGAGATTGGACGCGAGAAATCCGGTGTACTTAAAGTAGGCGAGAAGCAGAAGGTCGGCTGAGACCGTGATGATCATAAACGCGCGCCTGTAATACATATCCGAGGCTCTGTCGGTAATGATCGAGCCGATGTAGTTTATAAAGACCATTCCGCAGATGAGGATGAGATATGCCGCGCCGCCCCACATATAAAAGATCAGCGACGATACGAGAAGCACCACGTTTTTGGCTCGCAGAGTCGGAGCGAGTGCCATTGCGGCAAAGTGAAGCACAAAGAAACAAAAGACAAAGATCAGACTTGAAAATACCATTTATATCATAACGCCCACGCCGTGGGGCACCTTTCTTTCACATAACTCTATTCTACCATTTATAGTTGCCGTTGTCAACGGATTTTCGCAAAAATGCTAAATATTTTTACATTTTCAAAAATGCAACTCTCCGATAAAACGATCTTTAAACAAGGACGAGTCGGCAAGCGAGATCGTGACAGTCTTTTTTGACAAATTTTCTATCCTTTCGGAGAAATCCATATCCCAAGCCGCGCGTGCGGCACCAAGCAGTGAGCTGTTCCCGACAAACTTTATTTTGGGAGCAAGCATCGGCGAGAAAAGTCCGACCGAGGCGGCAGAAAAACGATTTAGTGACCGCCCGATACCGCCTGCGACGAGCAGGGTATCGATACCGCCGAAAGAAAGTCCCGCTTTCTCAATGAGAAGGTCGCAGGCGGCGCGAAAGGCGGCTTTGGCAAGCATGAAGGCGCGGACATCCTCGGCTGTTACAAAAACGCGATGATCCCGATCGACATAAAAGGGATCGGTCGAGAGCGCGCCCGACGGCTCTATCTCGCCAAGCTCGGTGAGTATTGCGACAAGATCGCAAAGTCCGCTTGCAGATATGCCGATGGGCGAGACATCTCCGAGCGTACGCGGGATAAGCCGTCCGTCGGGAGAGCGGGTCAGCGACACTATCGCACCGTCGGTTGCCGCCATACCGCAGGTGATCCCCGCACCCTCGAGAGCCGGTCCTGCCGCGGCGGAGGCGGCGCAGATCTCGCCTTTATTCGAAAGGATGATCTCACCGTTCGTCCCGAGATCGGCAAAAAGGGTCAGGGCGTCCGTCCTGTCAAGATCGTAAAGCGTTGCGCCGACCAGCACATCCGAACCGATAAAAGCAGATGCGGACGGAAGGGTCGTGAGTTTTACACCAGAGTGCGGAAGTACGACCGTCTTCCTACCGTCAAAAGGAAGAGCAAACGGATAACTTCCGATCGGCAAGGGCGAGATGCCGCAGGAGAGCGCGGTCATTGTCGGATTTGCCGCCAACGTGCCGACGGTCGGGCACGGTCGTCTGCCCAAAGCATCGAAAAGTGACAGGACCATGCCGTCAAGGCGGTCGATGAGCATCTCGTTCATGACGGTCAGATATTTTTCCGCCGCACTTATTCGGCTCATCACATCGGCACCGTATATGCACTGTGGATTTTTGCACTCGATCTCGGCGAGTATCCTGCCGTCGGCAGGGTCAACAGCGGCGGCGGCAAGTGCGGTCGTGCCGACATCGACGGCAAAAACGATCTCCCCCGAGCTCTTTGAGTACAAATGCGGTTTGCCGACAGTCGACAGAGCCTTCACCTCGACCGTCGCACCATGATCGGTGCAAAACATGCCGCATGCCTTGATCTTGTCGTTCGACGGCAACACGTGCGCGCCAAACTTATCGGCAAGCTCACCGTCAACGAGCAAGACCGTACACTTGCCGCATGTGCCTCTGCCTCCGCAATCGGCGGTGAGCTCGCACCCGAAGAGTGCGAGTGCATCCCGAAGCGATCTGCCGCACATCTCGGGCGGTATTTTCACAAGTGTTTTCATCCGAGCGAACCTCCTTTATATTATATATAGCGATTATATCACATTTTCTTTGCTTTTTCAATAGCATTTTGGCAAAAAGAGAGCAGACCGTTGTTGCTCGGTCTGCTCTTTCCGCCATTCACGCTAAAGGCGGGTTTTTATTAGTCTTTAGTCTTGATGTCTCTTCTTCGAAACAACTACCGATACTGCCGCAAGGCAAAGTGCCGAGCAGAACAGACCTACAGCTGTTGCATCGCCTGTCTTAGGAGCGACCGGATCTACGGGATCAACCGGATCTGCGGGATCTGTGGGATCAACCGGATCTGTGGGAGTTGTATCGGTGAACTCGGGATGGCTGAACCATGCACCTGCATCGGGAGTCTTTACCCAAAGAGCGACAACGCTTCCGAAGCGTGCATCCTCGGGGATGTTGAACTTGCCGATGGGGGCAAGATCGTCTCTTACGACCTTATCATGTCCGTGTGCGTCGATATCCTCACCCGCCATGGGCTTTGCAAACATCTCTGCAACTCCGTCCTTGTATTTTACCATGATGTCAACGACACCGGCATTAGCTCCTGTCGGCAGTGCACCGATTGCCTCGGAAACATAAGTGCCGTCTTTGTAGATCCACGCGGAGATCTCCCTTTCTGTCCCCATCCAAAGAAGGATGTATGCGTCTTTGCCGCTGTCGGTGATCTTTCCGTCACCGTTTACGTCCTTGCCGCAGATCACAATAGCGATCTGATTGTCGCCCCAGATCTTCACGCGAGTGGATACGGTGAAGTTGTCAGAGTTGCCGAGAACGTATACGTCTCCGTCCTCGCCCTTTGTGTAAGACCAGATCTGATTGTTTGTGTCTGTTTCCCATGTACCAACATTGTCGCCGACAGGAAGTCCGTCTGCGCTGACAGACAGAGGAACCATTACGAGCATAAGCATGGCAAGCATAAGTGCAAATATTTTTTTCATTGCTTTTTCTCCTTTTGTCTTAAAAAATCGATTTCGATCGTTTTCGCCTGCGTGAGAGCGAAAAGATCCTCTGAGTCTTTATTTTACACCAAAACGAAAAATATTTCAATAGTTTGACACAAATATTATCGACAAAATTAGAAATTCGGCAGATTGCACAAAAACGACCGATAATATTTGTGCAATCTGCCGATATAATTAACTCTTTGGCGTATATCGAAGCTCAAGTGCGACGAAATCGACTCTCGCTTTTTCCGAATTTGCCTCAAGCTCGACAGTGTTGGAATAGAAAAGCGTCTTTCCGTCCGACGAGAAGAAGAGGCTTGCCGAGTATCCGCCTTCTTTATAGGGAAGTGGATTATCGATCGTCGTAAATGTCTTTCCATAGTCGAGACTGACAACAAGATCGTTGTTTTCGGTCCCGTAGGTCGATGAAATGATCAGCATTCCGCAATCGCCTCCGACGGGCGACCATGCACACCAGGGAGCCGATCCGAACGTCGAGCCGTCTTTTGCCGTAAGACATGTGCCCTTATCGGTGGGGTCCCAATTGTCAAGATCGTCGGTGATCTTATAATAGAGCGTCGCGCCCTTATCGGGAAGGTCACTGCAGACCTCGTAGACACCGAAGTATTTGCCGTTGCCCATCTTGGCAATGACTGCCATACCGGGACGCTCGGTCTGATCGTCAAGTGCGACCATTTCCTTCTTTTCCGACCAATTCACGCCATCCGATGAGGTCTTGAAAACAAGCTTTTGCGAATGATTTGCCTTATCGGTCTCATCCGAATAGAAGCAATAGAGCTTTTCGTTTTCGTACATGAGATAGGGCTCGTAAAGTCCGCCCGTGGTAGTTCCGACGGCACCCGTATCAAGAACGAGATAGTGCTCCCAGCTCTCGCCGAGATCATAGCTTCGCCAGATATTGACCGCCGTTTTTTTATCTTGTCCCGCATCGATCGAGATGCCCGCCAAGAGAAGTGTTCCCTCGGGCATGTCGCCTACTTTGCAGGGAAGCTCGAAAAGGTGGGGATTCCATGATGCCTCGATCGACTTATCGACCTCTTCATATGCCCTTCCCGAGAGTTCCCATGTCTTGCCGCCGTCTTTTGATCTTGCGGTCCTGAGACTTGTGGGTTTGCCTGTCATTCCGCTGTCAGCCACCGCATACGAGGCAATAAGCATACCGTTATTGTCGCCGTTATGTTGAAGATCGATGACCGACGGTGTGCCGATGCCGCCGCCCCAGCTGTTGTTCGGAGCTTTTGCTATAGTCGAGAGTGCGGTCGGGATGAGTGTCAGCGTGCTCGACACCTTGACCGGATCGGACGCAAACTCGCCGAATATCGACTGTCCGAGGGGGATGGTGAGCAGTTTATCGCTCGTACAATCGGTCATGACGATGTTTATTGCCTCGATGATCGCCTGCGAGCTTGTACCGACGATGGCAACACGATTTTGTGTAACAACGATGCCGTAGGCATGTTTTTTGTCCGATTTTTCTTTAAGCGTCGCTCTTGCGTCTTCGCTTTCTTTTCTGTTGGTATTGCCGATAACGATCTCTTTGTCGCCGCTATCCGGATACGCGCCCTCGGTAGTCTTATCGGCTTGCGATTCAACGCCCAAAAAGCTTGCGAGCTCTTTTGCCTTTGCCGCATATCCCGTTGAGCCTTGTGCGGCATACACAACGGTGTATTCGGTGAGATCTATCGATCCGTCGGATGTGCCGCCCTGCGTTGTTGTCGCGGGGGTGTCGTCATTGCATCCGACAAGCGAAATTGCCGCAACTCCCGCGAGAATGACGGTGAGTGCTCTTTTTATGATGCGTTCTTTTATCATTTTATGTTTACCTTTCTTGGTATCATTCTTGTGATATGTCACTTATCGGTCTTTTCCCTGATCTTTATCTTGGCAAGCTGTATCGTGCATGCGGGAGATGTTGCGTTTTTGGCGACCGTGTTCGCGTAGAAAAGAGTCGTACCGTCAGCCGAGAAGAAGAAAGAGGGAGAATAACCGGTGGTCTGCGGTGTATAGAGCGGATTTTCAATCCCCTCAAATGTCTTGCCGTAATCGAAGCTTACATATATGTATTCCTCGCCGCCCCAATTTGCGGTAACAAACAGCGTTCCGCACTCACCGCCTGCGGGAGTCCATGCGCACCAAGGTGACGAGCCGATACCCTTTTCCGAGCCTCCCTTTGTCACCGAGGCAAGCTTTGTACCCTCGTCGGTGGACTTCCAATCGCCGTCAAGGCTGTCAACGATCTTGAAGTAGATATCTGTACTTCCGCCCCAATATTCGACCTTCTCGTATGGTGCGAAATATTTGCCGTTGCCCATTTTGGTGACCGATATCATGCCCGGACGCCAATGAAACTCCTCAAACGAAAGAACATCGACCTGATCTTCCCAATTTACACCGTCTGACGAGCGTTTATAAGACAATTTCTGATCGTGGAGCGGATCGGAATCGTCCGAGTAGAAGCAGTAAAGGTATCCGTTATCGTAGAGGATGCAGGGTTCCCAAACGCCGTGATAGGTATTATCCGCAGGTCTGGTATCACATGTTCCGCCGCCGACAGCCACTTCGATATATTGTTCCCAGCGTTTGCCGCTGTCAAACGAGCGCCAAACGGTAATGTGCGATTTCCCGAGTTCGTTGTTGACCGTCGTTCCCGACAGCAGGATAGTTCCCTTTGGCATATCGCCGACCTGACACGGAAGCTCGTACAAATGCGGCATCCAATGAGTCGCGAGGTCTTTATCCATCGACTCGGTAGCTCGTGAATAAAACTTCCATGTCTCGCCGCCGTCGGTCGATCGATAGACCATAAATGTCGAGCCGCCGCACTCCATTGAGGCAAGCATCATACCGTTGTTGTCGGTGCTGTGTTGAAGCTCGATGACTTTTGGATACTGAGTGCCCTTGCTTGTGGTAGTTCTCGGGTCATATACCGTCGAGATAAGCTCGGTATCAAAGGTTGTGCCGTTTGATGCGGTGATCAGCTTATGATCATAGCCGCCGAAAATGCTTTCACCGTTTGCGATGTTCAATGTGATTCCTTCCTCGGTCGTAACTATATATTCGTTGTAAAGCCTGTCAAGTGCACGTGCAACGGCATCCGCTTTATTGCCGACGACAACAACACGCGCGTTAGACTCAACGCTTATTGAATAGAAAAATTCTCTGGATGCCGACGGGGATTTTTCGAGAGCCTCAAGTGCAGTCTTTGACTGCTCTCTGTCGGTCTCGCCGATCAGTATCTCAAGTCCGCCCTCGTCGGGGTATGTATCGTTCCTTGCCTTATCAGCCTTTGACTCAAGTCCGAGCTTTTTGGCGAATTTGATCGCCGCATCCTTCATCGATGCCGCGCCGTAGCCTTGATAGACGACGGTGTAATCGTCAAGCTTTCCGGTGTACTCATTGTCGGGCGTTGTTACACCCCCGTCTGCCGCCGTTGTCGTCGCGCCCTCACCCGACGCACATCCGACAAGTGCGGACAGGCAAAGAGCGGCGGCAAGCAACGCTCCAAGGCAGCCGATCACTTTTTTCTTCATTTCAATTCCCTCCGACACAAATTGGTTTGTTTTTATTTACCCTCGATCTTCGAGGCAAAACTCGCCGTATACTGTACAAGTCGATTATATTATACAGTATCTTTCCAAAAAAGTCAACATTTTTTTGTGTAAAAAGAGGACACAATTTCCGATCAGATAATAAAAAAGCATCCGTGCATCCGATCGATATACGGATGCACGGATCAAAAAAGGCAGGTATCAGAAGCACTTGCCCGATCTTGCTTTCTTACACTCACCGATACGCTCACAACGGTAGCATATCTCGTTTTCGGAGTGACCGTCCGCAAGTGTTTTTATGATATTTTCGGATGTGGTCTTGGCGATCGCTTCAAGTGCCTCTTCGGTAAGGAAAGCCTGATGGGAGGTCACTATAACATTCGGCATTGAAAGCAGTCTGGCGAGCGTATCGTCACGCAGGATATGCCCGGATTTATCCGAGAAAAAGAGTTCTGACTCTTCTTCGTAAACATCAAGGCACGCCGCACCGATCTTCTTTGACTTTATCGCCTCGACAAGATCGTCGGCGTTTATCAGTCCCCCGCGCGATGTGTTCAGTATGACCGCACCCGTTTTCATCATTCCGATCGTTTCGGAATTGATCATGCGATAATTCTCCTCGGTCAGCGGACAATGGAGCGAGATAACATCGCTCTCGCGATAGAGCCGCTCCAGGGAGACAAATTCGGCGCCTGCCGAGGGGTCGGGATATTTATCATACGCAAGTACCCTCATGGAGAAGCCTTTACATATTTTAATAAACGCTTTGCCTATCTTGCCCGCGCCGATGACGCCGACCGTCTTGCCCGAGAGATTGAAGCCGGTCAGACCGCTTATGCTGAAATTATATTCGCGAGTACGGTTGTACGCCTTATGGATGCGTCTGACCGAGGTCAAAAGAAGTGCCATCGTATGCTCGGCAACCGCCTCGGGGGAATATGAGGGCACGCGCACGACATGCAATTTGCCAAACGCCGCCTTAACATCGACATTGTTAAATCCCGCACAGCGGAGTGCCGCGAGCTTTACACCGAACGAGTGAAGTTTATCTATTACCTCGGCGGTAAGCTCATCGTTTACAAAAACGACGACCACATCAAATCCGCGTGCGAGTTCGACTGTCTCACGAGTGAGTCTTGTGTCAAAATAGGTTATCAAAAGCTCGATCGAGGCATGCTTTTCGAACGACTCTCTGTCATATGGCTTTGTATCAAACATTGCGACCTTGATCATCTGGCGTCACTCCTTTTCATTGCTTTATTGCCGTCTGAGCGGCAAGACTCTGTCACTCTTCGATTTTGTCCGAAATTGCTTCCTTAAATGCCTTAGCGGGCTTCAGTGCGGGGGTCTTACCTGCCTTGATCGTGATCTTTTCTTTGGTGATCGGATTAAAGCCCTCATGCTCGGGACGCTCGCGAACCTCAAATGTTCCGAATCCGACGATTGTCACCTTTTCGCCTATTGCGAGCGTTTCGACGATCGCCTCAAAAAGAGCACTTACAGCCTTTTCGGAATCCTTTACGGTGAGATCTGTCTTTGCCGCTACAACTCTTGCGATTTCATTCTTTGTCATAATTATGTTTTCCTTTCTTAATACGGCATCACGCCGTCTGTTGCCACAAGGCACATTATTACGGTTACATTATACCACAATAATTCAAAAAAATCAACAGTCTTTTTCATTATTTGCCGATCAACGCCAATTATATTCGTAATGTTCGAAGATCAAAAGATCGCCGCGTATCAGAATTTACATTTTATACAACAAATATCCCATCAAAATTCATACAAGTTCGCCCGACGATTATTGATTTTGATCGGCAAATATGATAAAATACTTGTGTTTATTCTACAATATTTGTCAGATCGGATATTTTCCGAGGGAAGGAATCAAAATGGGCGAACAAACAAAAGGCGCAAAGAGTGCGAGCGCGCTGATCGACGAGGTCGAAAAGGTAGTTATAGGCAAGAGAAACGAGGTCACGCTTCTGATATGCGCGATGCTCTCGGGATCACACGTTCTGATCGAGGATGTCCCGGGCGTCGGCAAAACGACCCTGGCATCGGCACTTGCAAAAGCCGCGGGGCTTTCATTCAAGCGTGCGCAGTTCACACCCGACGTCATGGCATCCGACATAACCGGATTTAACATTTACAGCAGACAGACCGAAAAATTCGAGTACCGCGAGGGTCTTTGCATGTGCAATCTCCTGCTCGGCGACGAGATCAACCGTGCGTCACCGAAAACGCAGTCTGCACTGCTCGAGGCGATGGAGGAGTCAAGAGTGACCGTCGACGGCGTAACATACAAGCTCCCCGATCCGTTTATGGTAATTGCGACGCAGAACCCGCAGGGATTTATCGGCACATACCCCCTTCCCGAGGCTCAGCTTGACCGATTTGCGATGAAGCTGTCCATGGGATATCCCTCCGAGGCGCAGGAGGTCTCGATATTGCTTGATCGTCGAGGCGTCAATCCGCTTGACGATGTAAAGCCTGTTGCAGATCGAGAGTCGATCGCCGAGATGCGTGCGGAGGTGCTTTCGGCAAAGGTCGACGAGGAGGTATGCCGATACATAGTTTCGCTGATAAACGAGACAAGAAAGCACCCGATGATCTCGCTTGGTGCCTCTCCGAGAGCATCCCTTGCGCTGATGCGCGTATCGGCGGCATGGGCGTTCATGCACGGCAGAAATTACGTGACCCCCGAGGATGTCAAGGCGGTGGCTCGTCCGGTACTCTCACACAGACTTGTACTCACCCAAGAGGCAAAGCTTGCGGGCAAGAATGCCGAGGCTGTCCTTTCCGACATACTCTCTCACACATCGGTTCCCTTCCGCGGCTCGCGCGGTGAGGGTACAGACCGATCCGAAAAGAAGAACTGACAGGCAGACGGCAGATGAAATCAACAAAACAGTCGATAAAAAGCTTTTCTCGGCGCGTGAGCACAATGCTCTCGCACCTTCGGGAAAAATGCCGCCGCATTACAGCACCGATCAAGGAGCGTTTTGCGGGGCACGACGGACGCGGGGTCAAATTCCGTCCGACGGCGAATTTTGCGATCTATATCGCGATGCTGATCTTTGCGACAGTGTTCACGCAGACGCTGCGAAGCTCGGTATCTGCGGTTATACTCGTCTTTATGATCTTTTTGCCGATAATGGCACTTGTCTATCTTTTGATCGGCGCGCTGACGATCAAGATCTACACCGAGTCCGACTACACCGAGGTCGAAAAGGGCTCACCGGTCGATTTTTCGCTGACAGTCAGCAACAGCTCGCCGATCCCCTTCCCGTTCGTCGATGCGATGATCTCAGTTCCGTCGGATGATGCGGTACGCTGTCAGAGGCGGCTCACCCGACTTTCGCTGATTCCGCTCGGCAGCTACGAGATCAAAAAGACACTTTCCTTTGCCTATCGCGGCGGATACGAGATAGGCGTGTCCGACATTTACATATCAGACCCCATGCGACTTTTTTGCTATCGTATGGATGTCAATCTGTCAAGGGAGATCTTTGTCTTCCCGGCAAGGCGCACCCTTTCGGGGCGGGACGGAGACAGGCTTGACAGCGACATCACCGAAACGGTAAACAGGCATTCGGGCAACGACAACACCGAGATATCGGACATAAGAAATTACACCCCCGGGGATTCGCTTCGTGCAATACACTGGAAGCTTTCCTCCAAAACAGAGGAGCTTTTGGTACGCCAATACGCCAAAAACAGCGAAAAGCAGACGATCGTGATCTGCGACAACGCGGTAAGATATGAAAGCGATCCCAAAAAATATGCAGACGACATAAACGAATTTGCGGCAGACGGCATCATCGAGAGTGCGATCGCCATTGTCAATGCACTTCTGCTGACGGCAGGCAGCTCGGTCACGCTCATCTGGTTTGACGATCGAGTCAGCGAGGGATACCTGGCGGCACGCATCGACTCTCCCGCCGCATTTGACGAGATCTACAGACTTTTCGCGACCGCGCCCATCGTCAGGACCGAGCACGAGGTCACATCTCTTGCCGAGATAGTCTCGGATGCTGTCGACAATGCGACATTCTGTTTTGTCGGCGGCAGAGTATCACGCGGGCTTGTATCGTCGCTTTCGACGACAGGCGTTCGCGGAGGTTCCGCGTCCGAGTTTTACACCTACATCCCGACCGAAAAGATCGCAGAGTCCGAAAAGAGCAGATACTTCGAGGAGCTTGAAAACTCGCTTTCGGAGCTGTCTCGTCAAGGCATAAAGGTACTTGATGCGCGCGACGGCAGGATAAGCGGCGGCGTGTCGAGAGCAAATGTACAAAAGGAGGTCGACCAAGATGAATAAGCGCAAAAAGACCGACAAAACGGTCGATCTCGAAGAATACATAACCTCCGATCTGCCGTCGGACAACGAATCGCAAACGATCACCGAAAAGAGCAAAAACAAAAGCAAAAAAGAAAAGAAAATTGCCGCAAAGCGCGCAAAAGAGAGTGCCAAAGCCGCACGTCGCAAGAAACGCGCTCTTAAGCGAAACGAGGATGCGACGCTCTATGCCCCCGACAAAATGAAGGGGTTTCCCTTATCGATACCGATCGGTTATCTGCTTCGATTCTTCTCGATCGGGCTTTCGGTATTCGGCATATGCGCGCTGATCGTTGACTCATTTGAGCTTGTCGAGATCAATCTGTGGGCACTTCTCTTCTACTGTGTCGGATCTGTCGCGGCATTCTCGCTCTGCTTCATCGGCGGCAAGCTGATATTTGTCGGAGCAGGCATGATAGCGGCATTTATCGGCGGAGTCTTTCTCTTTGTCGGCTCGCCCATAACGCTGATCACCGACGGTGTTGAGCGACTTTGGAGCAGAATGATGGACATGCTCGAGGAGCTCGGATATGCCACGCTCGCACGTTTTGATCTGCCGTCGCTCGGCTCGCTGTCGGTCTCATCCGAGCGTGTTGAGACCGCGCTGATCTACGGTGGAATATTCACGCTTGCAACGCTCATCGGGCTGATATTTGCCGCATTTTCGGCAAAACGGACAAGGCTTATTCCGATGCTCATCTTCGGAGGGCTGATCTGTGCTCTCTGCTTTACCTACAATTTGACCGGAAGCAACATCGGCATCGTCAGCATTTTGGCAGGACTTTGCTCGACCATCGTTCTTTCGGCATATGACAGACTGTACGCCGAGCACAAAAATTCAAAGAAATCGCGCGCCTATTCGGGATTTTCATCGGCACTTGCGGGTCTGCTTGTGATAGCTGTCCTTGCGGGTCCTGCCGCGGCGATCAAGACCCCCTGGCGAGAGATCAAGGCGATAAGCCGTCCGATATCATCGGCACGAAATATCGTGATGACCCTGCTGACGGGCGGTGACCCGAGGCTCAACGTGATGAACTCGCTGATCGACAAGCGATCGGCGGGACTTGAAGACATACAGTTTGACGGTGTACAGCTGTTCAAGGTGTCCTCGTACACAAAAAACCGAAACATATATCTGCGCAGCTGGATCGCCTCGGACTTTAACGAGAGTGACGACTCGTGGGATCTGCTCACCGATGACGATTACAAGGACATGCTCGCCGTGATGCGAAACAGATATGCGGGGATCAGCGGAGACACGCTGACATATTCGCTCTACCGCAGATTGGACTCGTGGCTTGACCCCGATTCGTTCCCGAAAGACAAATATTACGACGGCTCAACGCTCGGATATTACGCGACGCTTGTTGATGTGCAATCGATAAAAAGCACAGGGCTTTTATACACGATGCCGCAGAGCTATGCCGGAGCATCGATCGGCAACTACGAATACATGTCAAGAGATGACAAATACTCGGAGAGCGTTGAGCTCTATTCGGACGGCATATACACATCAAGCTGGCTGAATCTCAAAAAGGCATTCACCGCCCCTGCCATCCTTCCGACCTACACATACAAGAATTTTGCGGCAAATGCGGACAGCGCGGCAAGGTACAATCTGCTTGTCAACGACTTTTTGAAAAATGCGGCAAACATCGCAACCTCGGACGCCGACGATCTCCGCAAGCGTTTCACCGAACGGCTTGAGCGCGAGGGTCTTTCAAGCTACGGAACTGTCGGGATCGAGGAATTTCTCGAATCGTCGAACCGCAGGCAGTGGATCGCCGAGAACGTCAGTGCATATGAAGAATACGCAGACTATGTAAAGGCGTTCTACGGCAAGGGGGCGTCACTTGAGAGCATAAAAGCGATCGCCGCCGAGCTGTATGATGAAGTAAACACCGCACCGACCGATTTTGACAAGATCATGGCGGTCGTCAACTACATGATATTAAATTACGAGTACACAACAGAGCCGACAAAGCCGTCCGGGACGTACGCGTCTGACATCGACTCATTTTTGCTTGAGACGAAAAACGGGTATTGCGTACAATTTGCGACAGCGGCAACGCTCATATTAAGGGAGCTGGGCATTCCCGCAAGATATGTTCAGGGATATCTCGCAAGCGACTTTTACGAGAGCAAGGACGATGAGGGGAACAAGAACTACAGCTCATCGGTGACCGACGAGGATGCACATGCATGGGTCGAGGTCTGGATAGACGGGCTCGGCTGGCGCACGATCGAGGTAACACCGTCATATTATTCGGCAATTTACTATATTGACAGATCGAGCGACTCAAATCTGCCGTCGATCGTCGATCCGGTAACGTCAAGACCCGAATCCACCACAACCCCCGAAACGAGCGACACCGCAAAAGAGCCCGATATCAAAGAAGATGAGGGCGATAATGAGGAAAAGGACAAATTCACGCTGTCCGCCGCCGATATTGCAAAGATATGCATATCGATCGGAGCTGTGGCGATCGTTGCCGCCATCCTGATTTTGATGTACAGGCGACAAAAGAAGATACGCGCGGGAAGAGATTACTACATCGAGCGCGCGATCTACGGAAGCTTCGAGGACAAAGCCGAGATGGCGGCGATGTCCGGAGTACTCATCGACTGCATATGGGAGGTCATCAGGCTGACCGTCGCAAAGCCGCACTCGGGCGAGACACCGCACGAATTTGCCTACAGAGTAGATCATCCGTCGCGTCCCGATGTGCGTGACAAAAAAGCGGCAGCGGCGATACGCAGACGCCTTGCATGGTCACACACCATGACCGAGATCACCGAAATAATGGAAGAACTCGAATTTTCGGGAGAGATAGGCAGAGACGGGCTTGAAGGGCTCGGAGAATTTGCAGAGTCTCTGATAAAGACCGAATACTCGGCACTGTCGATACCCAAAAAGCTGTGGTACAGATATGTACGCGCGGTGATGTAACATAGGTTAAAGAGCTGTTTTGCAAAAGGCAGCTCTTTTTCTTTTGGTAAAAAAAGAAAATCTTTACGAAAATAAAGATTTTTGTTGACAAATGTCGAAATTTGTGATATACTATCGATACAAGGAAAAAGGAAGGTGACAATCATGTCAGGCGAAAAGGTAACTCAAACACTGAAGCTGTCATATGACAAGCTTTGGAAACTGCTTATTGACAGAAAAATGAAGAAAAAAGATCTGCAAAACATGACCAAACTCAGTTCTGCGGTAATAGCAAAGCTTGGCAAAAACCAGCCGGTGCATCTCAGCACGCTTATGAAGATCTGCGAGGTGCTTGGATGCACGCTTTATGACATCATCGAGCTGAAAGCACCGATAAAAGTCAAATAATTGATCGACACTAAAAGGAGCAAAAATGACAGCAAATAACACGACAACGATAAGCGGAAAGATCTTTGCAGACATGCTTCGCGCAGGCTCGGGCAGGCTTGCCGAGCACCGTCAGAGCGTCAACGACTTAAATGTCTTCCCGATCCCCGACGGTGACACGGGCGACAACATGCTGATGACCTTTGACAGAGGTGCGGCGGCGGCTGAGATTGCGGGCGAGCGTCTTTGCGATGCGGCGAAGGCGGCGTCCGACGGGATGCTTCTCGGCGCGCGCGGAAATTCGGGTGTAATACTCTCGCGTATTTTTTCGGGAATAACAAGCGAATTTTCGACGATCGAATCTGCCGACATCGACAGACTGATGCGTTCGATGAGTGCGGGAGTAAGGTCGGCATACAGCGCAGTTCCCCGCCCTGTTGAAGGCACTATACTGACCGTTTTCAAGGATGCGGTCGCCTATGCAAACAGCACCGCAAAAAGCGGTGAGATAGCCGAGTATTTCGATGCTCTGCTCGACGAGATGCGACGCTCGCTCGATCGCACCACGGATCTGCTTCCGGCACTTGCGGAGGCAGGCGTGGTCGACAGCGGCGGTGCCGGACTTCTCTGCATATTCGAGGGAATGCGAGACGCGCTCCTTGGCAAAATGCCCGAGCGCGGTTTTGAGCAGGGGGAAGTTTCGGTCGGCGGAGCGACAAATGTGGATTTTTCGCTGTTTTCACCCGAAAGCACGCTCGAATTCGGCTACTGCACCGAATTTCTTTTAAGGCTTCAATCATCAAAATGCGATATCGTAAGCTTTGACCTTGACGCTCTGATAGAGTATCTGCAATCGGTCGGAGATTCGATCGTCGCGTTCATACAGGACAGCATCGTGAAGGTCCACGTCCACACGAAGGTCCCCGGGGATGTCTTAAATCATTGTCAAAAATACGGTGAATTTCTGACGCTCAAGATCGAGAACATGACATTCCAAAACAAGGCGGCGGTTGCGCGCGGTGACAACGCACAGGAACTGCTTGCGAAAAAAGCTCGCAAAAAGACGGGCATCGTTGTCGTTGCGGCAGGAGAGGGGCTTAAAGAGACCTTCAGATCGCTTGGCGCGGATGCCGTTGTTGACGGAGGGCAATCGATGAATCCGTCGGTTGCCGACATGATAGATGCGTTCAAGGCGGCAGACGCCGAGAGGATATTTGTTTTTCCGAACAACAAAAACATAATAATGACGGCAAAACAGGCATCCGAGCTTTACGATGGGTCAAAGATCTGCGTACTTGAAACGCGAACGGTCGGAGAAGGCTATGCGGCGATGTCGATGATGGACACCGAGGGCGACACCGACACGATAATGTCCGAGCTATCGGACATCATCTCGCAGGTTCGCACGCTCAGCGTATCGCGTGCCGAAAGATGTGCCAAGGTCGGCGGTGTGTCGGTCGAGGAAGGCAGTTACATCGGATTCACGGGCGACGAGATCTTATCGCAGGCAAAATGTGCCGAGGATGCGCTCTATCGGATGCTCGAGGCAGAAGACCTGTCCTGCTACGGGGTCATGCTGCTGCTTGTCGGCGAGGATGCGAAGACAAATGTCGCGCGTACACTTTGCGACAGGCTTCGCGAAAAATACAGAAAGCTCGAGATAATAATGATCGACGGTGGTCAGCCGATATACGATTACATTGCGGTACTTGAATAACTCAAAATACGAAAGGAATATCAAAATGCTTACACTTTTTACGGATACCGACTGCGACATCACCCCGGCGGTCGCGAAAAAACACGGATGCAAGCTTATCAGCATGCCGTTTGCGATCGACGGACGCGAGATCAGACCATACGAGGACAACGCCGAGTTTGGAAACGATCCAAGCGAATTTGACATTCACGCATTCTACAACAAGCTTCGCGAGGGCACGCTCCCGACAACGAGCGCACTGACCGAACAGGCATACGACAACTATTTTCGCCCCGAATTTGAGGCAGGAAACGACATACTCTATGTCCATTTCTCGGCTGAGATGAGCTGTACGTTTAACGTAATGGAAAAGGCACTCGAGCGTCTTCGTGCCGATTTTCCCGAGAGAAAATTCTACTCGATAGACACCAAAGGAATCGCGATCATGGGATACATTATCCTTTCCGAGGTCGGGAAAATGCTCTCGGACGGAGTATCGGTTGAAGAAGTGCTTGCTTGGGCGGAGCGTGAGGTCGATCACTATGCGATGTACTTTTTTGCCGACGATCTCAAGTTCTTCAAGCGCTCGGGCAGAGTCAGCGGCATTTCGGCAACCATGGGCACACTGCTCGGCATACGCCCGATCATCTACATGTCGCCCGAGGGAAAGATGGTCAGCATAGGCAAGGAGCGCGGCAGAGAGCGCGCAATGGAAAAGCTGATATCCTATGCGAGAGAGCTTGGTGACGATGTTGCCTCCCACAAGGTGATCGTCGGTCACACCGATGCTCCCGAATTTGCAAACGAGCTTGCCGACATGATGCGCGCAGAGTTCGGAGATGCACTTGATATCGAGATAGTACCTACCAATCCGACAGCTGGCAGTCACTGCGGACCGAACGGAGCGGGCATCTGCTTTCACGCTCTGCACAGATAAGCGAGGCTGTTATGGTAGACATCATCAAGGTAAGAAGCAAAAACGACCAAAACGAATTTCTCAACTTTCCGCTGAGGCTGTACAAAGACTGTGAGTATTTTGTCCCGCCGCTTTGGGCAGATGAGAAGAAGATCTTTTCAAAAAATTACATATACAACGACAGCTGTGAGAGCGAATATTTTCTCGCCAAGAGGGACGGTGTGACCGTCGGACGCATTTCCGCGATCCTGCAGAGGGCATCGAACGAAAAGCATGGCGAAAAGCGTGTCAGATTTACGCGATTTGACTGCATTGACGACACAGAGGTCTCTCGCGCGCTCTTCTCGGCGGTTGAGGATTTTGCCGCCGAGAAAGGCATGGACACAGTCTGCGGTCCGCTCGGCTTTTCGGATCTTGAGCGCGAGGGGCTTTTGATCGAGGGCTTTGACAGGCTGTCCACATACGAGGAGCAGTACAACTACGATTACTACCCAAAACTTGTTGAGGACAGCGGATATGCCAAAGAGGTCGACTGGAACGAATCGATACTGCGTGCTCCCGACCCCGAGTCGATCGCACAGATGAAAAAAATGTCCGACTTTGTAATGAATCGTTACAAGCTGCGTATCGGCAAGGCAAAAAATGTCGGGGATTTTATAAACAAATACGCCGATGGTCTGTTTGAACTGATCGACATCGGATACGAGGGACTTTACGGAACAGTTCCCTTCACCGACGGCATGAAAAAAATGATGATCGACAATTTCAAGCTGATCATCGATCTGAAATATGTCGCGGCGATCCTTGACGAAAACGACAAGATCGTCTGCATGGGAATTTGCTTTCCGTCGCTGGCGCGCGCCGTTCAGAGGTCGAGAGGTCATATGACACCTGCCGCGCTTGTTCGTCTGCTCGGTGCGATCAAGCATCCGAAGGTGCTCGATCTCGGGCTTATCGCGGTCCATCCCGAATACTTAAACAGAGGCATCACCGCCATAATCACCTCCGAGCTCATGCGAATGCTCGCCGAGGACAACATCGAATATGCCGAAACGAACCTAAATCTCGAAGACAATTTTGCCATTCAAAATCAGTGGAAGCGTTTCCCGAGAGAAATACACAAACGCAGACGCGCATATGTTAAAAAAGTGACAAAGGCAGGGGACTGAGATGAGCGAAACGACAAAGAAAACGATCAAGATCGCCGTTGACACACTCGGCGGCGACAAAAGCCCGAGTGCCAATATCGAGGGTGCCGTAAGTGCCATGCGTGCGCACGATGATCTGTCGGTCATCTTTTTTGGTGACAGCGAGGTCATAAAAGCCGAGCTTGCCGAGATATCCGCCGCCGACCTGCAAGGTGGCAGGATCGAGATCGTACACACGCCCGAGGCGGTGGACGGCAACGACCGCCCGATCGATGCGCTGAGGCTGAAAAAGGATTCGTCCATGATCAGTGCGATAAAGCGTCTGCGCGAGGATGATAGTGTTGACGCGCTCGTATCGACAGGAGCGACCGGAGTACTCGTCGGCGGATGCATTTTGCGTATCGGCAGAATACGCGGCATACGACGCCCTGCATTCTGCCCCATCCTGCCAACCATGTCGGGCGGCATTGTCGGCATCTGCGACAGCGGCGCGTCGGTCGAATGCACCCCCGAGGGGCTTCATCAAAACGCGCTGATGGCATCCGCTTATCTGCGCACGGTACACAAGATAGCCTCACCCCGCGTCGCACTCTTAAATGTCGGCATCGAGGAGGAAAAGGGCGACGATCTTCACCGTGAGGCACACCAACTTCTGAAAAATGACGATAGGATCAATTTTGTCGGCAACATGGAAAGCCGCGATCTGCTCTCGGGCAAGTACGATCTTGTTGTCTGCGACGGTTTTTCGGGCAATGTGCTGATAAAAGCGACCGAGGGTACGGCACTCGAAATTCTTAAACGACTGAAAAAGGACATAATGTCACGCACAAAATACAAGATCGGCGCACTTTTCATGAAAAAGATGTTCGATGACGAAAAAGAATTTATGAACTACCAAAATTACGGCGGATCTGTCCTTCTCGGACTTGACAAGATCATCGTGAAGGGACACGGAAGCAGTGGCGCGCACGCATTCGAGATCTGCATGGAGCAGGCATACAAGATGAGCAAGGCAGATCTTTGCAGGAAGATAGCCGATGACATATCGAACGGCGACAAATAAACAAATAAATCAAAACAGGAAACGATATTGAAAGGTAGAAAACAAATGCTTGAACAGGTAAAAAAACTCTTATCCGATCAGCTCGGCGTTGATGTCGAGAAGATCACACGCGAGTCAACGATCAAAGGCGATCTCGGCGCTGACTCGGTCGACATTCTCCAGCTTCTCATGACTATCGAGGAGGAGAGCGGCATAGTCATACCCGACGAAAAGCTTGCGGGATTTTCAAGCGTCGGTGACATCGTCGATTATCTCGAAAGTCTCTGAGGAAAGTCAAAAAGTCAAAAAAACAGCTGCCTTTTTGTGGGACAGCTGTTTTTTGCGTACTGCTATGCTCTTTCTATCTTTATGACCGCGACCGACACATCGTCAGCACCGCGATTTTCGACAACGGCACGCGCGCGAACGGCATCGGCGATCTCGGCGGGGGTGCGATCTCTGCCGCTGTTTACGAGATCGCAGAGCCAGAGCGAGCCCTCAAATGTCGCGCCAACGCCATCGCTGACGAGCATACAGAGATCGCCGAACTCGGTATCAAGCGGCGTTTCCTCGGAATGTACCTCCTTCATGATACCGATCGGCAGGCTTTTGCTGTCGACCTTGAATATTTTTTCGGATCTGAAAACATATGATGGTGCGGCTCCGCATTTTAGAAAAACAGCCCTGCCGGTATAGAGATCGATCTCAACAATGTCAACGGTCGTATGGCACTCGACGGCACGGGAGCAGAGAAAATTTGAGAGCAGTCTGAGCGATATACCTCTGCCGTTGCCGGCAGAAAGCATCTTTTTCAGAAATATCGCGGACACCTCTGCCGTTGCCGCCGCCTCGGCACCGCTGCCCATACCGTCGCATATCAGTGCGAAGACTCTGCCGTCATCGGTGTAAAACGTGCTGACCGAGTCGCCGCTCGACTCCTCGCCCGATCGCGGCTGAAACGAAACGGCAGTCCCTGCTCTGAATGAGGGCAGCGAGGACAATGTCATCGAGACGAAATCGCCCTCGAATTTGAACTCCGGCTCTCCGAATTTGCACCCGCCCCTTTTTGACAGCTCCTCCGATATGAGCCTTGCGCTGACTGTCAGCGAGCTGACATCAACGCCCGATACAATCACGGTCTTTTTTCTTTTTCCCCATGCGCCGACACCCGAAAAAGACATTCCGAGCGAGCGAAAGAGCTCGGATGCCTCTTTGGCAAGTCCCTGATCGGGGATACATCCGTCGTCCGTCGACTCATTTTGCTCCGATCTGAGCATCTCGGCAAGCGCGGCATAATCGAGTGCGAACAGTTCTGATTTGTCTTTGGTGAGCACTCCCTCCAAAAATTCGGCATAACCGTCGTTTATCTCACGAACGAGCCTGTCGGCGCGCCGACAGCTTCGCCTGAAGCTCTCTGGCAGCTCCGCCCAAGACAGTGCGCCCTGCTCCGCGAGTTGTTTTGCGAGCAGTTTTGCACGATCGTTGCCCGAGATAAAATCTTCCTTCCAACAGCTTGACGATATCGGACAGTGCGCGCAGACCTTATCAATGGCTCCCTCGCATATTCCTCGCAGATCGGCGGCATCGGGTGAGCGAAGCTTTGTGCCGAGGCGCATAAATATCTCGGATATTTCGCCAAACGCCCTCGACAGCTTGTCCATTTTATCACGACGAAGCTCTGCCGCCCTCTTTTCGGTCGCGGGATCACCGAGCAGAGCGTCATCATGAGCATTTTTGCGAAAAATGTTCACCCTTTCAAGCGCACCCGATTTTGCGAGCGGGATATAGAGAAGGCTTGCGAAAATGATATCCCCGGTAAAAGCAACAAGTGACGGAATGCCGCCGAAATAGAAGGCTATACCGAGGGTCAGCGCGGCGGTAAGGAAGGTCGATGTGCCTATCCCGAAGGGCACGAATGCGCCCGCAGTGATACCCGCAACCGCAAGATTGACCCCGAGTCCGCCGCATCCCATTCCACAGACCAGACCGACAAGGCAGGCGCGCATGAGTCCGGACGAGTTTGCGACATGCAGGATGAGCAAGAATGACACGATGAGCGCAAACGAGAAGGATGAGAGCGTCTTGCCGGCGAGTGCGGATACGGTAACATAGATCACCAGATAGATCGCCCCCTCGCGAAGGGCACTGTGGACCGATCGGTCAAAGGCGAAGATGAATGCCGCGGTCATGAGTGGTGCTATGAGCGCGCCAGAAAGCACTCGAAGCAGAAAATAGGGTGAAAAGCCGTCGGACAGCATTCTTGCAAGCTCAAAGATGAGTGCGGCGGTCGATGACATAAGTATTCGCATCCGAAAAGGCTCACCGAATGTCGGGTATCCCATCGAGCCGAACCGATCGGATGTGATCACAAGTCTGACGATCGCCGAAACACCGAGCAGGATCAGGTATAATATCGGCGACTTTCCGCCGACGATCGCACCAGCCGAGCCTCCCAGCCAGACAAACACGGTGTTCGGATGACCGGCGGAGAAAAGGAGTGCTATCGCATAAGGACGGCTGTCAAACAAGGACGGTGCGCATCCCATTAAAAATGAAAGGATCATAAACGCGGTCGCGTAAGTGGCACGTCGGCGAAGCAGTGCGGTCTGCTCGGGAGGGAGAGGCGATAGGCGATCGATCTTGCCTCCGAGTGCCGAAACGAGTGCCGCAAATTTGTCCGAGATATCTCCGATGCCTTTTTCTATCCTTTTCTTTATACGAGCTATTGTCTCCGTCATTATGGGATCAGCTCCTTTTGGGTGTAATTTATATCTATATGCATATCTTACACCGACAATTCCGACTTATTTGTCAAAATGCGTCGGCTTCTCAACAAAATTATCGTCTCTGCTATTGATTTTTCCAAAGCTTTGTGATATAATGGAGAAAATCGAATGATCAAAACTCAAGAAAGGAAAACGAAGATCATGAATCAATTTGAACTCGGCATTTTGGATTTCATTTGGGAAAATCTGCACAATGCCCTATTTGACACTGTTTTACCGATCATCACACATCTCGGTGATGCGGGCATCTTCTGGATCGCACTTGCGCTTGTTTTCATCATCATAAAGAAAACACGACCGCTCGGCGTTGCAATGGGCATCGCGCTTATCCTCGATCTGCTCTGCTGTAATCTGATACTTAAGCCGATCGTGCACAGGATCAGACCTTATACGCTGAACCCCGATATGCTTGACAAGATCAAAGCACTGATCCACGCAGATCCGCCGTCCGACTACTCTTTCCCGTCCGGACACACCGCGGCATCCTTTGCGTCCTGTTGCGCACTGCTCTTCAAGAAAAATTGGAAGTTCGGCATCCCCGCAACGGTGATCGCCGTCCTTATCGCTTTTTCGCGACTCTATCTCTACATTCACTTCCCGACCGATGTCCTTGGCGGCATAGTCGTTGGCATAGTTGTCGGCTTCCTCGGAGCACTTCTCTGCGGCATGCTTGAAAAATATCTCAAGGATAAAAAAGACATAACACTCTGATCAAAAAAGCGTCCCAAATGCCCGTCGGCATTCGGGGCGGCTTTTTTGTTATGCGTCGACCGCCTTTTCTTTGGCAGGTCGATATATACCATGTCGGCGATATCGCGAAAAAGTTACGCCTGAGCCTCCCTTTGGGGGAAACGATGATTAAATCGTGTTTTTGCAAATTGCTTTTTTATGATTGGATTTGTAATTAATTGACCACCGAAATAAGCACCTGTCGTAGGGCGGGGGCTTGCTCCCGCCGCCTCTTGGATAATCGGTGTAGGATATCTCGGTGTAATTTCTTTGCGATCTCGCCAATTTATTATAAATCGACCGCCAAAAAGCGGCGGGAGCAAGCCCCCGCCCTACGGGTGCGTTCGAGCAGTCGATTTAATCCTCGTTTCTCGGCGGGGTCTCTTTGTATATCACGCCTTTTTTGGCGCTCGCTTTTTATAAAAAAGTTAAAAATCTATTGACAATGTGGTGATTTTATCGATCGGTTCAAGAACTTATCTTGAGCCGATCGATTTTTTTGTGCTCTTTTGAAAATTTTTTAAAAAAATTAAACTTTTTTTCAAAAACCCCTTGACAAAATCGAATAAATGGTGTATTATATTGCGTGGTTAGTTGAGGCTAACCTATTGTTTGGGTATGAGGTTAGTTTTTACTAACCGATTATTCGGCAATACGGTTAGTTTGTGCTAACTTCGTAAGACGGAAACGGAAAGGAATGATCACAGAGATGATCCCACTGACACTTGCGGACATGGGGTGCGAGGTAACAATAAAGAAGGTCGGCGGTTCGACCGAAACGAGGCAACATCTTGCCGACCTCGGATTCGTGCCGGGAGAGAGCACGCAGATCGTCACATCGCTCGGAGGCAACGTGATCGTAAAGATCAAAGAGGCGCGAGTTGCCATAAGTCGCGAAATGGCGCAAAAGATCATGGTATAAATTTTATTTATATACAACAGGAGGCAGAAAGGTGAAAACACTTAAAGATGCAAACATTGGTGAGCGTGTAAGGATAGTAAGGCTCACGGGTGTTGGTGCGACGAAGCGTCGCATTATGGACATGGGGCTTACAAAAGGAACCGAGGTATCGGTTCGCAAGATCGCACCGCTCGGCGATCCCATTGAGATCACCGTACGCGGATACGAGCTTTCGATCAGAAAAGCCGACGCGGCGATGATCGAAGTCGAATAAACCGAAAGGAGAGGAAATACTGTATGAAAATGAAAATTGCACTTGCGGGCAACCCCAACAGCGGTAAAACAACACTGTTCAACGCACTGACGGGATCAAACCAATTTGTCGGCAACTGGCCCGGCGTAACCGTTGAAAAGAAGGAAGGCAAGCTCAAGGGGCATGGTGATGTAACGATCACCGACCTTCCCGGCATTTATTCGCTCTCGCCCTACACTCCCGAGGAGGTAGTTGCGAGAAAGTATCTGACAGGCGAGCATCCGGATGCGATACTCAACATCGTTGACGGCACGAATCTTGAAAGAAATCTCTATCTCACGACACAGCTGGTCGAGCTTGGCATTCCGGTCGTTGTTGCCATCAACATGATGGACGTCGTTAAAAAGCGCGGCGACAAGATCGACACATCCGCTCTTTCGAAAAAGCTCGGATGCAAGGTAGTCGAGATCTCCGCCCTCAAGGGAACAGGCGTCCCCGAGGCTGCCGAGGCGGCTATCGCGGCTGCGGGCGGCAAGGCGGCAAAGCCACAACACTCATTCTCGGGTGTTGTCGAGCACGCGCTTGCGCACATTGAGGAGGCTGTCCTTCACGACATGCCCGAGGACAAACAGAGATGGTACGCCATCAAGATCTTCGAGCGTGACGAGAGGGTAATCGGCGAGCTTAACATAGGCAAGACGGTGCTTGAGCACATCGAGACCGACATCAAGGCGGCAGAGAGTGAGCTTGACGACGATGCCGAGTCGATCATCACGGGCGAGAGATACAGCTACATAGGCTCGATCATCGACGGCTGTTACAAGAAAAAGAAGGTCGGTGCGCTGACAGCATCCGACAAGATCGACAAGGTCGTCACCAACAGATGGCTCGGACTTCCGATATTTGCGGCGATCATGTTCCTTGTATACTACATTTCAATGGTCACGGTCGGAGCCATGGCGACCGACTGGACAAATGACGGTCTGTTCGGCGACGGATGGCACATGTTCGGCATAGGCTCATCCGAATACGCCGACGCATCCGACGCTTATGCGAACGCAATGAATGCCATCGGCGCGTTTGTCGAGATCGACACCGAAGCCGAGGATTTCGATCCTGCGGCGGCACTTGAGGCACTCAAAAGCTACAAGCCCGAGAGTGACAACGCGGTCGGCAGTGTCACTGTCGAGGACGAAGAAACGCTTGCCGAGGTTGAAATGAAGGTCTACTACTCCGAAATTCCCTCGGGGGCAAACGAGGACGAATGCATCGGCATGACCTATCTTGAGGCGGTCGAATATTTCGAAAAAGAAAACGCCGAGTTTGCCGAGCCCTCGCCCGACGAATACGGCGTATGGGTAAACGGCATTCCCGCGCTCATCGGCAATGCGCTGAGAGTTGACGAAGAGGAGCCGCTCTGCCCCGAATGGCTTTCGGGACTTATTCTCGACGGTATAGTAGCAGGTGTCGGTGCGGTACTCGGATTTGTTCCGCAGATGCTCGTGCTTTTCCTTCTCCTTGCGTTCCTTGAATCCTGCGGTTACATGGCAAGAATTGCATTCGTGCTTGACCGTATATTCAGAAAATTCGGTCTGTCGGGCAAATCGTTTATCCCCATGCTCGTCGGCACGGGTTGCGGGGTTCCCGGAATCATGGCATCGCGGACGATCGAAAACGAGCGTGACCGCCGCATGACGGTCATCACGACGACATTTATCCCCTGCGGAGCAAAGGTTCCCTTTATTTCGATGATAGCCGGCGCGCTCTTCGGCGGTTCGGCATGGGTCGCTACATCGGCATATTTCATCGGCATGGCGGCGATCATCATATCGGGCGTTATGCTCAAGAAGACACGCATGTTCTCGGGTGATCCCGCTCCCTTTGTCATGGAGCTTCCCGCATACCATCTGCCCACCATCGGTGCACTGCTTCGTTCCATGTGGGAGCGCGGTTGGTCCTTTATTAAGAAAGCGGGAACGATCATTCTTCTTTCCACCATCGTTATCTGGTTCACCACCTACTTCGGTGTAGTTGACGGAACATTCCGCATGCTCTCCGATGAGGAGATCGACAGCTCGATACTTGCGGCTATCGGTTCGGTATTTGCATGGATATTCAGACCCCTCGGATGGGGAACATGGCAGGGTGCTGTTGCATCGGTCACCGGTCTTGTTGCGAAAGAAAACATCGTCGGCACGCTGGGCATTCTTTACGGCGGCGGCGACGGAACTGTCTATCAGAACATCGCGGCGGCATTTACTCAGACTGCGGGCTACAGCTTCTTCGTATTCAACCTGCTCTGCGCTCCCTGCTTTGCGGCGATCGGAGCTATCAAGCGTGAGATGAACAGTGCAAAGTGGACATGGTTCGCTGTCGGATATCAGTGCCTCTTTGCTTACGCCATCGCATTTATGGTCTACAACATCGGAAATCTCTTTACGGGATCGCTCTCGGGTGCGCTCGGTATCGTAGGGTTTGTCGTTGCGATCGTCCTTTTGGCGGCAATGGTATATCTGACATTCCGCCCCGCAAAGAAAACCGGCAAGGCGTAAGGAGGAGATCCTATGCTCGAATGGATAGCATCAAACATTTCAGGCATTGTGACGGTCTCGATCTGCGTACTGCTTGTCGGCATCGTAACGCTGATCATCGCAAGTCTTATCAAGGACAAAAAGAGCGGCAAGAGTTCCTGTTGCGGCGGTTGTGCAAAGTGCGCAATGTCGGGCGCATGCCACAAAAAATAAGACACATACAAACAGATCAGCTCATCTTAGCGGTGAGCTGATCTGTTTTTACTATATCATATGATTATCATTCTTCATCGACGATCGCAAGCCCAAGCTCGGCAAGAGCGGCGGGGTCGGCTTTTGCGGGGCATTTCGACATCGGCTCGGATGCGTTTTGGATCTTCGGGAAGGCTATTACGTCACGGAGCGAATCAGCCTCGACCATGGTCATAACGAGTCGATCAAGTCCCATACCCGATCCACCGTGCGGAGGTGCACCGTACTTATAGGCATCTACAAGGAAGCCGAACTTTGCATCGATCTCCTCGGGTGTGAGTCCGAGTGCCTTGAACATCTTTTCCTGAAGCTCCCAGTCGGTGATTCTGATTGATCCCGAAAGAAGCTCCGTGCCATTGAGCACGAGGTCATAGCACTGTGCGTATACCTTACCGGGGTCGCTTTCGAGATACTGAAGGCAATCCTCATGCGGCATCGTGAAGGGATGGTGCATGGCATCCCAATGCTCGGTCTCCTCATTCCACTCAAAGAAGGGGAATTCCGTGACCCAAAGGAAGTTATATTTGCCGTGAGGGATCATATCGAGCTGTCTTGCGACGATATTGCGGAGTGCGCCGAGAGTGGACAGAACGATCGGATTTTTATCTGCGACAAAGAGTGCGACATCGCCCCTTCTGCAATCGATCGAGTCAAGAAGTGCGTCAAGCGCGTCCTTTTCAAAGAACTTCGCGAACGAGCAGTTCGGAGTTTCATCGACAAAGCGAACGAACGCAAGTCCCTTCGCGCCGATTCCCTTTGCGTGCTCGGTAAGCTTATCGATCTCCTTACGCGAGAGCTTTGCCGCGCCTCCCTTGACGACTATGGCGCGGACAGAGCCGCCGTTTGCGACAGCCGACGAGAACACGCCGAACGCGCAATCGGCAACCAAATTCGAAACATCCTGTATCTCCATGCCGAAACGGGTATCGGGCTTATCCGAGCCGTATCTGTTCATCGCCTCATCATATGTAATATGCGGCATTGGTTCAAGGTCGATATCAAGTATCTCCTTATAGAGTCTGCGCATAAGTCCCTCGTTGATCGCCATGATGTCTTCCTGTGTAGCAAAAGACATTTCAAGGTCGATCTGCGTGAACTCGGGCTGGCGATCGGCGCGAAGGTCCTCATCGCGGAAGCATCTTGCGATCTGCACATATCTGTCAAATCCGCCGAGCATCAGGAGCTGTTTGTAGATCTGAGGCGACTGAGGAAGCGCGTACATACATCCGTGATGTATACGCGACGGAACAAGATAATCGCGTGCACCCTCGGGGGTGGGCTTGATCATCATCGGGGTCTCGATCTCGTAAAATCCGTTTTCATAGAAATAATCGCGTGCGATCTGTGCGATCTTATGACGGAGCATTATGTTCTTCTGGAGCGAGGGGCGGCGAAGATCGAGATAGCGATATTTGAGTGCGATCTCGTCACCGACCTTTGCGCTGTCGGATATTTCAAACGGAGGTGTCTGTGCCTGAGAGAGTACCTTCATCGAGCCAACGAAGATCTCGATCTCGCCTGTCGGGATGTTTTTGTTGATCGCGCCCTCTCCTCTTGAGCGGACGATTCCCTTCACCGACAGCACATATTCACTGCGTACCGAGAATGCTTTGTCGAAAAGTTCCTTATCGGTATCCGGGTCAAATGCGAGCTGAACGATACCCGTGCGGTCGCGAAGATCGACGAATATCAGCGATCCGAGGTCACGCTGACGCTGTACCCAGCCGCAGACCGTCACTTCCTGTCCTATGTTTTCTTTTGTCAGTGTGCCGCAATAGCACGTCCTCTTGTCGGAGGAGCTGAAAAATTCTGCCATTTTATTATGTCTCACTTTCTAACTGCGTATGCAATTTTTTGCAAATTTACATATTTTCTTTGATAGCGCTCGAAACGCCGGCGAGCTCTACGCTCGAAGACGATCCGTCGGTCATGTTTTTGAGTTCGGCGCGACCCGAGTTGAGCTCGTTATCGCCGATAACAAGCGTATACGCCGCCGATATTTTATTGGCGTATTTCATCTGCGCCTTGACCGATCTGCCTACCGTGTCGGTCTCTGCGCGAATGCCGTCGGCGCGAAGCTCATTCACAAGCTTTTGTGCAAAAAGCAGAGCACGCTCGCCCATCGGTGCGACATACACGCCTTCCCTCTCGGGAGCATCGGGAAGCTCGACCGTCGGGAGCAGTCTCGAAATTCCCATTCCGAAGCCGCATGCGGGCAGGTGCGAGCCGCCAAGCTCTTCCATAAGCAGATCATATCTGCCGCCGCCGCATATTGTCGACTGTGCGCCCATACGCTCGTCCGAGCAGATGAACTCGAACACCGTTCTCGTGTAGTAATCGAGTCCGCGAACTATCGATGTGTCGATCTCGTACTCGATACCCATGGCATCGAGCGACGCTTTTACGCCGTCCATGTGTGCGCGACACTCATCGCACAGGCAATCGATGGCGCGAGGGGCATCGGCGGCGAGCTTTTTGCACACCTCGGATTTGCAGTCGAGTATGCGCATGGGATTTGCCTCGAGTCGGCTTTTACAGCTCTCGCAAAGTCCATCCTTCTTATCGGCAAAGTACTCGCGAAGTCGTCCGTAGTACGCAGGGCGACAGTTCGGACAGCCGATCGAATTGATGTGAAGCTTGACGTTTGCTATTCCAAGCTCTTTTATGGTCCTGTCGGCAAGCGCGATGATCTCGGCATCCGCGGTCGCGGTCGCCGCACCGAACATCTCGACGCCGAACTGCGAAAACTCGCGGTATCTTCCCTTTTGCGGACGCTCGTGGCGGTAGCAGTTTATGATGTAATAATACTTAAGCGGCATGGCGTCGCCGTATTTGCCGTTTTCAAGTATAGCTCTTGCGACACCGGCAGTCCCCTCGGGGCGAAGGGAAAGCGAGGGACCGTCGCGGTCAACAAAGGTGTACATTTCTTTTTGCACAACATCGGTCGTGCCGCCGACGCCTCTTGCAAAGAGTTCGGTCGATTCAAGCACCGGTGTGCGTATCTCGCCAAAGCCGAAGCGTGCCGCCACCTTACGCGCCGTCGACTCGACAAATTGAATTTTCTTGGTATCTTCGGGGAAAAGATCAAGCATCCCCTGCGGTTTCTTTATCATTTTGCTGATCACCTTTCGGTTCTTTCTTACAATCCATAGGATATCATGCTATTATAGCACAAAGTGAAGTTTATTGCAACCTTTATTTGCAATTTTTTTCATTATTGACGATTTTTTTCGCAAAATCGAGCAGATCGTCGCGACGATTTTCAAGTTTGCCGTCGATCACCATGTCAAGGAGTGTCTCGAGCATCTCGCCGATCGCGCGTCCGCGACTTGCGCCGAGAGCTATCAGATCATTTCCGCCGACGGCAAGGGCTGACAGCGTACATGCATCACCGTCATGCACAACGCTCTCGACAAGCACCCGTGCGGCGGCTGTTTCGGGTATGCGCGGATCGTTTTCGCCGTCACTTTTTTTCGACAGATTGTCCGCGCGCATCACATGGAGAAGCATTTCGGTACGCGACACTCCGTATTTTTTTATCATTCGCCGTGCCGAGGGACGATCTGTCGGCGGCGCATCCATATGCGCACCGACAAGGCAGACAATATCATCGGCGGTCTTTTTGTCAAACTTCAGTCTTGCGGTTATCTGGCGCGCTATCGGAACGCTCGCCGACGCATGACCCTTATAGTGGCATTGCCCGCGCCGATCGATCGTGCGAGACGACGGCTTACCGAGATCGTGAAGGAGCATCGTATAGCGAAGCGTCACATTTGGCGGAACATTCTCGACGGTGCGCACGATATGCTCCCAGAGGTCAAATTCATGGTACCTTGTCCCTTGATCGTAGCCGACAGTCACCGATATTTCGGGTATCACCCTTTCGATGACGTCGTGGTACTCGCGCAGTATATGTCCGACATTTTTGCCGCAGAGCAGTCTGTCAAGCTCAGCCTTGACTCTTTCGAAGGCGACATCTTTTATCAGATATGACAGCTCGTGAATTGCCGCAGAGGTGTCCTCATCGATCGAAAAGCCGTATACGGATGCAAATCGCAGGGCGCGAAGAATACGCAGTGCGTCCTCGTCAAAGCGTTTTCTCGGATCTCCGACTGCACGGACGATGCCCGTCTTCAGATCATCCGCTCCCCCGAAGGGATCGCAAAGACCTTGCGCGTCACTATACGCCATCGCGTTTATCGTCAGATCGCGCCTTGCAAGATCATCGGTGATCGAGCTGACGAAAACCACATTGTCGGGATGACGGTGGTCGAGATAATCTCCGTCGACACGATAGGTCGTGACCTCGTAGACATTTCCGTTAACGATCAGGCTGACAGTGCCGTGCTTTATCCCCGCATCAAAGTAAGAAAGCTCGGGAAAGGCGGCAATTATCTCATCGGGGCGCGCGGAGGTGGTTATATCGTAATCCTTTGGCAGGATGCCAAGCAGACTGTCTCTTACACATCCGCCGACAGCAAAAGCCTCGTGTCCGCGCTCGGACAGTCTGTTTATTATCATTTTTACGTCTTTTGGCAGGGCTATCATCAAAATCACCGTCCGAACAAGTATCTTTCAAACATGTTTATTATATCACACTTATGTTTTTTTGTCAAGTTGGACTTTTCCACTTGACATATTGCAAAAAATGAGTTATAATTAGAGGAGATCGATATATCTGTAAATTTGAATGACAAACACGGAGGTTTGATATATAGCATGGAATGGACATCGGTAAACGATATTCGTGAAAAATATCTTTCTTTTTTTGAATCAAAAGGACATTTGCGTCACAAGAGTTATCCGCTCGTTCCGATCGGAGACAAATCGATACTGCTTATCAACGCAGGCATGACACCGCTCAAAAAATATTTCACCGGAGAGGCAGAGCCGCCCCGTCATCGCATGACGACCTGTCAGAAGTGCATCCGCACTCCCGACATCGACCGTGTCGGCATAACGGCACGCCACGGAACATATTTCGAAATGCTCGGCAACTTCTCGTTCGGCGATTATTTCAAGCGCGAGGCAATAAACTGGGCATGGGAATTTATAACAAAGGTTCTTGAAATGCCGATAGACAAGCTTTGGGTCACCATATACCAAGACGACGACGAGGCACATGACATTTGGGCAAACGAGATCGGTGTAGACGAGTCAAAGATCGTCCGCCTTGGCAAAGAGGACAATTTCTGGGAGCACGGCTCGGGTCCCTGCGGTCCTTGCTCGGAGATCCATTTTGATCGCGGTCCCGAATACGGTTGCGGCAAACCCGATTGCAAGCCCGGCTGTGACTGCGACAGATACATGGAATTTTGGAATCTCGTATTCACGCAGTTTGACAACGACGGAAACGGCAACTACACGCGCCTTGCAAAGCCGAACATCGACACCGGCATGGGACTTGAGCGTCTTGCATGCATCATGCAGGGCGTAAACAATCTTTTCGAGGTCGATACCGTCAGAAACATCATGAAGGCTGTATCCGACAAAGCAAGCGTTCACTACGGACAGGGCGAAAAGAGCGACATCTCACTTCGCGTTATCACCGACCACATCCGCTCATCGACATTTATGATCTGCGACGGTGTCATTCCCTCAAACGAGGGGCGCGGATATGTTCTCCGCAGACTTCTCCGCCGCGCCGCGCGTCACGGACGCCTGCTCGGAATTGACGGACTTTTCCTTGCCGACATTGCCGAGGTCGTAGCGCACGAAAATCTGTCTGAATACCCCGAGCTTACCGAAAAGCTCGACTACATCAAGAAGGTCATCACGATGGAGGAGGAGAGATTTGCCTCGACGATCGATGCGGGCATCGCGATCCTTTCAAACATCGTTCGCAAGGCGATCGAAAGCGGCATTCACACGATCCCCGGAGAGGAAGTATTCAAGCTTTACGACACATTCGGCTTTCCTTACGATCTCACAAAGGAGATCGCGGCGGAGCAGTCGCTCGTGCTTGACGAGGAAGGCTTCAAGCAGCTTATGATGCGCCAAAAAGAGCGCGCAAGAAGTGCTCGTGCATCGATATCCGGATGGAGCGACGCATCAAAATCCCTGCTCGGCGATTTCAAAAAGACCGAGTTTGTCGGCTACACCGACACGGCATGCAATGCAAAGGTCATCGGCATCATCGCCGATGACATGAAGGTCGAGCGAGTCAACGAAGGCGAATTTTCGCTTATCACCGACAAAACGGTATTCTACGGCGAGGGCGGCGGTCAGGTCGGAGACACGGGCGTCATTTACGACGGCGACACGATGATAAATGTCGTCGATACTCAGAAGATCGACGGTGTGTATGTACATCAGTGTTCGATGGTAAACGGCGATGTCGCAACGGGCGACGATCTGCGCCTTGAGATCAACGCATCCAGAAGGCTGAGCATCGCGCGCAACCACTCGACCTGCCACCTGCTCCAGGCGGCACTCCGCAAGGTTCTCGGCACGCATGTCGAGCAGGCAGGCTCATATGTCGACGAAACACGCGTGCGTTTTGACTTTACTCACTTTGCTCCGCTCACAAAGGCTGAGCTCTCTGCGGTCGAAGGACTCGTAAACGCACATATTTTCCTCGGCGAGACGATCGAGACGATCGAGACCGATATTGACACCGCAAAGAAAAAGGGTGCGATGGCACTTTTCGGCGAAAAATACGGCAAGGTCGTGCGCATGGTAAAGATGGGCAACTTCTCGACCGAGCTTTGCGGCGGTACACACCTTGACAACACCGCAAAGGCAGGACTTTTCAAGATCATCTCCGAATCCTCGGTAGCCGCAGGAATCAGAAGGATCGAGGGCACGACAGGCATTGGCGTACTCGGCCTGATAGAGGAAAAGGACAATCTCATCGATCAGACCGCAAAAGAGCTGAAGGTCGCAACTCACGACATCGCAAAGCGCGCATCTCAGCTCCAGGGGGAGCTCAAGGCGGCAAAGAGCGAGATCGAGTCGCTTGAGGCAAAGATGGCATCATCCAAGCTCGACGGCATCCGTGCATCTGCAAAAGATGTTTGCGGCGTCACCGTTTATTCGGGCAGAGTTGACGGTCTTGCGCTCGCCGCAGTCAGATCGCTCTGCGACGATCTGAGAAATCAGAACGAAAACTCGATAACGGTCATCGCAAGTGTACTTGACGGCAAGCTGAATTTCGTTTGCGGATGCGGCAAGGAAGCCATTTCCAAGGGTGCAAACGCAGGCAAGATAGTCAAATCGGTCGCATCGATCTGCGGCGGAAGCGGCGGCGGACGTCCCGACAGTGCGACAGCGGGCGGCAAGGATCCGGCAAAGGCAGACGAGGCGATCTCGCGCACATGTGAGATCATCTCCGATATGATCGGCTGATAATCTGATAACAAAAACAAAAGCAAAACAGGAAGGTTGGTGAGAGAGTTCCCGCCAACCTTCCGAAATTTAAGGACTAATTCGAACAAAAACGATGAAAAAGTATTTATTCTTTCTCGACATTGATGAGACGCTAATCGCAAGAGGACGACTGCCCGAGGAAAACATTCGCGCGATAGAATACGCAAGATCGCTCGGGCACGCCGTATTTATCAACACCGGCAGAAGCCCTGATTTTATTCCGAAATTTCTTTTTGAAAAGATCAAATTTGACGGAGTGGCAGCCGGATCGGGAGCGTACATAAAGCTTTTTGACGATGTTATCCTCTCAAATGAGATCGACGGCGATCAGCTTGTCAAAAACGCCAAATTTATAAAGGGCACCGGGCGGCAGGCGGTATTTGAGGGCATTCGCGGCATGGCGATAATAAACCCCAAGGGAAAGACCGACTACGAGATCATCGACGATCCCGAGGATTTTCGTGAAAAATTTGACCTTATCGGTGTTGAAAAGATCGCGCTTGTCGGCAAACTTTCGCCGATCGAGATGAGCTATTTTTCAAATTACTACACCGTCTTGCAGCAGCCGACCTACGCCGAATGCTCCATCCCGGGGCGCGACAAGGGCAGCTCTGTCGAAACGATCAAAAAAATTTACGGCGACGATGTTGTCTCTGTCGCGATCGGCGACAGCATAAACGATCTGCCGATGCTCTCGGTTGCCGACATTTCGGTCGCGATGGGCAACGCGCCCGAGAGCGTAAAGCATATTTGCGACGCGGAGACCGACACCGCCGAGTGTGCGGGGGTCGCGAAAATAATATACAAGCTTACAAAGGAGGGCGGTCTTAATGAGTGAAGTAAAGAGGATCGCGTCATTTGAGGTCGATCACGATCTTATCGTCCCGGGCATATACATATCCCGAATTGACGGCGATATAACGACCTACGATCTGCGCACGAGAAAGCCCAATTGCGGCGATTACATGGACGATCTGACCATGCACTCGGTCGAGCACATGCTGGCAACATATCTGCGCTCGGGCGAGATCGGCGGCAAGATCATATATTTTGGTCCTATGGGCTGTCAAACCGGATTTTATCTGCTCGTCAGAGACGCCGAAGATGGCGAGGTGCTCGATGCATTAAAATCCGCGCTGAGGCACACAATAGCTCATGAGGGCGAAATATTCGGGAAAAGTCGCAAGGAGTGCGGAAATTACAAAAATCTTTCGCTTAGTGCGGCAAAGCTCGAGTGCGAGAGATATCTTGAGGTCATTTCATCCGATCGGGTAACATTTGAGTATCCGAGATAAAAGAGAGGGAGATACATTATGATAGGAATAATCGGAGCAATGGATGTCGAGGTCAACACCCTCGTGGCGATGATGGAAAAGGAGCGTGAGGTTGTCGCCTGCGGATCGGTATTTCACATCGGAAAGCTGTGCGGACAGGATGTCGGAATAGTGGTCTGCGGTATCGGCAAGGTTGCAGCCGCCGCATGCACGCAGGCAATGATCGATCTGTTCCATGCCGACGCGATAATCAACACGGGCATCGCGGGCGGACTTGACGACCGACTTTCGGTTTGCGATCTCGTGATCGCGACAGACGCGATCCAGCACGATTTTGATGTTCACTATTTCGGACACGCCAAGGGATTCATTCCCGGCTCGAAGGGCGACCATTCCCTTCCCACGCGATTTGTGGCAGACAGACTGCTTTGCGAGCGCATAGAAAAGGCGGCGTCGCTTCACATCGGCAAGAACAAATTCATCAGAGGCACCGTCGTATCGGGCGATCAGTTCATCTGTGACGATGCCGTTCGCGCGGGGCTGAAAAAAGACTACTTCGCCGCCGCTACCGAAATGGAGGGGGCGTCCATCGCGCAGGTCTGTACGCTAAACGGAGTGCCCTTTGCGATAATCCGCGCGATATCCGATCTTGCGGGCGACAGTGCGGGAGTCAGCTATGCGGAGTTCGAGACCCTCGCGGCAGAGCGTTCGTCGGCGATCGTACGAAGTGTGCTGTCATCCGCAACGGACGAGCATATCAAGCTTTGATCAAACAACAAAATACAAACAAATCACGGCAGACCGTACAAATTCGGTCTGCTTTTTTGCGTCATCGGCTGTTTTTTTGCGATAAATGTTGACAAAGCATCTCGAAAATGGTATAATTGTTTTACAAATACCCGCAAAAAATCAAGGAGGCAAACAAATATCATGAAGATCATGAAGATCACGAAAAAACGTTCACTCATTCTGCTTACGGCGATCATGCTGGCGGCAACACTGAACATCTGCTTTGCGCTTATATCGGGCGCACAACCAAACGATCCCGAGGTGGAGATAAAATACTGCAATCTCTCATTTTCGGACAACATTCGCATCAAGTACGCAGTAAAGTCAAATGTTGACAATGTCGAACTGCTTATTTGGTCATCCCCGATGACCGATTACACGATCGACAACGACCCGTTCATCCTGACCGACAGCTACACCGAAAATATCGGCGGCGTCCCTCATGCAATATTCGACTACGACGAGCTTTCGGCAAAGAACATGACCGATTATGTCTACGCAAGAGCTCATGTCCGAGTCGGCGATGTCGACTATTACAGCGACGTGAGCAAATACAGCATCTTGCAGTACGCGCACAACATGCTCGAAAAAACATCAGACCCGAAACTCGTAAAACTGCTTGAGAACATGCTCAGCTACGGCGCGGCGGTGCAGGAATACAAGGAATACAAGACCGACGCTCTCCCGAACGCCGATTGGCTGGCGGTGCGTCTGACTGCGGGAAGTCTGCCCGACGGAATGCTCTCGGGACTCTATCTCGAGGGGGACAAGGTCACGCTCACCGCTCCGTCGGTCGACAGCAACGGCATGAGCTTCAGTCACTGGATCGACAGCTCGGAGACGGTAGTCTCGTCTGAGCCCGAGTTCGTACTGACGGTCGGTGACAAGGACGAGACCTACACCCCTGTTTATGTCGATTACTCGGTAATGCTCAAGTACACATCAAACGGCGACGGCACTTATTCTGTTGCGGGCATCGGCGACTGCAGGGATACGGTCATATACATACCGAAAGAAACATCCACCGGGCGTGTAGGCAAGGTCACGTCCATCGCGGACAATGCCTTCAAGGGTAACAAGAATATAACAAGCGTCATTATTCCCGAGGGCGTGACAAGCATCGGCTGGTACGCATTTGAAGGTTGCGAAAATCTCGAAAGCATCACTCTGCCGAGTACTCTTAAAACGATCTATTCATATGCATTCAACATGTGTCCAAAGCTTAAGTGTGTTAAATACAACGGCACACTCGAGGGATGGCTCGGCACAAGTTTTCCTTACAGTTACGGCAGTCCGCTCGTGAACGGTGCAGAGCTCTATTTCGGTAGCAAGCTCGTCACCGAGATCACCCTTCCGGACAGCTTGACCTCTATTCCCACGGGCGCATTCGCTGGTTGTTCAAGCCTTAAGAAGGTCACCCTTCACGACAATGTAACCAAAATCGGCGGTGACGCATTCAGATACTGCTCGGCTCTCGAAAGCATCAATATTCCGGAAGGCGTTACATTGATCGGCGGTTATGCGTTCCAGTACTGTGCAAAGCTCAAGAGCATAGTCATCCCCAACAGTGTCAACGACATCGGCAGTGACGGACTGTTTACGGACTGCAAGAGTCTTGAGAGTGCAGTTATCGGAAACGGAGTCCAATATGTCGGCAGTTGGTTTAGCGGCTGTACCAATCTCAAAAGCGTGAAGATCGGCACGGGCGCGGATAGCATTCAAAGCATGGCATTCAGTGGATGTACAAGTCTTGAAAGCATAACATTCCCCGCAAATATCAAGAGGATTGGCGAGAGTGCGTTCAGCGGATGCTCATCGCTCAAGGATGTCTACTATCTCGGCAGCATAAATGAGTGGTGGGAGATCTCGATAGGCACAAACAACACGAAATTGACATCGGCGACAATCCATTATAATTCGACTGCAAATTTCGCATCCGTGCCAAACTAAGACGGCAAGAGTTGCACGATCGCAGGCTTTTACGGCACCGCGGCATCGGTAGTCATCCCCAAGACCACCGACGCTGTCATTACACTTACGCCCTGCTTTTACAACAAGGCACAGCCTGCGGATGACGGCAATTATCGGCACTATGTAAACAGCGGTAACCGTTCAAGCTGTCTCAAATGCTCTTTTCGGGGCATTTGAGACAGCTTTGTTTTGCGATCTGTCTTACAGGGGTATGCCTTTAGAAAGTTTTTTGAAAAAAATCAAACTTTTTTTCAAAAACCCCTTGACAAAATAAAAAAATGTGGTATAATAATACACGTTCCGCGGCAAGCGCGGAAACGAAAGAAAATGCACCCTTAGCTCAGTTGGTAGAGCAACTGACTCTTAATCAGTGGGTCCGGGGTTCGAGTCCCCGAGGGTGCACCAATCTCTCATGCGAAGATGCATGAGAGATTTTTTATTTCTATGTAAAGAGATCCGTCCCTTGTGCAAAAACGCAAAAGGGACGGATCTTTTATTATAAATTTTATTCAGGGAGCTTTGCAAGTGCCGCTTTGACCTTTTCGGCGGTCTCGGTATACTTTGCAAGCTTTGCGCGTTCGCCGGCGATGACGTTTTCGGGGGCCTTGGCGACAAATCCGGGATTATCGAGCTTTTTGGTAAGACGATCGATCTCGGACAGATTTTTCTTAAGTTCAGCCTCAAGACGCGCTCTTTCTTTTGCAAGATCGACGATATCGGCAAGCGGAATAAATATCGTCGCGGTCGAGGTGACGATCTGTATCGCGCCGTCATCGGTATGCGTTCTGACGGTCTTCATCGAGGACGCACACGCGAGTTTTACGAAGAAACGTTCGCTCTTTTCGTTAAAGGCGTCGGTACGGTCGGTGACGACAGTCAGTGCGGCTTTTTTGGAGGGCGGAACGTTCATCTCCTGTCTGCGATTGCGGATAGCGCGGATCGCCTCTATGATCGCTTCCATGCGTCCCTCATCCTCGACAAAGCTGTGCAGAGGATCGGCGACAGGCCAACTTGACACCATGATCGACTCGCCGTCATGCGGCAGAGACTGCCAAATTTCCTCGGTTATGAAGGGGATAAAGGGATGGAGCATCTTCAAAATACCGGTCATGACATAAACGAGCACCTGCTGTGCACCCTCATCGCACGACGAGAGGCGAGGCTTAACAAGCTCGATATACCAATCGCAGAAGACATCCCAGGCAAAATCGTAAAGCTTTGCGAGGGCGACACCAAGCTCATAGCTCTCAAGATTTGCAGTGACCTCGCCGACAAGCCTGTTATACTTCGAAAGCAGCCATCTGTCCTCGGTTTCGAGTTTTTCAGCGGGAGGAAGCTCGGCTTTTTCGATCGTAAGGTTCATTAAGATAAATCTTGCGGCGTTCCAAAGCTTATTATTGAAGTTTCTTGCCGCCTCGATCTTTTCGTCCGAGAAGCGCATATCGTTGCCGGGTGCGTTACCTGTCGCGAGGGCAAATCTCAGAGCATCGGCACCGTACTGATCGATGATCTCGAGCGGATCGATTCCGTTGCCGAGCGATTTGGACATCTTGCGTCCCTGCGCATCGCGGACAAGTCCGTGGATAAAGACATTGGAGAAGGGCTTTTTACCTGTATGCTCAAGCCCAGAGAAGATCATTCTCGAAACCCAGAAGGATATGATATCATAGCCGGTAACGAGCACGGATGTGGGATAGTATTTCTTGAGCGTTTCGGTCTCATCGGGCCAGCCCATGGTCGAGAATGGCCACAGAGCCGACGAGAACCATGTATCGAGAACGTCCTCCTCCTGACGCATCCTGCCGCCGCATTTCGGGCAGACTGTGACATCCTCTTTCGAAACGATCATTTCGCCGCAATCGTCGCAGTAGAATGCGGGGATGCGGTGACCCCACCAAAGCTGACGGGATATGCACCAATCGTGGACATTTTCCATCCAGCGATAGTAATTATTCGCAAAGCGATCGGGCTCGAATTTGATCTCACCGCTCTTAACGACCTCGATCGCAGGCTCGGCAAGCGGTGCCATTTTAACGAACCACTGATCGGACGTGATCGGCTCGACCGTGCCGTGGCAACGGTAGCATGTTCCGACATTATGAACATGCGGCTCGACCTTGACAAGAAGTCCCGCCGCCTCAAGATCGGCGACCATGGCGGCTCTTGCCTCATAGCGATCCATGCCGTGGTATTTCGATCCGACAAGATTGATCTTTGCGTCATCGTCAAGTATCTTGATCTGCGCAAGCGAGTGACGCTGACCGACAAGGAAGTCGTTGGGGTCGTGTGCGGGAGTGATCTTTACGCAACCCGTACCGAAGTCCTTCTCGACATATTCATCGGCAATGACAGGTATCTCTCTGCCGACAAGCGGAAGGATGAGCGTTTTGCCGACGATCGACTTATATCTTTCATCATCGGGATAAACGGCGACGGCTGTATCGCCGAGCAGGGTCTCGGGACGCGTGGTCGCGATCTCAACATAGCCGCTGCCATCCGAAAGCGGATATTTGATATGCCAAAAATGTCCCGGCTGTTCCTCGTATTCGACCTCCGCATCCGAAAGTGCGGTGCGGCAATGCGGACACCAGTTTATGATCCTGTTGCCGCGATAGATGAGTCCTTTGTCATAGAGATTGACAAAGACCTCGCGAACTGCCCTGCAGCAGCCCTCGTCCATGGTAAAGCGCAGGCGCGACCAATCGCAGGACGAGCCGAGCTTTTTGAGCTGGCGGATGATATTTCCGCCGTACTGCTCTTTCCAATCCCAAACGCGCTCGAGGAATTTTTCGCGACCGAGATCATAGCGGGTAAGCCCTTCGTTTGTTCTAAGCGATTCCTCAACCTTGATCTGCGTTGCGATGCCTGCGTGGTCGGTACCCGGCAGCCAGAGTGTGGAATAGCCCTGCATACGCTTGAAGCGTGCCAGAATATCCTGAAGCGTTTCGTCAAGTGCGTGTCCCATGTGGAGTTTGCCGGTAACGTTGGGGGGCGGAATTACGATCGAGAACGGCGGCTTGCCGTCGTTCAGATCGGGGGTAAAATAGCCCTTATCATTCCAAAAAGCATAGAGTCGGTCCTCGATGTCTTTTGGAGAATATTGTTTTTCGAGTTCTTTCATTATCGATGTCTTCCTTTCATAATATATCGGTATTTTTGCGGATTAAAATCGCCGTTTGGTGGCAAAATAAAAAACGCCCGCAGATCAAAAGATCCACAGGACGCCGAAAAGACGCGGTACCACCCGTATTCTCGCAAAAGCGAGCACTTTATGCCGCACCAACAAAATATCACGGTACGGTCACTGCTGTAACGGGCAGTCCCGTCGGAGGCTAAGAGATCTTCACGACCGATGCTCGGGGGCGACTTCGGGCGGCGCACCTTCCATGCCGCTCTCAGCTCTGCGGCACTCTCTGTGGGACGCGTTTCGTCTTACTGCTCCCCGTCGAAGCATTTTCAAACGGTATTCAATTTGACTTATTATAACACGAAGTTGTCCGATTGTCAATAGTTTTTTTTAAAAAAACAGGCAAAACAGTCGAGAAAAGTGTTGATCGTACAGGAAAGTTTGCACCTTGTTCACAAGTTGTACCTAAAAAAAGGTTGACAAAGTTTCATATCTGGTGTATAATAGCATTCGTTGTCTGAAAAATTTCGTCCCGATACTCGGGAGTTTACAATACAAATAAACCAAAACAAAAGGAAAAAGCATCCGACAATACGTAATTATACCTTTTTCACCGTTATTACGAAAGGACTCTGTCATGAAGATAAAGTTACCAAGGTGTTCCGTCTTGAAGATATCGTTTCAGACGAACCTGCGAACCTATCCGTGGATATTCGGTTCGATCGTCGCGGTCGCGATAATTGCGGCAATCCTGCACGCCAACACATTCGTCATTCTCGGCTCTGCCCTGCTCATGGCGGCAACACTTCTTATAAAAATTCAACCAACGCAAAAGACCCACCCTCTCATCTCGCTTCCGATACTCTTCGCCTCGGCATTTTTAATATTCATCTTGATGCAGTTCACGATCGGCGCGGGATTCGGAAAATATATGAATTTCGCGAAATTCATGCTGAACGTGATCATCATTTTCGGCATGGAGCTTCTTATATTTGCGGCAAGCGCAAGAGTTAATGCGTCGATACTGTCGGTGCTGATCTTCTCGGAGGTACTCGGTGTCATCGACCATTTTGTCGTACAAACAAGACAGATGGAGATCGGATACAACGACCTTTTCTCGGTCTTTACCGGGCTTAGTGTCGCAGGGTCTTACAAATTCACCCTCTCGCCGATGACGCTCAGCGGTCTGCTGTTTGCTGTTCCCTTTGCGATACTTATCATACGCACAAGGTTGCCGATATTCCGTATTCGTTATATTCGGATCATATCAAGCGTGCTCGCCGCCGTCACGATAGTAGTTCCCTGCTTTGTTATCTCATCCGATCGCGGCAGTGACGCCATCGATTTCAAGGACAAGTATTGGAAATTTCGTGCATCCGAATACAACGGTTTCTATGTCAATTTCATTCACACAGCCGCCGCAACGAAGGTCAAAGTGCCCGAGAATTACTCGCGCGAGGTGCTGATAGGGCTTCTTAAAGAGCTTTACGGACTGGACGTCGTCCCGCCGCAAACAGGCGTGACGCCGGTCGATCCTCCAAGCACCGATGAAGTAACACCGCCCGCGACAGGTGCGCCGACCGCTCCGTCAACGACGCCCGACACATCGGACGACGACGACAAGGAAAAGCCGAACATCATCGTCATCATGGACGAGACCTTCTCTGATCTGCAAGCTGTATCCGAGTATCTTTACAACAAGGGCAAGGCAAAGGACAATCTGCTGACCGTCGAAAACGTGCTTCCCTTCTTCAGCTCGCTTTCCTCAACCATGCCGAATGTCGAAAAGGGTTGGGCGATATCCTCGGTATTCGGCGGAAACACCGCAAACTCGGAGCTCGAGTTTTTGACCGGTCACTCGCTTGCCTTCCTTCCTGCGAACACTGTCGCGTACAATCTCTATCTGAACAAAAACAATTCCTTCTCGATCGTCGATCTTCTGAACAAGGAAGGATATTTAACGGTCGGAATGCATCCCGAAGCACCGACAAACTGGTCAAGAGACAAGATCTACTCATACTACGGGTTTAACAAGATCCTTTTCGAGGACGATTTCACCGGGCTTACCGACGAGGATTACTATCGCGGACATGTAAGCGATGCGGCAGTATTTGACAAGATCATTGAAATGTACGAGTCAAAGGACAAGGGCACTCCCCTCTTCACCTTTGCCGTTACCATGATGAATCACGGCGGATTTTCAACCGAGGGTTTTGTACCGACCATCCATCTGCAGAATTACACGAAATACAAGGGCACGCAGGAATATCTGTCATCGATCAACAAGACCGACGAGGCACTCCGCGAGCTGATCGAATATTTCACAAATGCCGATGAGGAGACGGTGATCGTATTCTTCGGCGACCATCAGCCCTCTCTGTCGGCAAGCTTTTATTCAAACTTCTTCGGAATCGACGACGACAGCGACGCAAGGCTCAATCAAGCAAAGTATGCCGTTCCCTATCTCATCTGGGCAAATTTCGAATTTGAGGGCGACGAGAGCGAGATCACGTCTCTCAACTATCTTTCGGGCAAAGCACTCGACATTGCAGGCATCGAAAAGACCGAGTATCTGAACTTTATTTCGATGGTCAGAGAAGAATATCCCGCGATCAGCGCGGCAGGCTATTGGGACACGAGCGGAAATTTCTACAGTTTTTCCGAATATCCCGCAGAGGACTCGAATCTCCTGCTGTTGTACAAATACCTGCAATACAACGCGCTCTTTGACAGCAACGAGAACAAACTGACCCACTGGTTCGTCAAAGGAGATGTATCCACCCCGCCCGTCACGTCAACGACGACAGATACAACAAGCGATATTCCCGCTCCCGTTACCGCGCCAATAACAGCACCCTCAACAGGCAAAAAAGAGCAGGATGAATAAATCTCAACACACAACACTCACAGCCTCCATCGGCAAAACCGATGGGGGCTCTTTTTTTGAAAAATTTTCGATATCGTCGGCTTTTGACAGATTTTGCGAAAGATACATGCTATTATTTTCTCGAAAATGTCCGATCGATCGGACAAGGACATTCACTCATCAAAAAAATAAAGAAACAAAGTCGAAAGGAAGAGATCAAAATGGAAATAGCCGGTGTAAAATGTGAGAGCGACGGCAAGAGGATGGTCGTCACGATAGAGGGAGACATCGATCATCACAGCGCAAAATACATCAGGGAGCAGATCGACACGGCGATATTTTATTGCCGTCCGAAAGAGACGATCATGGAGCTTGGAGGCGTGAGCTTCATGGATTCGTCAGGGCTTGGGCTGATACTCGGGCGTCTCACTCGTGTCAGGGAGCTTGGCGGCAAGCTTATCCTGTCAAATCCCACAGAGCAGACCGAGAAGATCCTGCGCCTTGCGGGAATCGGTGGAATGATCGAGATCGTGCGGGCGGCAAACAGCAAGGTCTGACAAGATAAAAGGAGCAAAGGAGCTACAGAAATGAAAAAAACAGTCACAAATCAAATGAAGCTTGAATTTATAGCCATTTCCGAAAACGAATGCTTTGCAAGGCAGGTCGTATGCGCATTCGCCGCGGGACTTGACCCGACGCTCGAGGAGCTGTCCGATCTGCGTGTTATCGTTTCGGAGGCAGTGACAAACTGCATCGTCCATGCCTACAAGGGCATGCCGATCGGCACGGTCGAGATCGCGCTGAGGTGCTACGACGATCGATCGCTTCGGATAAAGATCCGCGACAGAGGGTGCGGTATAGACAACATCGAGCGTTGTATGGAGCCGCTTTACACAACAGATCCCGACGGCGAGCGAGGCGGAATGGGATTCCCCATAATGAAATCGCTCTCGGACAAGTTGTCGGTCATCTCCCATCCGGGAAAAGGGACGCTCGTAACGCTGACAAAGGCTCTGGGCGGTACATAACCTTTTATGAAAGGAATCATACATGAGCGAAAAAAACGCGGGACAGGACAACATCGCACTTCTCGAGCGTTTGGCGAGCGGCGACGAGGATGCGCTGAACATGATAATCGAAAACAACATGGGGCTTGTGCGAACGGTCGCGAAAAGATTTTGCGACCGAGGATGCGAATTTGAGGATCTGATGCAGATCGGCTCGATCGGGCTGATGAGAGCGGCAAGATCTTTCGATTTTTCCTTCGGATGCCTTTTTTCGACCTATGCCGTTCCGCTGATCGTCGGCGAGATCAGACGTTTTTTAAGGGACGATGGTGCGATCAAGGTCAGCAGAGGTCTAAAATCGACAGGCAGTGCGATAATGCGCAAAAAAGAAGAATTTGCCAAGGTATACGGGCGTGATCCGACACTTGGCGAGCTTGCGTCGCTTTGCGAAATGAGCACTCAAGAGGTGGCGATCGCGCTCGAGGCGATCAGTCCGATACGCTCCCTCTCCGAAAAGGTCGGATCGGAGGACGGCGCGACTCTTGAGTGCCTTATCGGGGACAAGAGCGACAGCATCGAGACTCTGACCGACTCGATAGCACTCAGGCAGGCGATAGCCACGCTCACTCCGCGTCAGCGTCAGATCGTCGAGATGAGATATTTCAAAAACATGTCCCAACAGCAGACGGGAGACAAGCTCGGGCTGACTCAGGTGAAGGTCTCGAGAGAGGAAAAGAAGATAATTGAGGCTCTCCGACGCGAGCTTTCGGTATGATACACCTTTTTTCTTCAAAAAAATAAATGTTTTTTACACTTTTCTATTGACAAAACGCAAATTTTGCTATATAATAGTAGGCGTGGCTTTATGGCTCACGACAATGTCATGACGGAGGTGATATTACGCAGATCGATATACGCTCCCTTATCAAGGGAGATACCACCACTCTCGATTTTTCGTATGACACCGAGGCTCCCGAAGAGCTCCCCGATGTCCGCTTCCCCGACGGCATGCATCTTGAAGGTAACATCAAAAACATGGCGGGATACATGTGTTTGACCGCTGCGGCAGAGATACCCTACACCACGCACTGCGCGAGATGTTTTCGCGAGATCGACGGAAAATTCAATTTTTCATTTGAAAGACCTCTTGCGGTAAAGGGCACTTTGAACGATGAGGATACCGACAATTATTTATTGATCGAAAAAGGCATGATCGATCCGGATGACAGAGTTCGTGAGGCTGTACTGCTTGATTTTCCGATGGTTTTTCTCTGCAAAGAGGATTGCCGCGGACTGTGCGCAAAGTGCGGAGCCGATCTGAACGAGGGTGACTGCGGTTGTCCGAAAAAAGAAATTGATCCAAGGCTCGCAATTTTGGGAAAACTACTTGACAAATGAAAAAAAATGTTGTATAATGTAGTTTAGGTATGTATGAGTTTTTAGGAGGTGTACACTTATGGCAGTACCAAAGAGAAAAGTATCGAAGGCAAGACGCGACAAGAGACGCTCAAGCGTTTGGAAGCTCGAAACACCCCAGATACAGAAGTGCCCGAAGTGCGGTGAGTATGTTCTTGCTCACAGAGTTTGCAAGAACTGCGGAACCTACAACGGCAAAGAAATTCTGAAGGTCGAAGCTTGATCTCAAGTTGCGGACAGATGCATGTCTGTCCGCGGTTTTATGAAGCGTTTTGGGGCGTGTTTCTTATTTGAACACGCCCCGCTTTGCTAACTTCATATAAAACACGCAAAAACGATATAAAGCAATCGCAGAGAGGATGTTTTAGGTGTGGTTACCGTAAAATCGACAGTCGAGGGTTCGCATGCCGAAAAGGTCGGCATTTTGCCCGGGGACATACTCATATCGGTAAACGGCAGCGACGTTCGCGACGTCCTCGATTACAGATATTACATAACAGAAAAAGAGATAGAGCTTCTCATTCACCGAGGGCCCGAGCTTCTGACCTTCAAAATAGTAAAAGATCAGTACGACGACCCGGGACTTGAATTTGAGACCTTTCTCATGGACAAAAAGCAGACCTGCAGGAACAAATGCATTTTTTGCTTTATTGATCAAAACCCGCACGGGATGCGCGACACGATCTATTTCAAGGATGACGACTCGCGTCTTTCGTTTTTGATGGGCAACTACATAACGCTCACCAACATGAGCGAGTCGGACATTGATCGGATCATAAAGATGAAGATGTCGCCGATCAACATATCGGTCCACACTACAAATCCCGAGCTTCGTTGCAGGATGCTCTCGAACAGATTCGCCGGTCAGGTGCTGTCCTATATCAAGCGGCTCGTGGATGGTGGAATAACCGTAAACGCCCAAATCGTACTCTGCAAGGGCGTAAATGACGGCGATGAGCTGACACGCACCCTTAGCGATCTCGGCGCGCTCTATCCCGGGATAGGCTCCGTAGCGGTCGTCCCTGCGGGGATCACGGCGCATCGAGAAGGGCTTTATCCGCTTGAGGTCTTTGATGCCGAGGGCGCGGGGCAGGTCATCGACATTATCGACAGCTTCGGAGACAGATTTGTAAAAGAGCACAGAGTAAGGCTCTTTTATCCGTCGGACGAATTTTTCTTAACGGCAGGCAGAGCGATGCCGAGCGAGGATTATTACGACGGTTATCCGCAGATCGAAAACGGTGTCGGGATGATAAGATCGATGAACACCGAATTTGTGTCGGCACTTCGAGATCTCGAAGATGATGAACTTCCGAGCGAGACATTTGAGTTTTCGATAGCGACAGGGCATGCTGCGTTTCGGTTTATCGAGTCGATAACGTCAAAGCTCTGTGCGAGATCGGACAAGCTCTCGGGCAATGTCTACCTGATTGAAAATGACTTTTTCGGGCACACGATCACCGTATCGGGACTTATATGCGGATGCGACCTCATAAAGCAGCTGAGCGGCAAGAAGCTCGGAAGGGTGCTGTTTTTATCATCCTCGATGCTTCGCGACGAGGGAGATCTGTTTCTTGACGGAACATCGATCGAGCAGGTCGAGGAGGCACTGTCGGTAAAGATAATCACTGTCGATGCCGACGGATATGATTTTATATACAAGATACTCGGTGCTGCAAACGGCGAGTATGAAATTTGATATGCGGAAAGGAAGGCATACGGATGAGCAAACCCATAATTGCCATAGTAGGGCGACCGAATGTCGGCAAATCCACCCTTTTCAACAAGCTAGCGGGGGAGCGGATATCGATCGTCGAGGACACGCCCGGTGTCACGCGCGACCGCATTTATTATGAAATAGAGTGGCGCGGCAGATCCTGCATGCTGATCGACACGGGTGGAATTGAGCCTACCTGCGATGACGTGATACTTCGTCACATGCGCATGCAAGCCGAGATAGCCATAGAAAGTGCCGATGTTATTATATTTATGTGCGACAGTCGCACGGGGCTTACCGCCGACGATCGCGACATATCGCGCATGCTTTTACGCTCGGGCAAGCCTGTTGTTGTTGCGGTCAACAAATGCGACACGGTCGGCGCGCCGCCACCCGAATATTACGAATTTTACGAGCTTGGATTCCCGACAGACCCGATCGCGCTCTCCTCTGTTCACGGAAGCGGCACGGGCGATCTGCTTGACGCGGTGTACGACTATCTGCCCGAGTGGGAGGGGTCGGATGATGACGACGATCGAATAAAGGTCGCGGTCATCGGCAAGCCGAATGCCGGGAAGTCGTCGATCATCAACAAGATACTCGGCGAAAACAGGCTTATCGTTTCAGACATTGCAGGCACGACGCGTGATGCGATAGACACAAATGTCGACAACGAATACGGCAAATTTACATTGATCGACACCGCAGGCATTCGTCGTCAGGCGAAGATCGAGGACAGGATAGAAAAATACTCGGTTCTGCGTGCAAAAATGGCAGTTGACCGTGCGGACGTCTGTCTGATCATGATCGACGCGTCTCAGGGGATCACCGAGCAGGACGAAAAGATCGCAGGGCTTGCGCACGATGCCGGCAAAGCTTCGATCATAGTCGTCAACAAATGGGATCTTATCGAAAAGGACAACACGACCGTCAAGGAATTTACCGACAAGATCAGAACTTCCCTTTCGTACATGCCCTATGCGCCGATACTTTTTGTCTCGGCAAAAACGGGACAGCGTGTCGAAAAGCTTTTCGAGAACATCGTTTACATAAACGATCAGTCGTGCATGCGTGTGACGACCGGCATGCTCAACGACATGCTCGCGGACGCGCAGGCTCGCGTTCAGCCGCCGTCCGACAAGGGGCGCAGGTTAAAGATCTATTACATGACGCAGGTTGGCGTCAAGCCGCCGACATTCGTTATCTTCTGCAACGACGCGCGACTGTTCCATTTTTCATATCAGAGGTATATTGAAAATCAGCTCCGTCAGGTATTCGGCTTCAACGGCACGCCGATAAGATTGAATATCCGCATGAAGGGCGACGAGGGGGGCGACTGACAAATGGAATTATTCCTTTACAGATGGTTTTTCAACAACGACCCGGCTCCGGGCGTTATCAGGAAATTGTTCGGCATTGAGCCTATATGCTCGGATGTTGACGGTGGGAGCATGCTGACCGGGGTTACATCAGAGCATCCGATATGGCTGCTTGTGCTTATCACATTTGGTTTTGCGATCCTTGCATATGTGCTCGGAAGTCTCAATTTTTCAGTGCTGATATCGAAATATGTCTTCCACGACGATGTGCGAAACTACGGCAGTCACAACGCAGGCAGTACGAACATGAACCGCACATACGGAACGGTCGCCGGGGTGCTGACACTCGTCGGCGATTTTGCCAAGGGCGTTGCGGCAACCCTCATTCCTATACTGCTTATCGGTTACAATGTAGGCTATCTTGCAGGATTTTGTTGCATACTCGGTCACTGCTTCCCGATATTCTTTAAGTTCAAGGGCGGCAAGGGCGCGGCAACATCGGCAGGCATAATATTTGCTGCCGATCCGATCGTCGGTGCTATAATCGTTCTGACATTTCTCGTTGTGACAATCGGCACAAAGTTCGTCTCGCTCGGCTCGATCATATCCGCGCTGATCTTTCCGCTCGTGCTCGACCGCATATTCCTTCTGACAAGCGGCGGCATCCATCCGTCGATCATAACGGTGATCTCATCCCTGCTGATGACCGTGGCGGTCGTGTTCGCGCACAGGCAAAACATCAGCAGACTGCTCTCGGGAACAGAGAACAAGATCAGCTTCAAAAAGAAAAAAAGCAAGACCGAACAGAGCGGCAATGCCGAAAACGAGGCAAAAACCGCAAAAAAATCTCTTCACCGCATCGACGATGACGAAAGCGATGAAAACGGCGAAGAAAAATGATAAACTTTTTAAGAATTTTTCGAAAAACTATTGCATTTTTCGAAGAAATATGCTATAATGGTAGACGCTGAATTGATAATTACAAAATTGGAGGTATAGAGTATGGCTAAATGTGAACTCTGCGGCAAGAGCGTAGTTTTCGGTGCGAGTGTATCGCACTCTCATCGCAAGACAAACAGAACATGGAAGCCGAACATCAGAAAGGTAAAGGCTGACATAAACGGAACTCACAAGACCGTCTATGTATGCTCCCGTTGTCTGCGTTCCGGCAAGCTCAACCGTGTACAGACCGAGATCAAGGTCAAAGAAGCACCCCTTACCGAGGCTGCTGTTGAAGCTGTCGTTATAGAACCTGCTGAAGTTGAAGCAGTGTCCGAGGCTTCGGCTGAGAACGCTTAATGATCGTTTTCCCGACATACGAGGACGGACATGTTGTCCGTCCTTATTTGTTTATATCGGGCGATCTGCCGAAAAGCTTTTCGGAGACCATATTAAACAAGACCTGCAAGACGGCAAGCATTGTTCGCCTGCCCTCATATGATCGCCTCGACGCGCCCGTTGCGTCCCATCCCGACATGCTCGCCCTTCCCACACCGGACGGCAAAATATGCATGTTTGGCGAGTATGCCAAGTCTTTGCCGGCGGCGTTATCCGACAAAATTCGCACTGTTGACAAGGTCCCTGACAAAAAATATCCGGGCGACATTCTTTTGAATTTTTTGATATACAAAGAAAACATCATCGGCAGGGTCGATATGCTCCCGTGCGAGCTGCAAGGGCTTGAACTCTGTCAAATTGCCGCAAGACAAGGGTATGCGCGTTGCAGTGTCTGTCTTTTCGGCGACCACGCCATCACATCCGACAAAGGGCTGTTCGACATTCTCTCATCGCTCGGTGTCAATATGCTCTTGATATCGCCGACGGGCATTTCCCTTCCCGGCTATGACAGAGGCTTTATCGGCGGCGCGACGATCGTGTGCGAACATAATGTTTTCTTTTTCGGCGATCCCCTCACCCATCCCGACGGCACCAAAATGGTCGATTTTATCAGATCGGCAGGATTTTTGCCAATTTCACTCGGGTCGATGCCGCTTTGCGATTACGGCGGCGGATTTTTATGTTGTTTTAATTGATTTCTTGATTTTCCCCCGATCGGAGGCTTGAATAAATGCCCGTAAGGCTTATAAAGATCACATCTTTTCTGCTTGTCGCCCTTATAATCGCGGCAAGCGTTGCGTCATGCATAAAATCAAACAGAGCGTCAAAGGGCTCTGACAAAGACAAAACAGGCACGACAAACACAAACACGCTCGGTCAAGCAAATGCAAATACGACACCTCCGCCCATGTCAACGACCACAGAGGCGGTGACGACAGCAAAACCGTGGACACCGTCCGATCCGCCGACAAATACGAGCGACATTGTGAATGTTGCCGATTATTTCAACGACATAACGATCGATATCAGATACGGCGGCACGAACAACAGCACAAAGACGCAGATATACAAATATAGCGGCGCGTATCTTCGCTACGACACGCTTCTGAAGCTGGGGAAAGCCAAAGAACTGCTTGAGGCGCGCGGACTGACTCTCGTTATCTGGGACGCATTTCGTCCGCTTGAGGCGCAAATGGCACTCTATTACACACAGCCCGAGTGCCTCATATCGCCCGCCTCGGGCGAATATGTTCGCTACAGCCACGCAGATGCCGTATCGATCGCCGCCGCCGACAAGGACGGCAATCTGATCGATCTTCCCTCCGATTTCTTCGGAGAGGGTCGCTCGCGAGAGCTTGAAGGTGCGACCGATGCTCAAAAGGCAAATGTGCAAATGCTCGATGACATTATGACGACTGCCGGATTTCTTCCCTATCTCGACGAATGGTACAGCTACGCGGACAGCACCGAGCATCCGCTTGCCGCAACTCTTAGGATAGACGACGGCAAGGTCGTCGAATGCGAGAGCTGGATCGTAAACTGCGACAGCTCGATATCCTTCAGATCTACCCCATCGCTGAGCGGCGACACAACGATCAGCATAGCAAACGGCGAGCTTGTAAAGGTGATTTTCTTCACCGAAAAATTTGCCTATTGCGAATACAACGGCTCATTTGGCTACGCGCATGCCGCGTACATAAAGCAGACCGACGAAAAGGGCTACAAGAGCGTCATTTCGACCGTGGATGTTTGCTACGACTACGACTATTACAAAATGCAGGACGATCTTGCAAAGCTCAAGGAGCTGTACCCCGACATGCTGACGCTGAGATCTATCGGCAAAAGCGAGGAAGGCAGAGACATGACGGTAGCGATCGTCGGCAATCCGAACGCCGAAAATCGCATATTCATCTCGGCGGCGATCCACGCGCGCGAATACATGACGGCAACGCTTGCGATGGCACAGATCGAATATCTCCTCTCGCAGAGAGATCTTTCTTGCGGTATCGGCAACTTAACAGTCGGTGAAATGTTAAACGATGTCTGCATATGCTTCCTGCCCTTCACAAATCCCGATGGTGCTTACATAGTAACATCAGGCGAGCTTCCCGAGATGTTCAAGAACAGATACAACTCATCATACACATCAAAGTGGAAGGCAAACGCGCTCGGTGTCGATCTGAACGCCAACTTTGATGCAGATTGGGAGAACTACGGCGGTCATCTCGGCTCGACAGGTCGACCGTCATTCCAAAGCTACAAAGGAACCGCTCCCGAATCAGCAGCCGAGGCAAAGGCGGTCGCCGACTACATACGCTCCGAGGACTTCGATCTTGTGCTTGTCTACCACACATCGGGCTCTTATATATACGACACCTATCGCGATCATCCCGAAACCAACGCAAAATGCAACAAGATCGCCCGTTTTATAGCGGGCAGATCGGGTTATGTGATCGGACCCGAGTCAACGACCAGCACGGCAGGGCTTCACGATTGGGCGGTAACCATCGGCATACCGTCACTCACGATCGAATGCGGAACATCGTCAAGTCCGCTTATGATGCGCGAATTTGACAATCTTTGGGCAAGACTCAAGGATGTACCGATGCTCTCATATCTTTGGGTTGCGCAGGGTAATTGATCAAGAGACGCACACAAAAAATCAGCAGAGGGTTCATCCTTCTGCTGATTTTTGGTTATAGCGGTAATAAAGACAGCGTCCGCAAGATCACTGCTTTATTTCGCGTCTGCCGTCGAGTGCGCGGAAGAGGGTTACCTCATCGGCATATTCGAGATCCGCGCCGACGGGTATGCCGTATGCAAGTCTTGAGACCTTGATATCGAACGGTGCAAGAAGCTTGGTCAGATACATAGCGGTCGCCTCACCCTCGATCGTCGGGTTTGTTGCCACTATGATCTCGCTGATGTTCTCGCTGTTGATCCGCTCGAGAAGCTCTCTGATCTTCAGCTGTTCGGGTCCCACACCGTTCATTGGTGATATGACACCGTCCAAAACGTGATATCTGCCGTGAAAATCGCGGACACGCTCGATCGACATAACGGCGCGAGCGTCCTCGACAACGCAAATTATCGGCGTGCGCGTATCATCGGCGCAGATATCGCAGATATCGCCCTCGCAGATGTTATTGCAGATCCTGCAACGCTTGATCTTTCTTTTGGCGTCGATTATGGCATCCGAAAGCTCGAGTGCCTTATCCTCGTCAAGATCAAGTATGGCGAGTGCATATCTGGTCGCGGTCTTTCGTCCGACTCCCGGAAGTCTGCCGAACTGCTCTATCAACCTCTCGAGAGGCTGTACAAATTCGCTCATTATCAGAACATTCCGCCAAGACCGGGGATATTCATGCCGCCCGTGATCTCCGCCATTGCCGTCTCATTTGTGGATTCGACGGTCTTTATCGCCTGATTTACTGCCGCAACAATGATATCGGACAGCGTCTCGATATCGTCGGGGTCAACGATGTCGGGCGATATATCGATCGCAAGGATCTCCTTTTTGCCGTTGATCTTGACAGTGACAGCACCGCCGCCGGCCTGAGTTTCGTACTCTGCGGCGTCAAGCTCTGCCTGCTTTGCCTCCATATCAGCCTGCATCTTCTGCGCCTGCTTAAGCATGGACTGCATATTTCCGGGACCTTTGCCCATTCCTTCGGGTAATCTTGATTTCATAAGTGTCAATTCCTTTTCGTTATAATTAAATTATTAAAAAAGATCGTCGAAAAGATTCTTTTCGATCTGTTTTTTCTCAACCACAAGCTCGACCGAGCCAACCCTCTCGCCTCTTGCCCGTACGAGCGACAAAAGCGCATCGGGGGTCTTTTTATCGGTAAGTATCGTTTTGGCAAACGCGTCGCGGAGCTTTACGATAAGTCTGCCGTCTGACGAAAGCTCAAATGTCGCGTTCGACAAAAACGCTGCCGCACCCTTATCGACCTTTTCGTAGCACTCGACAAGCTCCTGCCAACCCTCGTACTCGCGCGTTTCGACGGTCTTACCAACGAGCGTGTCGTCTTCTTGGGGCGGATTTTCTTCGGTTGTCGGAGGGGCAATTATTTCCGTCTCGGGGACACTTAGCGTCATTGGTTTTGGCGAGCCTGCCATATACTGCGTGAGTCTTTCGTCAAGGCTGTCGATCCTTGCGGACAGTGCCTCGTTTGAGTCGTCAGCCGCTTCACTGCACATGCGTATAAGTGCCATCTCGGCGGTTATTCGCTTATCAGCACCGCGATTTATCGAGAGTATCGCCGACTCAAGCAGCTTCGAGTGATATATCATCGTCGAATATCTCATCATACCGGCAAGATTTGCAAGATCCGAGAGCTCGTTTTCCGAAACATCGAGTATATCCTTCGAAACAGCGGCTGCTGAGCTTATGTTCATCGCCTTTTGCACCATCATATCTCGATAGAAAAGCGAAATATCGCCAAGATACACCGAAATATCGCGTGATGATCTGAATACCGATGCGACCTCGGAGAGCAGTATTTTGGGCTTTTTGTCGATTATCGCCCTGACCGAGCGGACAATGCTTTCTCGTCCGACAACGCCTGCCGCCGCCTCGACCTTCTCGAGCGTGATCTTCTCACCGTCCGATGCGCAAAGCTCGAGCATGCTGATGGAATCACGCATGCCGCCCTGGGCAAGCTTGGCGATAAGTCTCGCACCCTCATTTGTGAGATCGATCTTTTCGTTTTCGGCTATGTACGAAAGCCTCGAAACGATATCGGACACCGGGATGCGTCTGAAATCGAACCTTTGACATCTTGAAACGATCGTCGCCGGGATCTTTTGCAGCTCGGTGGTTGCGAGGACGAATATTACCTTTGGCGGCGGTTCCTCGAGCGTTTTGAGGAGTGCGTTAAAGGCGGACTCGGAAAGCATGTGGACCTCGTCGATAATATACACGCGCGTGCCCATCTCGGAGGGGGTATAGATCACCTCGTCACGAATATCGCGAATATAATCGACGCCCGTATTGCTCGCCGCGTCCATTTCGAGAACATCGAGCGATGCGCCCGAATCGATCGCCTTGCACGACGGACACATATTGCAGGGGTTGCCGTTTGTGAGATGCTCGCAGTTGGCAGCCTTTGCAAGGATCTTTGCGCAGGTGGTTTTTCCTGTTCCCCTCGATCCGCAAAAGAGGTAAGCGTGATTTAATTTGCCGTTTGCCGCCTCATATTCGAGAACTTTTGTTATATGATCCTGACCGACAACATCGCGAAATGCGGTGGGTCGCCATTTTCTGTACAATGCCTGATGCAAAAAGCGTCACCTCCGAGCAGAAAAATAAAGGACATAAAATAAGACCATACACCGCTCTTCGAACAGTCCGTATATGCGGAAAAGGAGCCTCATGCTCCGAACAGGCGAACCTGTGGCACATCGCCGTACCCGCTTAATGCTGCTTGGTTCCCCACCTGACATGGTTCACGGGCGACGATTGCACAGGACCCATCCTTCAACACACGAAAACTCGGTGCAGACCATACACGAGCTGCCCTCGAAGACGGAAACCACCCCTGCTGTAGCGGATTGCAGGTTACAAGGCACCGCTATCTCCCCGGCCGGTATGGTCCTATTTTATATCCTTTATTTATTATAAGTTTACAACCTATCTCTGTGTATTATATCACAAATCTCTCGCTTTTTCAATAGATTTCAAAAAGTTTTTTGTAAATATAATTTTAACGCTCTCACCTGTTCCGCTTTTTGCGGAACAGGTGAGAGTTTTGATATTATTTTGCGTTCATTTTAAGATAAGCGTTGATAAATCCGTCGATATTGCCGTCCATGACAGACTGAATATTGACCTCTTCATAGGATGTTCTCGTATCCTTTGCGAGCGTATAGGGCATGAAGACGTACGAGCGGATCTGTGCGCCCCACTCAATATTTGCCTTGATTCCCTTGATGTCGTCGATCTTCTGCAGATTTTGCTGTATCTTGATCTCCATGAGTTTGCTTCTAAGCATATGCATGGCGGTTTCCTTGTTTTGCAGCTGACTGCGCTCGGTCTGGCATCCGACAACGATACCCGTCGGGATATGAAGTATTCTGATCGCCGAGTCGGTCTTGTTGATATGCTGACCGCCCGCGCCGCTCGAACGGTGTGCGGTCACTTCGATATCCTCGGGGCGGATCTCTATAGAGCCGTCATCCTCAAGCTCGGGCATAACCTCAACCGATGCAAACGAGGTCTGACGCCTTCCGGAGGCATCAAAGGGAGAGACGCGAACGAGGCGGTGTACGCCGTTTTCGCTCTTGAGAAAGCCGTACGCGTTGGTGCCGTTGATGCTGACGGTCGCACTCTTTATGCCAGCCTCATCGCCGTCAAGCCAATCGATAAGCTTGACATCAAATCCGTGCTTCTCGCCCCATCTTGTGTACATACGATAGAGCATCATAGCCCAGTCCTGTGCCTCCGTTCCGCCCGCGCCCGGGTGGAATGTGAGAATTGCGTTATTTGCATCATATTCGCCCGTGAGCAGTGCGGAAAGACGCATGGTCTCGGCATCGTTTTCGATCACCTCCTGCTCGGAGAGGACCTCGTCGGTAAAGGACTCATCATTTTCCTCTATTGCAAGCTCGGCAAGCGACAGTGCATCCTCGAGTCTTGACTCAAGGCTGTGATAATCCTCGACCTTCTTTTTGAGTCCCTTAAGTTCTTGCAGTATCTTGCCCGATTTTGATGCATCTGCCCAAAAATCGGGTTCATATGTCATGCGCTCAAGCTCCTCGACCTTCTTCTCGCAAGCCTCGATGCGCAGTGAATTGTAAAGCTCCGCGACATCCTCGCGCAGTGCTCTGAGTTTGATTTTTGCTTCTTCAAGCTGTATGATCATCGTTAAAACCTCTTTCTTATGTCATAAATTCAAATATTTGCCGATTTAATGAAATTTTCTCGATGACCGTCAGTAGAATTGCTCGGGATCGCAGTCGTAAAACAGAAATTCAAGTGTTCGATCGGTGGCGGCAAGGGTGTCTCTTATCTTATCAAGAATCGGACGCTCGGTGTGATAATGTCCGCCAAGGATGATATTCAGCCCCATGTCCTTTGCATCGACAAGAGCGTTATACCCGACCTCGCCCGTCACAAAGGTATCGGCACCGACCTCTATCGCGGATGCGATAAAATCCTTCCCCGCTCCGCCCAGCACGGCAACGCGTCTGACCGGTCTGCCTGCATCGACAACGCTTACGGGATGCTTGATACCGAGCCTTTCTTTGACAAAGAGCACAAACTCGGAAAGTTTACACTCGCGAACCTCTCCGACCCTGCCTATCATCTCGCCGTCCTCGCCGAACGGTTTTACACCGACAAGCGACAATTTTTCGGCAAGTGCGTCGTTCACGCCGCCGTCTGCCGCATCGAGCCTTGTATGAAAGGACATTGCGGCAATGTTGCTCCCTGCAAGAGTCAAAAGCTTCCCACCGGTAAGATCTGATGCCGAAAGTCTTTTTAGCGGCTTAAAAAGGAGCGGATGGTGCGAAATTATCAGTTCCGCGCCGTTTTTACCTGCAAATTCGACAGCACCATTTGTGATATCGAGTGTGAGCAGTATCCTGCCCACCGACATGTCGGAATCAGGCATACACATGATTCCGTCGTTATCCCAATCAAGTGAAAGCGAGGACGGACAAAGCTCGTTCATGCGGTTATATATATCACGTATTTTCATCATTTCGTCCGTTCTCTCCTTTCAAAGTTTTCATGATCTCCAATCTCAGCGAGCGGATCTCGCAGTCGGGGATGCCTGCCGTGCGAAGACCTTTTATTTTGGTATCGATCGCACGCAGAATGCCGGCGGCAAGAGTTTGAAGTTTACTGCCGCCCTTTTTTATATTGACCCGTCCGAGCAAACACTCGACTTCTGTCAGCCGATAAGCGACACCCGAATACTCGGCAACGATGATCTGATAGACCTTTCCGCTTTTCTCGACCGCGATCTCTTCATCGACAATGTCAAAACCGACATCGGCAAGATAGCGACGAAGTGTTTCGGCATGGGTCATGGGTTGAAGGATCAGCCGAATTTTTTTCGAGCGTAAGAAGGGTGCGGCATCGATGATCTTTACTATCAGCTCGCCGCCCATACCGCAAATAAAAATATCATCGGGGGCATAGCTCTCGATGCCGCAAAGACCGTCGGCAAGGCATGTCTGTATCCTGTCCGAAAGCCCGTATGCACGAATATTTGCCCTTGCACGCTCGAGCGGACCGTCTCTCACATCGGACGCGACGGCACGGCTCGATATCCTGTTGGAAACGAGCCATATCGGCAGATACGCGTGATCTGTGCCAATATCGGCGACGACGCGGTCCTGTCTTGCATATTTTGCCGCCGCGGCAAGTCGGGGAGAGAGTTCATCCCTTCATTTATCGCCTTTGCCCTCGAGGTACTCGTTGATCTTCTTGACAAGTGCATCGGCATCGGTATCATGAACGGCACATGCCATCTCTATGCTCTCGCCTCTTGATGCAGGGCATCCGAGGCAGTGCATGCCAATTTCAAAAAAGAACTGTGCTGTCTCGACATCATAATCGAGAATATCTCCGATAAGTGTATCTTTTGTTACCTTCATTGTTATATTCCTTTCTTTTGACCGCTTTTTGCGGACACTCTTATATTATAACTTATTTTTGTCCTCATGTCAATATTTTATTATAATTTTACGAAAAGTTCAAAGCTGTCGCGATAAAATGCGACAGCTTTGGGAAAAGCGAGGTCTTACGCCATCTTGTCAGACAGTTCCTGACCGCCGAGTATATGGAAATGGAGATGCATAACGCTCTGACGTCCGTCCATTTTGCAGTTGGAAACGACGCGATATCCGTTATTTGCACCGGCAAGCTTTGCGATATGCGGTATTTTTTCGAATATTCTCGAAACAACGACAGAGTTATCGGCATTTATATCGTCAAGGCTCATTATGTGCTTTTTGGGGATGACGACCGCATGAACAGCCGCCTGCGAATTTATATCCTTAAATGCGAGCATATAGCGATCCTCGTAGATCTTGGTCGACGGAATAAGATCTGTCGCGATCTTACAGAAAAGGCAATCGGGGATCTCATCGGGGACGATCGACACCTCCTCGATAACGACTTTTTCGATCGGACGGTCGTTATGATCGGTCATGCATGTGGCGATCTTATCAACGATATCCATGCCCTCGGTCACTCTGCCGAATGCCGCATACTGTCCGTCGAGGAAGTTGCAGTCGGTGTGACAAATAAAGAACTGTGAGCTTGCGCTGTTATAGTTCTGCGAACGCGCCATTGAGATAGTGCCTCTCGTGTGCTTTACGGGATTTTTGATACCGTTTGCCTCAAATTCGCCCTTTATGCGCTTTTGATCGGGAGAGCCGAGTCCCGTGCCCGTGGGGTCGCCGCCTTGGATCATAAAATCGTTTATAACACGATGGAATATAAGTCCGTCGTAAAATCCGCTGCTTGCGAGTGAGACAAAGTTATCGACCGTTATAGGCGCATCATCGGGATAAAGCTCAAGCTTTATTGTCCCGAGATCTTTTATTTTCATTAAAACCATAGATAAAATACTTCCTTTCGATTATATAGGAATGTTCATTTGTATCTTTTATTTGCTCTTTATTATCTTGACGCTTTCGATCTCAACATTAGAGAGCGGTTTATCGGATGTATTGGTTTCGACTGCGGCGATGGCATCAACTACATCCATTCCATCGGTAACACAACCGAATGCGGCATACTGTCCATCGAGTGATGCGGGGCTGTCGGCATGAACGATAAAGAACTGCGAGGTCGCGCTGTTGTTATCGCCGCCCTTTCTTGCCATTGAAATGACACCTCTGACATGCGATATGCGATTTCTTATTTTATTTGCGGTGAACTCGCCCTCGACAGTCGGCTGACCGTCAATGCCGTAGCCCGTACCCGTGGGGTCGCCGCCTTGGATCATAAATCCGCTGATCACGCGGTGGAAAATGAGTCCGTCGTAAAAGCCTTTTTCCGCAAGCTCGACGAAATTATCGACCGTCTTCGGTGCTTCATCGGGATAGAGATCAAGCGAGATCTTGCCGAAATCCTTGACGGTTATCTCCGCTTTGATGACAGTTCCGAAATCGAAGCTGTACGGAGACTCGAATGTGGTGTTGACTTTTTCATTGTCCGGAGACTCGGGGGTATTGTTGGCGTCTTCATCGTCCAAGCAGGACGAGAATACGGTCAAAAGCATGAATGCCGCGAGAAAAACCGAAAAAATTCGTGTGATTTTCTTCATTTTATACAAGACCTCTCTTACTGCTCGTCGGGATTGAAGATATAGTCTTGGATCATGATATTGAGGTTGCCGTTGAGCGCGCGAAGCTCATCGAGAAACTCCTTCTGATTGATATCCTTCTTGAAATTGACAACGAAGGAAAGATCGAACATTGTACCGAAATTGCTCGATTTTACCTTGCTGAGCTGCCAATTCGAGAGATATTTGCCGAAAACCTCGTCGAAAACGCCGACATAGTTAAGGCTCTCGGGGATGGATATCTTGAGCATCATCTTAGGCACGCGGGGTGTCGCAAATCCGACGACCGAAAGAACGACCGAAACAAGTGCGATCATAACGGTGAGGATGAGCGCGACAGCGACAAAGCCCATACCTGCGGCAAGTCCCGCGCCGAGTGCTGTGAAAACATATGTAAGGTCTTTCGGGTTGCTCTGCGTTGTACGGAATCTTATGATCGTAAACGCACCGCCTAGTGTGAGTGCCGCCGCCCAGTTGTTGTTTACGAGCAGAACGATAACGCTGATAACAACGGGGAGGACTGCGAGCGTCGTCGCAAGTCCGTTCGAATAACCGGTTTTGCGATTTACGAACATATAGACGAATGCGAGAATGAGTCCGCAAACGAGCGATATGCCCATGATCGCAAACAGGAGCAGTGCGGTAAACTGTCCCGTGATAATAGATTCAATGTTGAACATTTCTTTAAGATCCTTTCTTTCATTAAAGACATTAATGATCGACACATTTATCGGTCGAGTTTTATATTTAAGCCGATCGCGCTCGACTTAATATTCGTCAGATTCGACACGGGCGAGAGCGTCCTTGCCCTTAAGTCTATATTCGTACTCTTTTCCGTATTTGGAAAAGCTGCTGTTGAAAATGGCATTATCAGACAAAAATCTCGCCATCCAAAGCGGCATGGTGTTGGGGATCTTGATCTCCATGAGCTGTTTGCCCACAGGGAGTATCTCATCGCCGTCAAGTCCGCCCTCAAATGTGGGATGATCGCGCCGAACCTTGATATTTCTGTCAAATGTCAGGCGGAACTCCTTGTCCTCCTTGCCGAACATTGCCATTCGGTCGTAGGAGATAAACACTGCAGGAGCAAGTCCCTTGTAGCGGTCAAACATCTTCTCTATCTCGTATGCGACCTGTCTGTTCATATACGAGTCATCTGCAAGATGCGGTGCCTTGCCTGTTGCGGTAAGCTCGAGTGCCTCACCGTATCGCATAACGACACGACGCTTTGTGACGATACCTTTATACTTTTGCTTTATCTCGAAAAACACGGTCGAATCCTCGTTTTTCGGCGGAAAATACGAGCGAAGTCTCAGTTTTTCCTTATAAAGCGGTTTATCGGTAGACCTTCCTATCAGGATGTTGTCGGGGGTATCATAGTAAACGTTAAGCAGTCCGTACACCTTCTCATCGACGCAGTATTTGTCAAATACCATATAGTCGGAGAGAAAATCCATTATTGTCCTGTACTGCTCATCGGTAACGAGATATTTTTTCTCATACCTTTTGAACACGGTAATCGGCATTATTCATCGCCTGCCCTTCCATCGTCATGTTCCGACTCTCATTATACAGCCCTTTTGTTAACTCCGTGTGAATTTCTATAAATTTTTCACCAAATTTAATGTTTTTTCGGCATGCAAATTCTCCAATCTGCATGTTTTTTAATTTAAGGTTTATATTCACGCACGAGATTAGGCATTTTCACTCTTTGTAACCGTCAAGCCCTGCCTTTTGTATCGCCTTGAAGACTCTGTGCTTGAGCCCGTCATTTTCGCGATCAAGCGTATTAAGGAGGGTCTTATATTTTTCCCTGTCGGTATGCTTGTCCTCGGGGCAGGAGCTTTTCATGATCGGCAGATGATTTTGCCTGACAAAATACATGATATCGCTCTCGGGGGTGAGGATGAGCGGACGAATTACCGTTATATCGCGTCTGTCGAGGTATGTCACGGGCGAAAAAGTCCCGAGTCTTCCTTCATTAAACAGATTCATTATGAAGGTATCGAGAACATCATCGTAATGGTGACCGAGAGCGAGCTTGTTACAGCCCATCTCCTTTGCCGCCTGATGAAGTATCCCTCGTCTCATACGCGAACAGAGCGAGCAGGGATTCGGTTCTTTTCTCACATCAAAGATGATCTTGGCAAGCTCGGTATGCACTATCCGAAACTCGATATCGGCTTTTTCGAAAAACTCGGTGATCTCGCTAAAATCACTGCCTTCAAAGCCCATATCGACCATAATGCCGCAGATATCATATTTTTTCGGATAAAAGCGGCGCATATCCGCGAGCGCACAAGCAAGGGCGGTCGAATCCTTACCGCCCGATATCCCGACCGCGATCTTGTCGCCGGCCTCTATCATATTGTATTCATCGACCGCGTGTCGAACCTTCGACAGCAGTCGTCTTATTTTCAGATAATCCATATTTGTGTTTTCCGTGTTTGTAACTTTATCTTGGTTTTGCCATATAATTATACAAAGAATGACCGAAGCATCCCGAAGAAAGGAAAAATTATGGCAATCAAAATTTTCATCGATCAGGGGCACAATCCGACAAATCCCAACGCCGGTGCCGAGGGAAACGGACTTCGTGAGCAGGACATAACCTACAAAACAGGCATACTTCTCGGCGATCTGCTGTCGTCAGACCCAAATTTTGAGGCAAGACTGTCACGCCCGACACCCGAGAGCGTCATCGGGACATCAAACTCGACCTCACTTGCGGGACGAGTCAGCGCGGCAAACGAGTGGGGTGCCGATTATTTTATCAGCATTCACGCAAACGCATCGTCGATCACCACCGCGCTCGGCAGTGAGGCGTATGTCTACTCGCTCCCCTCTGTTGCGGGTGATCTCGGAGAGGCTCTGATCGGCGGCATCTCCGAGGTCACGGGGATCGCACCGCGAGGCGTTTTCGCGCGTCCGTCACTCTATGTCCTGCGAAGGACTGCCATGCCAGCAGTCCTTGTCGAGCTTGGATTTATCACCACGCCGAGCGAGGCGGCACTCATGTCGGAGGAGACCGCCTTATATGCCGAGGGGATGTACCTTGGACTGCTGAATTATTTCGGACTATCCTCCGACTGAAACTCGATGACGCGCTCTGCCGCCTTCATTATGCCGTATTTTCCGCTTTCGTAGGTCAGACCGCCTTGGAAGAAGATCGTATACGGCGGACGGATGGGACCGTCGGCGGACAGCTCGATCGATGCACCGCTCGTAAATGTGCCTGCCGCCATGATAACGTTGTCCGAATACCCCGGCATTGCCCACGGAAGTGGTGTGACATGCGAGTCGACAGGACTTCCCTCCTGTATACCCTTGCAGAATGCGCACATTGCCTGCTCCGAGCCAAGCGACACCGACTGAATGATATCATATCTCATCTCGTCATATCGAGGCTCGACGGCATATCCGAGCTTTTCGAATATATAAGCCGCGAGCATGGCGGTCTTGAGAGCCGCCGCGACCGTATGAGGCGCATAGAAAAAGCCCTTGTACATGTTTTTGTTCTGACCGAGGGTTGCGCCGACCTCAAGACCGACACCGACCGAGGTCAGGCGATAGGAGCAAAGCTCGACTGCCCTTTGAGTACCCGCAATATATCCGCCGCACTCTGCCACTCCGCCGCCCGGATTTTTGATCAGCGATCCGACGATCAGATCTGCGCCGACCGCCGTCGGTTCGCGCTCCTCGGTAAACTCGCCGTAGCAGTTATCAACGACCACATAAGCATCTGACAGAGACTTGACGACCGACACCGCGCGTCCGATATCGTCCACCGAAAGTGTCGGGCGATTCATATAGCCCTTTGATCTCTGCAAAAAGACCATTTTAATGCGGTTGTTTTCCTCCGAAAGTGCCGTTCTCAAGCTGTCGAGATCGATATCTCCGTCATCTGTCAGGTCGATCTGTCTATACTCGACACCGAAATCGGCAAGCGATCCGTTCCCCGCCTGTCCCGATATGCCGATGACCTCTTCGAGCGTGTCGTAGGGCTTGCCCGTGATCGACAGCATAACATCGCCGGGGCGCAAAATGCCGAACAGCGCGATGGTCAGTGCCTGCGTCCCGTTGACTATCTGATGGCGAACGAACGCGGATTCAGCCGAAAAAACTTCGGCGTAGATGCGATCGAGCTTTTCTCTGCCGCAATCGTCGTAGCCGTAACCGGTGGAGCTACCGAAATCCGCCTCGGCGACCTTGTGCTCGGCAAAGGCGTCAAGCACTCTTGCCGTATTGTTGAACGATATTCTGTCGATCTCGCCAAAGCGATCGGCAAGGGCGGACTCCGCCATGCCGACAAGATCGAGAACTTTTTTTGAAAAATTCATTTTCGGATCCTTTTTTGATTATTTGAGCGAATTTACCTTGTTTTTGAAGAAATTTCCGCGCTCCTCGAAATTCTTGAACGCATCAAAGCTTGCGGATGCGGGCGAGAGCAGAATAATGTCACCGCTCTCCGCTCTCTCGCGAGCGATGTCGACCGCCTGACCGTAGTCATCTGCAAGAACGATGGTCGGGTGATCTTTTTTATATGCCGGGCATGCCTCGAGTGCCGCCATGATCTTGGGGGCTGTCGCGCCCGTAAGTATGACAAGCTTTGCCCTCTCGCAAAGAGGCTCGGCAAGCGGCTCGTAGGGAATGTTTTTATCATATCCGCCACAGAGCACGATCAGCTTTTGATCGTACGAGCGAAGTGCGGCGATGGTTCTTGTCGGGCTTGAATCTATCGAGCTGTTATAATACTTGACGCCGTCGAGCTCGCGAACAAATTCGTTTCTGTGCTCAACACCGCCAAATGTATTCGCGACGGCGCGCACCGTGTCGGGCGAAACGATCCCTTTCGTTGCGGCGATCGCCGCCATGTAATTTTCGACATTGTGCCGTCCGGGGATCATGATATCCGATGTAGCGATCACCCTCTCGCCGTCAAAATATATTCCGCCGTCCTTTTCGTAAACATATCCGTGCGTATCGTCGGGCACTCTCTTTGAGGTAAAGAATATATGCTCGCCGACGGCAATATCGGCTGCCGACCTTGTGATCGGATCTTCGAAATTGAGGACAGCACGCCCCGATATGCTTTGGTAGCGAAGGATATTGAGCTTTGCGTCGATGTACTCGTCCATATCGACATGCCAATTCAGGTGATTTGGCGTGATATTTGTTATCACGGCGACATCGGGCGAGCGGCGCATCGTCTGAAGCTGAAAAGACGACAGCTCGACCACCGCCCAATCGTCGCTTGTCATCTGATCGACAACAGGGAGCAGCGGTCTGCCGATGTTGCCGCCGAGGAAGACGCGCTTACCATCTGCCTCAAGCAGCTTTGATATGATCGTAGTCGTCGTTGTTTTTCCATCACTGCCGGTGACTGCGATTATCTTTGCGGGGCAAAGGTCGAAAAACTCGGACATTTCGCTCGTCAAGATTGCTCCGCTCTCGACGGCGGCAACTATCGCCGGGTGATCGGGACGGATGCCGGGGGCGCGGAATATGATATCCGTGTCGGGTCTATCGAGATACCCCTTCCCGAGGACGAGACGAACGCCCTTTTCCTCAAGTTCGTCGGCGATAGGACCGAGCGCCCCTCTATCCTTGATGTCATGCGCACTGACGCGCGCTCCGAGAGAGAGGAGCATATCTATAACGGGAGTGTTCGACACACCGATACCGAGCACCGCGACCCTTTTCCCCTGCACTTTTTCTTTAAGCTTGTCAAGTGTCGACATATTACCTCTCCAAAGAAACCTTTTCGGCGATCATTGCGTTTACCTTTTCGCGGATCGCAAGCATCGTGCGTGCGTCCCTTGCGCATCTGTCAAATCTTATCTCATCGCCGAAGATCTCCTCGATCGCGTGAACGACCGTGTCCTTGCCGCAGAGATCTGAGGCAAGTCTCATCGCACAGATGTCCTGGAGACCCTCGTAAAATACGATTATGCGGAGCGATTCGAGTGCCTCGCCGCGCATTGACGGATAGACCGAGCATGTATCGCCGCCCGGTACCCAATATTCGCCGCATGTATCGACAAACGGATTGATCGCCGCGTCCGAGAGCATGTTGTTGTAGAAATTGTAGCCCCACTGCAAAAAGCCCTTGATGTCGTATTTGAACATCTGCATGCCGATCGAGCGGTTACGCCATGACGGCATCGCGATCAGCCTGTTCGACACATCGGTGCATTGACCGCAGCAGTAATATGTCCAAAGATCCTTTACCTCACCCTCGATAAAGGGTGCGATGTGATCATTCGACGGTATCGGCGTTTCAACGATGCCCTGCTTGTAAAAATCATAGTCCGAAAGTGCGTCCATGATGACATAATCGGAGAGCAGATCGGCAACCGATGCCTTTGCGGTCTTGTAGGACTCAAGATGATCGGCACCCGGCTCGTCGGATATGTGATAGTAGCATCTTCGATCGTCGCCGCGCTCTTTCATGTGGGCAATGAATGCGCCCAAGAACTTGCGCAAAAACTCGCGGTACTCGTCCGAGGCGGCATCGGTCTCCCAGCCGAATATCTTCTTTTCAGCACCGTCGACAGTCGCGACGACCTTCGGCGCGTGATGTGCGCCCCACTGTGTGAACAGGTGCGATATCTCAAAATACTCGATGCCCACCCTGTCGCACATATCGATCCAACGATCGACCTTTGAAAAATCGAATGCATATTCGCCGTCACCCATGAGCTCCACGCCGACAAGCTGTGTTGTCAGTCTCTCGCCGCCGATCGCCGTGTCAAGCGGAGGGGTGAACACAGGGGTCAGGAGCATGTTTATGCCGTTGGAGCGTGCGGTCTTTGCAAAATTTTCGATTATCTCCCAATGACGCTCCGACCAAACGGGTACATTATAGTAGTTTGCCAAACTGTCGCAGTGGAACCATTCGGTGTAGATCAGCTCGGACTTTGGAAGGGATGCGTCCACTATCGTGAGTGTGAGCTTGTTTTCGCTCACCACACCCTCGGCGCCCGACAGCTTGACCGATATCTCGTAAGTGCCCGCCTGTGCGGGGTGATCACGCAGATCTATCTCGATCCACGCCGAGTAGAGACAATCCTTGCGCACCGAGATCGATGAGTTATAGTTCAGCGGCACGAGCAGATCGGGATAAAGCCCCGGTTTAGTCGTGAGATAGTTGCCGTCGTCGATATTGTCCCAAAGAGGGAACTCGACAGGCAGATTTTTCACAGCGCGGATCGATACATCCTCAACAGGTGCGCCATCGACCGAAATGTGAAGCAGATCGCGTGTCGGACATCCTTCACCGACACCGATATAGGCAAGCTGGAATGAAATTCGCTCGTTTTTGAGCGCGGACAGACGCTCGAGCGGCTCGTATGCCTCGATAGAGCCGTCAATAAACATTTTTTCAAGAGATGAAACGATTTTTGTAATTATCATGGTCAACACTCCGTACATTACATTTTTAATATATTTATGTGGCTATTATATCACACAAGAGTCCGATTGTCAATAGCAGAAAACAAACAAAGCCGTATCAAATGCCGAAAAATTGCATTTGATACGGCTTGTCTTATTCGGTACGAAGTGCCGCAGCAAGGTCTTTTGAGGCGACTCATCGACTGAATTGTCAATTATTATTTTATGATCCTCTCGTAGAAGGCTACCGCGCCCGAGAGGTCATTATCGTCGGGATGTCCTTTTGCTATGCCGCCGATAAGCTTGAACGGTCCGAAGGTATCAAGACCGAGGCTTCCGTACTCGCCGAGGACCTTTGCGCCGTGTTTGCTGACTGCGTCGGCGATCGCCGAGGTATAGCCCTTTTTCTTCGTTCCGCCGGTATAGACGAAGAAGGTCTTTTTGTTCTCGGGCAGTTTTTCCTCGGCAAATTTCAGAAGGCTCTCATGAAATTTGGAATAGTATATGCCCGACGCGAAACCGATCGCGTCATATGCCGAAAGATCGGGGCAGGTGTCAAGGGTGACATCGATCAGATCGATATCGTATTGCTTTGCAATGGCATCGAGGAGTTTTTTGGTATTTCCGTGGTGTTTTGAATAGTAAACTACAGCTGTTTTCATGTAAATATCTCCTTTCTTCAGCTATGTAATTACAGCACGCAAAAGTAAACCGAAAATAAACTTTAGGGAAAAATCCAAGCATTTGCGTGATTTTTTTGTAAAAAACGGTATATGCGGTGTGTCACGAGGTTTAGGAAGGCTTATCGACCGTACACGACGGCAACATCGGCATTTTCGGTGATCATCTCGATATTTTTATATTTTTCGGGCAAGGCGAGATCGGTCTTGATCTTCGGTCCGTGCGAGCCGACGATGAGTCGATCGACACTGCCGACGGTGGCAACATCGAAAAGATCGGCATTTTCCCATGACGATGCGCCAAGGTACACGGTGGTCTTGCCGTGAGCCGTGATACGAGCGACATTGCAGTCATGCTCCGAGCGGTCGATCTCGCCGACAGACACATTGACGGTGAAATCCCCATAGGAAAAGCTGTAGGTCTTGCCGACACGGTCGAGGGTGATCTCGTTTCGCTCGAGGTACTCGGGGAGATTGTAGTAATTATCGTCCGTGCATCCCATGAGCACGACACTTTTGACCCGACATTTTGTGAGGGCGCGCGAGATACCCGACTGCTGATATGTATGCGGATGCGTAAAGAGAATAGTATCAACACTCGCGCCGTACTCGGACGCTTTATTTATGCATTCAAGGACAAAGCTTCCGCCGCCGCTTGAATTGTCAATGATCATCGCCGATCTCTTGTGAACAAGTATCAAGGCATCATTTTGACCGTCGGACACATAGAGAGGCTCGGTCGTCTCGGGGCAGACATAGACATAATTCAGCGTGACCGCGACTCCGACAAAAAGCGCGAGAGCTATCGGGAGCAGGACATCCCCGACGTCCGACTTCACGGTAAAGAAGAGTGCAAGGGCACAAAACGGGACTGTCAGATATGCTATCAGGTCAAAGTCAAGCGAGATCAAGAAGATGTCAAGCGACATAAGATCGGCAAGCGAGCACAGAGCACTGCAAAGAAGTGATGTTACAGCCGCAGGAATGGCATAAGCGAGCGGTGAAAAGGAGAGCACAAGAAGGACGGGTGCCGAATACATGACGAGCGTCAATATCGGAAGGAAGATTATATTCGCCACGGGAGCGATTATCGACATCGACCCGAAGCAGAACACCGACAGCGGCATGACAAAGACGGTTGCCGAATAGGTGAGGATCAGCGGATCGAGTATCGCACGGAGGATGCGACGTTTGGTCCTGATCTTATCCGAAAGGCGCGCACCGAGGGTTACTATTCCGAGTGTTGACAGAAATGACGCAAGCAGTCCGATATCGATTATCGAACAGGGCGAGATCAGGCAGATGACCGTGACCGAAAAGAAAAGCGAGGTGACGATATCTCGCTCTCGTCTTGAAAAAGGTTCGAGAAAGAGTACCGACAGCATACCGAGCGAGCGGCAGATCGAGGGCGTAAATGCGCAGACGATGACATAGACAAGCGACAGAGCGAGAACAAGCAGCGATCTTGAGCGGCGTCCGATCGGCAGAACGTTCATAAGCAGTCGGACAAGACCCGCGATTATTCCGAGGTGCATACCGCTGACCGCGAGCATGTGCGAAAGTCCGAGGATCTTAAAATCTGTCGAGAGTTCGTTATCGAGCGTCGATTTGTCTGCACAAATAAGTGCGCGCATCACACCCGCCGATCTTTTGTCGAGCATTGTCGAAAGCTTTGAGTAGATGCCGCTGCTCATTCGACCGACAAGTGCGTCAAAGCTCGAATGATCGCCGACCCCGATCAGTCTTTGTTCTGCGGCGGCAGACGAGCCCGAGGAGACGGTTAAGAAAAATCCCTTGGAGAGATAATAGCCTTCGTTGAGAGAGCCTCCCGTGCGTGATCCCGAAAGGTCACCCTTGACGCTCACGCGGTCACCGACATCAAGAAAAGCCTCGTACTCGGTCTCGAGTATCGCACGGATATCCGTTTTTTTACCGTCGATCTTGTAGATCGTCGTTTCGTATCGGCAGTACATCTCGCTCTCGACAAGGGTGCGTGTTACGACAAGCTCGCACTCCGCTTCCCTGCCCGTGTATTTATCCGCTGTCGATTTGTATCGGACATCGAAATAGAGATAGGAAAGAACAAGTGCCGCCGCGATGCCGAGGCAGGCGATCGCCGTCATGGTACACGCTCTCGATCGCCCGCCTCGTAAGAAGACTATAAGGAAAACAACGAAGATCAAGGCACAAACGGCGGCGGCTATCGGCTTTATCCTTCCGTAGAAAAAGGAGGAGGCAAGGAGCGCGGCGAGAAAAGATCCGCAAAAGACACAAAGCGGACGTTTTACCAAACAGACCCCATCCTTTCGATGCAGTATTTGAAAAGATCAAAGAGATTTTATTATTTCCTGTTTTTTCGACAAAAACTCGCTCTCGCCGACAACGCGTATCCCGTTTTCGGACAAAAGTCTTGCCGTGATGCCCATGCCGTCGCAGAGCTTTCCCGAAAAGCTTCCGTCATAGACACTGCTCGTGCCGCATGACGGACTTCTTTCCTTCAAGACCGCAATGCGACAGCCGCTCGTGACGGCGGTCTGCAGTGCGATCTCCGCGCCCTTTTCGTATTCGGCGGTAACATCGACCCCCGATGAATTTATCACTCTGTCGCCGACTATCTCAGCAGGAGCTCTGGGCGTCGGAAGTCCGCCGTCGCATTCGGGACATACGGGGATCCAATTGATCCCGTCGACCTCGCCGATGCATTTTTTGCTCTTTCCGTCATAGCGACAGGCTCTGCCGAGCAGGCATGCACTGATCAGTACATTCATAACATCGCCCATAACATCACCGTCAAGCGTTTTCGGCAAGCGATGCCTTATATTCGAGAAATTCGTCATATGTTCCGCGGTAATCGATCATACCGTCGGGTGTGATCTCGATAATTCGGTTGGCGACCGTATTCACAAGCTCATAGTCGTGAGAGGAAAGCAGTATGTTTCCCTTGAAATCCGAAAGACCGATATTTACCGCGGATATCGACTCAAGGTCGAGATGGTCGGTCGGTTGATCGACGATCAGCATATTTGAGCCGAAAAGCATCATACGAGAAAACATACATCTGACCTTTTCGCCGCCCGAGAGAACCTTTACCGGCTTATAGACGGCATCCCCCGAGAAAAGCATTCTGCCGAGGAAACCGCGAAGATATGCCTCGGTCTGATCCTTGGAATAGGGGCGCATCCAATCGATTATCGACTCATCGTGACCGTTGAAAAATTCCGAATTATCGTGCGGAAAATAGGATCTTGTGATCGAGACGCCCCATTTGAAGCTGCCGCTTGTGGGTTCTGCTTTTTCGCAAAGGATCTCGAAAAGTGCGGTTATTGCGGTCTCATTGCCGACAAACGCCACCTTATCGTCCTTGCCGAGAGCAAACGAAAGATTTGAAAAGAGCCTGTTGCCGTCGCGCTCGCAGGAGAGCTCGGTCAGGGTGAGTATATCCTTGCCGGGCAGTCTTTCCATGTCAAATCCGATGAACGGATATCTGCGTGAGGACGCGGGCAGCTCTTCGACGGTCAGCTTATCAAGCAGCTTTCTCCTTGCGGTCGCCTGCTTGGATTTTGATTTATTTGCCGAAAAACGCGAGATGAACTCTTGAAGCTCTTTGATCTTTTCCTCGTTTTTCCTGTTTTGCTGTTTGATCATGCGCTGTATAAGGCGGCTCGACTCATACCAGAATTCATAGTTACCGACGTACATTTTTATGCCGCCGTAATCTATATCGACGATATTCGTGCAAACATCGTTGAGAAAATGTCTGTCGTGGGATATGACGAGCACCGTGCCGAAATAATTGGACAGAAAATCCTCAAGCCAGCCGACAGCGGCAAGATCGAGACCGTTTGTCGGCTCGTCGAGCAGAATAATGTCTGGATTTCCGAAAAGAGCCTGTGCAAGCAGGACCTTGATCTTCTCTGTCTCCTTGAGATCGCTCATCATGGCATCGAGCAGATTTGGGGAGAGCCCCAACCCGAGCACGAGCTTTGATGCATCCGATTCGGCATCCCAACCTCCCATTTCAGCAAACTCTGTCTCAATTTCCGAGGCACGCACGCCGTCCTCTTCGGAAAAATCATCCTTTAAATATATTGCCTCGCGTTCCTTCATGAGATCGTAAAGCTTTTTGTTTCCCATTATGACGGTATCGGTGACCGAGTAGGCATCAAAGGCAAAGTGATCCTGTCTGAGCACCGACATTCTTGTGTCCGGGCTCATGGTGACAGATCCGCTCGTCGGCTCAAGCTCGCCGGTGAGCAGTCTGAAAAAGGTCGTCTTTCCCGCACCGTTTGCGCCGATTATTCCATAGCAATTTCCGTTTGTAAATTTCAGGTCAACATTCTTGAAAAGCTGTTGTCCGCCGAAATTAAAGCTGAGATCGCTGACTGTTATCATTAATTGTTCCTCTTTTTCGTTTTTTATATCATTACCATCCTATTATACAACATAATGCCGCATTTGTCAATATGTTTGCGGTCAAATCTTCACCATGACGATAATCAAAAATTGTATCCGCTATTGACATTTTTGAGATGATGTGGTATAATTAAATTTCAAAAGCGGAAAGCTGCATAAAATCCATAAAAAGAATCGGAGGAAAACAAAATGCGAGTAATAGTATGTGACGGATACGAAGAGCTGTCCGATCAAGCGGCGAAGCTTGTCGCGAGTCAGCTTATATTAAAGCCCGAGAGCGTGCTCGGACTTGCCACGGGATCGACACCGATCGGCATGTACCGTCGACTCTCGAGCATGAATGCACGAGGGGAGATCGATTTTTCAAAGGTCGTGTCGTTCAATCTGGACGAATACTACCCGATATCGCCCGACAATCCGCAAAGCTATCGTTATTTCATGAACGAACAGCTTTTTTCGAAGGTCAACATTGACATAAACAATACGTTCGTTCCAAACGGAATGACCGACGATCCCGATCACGAGTGTGACGAGTACGAGAAAAACATCAAGGCACACGGCGGCATCGATCTTCAGATCCTCGGCATCGGAAGAAACGGTCACATCGGCTTTAATGAGCCGGGCGCGAATCTCAACTCGGCAACTCACTTAACAAAGCTGACCGACAGCACGATCGACGCAAACTCACGCTTCTTTGAGTCAGAGGCGGACGTGCCGCGCGAGGCGATCACCATGGGCATCGCATCGATACTCAAGTCCAAAAAGATCATTCTGCTTGCATCGGGAGCGGCAAAAGCGCGCGTTGTGTCCGAACTGCTTGACGGCGATATCAACACATCCGTTCCCGCGACACTGCTGAAGGTACACCCCGACGTCGTTCTCATCTGCGACAGGGATGCCTATTCGGGAACAAGACTCGGCGTCGACATTGGCGGAACAAAGACAAAATTCGCGGTCGTCGAGGGCAGAAAGCTCGTTTACAAGAGCTCGATACCGACCGAAAAGAGTTCGGACGAGGCACTCATTTCAAGCATTGCCGCCGAATGCAAACGCATTGCTGAGCTTTATCCGATCAAAGCAGTCGGCGTCGGCACACCCGGTATAATAAAGGAAGGCAAGGTCAATGCCGCAAATCTTCCGTTCAAGGGCACGCCGCTCGGCGCAAGGCTCTCCGAGCTTACCGGCATGGCGGTGTCGGTAGACAATGATGCAAACTGTGCCGCACTCGGCGAGAGCGAATTCGGTGCAGGCAAGAAATATCAAAACATCATAATGGTAACGCTCGGCACGGGTATCGGCGGCGGTATAATCCTTGACGGAAACATCGCGCACGGAAAGAGCGGCACGGGCGAGATCGGACACATCATAATCGAGGCGGACGACGGACTTCCATGCCCCTGCGGTCAGCGCGGCTGTTTTGAGCAGTACGCATCGGTCAGCGCGCTTATCTCGCAGGCAAACAAAGCCGCATCGGACGCGCCAAACAGCATTCTTGCCGAAATGGCAAACGAGCGCGGAAAGATGGACGGCGAGACGGTATTTGATGCATACGCGCGCGGATGCACTGTTGCGGCGCGTGTGCTCGAAAGATACGCGCACTATCTCGCGGTCGGCATAACAAGTCTTATAAATGTATTCGGTCCGGACGCCATCGTGCTTGCGGGAGGAATAACCGAGCGCGGAAACGTCCTCATACCCATGCTTCGTCCGAAGATTCCGAGCACAGATGTGAGCATCGAGATCTCGACACTCAAAAACGATGCAGGCGCACTCGGCGCGGCAATGCTTTAAGAGGCGCAGGATCAAAATGAAGACCTTATTTACAAATTGCACCTGCGAGGGCGTAAAGCGAGATATTGCGATCGAGAACGGCAGGATCGCGGATCTGTCGACAGGCGACGATGTCAAGGTCATCGATCTGCACGGTCTGCGGCTCTACCCGGGACTTGTTGACATACACACACACGGATGTGTCGGCGCTGACACGATGGACGCAGATGCGGATGCACTCGAAAAAATGTCAACTTTTCTGCTCGAGCACGGCACAACATCCTGGCTTCCGACCACGATGACCGAGAGCATCGAGAGCATACGCGCCGCCGTCCTCACGCCCCTTCCCGAGGATGGCGCGGAGATACTCGGCTTTCACGCCGAAGGTCCGTACATCAACCCGACAAAAAAGGGTGCGCAGAACGAGACTTACATAAAATCTCCCGAAATGTCCGATTTTTGCAGTCTTTTCGGTGAAAAAGGTATCAAAATGATCACACTTGCCCCCGAAATGAACGGCAGTATGCAGTACATCAAGGACTGCCCCGCCGTGATCTCGGTCGGGCACACCGATGCCGATTACGAATGCACGGCAGAGGCGTGTTTGGCGGGAGCAAAATGCCTGACGCACACGTTTAACGCCATGCCGCCAATTCTGCACCGTGCCCCCGGTCCTATCGGTGCGGCGATCGACAACGACATGTACGCGCAGGTCATATGCGACGGGCTTCACATTCACAAAAGCGTGATAAAGATGCTCTATCGAACCTTCGGAAAAGAAAGAATGGTGCTGATCAGCGACTCCATGCGCGCGACGGGGCTTTGCGACGGCGAGTACATGTTCGGCGGACAGCCGATAATGGTCAAAGACGGTGTTGCGAGAGTAGTCTCGGACGGTGCGCTGGCAGGCAGTACATCGACACTCTTTGACTGCGTGAAAAAGGCGATCGAGTTCGGCATCCCCGAGACCGATGCTTTTTACATGGCAACACGCACGCCGTGCGCTCTTATGGGATTTGAGAGCAAAGGGAAGCTCGATATCGGAGCGGACGCCGACATCATCGGGATTGACGACAGCCTGAACATCGCTCTGATGATCAAGGGCGGACAGATCGTCAAATACAAGCAAATATAAGTTCATCCCCCGAAATTTCTTGCAACAAAGAAGTTTCGGGGGATATTGTATATCAGTCGCTCGAAATTCATTATTTGTTTACGGAAATTTCAAAAAAAAAACGCGACCCTCTTGACAAGCGATATGTATAATGATATAATTATTTCATCGAATCACGCATCAAAAAAGTATCAAGGAGGAATATGTTTTGAAAAAATCAATCGTTATAATCACCGCTCTGCTGACACTGCTGTGTGCAACTGCATGCACAAACGGCGAGCCGTCGCTTTCGGCAACCGATGTCGCAGGGACGACCGCGACGCCTTCGGTCACCACTACCATGCCGAAAACAACAACGACAACAGCACCGATCACGACCGAGACTCCGATCACGACCGAGACTCCGATCACAACAGAGGCACCGATCACCACAATCGCTCCCGTGACAACAAATTACTTGCCGACTCCTGTCGATTATGCTAATGTCGAGGTCGCATGGGGAAGAAACGTCAAATTTTTCAAAGAATCGTTGAAGGATTCCGAATATGCCGATGATGTCAAGAATGTGGATTTAATAACCTCATTTTTGGATTCGGGCTGTCTTGACATTGACGGATTCGAGGTATGTTCGATCCTCTACGAAATTACGAACCCGAATCAGGTCGATGTTGACAAACATATATACACGAACGGCGGATATGAATATTTTGCGGTAAGATTGCACGATCAAAACTGCAGGTGTCGTTGGCTCGGAATAGACGGTTACACATTTGGATGTATCGAATGTATAGAGCTCACCGTCGAGATCAGACCTACGGCGATCGAACCGTACATACCGGAAGATTATGATAAAATGGACGAGGAGGGTTTTTCGGCATTCGGATTGCAAGAATATTTCTGGACCTACTATTCGCCGAATGACGCACCCGCAGCAAAGCTTATCACCGGCAAATACATTGTGTATGCAGGCGACAACATGAAAATAAACTTAAAGGTTCAAGCCACCGAAAGCAGATATGTAGCTATGGTAATGAAGACGTCATCGCTCATCAGATACTTTGCAAAGTAATCGGCTAGCTTAAAACCATTTTATTGTGAAAAAATCGGCTCTTTATGAGTCGATTTTTTCATATTTACAAAAAAACCACAATTCTTTTTTGAAAAGCCCTTTACAAGTGAGGATTTTTGTGGTATAATGCTATTGATTGATAGAATTATATCAAAACATATATATCGGAGGACAAAAAAGTAATGGAAAGAAAAAAACTTTCTATGGACGGTAACACCGCCGCCGCTCATGTGTCTTATGCATTCACTGAAGTCGCAGCGATCTACCCCATCACACCTTCATCGCCTATGGCAGAGGTAACCGATACATGGTCGGCAACCGACAAAAACGTATTCGGCGAGCCTGCCCGCAACATTTTCGGCGAGCGCGTAAAGATCATTGAGATGCAGTCGGAGGCAGGTGCCGCAGGTGCTGTTCACGGCTCACTCGCAGCAGGTGCGCTCACCACGACCTACACGGCATCGCAGGGTCTTCTTCTGATGATCCCGAACATGTACAAGATCGCAGGCGAGCTGCTTCCCTGCGTATTCCATGTTTCCGCTCGCTGTGTAGCATCACACGCACTCAACATTTTCGGAGATCACTCCGACGTATACGCATGCCGTCAGACCGGTTTTGCAATGCTTGCTGAGTCCAACCAGCAGGAGATCATGGACCTTGGTGCGGTCGCTCATCTTGCATCGATCAAGGGACGCGTTCCGTTCATCAACTTCTTTGACGGTTTCCGTACCTCGCACGAGATCCAGAAGATCGAGGTTTGGGACTACAAGGATCTTGCAGAGATGGTCGACATGGACGCCGTAAACGAGTTCCGTGCACGCGCGATCAACCCCGAGCATCCCGTTCTTCGCGGCTCGGCTGAAAACGGCGACATCTTCTTCCAGCACAGAGAGGCATGCAACCCCTACTATGATGCTCTTCCCGCAATCGTCGAGGAGTACATGGGCAAGGTCAACGAAAAGCTGGGCACCGATTACGGTCTCTTCAACTACTACGGCGCACCCGATGCCGAAAAGGTCATCATTGCCATGGGTTCGGTATGCGACGTTATCGAGGAAGTTATCGATTACAAGCTCGCGGCAGGCGAGAAGGTCGGTCTCATAAAGGTTCGCCTTTATCGTCCTTTCGTTGCAAGCAAGCTTTGCGAGGTTCTTCCCGAGACTGTTAAGAAGATCGCAGTCCTCGACCGTACCAAAGAGCCGGGCGCACTCGGCGAACCGCTCTATCTCGATGTTGTCACCGCTCTTTCGCAGTGCGGCGTATCGGGCATCAAGGTCGTCGGCGGCAGATACGGACTCGGTTCGAAGGACACGACTCCCGCATCCATCTTCGCGGCATATGAAAATCTCGACGCCGACGAGCCGAAGAACGGCTTCACGCTCGGCATCGTAGACGACCTGACAGGTCTCTCGCTTCCCGAAAAGGCTGTTCCGGATACGGCGGCAAAGGGAACCATCTCCTGCAAGTTCTGGGGTCTTGGCGGTGACGGTACAGTCGGCGCAAACAAGAACTCGATCAAGATCATCGGTGACCACACCGACAAGTTCATTCAGGCATACTTCCAGTATGACTCCAAGAAGACCGGCGGTGTAACCATCTCGCACCTGCGTTTTGGCGACAAGCCGATCAAATCTCCCTACTACATCAACAAAGCCGATTTTGTTGCATGCCACACACCTTCTTACATGGTCAAGGGCTACAAGATCGTCAACGATGTAAAGCCCGGCGGTACGTTCCTGCTCAACTGCCAGTGGACACCCGAGGAGCTTGACAAGCACCTCCCCGCAGAGGCAAAGGCATACATTGCCAACAACAACATCAGCTTCTACATCATCAACGCTATAGACAAGGCACTTGAGATCGGTATGGGCAAGCGCACCAACACCATTCTCCAGTCCGCATTCTTCAAGCTTGCAAACATCATGCCCATCGATCAGGCTATCGAGTACATGAAGTACATGGCTAAGAAGTCCTACCTCAAGAAGGGCGAGGCGGTCGTTGAGCTGAACTACAAGGCTATCGACGCAGGTGTTGACGCGATCGTTAAGGTCGACGTTCCCGAGTCTTGGAAGAGCCTTGATCCCACGCCCGTCGAGGAAGTCGTTGAGGGCAACCGTCCCGAGCTTGTTAAGTTCGTCAAGGAGATCCTCAACCCCGTCGGAAAGATGAACGGCGACAGCCTGCCCGTATCTACATTCAAGGATATGGCAGACGGTACGTTCCCGCAGGGTGCTGCCGCTTACGAGAAGCGCGGCGTTGCCGTTACCGTTCCCGTATGGCATGCTGAAAAGTGTATCCAGTGCAACATGTGTTCTTTTGTATGTCCGCACGCTACCATCCGTCCCTTCGCAATGACTGCAGAGGAGGCAGAGGCTGCTCCCGAGGCAACAAAGTTCACCGCAAAGATGATCGGCAAGGGCTGCGAGAACTACAAGTTCACGATCGCAGTATCTCCGCTTGATTGTATGGGATGCGCTCTCTGCGTTAAGGTATGTAAGGTTGGCGCTCTCGAGATGGTTCCTCAGGAAACTCAGCTCGATCAGCAGCCAGTATTCGACTATGCTGTCGCAAACGTTTCGAAGAAGGAAACTCCTTTTGCAGACAACTCGGTCAAGGGCTCGCAGTTCAATCAGCCGCTGCTTGAATTCTCCGGCTCTTGCGCAGGCTGTGCAGAGACCTCTTACGCACGTCTTATCACACAGCTCTTCGGCGAGAGAATGTACATTTCGAACGCTACGGGATGCTCCTCCATTTGGGGTGGCTCTGCTCCCGCAACTCCTTACACGGTAAACAAGGACAGCGGCAGAGGTCCCGCATGGGCTAACTCGCTCTTCGAGGACAACGCTGAGCACGGCTACGGTATGTATGTCGGTCAGAACGCACTCCGCGAGAAGCTTATCGGCTATGTAACCGAGCTTGCAAATGTTACCACATCCGACGCTGTAAAGACTGCTATCGACGCATATCTTGCAAGCAAGGACGACGGCAAGGCAAACGCTGTCGCAACAGACGCACTTGTATCTGCTCTTGAGGCAGTTGTTGAGTGCCCGACATGCGGCGAGCTTGCAAAGAAGATCCTTGCTGAAAAGGACTTCCTTGCAAAGAAATCTGTTTGGATCTTCGGTGGCGACGGTTGGGCATACGACATCGGATTCGGCGGTCTCGACCACGTGCTCGCACAGGGCGAGAATGTAAACGTCATGGTATTCGATACCGAGGTCTACTCGAACACCGGCGGACAGGCATCGAAGGCATCCAACCTCGGTCAGGTCGCACAGTTCGCGGCAGCAGGTAAGGCGATCGGCAAGAAGAATCTCGCTGAGATCGCAATGTCCTACGGTTATGTTTACGTTGCTCAGATCGCTATGGGTGCTGATATGAATCAGTGCATCAAGGCAATCGCCGAGGCTGAGGCATATCCCGGACCTTCGCTCATCATCGGCTACGCACCCTGCGAAATGCACGGTGTCAAGGGCGGTATGACCAACTGCCAGAGCGAGATGAAGAAGGCTGTCGAGGCAGGCTACTGGCACCTCTTCCGCTACAATCCTGCAGCAGAGGGCAACAAGTTCTCGCTTGACAGCAAGGCTCCGACCGCAAGCTATCAGGAATTTATCACAGGTGAGACCCGTTACGCACGTCTTGCTCAGTCCTTCCCCGAAAGAGCAAAAGAGCTCTTCGCAAAAGCTGAGGAGAATGCAAAGGCTAAGTACGACAGACTTACCAAGCTCGGCAATCTCTACAACGAATAATTTCTATAATTAGAATTTTTCCCCAACATCCGAAAGGATGTTGGGGAAAAATCAAAAATTTGTGAAAAGCTATTGACAAATGTCAAAAAATATGGTATACTGTGTAAGTCAGCGAAAATATGTGCTGGTATGGCTCAGTTGGTAGAGCAGCTGATTCGTAATCAGCAGGTCGCCGGTTCAAGTCCGGCTACCAGCTCCAATCCCCAAAGGTTATGCCTTTGGGGATTTCGTTATACAAATCAAAGGAAAGGATTGCTCATGAAGCTCACAGATCTGTCAGTGATCCGTTCCCTGCTCGGGGACGAAGGAACATCATTCAAAAAGAAATTCGGGCAGAATTTTCTCATAAACGCATCGGTCGTCGAAAAGATCGCCGATTCATCGACAGACGAGGACAGCGGCGTCCTCGAGATAGGACCGGGCATCGGCACTCTCACATGCGAGCTGTGCAAGCGCGCGAAAAAGGTCGTCACGGTCGAGATCGACGACACGCTTATCCCGATACTCGACAAAACACTTGCCGAATTCGACAATGTCAGCGTTATACACTCGGACATTCTCAAGGTCGATCTGAAAGCACTTATTGATGAGCATTTTTCCGACTGCCGCACAGTATCGGTTTGCGCAAATCTTCCCTATTACATAACGACGCCGATACTCATGTTCCTGCTCGAATCGGGCATCTCTTTCGACAAGATCACGGTGATGGTGCAAAAAGAGGTGGCAGACAGGCTGACCGCCCCTGCGGGATCGTCGCTTTACGGCGCGGTAACGGCTTCAATTGCCTATTACGGAAGAGCAAAACGACTCTTTACGGTCACCGCGGGCAATTTCGTACCCGCTCCGAAGGTCGACAGCGCGGTCGTTCAAATAGAGCTGTACGACACACCGCCGGTAAGTCCGATCGACACAGAGCTTTTTTTCAAGGTCATAAAAGCCGCATTCGGACAGCGACGCAAAACGCTTGTGAATGCACTATCCGCCGCTTTTCCGAATCTTTCAAAGGATACCCTGACATCTGCCGTCACTTCATGCGGATTTGAGGCGACAGTGCGCGGCGAAAAGCTTGACATTGCAGCTTTCGCGAGCGTTTCGGACAAAATTTATCTAATGCAAAAGCAGGATGGCAATTAAAACCATCCTGCTTTTTATTTAGTCAATTCAAACAGTTGATAAAGATAAGCATAGGGTACAAGTCGACCTTCCGATGCGAGGCATTTGATCGTTTCAACATCGGCATACATTTTGTCGATCGTCTCGCCCTCAAGCAAAACGACATCCGAGAGGTCAAAGTCCTGCTCAAACAGCCAAACATCAAGGAAATCGTCTTCACCTTTGAACGAAAAGACACATCTTCCCCTGTCTTTATCAAGAGAAAGTCCGGTTTCTTCTCTGACCTCGCGCATAGCGGCGGCGAGACTGTCGTCCCCCGCGATCGCCGCACCACCTGTCGATTCCCACATATTCGGATACCCTTTATTCGGTGCGCGCTTTGTCAAAAGGAACTCGCCCTTGAAGTTTTGCATCCAAACATGCACCGACAGATGATAATCACCCTTTTGTATGATATCGCCTCGCCGCACATGTCTGCCTGTCAGTCTGCGCTCCTCGTCGTAAACATCCCAAAGCTCGCCCGCGCCGCTTTGCAGATTCAGCCATCCCTGAACCGTGCGATAGAGGACGGGATAGATCTCGGGGCATGTAAGTTCGCTTGGAATCGAGTCAAAGAGGCATGTTTCGGCGATCTCGCTAAAGGACGGAACAGTTCCGATATTATCGAGTTCGGCATAAAACAGCACGCCGTAGCTCAGCTGACCATCTCGATCGACCGAGTAGGCAGAGATCTTTTTGATCTCATCACAGCATGCCCCGGTTTCTTCCCAAAGTTCACGCTTTGCGCACTCCTCGATCGTTTCACCGCTCTCACGATGTCCGCCGGGTATCTCCCATGTCACACGCTCGCGATGTCGGCAAAAGATCCATTTTTGATCGTATCTTGCGGCAATTACCGCAAATTTCAGCATATCGTCGGTCACTTCGGACAGTGAACAAATTCGTGTTTTTATCATTCTGCAACAATCTCCGTATCAGTCACTGAAAGCGGTCCTTACGGCATCCTCTTCATACTGCCTTGTATACAGCTTGTAATAATGTCCGCCTGCCGCCATCAGTTCGGCGTGTTTGCCCGACTCGATTATTTTGCCGTCCTTTACGACAAGTATCCTGTCGGCATCGACAACTGTCGAAAGTCGGTGTGCGATTACTATCGATGTCCGCTCTCTCGTGATCTCCGAGATGGCATTTTGTATCTTCTTTTCGGTTAGTGTGTCGACCGATGCGGTCGCCTCGTCAAGAATGAGTATCGCCGGGTCGGCAAGGATAGCTCGTGCAAATGAGATCAGCTGTTTTTCGCCGGTTGAAAGCATATCTCCACCCTCACCCACCTCACTGTCAAGCCCCTTATCCATTTTGCCAACAACGGCATCGGCAGATACGCGTTTTAATGCCTCGTTTATTTCGTCATCGGTAGCGTTCGGTTTCGCATAAAGGAGATTCTCGCGAACCGTACCCGAGAAAAGATGCGGTGTTTGGAGCACATAGCCGATATTGCTGTGGAGCCACAGCTGTGAGCGCTCGCGGACATCTCTGCCGTCGATAAGTACCCTGCCCTCTGTCGGCTCGTAAAATCGACACACAAGATTTGCAAGTGTCGACTTGCCCGCGCCCGTCTCTCCGACGATCGCAATGTTCGATCCCTTCGGGATCTTCAGTGAAAAATGTTCGAGCACGCTCTCCTGTCCGTCGGGATAGTGAAAGCTGACATCATCAAATTCTATATCGCCCGAAAGGCTCTCCCAATTCTCGCGTTTGGGTTCAAATGTCGTGCCGTATTTTTCTATTACCTCGGGGCTGTCGACAACATCCGAGCTTGTTTCAAGCAGTGTCGTGAGTCTTTCGATGTTGACCTTTACCGAGATCATCCCCGACAGCGAATCGACAAGCCAGCGCACGGGTTCGATGATTCCCTGTGCGTAGGTCATGAGCATCGACAGCGTACCGACGAGCATCAGACCCTCGCGGGTCAGCTTGCCGCCCTGCCAAAGCACGATGGCAAGTGCGAGTGAGGAGGCAAATATCACGATCGAGCCGAAAAGTGCGCGAACTCTTGCCGCCCTTATCGAGGTTGCACGCATATTCGCGTTATTCTTTCTGAACGAGCCCTCGATCTTATCCTCGACGACAAGCGATTTTACCGTCTTTGCGCCCGTGATCATTTCATTGAAATCGCCCGATATTTTCGAGTTGATATCCCTTATGTTGCGATTCATGACGGTAAGCTTCTTTTGAAGGAAAGAGACGAGCACCACGACTACGGGGATTATCGAGAGAATGAGCAGAGCAAGCTTTGGACTGATCACAAGCATTACGATCGCCGCGCCTATGACATACGAAAACTGCCACACTCCGTCGATGATGTACCATGTCACGATCTCGCCGATACTCGTCGTATCGCTCATTATCCTTGAATGGATATATCCGACGCTGTTTTGATTGAAATAGGAGAACGACAGGGTCTGCAAATGGTTGAACGATCTCTCACGCAGATCCTTGTCGAGCTTTTCCTCGATCAGGTTTGCAAGATAGGTCACCCCGAAGTTTATGACGGTCGAAACGATCAGCGTTGCCACATAAAAGACGACAAATGACGCAAAGGTCGCAAGAGCACCCTCGCCGACAAATGTATTTATCGCATAACTCTGAAAGAAGGGCAAGAGTATGTCTATGCCGCTGACCGCAAGTTGCAAAAGGAGCATTGCGATGTAGAGCCCTCTGTATTTTTTCAGATAAGGAAGGAGCTTCGGTATACCGAAAAAGCGAATCTTGCCGCTCTTTTTATCTTTTTTGTCGTTTGATTTTTCAGCCGAGGTCAACGATGCTCACCCCCATTTTGCATATTCGTCTGTACCGAGTAGATCTCGGCGTAAAGTCCGCCCCTTGCGACAAGCTCGTCATGCCTTCCCGACTCGACTATCCTGCCCTTATCGAGGACAATGATCTGATCTGCGTGCATGACGGTCGTTATCCTGTGCGCGATAAGTATCACGCTTGCGCCGCTTGTATGCTCGGCAAGCGATGCTCGTATCTTGGCATCGGTCTCGGTATCGACAGCCGAGAGTGAATCGTCAAACACCATGATCGGCGTCTTTTGGGCGATCATTCGTGCTATCGCGGCACGCTGTTTCTGTCCGCCCGAAAGGGTCACGCCGCGCTCGCCGACGAATGTATCGTACCCATTTGCGAAATGCTCCACCGTTTTGTCAAGGCAGGCGATCCGGGATGCCGCTTTGACATCGTCAAAAGATATATCATCAGAGGCAAGCTCGATATTTTCACGGATCGTGCGTGAGAAAAGGAAAGGCTCTTGGAGAACGAGTCCGATATTTTTTCGAAGATGATCTGTCTTGATATTTTTGATGTCAACTCCGCCGATGGTAATCTTTCCTCCGCCCTCGGGCAGATCGTAAAGTCTGTCAAGCAGGGCAACTATCGTCGATTTTCCCGATCCCGTACCGCCGAGTATGCCGAGCGTCTGTCCCGCACGATGGCAAAAGCTGACATCGCAGAGCACGTCTGTGGTGCCGTCATAAGAAAAGCTGACATGATCAAAAACGATATCGCCGTGCATATCGACCTCCGAGGCACCATTAGTGTCCTGCTCGATATCCGTCGACAAAACAGAGTGGATTCGTCCCATGGAGACATTTGCCTTACTAAGCTCGGATATCATTCTGCCAAGGCGTCTGATCGGCCATACGATCATCGAGTTATACGAAATGAATGCGATATAATCGCCAGCCGTCATCTCGCCCTTTGTGCACTTGAGCGCGCCGAAGACGACAACGAGCATTACCTGAAGTCCGGATATCAGATCGGACGAGCTCCAAAATGCCGCAAGCACCACTCCGAGTCTCAGCCGCATTTTAGAGTAGTGGTTGTTTTGATCGGCGAATTTTTCGCGCTCGCGTGCCTCTCTGCCAAATGCGCGTACAACGCGAACCCCCGTCAGATTTTCCTGCACGATAGATGACAGTTTTCCTTCATTTTCATCGCATATCTCAAATCTTTTGCCGATCATGCTGTGAAATATCGCGGAATAGCCGATTATCACGGGCATCGTCAGGACGGCAATAAAGGCAAGCGATGTGTTCATCGAAAACATAAAATAAAGCGAGAGGGTCAGCATTATGACGATCTCAAAGATGGCGACGAGCTGTTCGGACAGAAAACGCTTGACGACATCGACATCCGAGGTCGCACGCTGAATGATATCGCCGGTTCGATTTTGCGTGTGCCAAGAAAGCGGCAGATGCTCGATATGATGAAATATCATGTTGCGCATGGTGCGAACGGTCGATTCGGCGGCTCTCGTATGCGACATTCTGTAAAAGAAATTCGACAGTGCCGAGATGAGCGATACCGCAACGATTGCCAGAGCGATAAGCCAAAGGTGCTCGCCAAGATACTCAGTGCCGCCGAGTCTGTCTGCGATCTTTGTAAAAACAGATCTTTGATCGGGGGTCTTGCTGTCGATGACATGATCGATCGTAAAGGCGATTATCTGCGGATTTATCATGTCGGCAAAAGAATTTATGATAACCGAAAGGACGGTCATGATATAATATCGCTTGCTTCCTCGCAAAAAATCAAGGAGCATTGCGAAAACACCGCCCGACCTTCCCTGTCCTGTTTTTTGATTCATGTCATTTCTCCGAAAAATATGTTGTTGTCTGCCATTATATACTAAATGTGCAAAAAAGTCAATACTCTTCGGCAAATTCGGGCAAGAATGCAACCAATAGTTGGAAAAACACCCCCGACAGCCTTTGTCGGGGGTGAGAAAGCTTTTTTACATTTCGGAAAGAGGCACGCGATACTCAAAGAGGATGTTTCCCGAAAGATCATCGCGCAAGAGGAGAGTCGCGGTGTCAACATCGGAGGTCGGAATGCCGTCTATCGCCGCGCCGAAAAGGCACTGTCCGCTTGCAGCAGTGTAGACCGCGTCCTTGTCAACTATCGCGCGATAGAGATAAATATTATCAAGAAGCTTATAAGAAAAGCTCTTTACGGGCATCTCGCCGCGCTCAAATGCAAGCTCAAGTCGGCAGTCCGAACGATCGATCAAAGAACGATCGTTGCAGGCAAGCACGACGCGAAAATCGAAGCTTTGACCGTTATCGCTCCTTTTAAGCGACAAAAGGGGTGTAGGCGCACCGTCTGAGTCTGCGAGATCGCGATGAAACTCAGGAAAGCTCGGCGTGAAATTTATCGTATCGATCGGCTGTGAACCGGGTGTCGTTCTGACCGTGTACTCCAGTCTTGAGCCGTCATTCGAAACAAGCGTGTATATGCATCCGTTCCCCGTATAGGAAGCGATCTTCACCGCTATCTTGGTCGGAAGATCGAGGCAGTAGACGCTGTCGGGGTCGCTGAAGCAGAGTTTGCCGTCGATCGCGCATATGCTTAAATAACGATCTCTGTAAAAAGTGCCGCTCGGACTGCCGTTCACGCGCCAGAGCCTATCGACAAAATAGACGCCTTGCCTTGACATACCGACAAGATCAAACTCGCATATCTCGCCGCTCTTTCGATCGGCGGCGTACCATTTGCCGTCGATCCGCACAAAGGCGGTATCTATGACGTCAAGGCTCTCCGAGTCAAATCGGGATGAGGTGCAGACGGTCGGTGCGCTCCATCCGTCGGCATGACCGACCCTTTTCAGTGCGCTGTCCGAGCATAGGAATGTATCGTGTCTCGCCCTTCCCGGTGTATCCGGGAGAGAATCATCCCATGTCAGATCGACATGATACCATTGATCATCGATCTTCAGGATATTCCATATGTGCTTCATCTGAGTTGAGGTGACAAAATCGCAGGAAACGCCCATTCGCGTCATGAGTTCCATATAGAGAAGAACATACGCTTGGCAGATACCCCTGCCGCCCTTTAGGAAATTGTAGACATCGGACACCTTGAGGTCGGCGTCGTAGGCGAAATTCAGACAGATATAGTCATGAAACCAAAGTGCGATATCGACCGGTTGAGTAATATCGGACGGCATTTTTGATATTATCGCCTCGATCTGCTCGGAAAAATATTTTCTTGCCTGCGTGATCTCCGATTTTGTCATCGTATACTCGAATGTTATCTCGGAAACGATCCCCGTGGTCTTGTTATAGCTGAATTTTATTCCGCTCGAGAGATAGAAAAACTCGGGTGTGCTGTTGACGATCTCGGCAAAAAGGTTGCCTGCCTGATCAGTCTTGATACCGTACGCCGATACATCGCATTTAGCCTCGACCTTTTCTATAGCGTTTTTCATCGCCCTTTTTGCGCCTGCCTGATCGGTCCTTGAAAGAGTTATCACCGAGTCGGCGGTATCGGCACCGTTTTCGGGCATGCCGCCGTTGGTCAGCAGTTCGGGTGCGGCAATGCCCTCTGCGACATTTCGTCGCATGCTCACAAGAGAAGGGCTGTCGTTTGCGCATGCGCAAAGAGAGAGCAGGAGCGCGAGGGCAAGCAGAAATGCAACAAACGATCTGTTCATGTTCATATGTGACATATGCGACACCTTCCTTTCGAGCGGCAGTCTGTTATGTCCGTCAATTATATCAAACAATTGTGAATAAATGGTGACAGATGGCATGATATAAAAATATTTTTCATTTTTTTAAAAAATTACAAAAAATTTCGTCGATGGTTGGTGAGATGTCAAAAAACTCTTGACTTTTTTCCAAAAAAGTTGTATAATATAGATACAGACTGACAAGACAATAATTTTTCGGAAAGGCAGGTCATATTAATGCAGAACAACAAGATCATAACTATAGGCAGACAGTTTGGCAGCGGAGGGTTTGAGATCGGAAAGCAGCTTGCATCCGAGCTCGGATACGAATTTTACGACAAAGAGATTCTCGTACACGCAGCGGAACAGAGCGGTCTTCACATTGATCTGCTCAAGAAAAACGACGAAAAGCGCACATCATCCCTGCTCTACACATTGGCAACCGGCGGCGGATATTACGGTGCGCATGTGACCGGTGCCGAAAACACGATCGGCACACAGCTCTACATCGCGCAGGTAAACGCGATAAAGAGCCTTGCGTCAAAGGGCAACTGCGTAATGGTCGGCAGATGCGCCGATTATTTTCTCGAAGGTCTTTGCGATCTGACGACGGTTTTTGTATCGGCATCCGACAGATTCCGCATCGAGCGCATCACGAGTGAGCGCGGCGTTTCCGAAAAAGAGGCGGCGGACTTGATGAAAAAGACCGACCGCTCGCGTGCGTCCTTCTACAATTCAACGACAGGACGCAAGTGGGGCGAGGCGAAATATTATGATCTCTGCCTGTCCTCTTCCAAGCTCGGAGTTGACGGCGCGGTCAAGCTGATCAGAACCTTCCTTGATTACAAGCTTTCACTTTGATAACACAAAAATCATCAAAAAATCATCGGACTCTGCGGATATCTGCAGAGTCCGATATTTTATACGAAAACATGTAAAGATCAGCAACCTTCATAGACCGAGCGTTTGAGCACGCCGACATAGGGAAGCTCGCGATATTTTTCGTCATAGTCAAGCCCGTAACCGACAACAAATTCGTCCTCGCAGGGAAATCCGACATAATCGGCATCGATATTTGCGACGCGGCGAGCTTTTTTGTCAAGAAGCGCGGCGATCTTAAGCGATGCCGGGTGGCGTTCGAGAAGCTTATTGCGGAGCACATAGAGGGTGTTGCCCGTGTCGATAATATCCTCCACAAGCACGATATTTTTCCCTTCGATCGGATAATCGAGATCCTTGCGGAAAACGAGTTCACGCGAGATCGTCCCCGAGCCGTAGGAAGAAACGGACATAAAATCCATAGTGAGCGGAAAATCAAGCTCGCGCATAAGATCGGCGAAAAACATGACGCTTCCCTTCAAGATCGCGACGAAAACAGGATTTTTATCGGCATATTCGCATCTCAGCTCGGCGGCAAGCGTTTTTATTCGCGCCTTTATATCGTCCTCGCTGTACATTACATAATCGATGTCAGGGTGAATGTTACTCATTATAGATTCCTTTCAGTTCATGTTGAGCTGTTACGGTCTATTATACCACATTCTTTCGCCGTTGTCAATAAAATATTTCTTTTTTATCCCCGCATGTGACAATATTTTTATTTGTTTTTCATCGCACGCTCAATTATAAACGCCTCGACCTTGTCATGATCGATGCCGAGCACCAAGGCAAGCTCATCATAGACGACCTTTTCGGCTTGCTCGAGGATGTTTTTGTCAGCGGCACCGAGCTTTTTGCCTGTTCCCTCAAGAGCGTGCTTGCGGGTCGAGAGAACTCTGATCAGTCTGATTATATCCGCGCGATCGCCGCCGTCGATTATCCTTCCGAATATCTCCGCGCGACGGCGGTTGTCGGGTATCCACTGATCCTCCGTCTCGGGGAGCGCATCGATAAGGCGAATAATTTCATCCTTTGTGATCATTTTCTTGATATAGCGATCTATTCGATCGCTGTCGGTCGGAAGATATATGACCGATCTTGCGTCGTCACGCGGCGTTAAGAGATAGTATTCCCTGTCAGAGCCTGCGATCGATTCGATCTTTATATCGGTGACAGTACAAACTCCCCTGACGCCGTAAACTACCACATCTCCCTTTTCGAGTCTCATTTTCGTCCCTCCGATTCTTTTCATCTTATATATGTATTATACCATTTTTCGGTCAAAAAGTCCAGGGACAAAAGGTCCAAAAATCGGCATTTTTACGGGCAAAACGCCCATAAAAATGCCGATTTTTTACCAAGAAATTCGTCTTTAGGCTTTTGTATCGGCTTCGTCTTGCCGACTTTTTATATATTCGCTCGGCAGGACACCGTAGCTTTTTTTGAACAGCTTGGAGAAATAGAGCGCGTCCGAAAAGCCGGACATGTGTGCGACCTCTTTTACGCTGATAAAGCCGTTATCGATCAGCTTTTTGGCGTTAAGCATCCTTTTTTCGTTAATATAGTCGTGAAAATACATACCGGTCATTCGAACGAACGCCTTTGATGCGTACTTATAATTGTACGAAAAAAGATCGCTCACTGACTGAAGGGTCAAGGTGCAATCGGTGAAATGCTCATCGACGTATTGTTTTATATAAAGCATACCGCTGCGGCTGTCGCGATCATCACTCTCGCCCGAGAAGCGGAAGCATATGCAAGATATCGTATAAAGGAGCACGCTCTCGGTCCTCAGATCGATGTTACAATCGGCGACAGTCTCGACCGCCTCCTCCCAAAAAGGGATAAGCTTATCAAATCCGTGGTAAACGGGAGTTTTTTCGTCAAAGTGCATCCGTTCGAGCAGTTCGCGCGAGCGAGTTCCCTCATATGAAATGTAGATATAGTTAAGATCTCCGCAATTTTCGATGGCATACTGCCTCGCAGGGAGCCTAAAGAAAATATCGCCGCGGCAGAGCTTGAAATCCTTTTGTGCGGTATGCAAAATTCCGCTTCCCGATGTAACAAGAACAGCCGAATAGACAGCCGTCATCTTCATATCGGTGGTCAGCGCAAGTCTTTCGTAAACAAAACTTATGAGATTTATCTCGTTTCTTATGGTTTTGGTTGGAACAAATTTACAGACATTAATCGGTTCTTTTTTCATAAACACGACCCTCCATGTGCTCTTGCGCCCTTTTCATAGAGTATTATACAGCATTTTTTTCAATTTGTCAATAAAAAGGTGGAATTTTTCCTTATAGAGATGGAAAAAATCCATTTACTTTTGTTGACATATGGGTTATAATCATTACAGCAAAGCATTGACCGATGCAGTCGATGCAATCGATACAACGAAAAGGAGACAGATCAAATGGAAAACAGAAAGATAAAGGTAGGCGTCATCGGTGTCCGCCGCGGCGACATGATGATACGCTATTGCGAAAAGGCAGACAATGCCGAGCTTGTCGCCATCTGCGACAAATGGGAGGAAGGGCTTGCAAAGTCCAAGGAGCGTCACGGAGACCATGTGACCTATTACACCTCCTACGATGAATTTCTGACTCACGACATGGATGTCGTCGTACTCGCGAACTACGCAAACGAGCACGCACCGTTTGCCGTCAAGGCAATGAAGGCGGGCAAGGATGTCATATCCGAGGTACTTCCCGTACAGACCATGGCGGAGGCTGTCGAGCTTGTCGAGACGGTCGAACAGACGGGAAGAAAATATTGCTATCTTGAGAACTACTGCTACATGCCCGCCCCGCGCGAGATGAGACGACTCTATCGTGAGGGCAAGATCGGTGAGATCGAATATGCGGAGGGCGAATATGTCCACAACTGCGAGCCGATCTGGCCGTTCATCACCTACGGTGAACGCGATCACTGGAGAAATCTCATGTATTCGACCTACTACTGCACCCACTCGATAGGTCCGCTGGTGCACATCACGGGCAAGCGTCCGATCAAGGTCATAGGCTTTGAGCATCCGTTTGCCGAGCTGAATGCGCGTATGGGCTCGCTGTCGGGGCTGTTCGGGCTTGAGATCATGACACTTGAGGGTGGTGCGATCTTCAAGAGCATACACGGAGATCTGTACAAAAACTCTATTTGGTACACCGTCTACGGAAGCAAGGGTCGTATGGAGACCGCACGCGAGGATGCGTTCCAGGGCGACATTTCCCGAATTTATGTCAACGCAACAAAAGAGGCGGGCGATTATTCCAAAGAGGGCGAAATATTTGAGAATTACTGCCCGACAGACGAGCACTCGGAGCTTGCGGCAGAGTTCGGTCACGGCGGAAGCGATTTTTATTCAATGTACAATGCCATCGAATACCTTCGCGGCAATCCCGATGCCGATATAATCGACGTTTACGAGGCGATGGACATGTTCCTGCCCGGACTGTTCGGCTATTTGTCGATCCTTGAGGGCAACAAGCAGCTCGACATCCCCGACATGCGTGACAAATCGGTTCGCGAGCTTTACAGAAACGATCGCAGATGCTCCGACCCGAAGGTCGCGGGCGATCAACTTCTGCCTGCAAATGCGCAGGGCACGCCCGACATTCCCGACGAGATCTACGAAAAGATCAAAGGAATATGGGACAAGAGATGAGACCGTTCAACAAGAAAGGAAGATCATTTTATGCAAAACAAGGTTAAGGTCGGCGTTATCGGCATAGGTCGAGGAAATGTCATGATCGATTACTGTGCTCACCACGATCACGCAGAGCTTGTCGCCATCTGCGATATGTGGGAGCCCGGACTTGAAAATATGAAAAAGACCTACGGTGACTCAATAGCCTATTACACATCCTTCGACGAATTTTTGGGGCACGACATGGATGTTGTAATTCTTGCCAACTACGCCACAGAGCATGCGCCGTTTGCCATCAAGGCACTGAATGCGGGAAAGCATGTCTTCTCGGAGGTCCTCCCTGCGCACTGTCTTGCCGAGGCGGTCGAGCTTGTTGAGACAGTCGAGCGCACCGGGCTGAAATATTGCTATCTCGAAAACTACTGTTACATGAGCGCACCGCGTGAGATGAAGAAGCTCTTTCGCTCGGGCGCACTCGGCGAGCTTGAATACGCCGAGGCGGATTACATCCACAACTGCGAGTCGATCTGGCCGTCGATCACATACGGTGAGCGAGACCACTGGCGCAATCACATGTTCTCGACATTTTATTGCACGCACTCGATAGGACCGCTTGTACATATCACGGGAATGCGCCCGATAAAGGTCAACGGTCTCGAGCTTCCCTTCAACGAGCGTTCGGCACGAGAGGGCTGTATGTCGGGCTCGCTCGGCATCGAGATGCTGACAATGGAGAACGGTGCGATCATGAGAAGCACGCACAGACAGCTTGCCAAGAACAGCTGTTGGTACTCGGTCTACGGCACAAAGGGACACGCCGAAAGTGCCAGAGAGATCACGGGAGGCGGCGGTGTCGATCACATTTACACCGATCTTGACAAGCGTATCGCCGATTTTTCGCCCGAAAACAGCGAGCGTCGCGACTATTTCCCGAAGGATGAGCTGAGCGAGCAGGCAGGCGGCGCAGGTCACGGAGGCAGTGATTTTTACGCCATGTACAATGCGATCGAGCATATTCGCGACAACCCCGATGCCGATATAATCGACATTTACGAGGCAATGGACATGTACCTGCCCGGGCTTTTTGCCTATTTTTCAATACTCGACGGCGGTGTTGAAAAGGATATCCCCGATCTGCGTCTCAAAGAAAACAGAGACAAATACAGAAACGATCGCCGTTGTACCGACCCGAAGGTGGCGGGCGATCAGCTTCTGCCCTGCAACAAGCTCGGCAATCCCGACATTCCCGAGGCGGTATACGAACGAATGAGAAAGGATTTCGGAAGATAAGTCGGATTTCCGGATCCGCCTTCCAATGAAGGTCAAACAAATTGTATTACGCTCTTATCATGGCAGCGACGGTACTCTTCGGTCTGCAGTTTTTCTTCAACAAGATATATCAAAAGGGCGAAGGAAGCGGTCTTTCTGCCGCAATGATGTTCACGTTCCTGAACTCGGTCGCATGTGCTGTCGTAATGTTTTGTTTGAACGGATTTCACTTTGAATTTTCGTTCTTTTCTCTTGCCGTCGCGTTTATTTGCGCGATAAACAATCTGCTCTACTCATACAGTGCGGTAAACGCGCTCGGAAAGGCGGATCTATCGACATTTTCAATCTTTGCGATGCTCGGAGGAATGGTACTTCCCTTCATCGGAGGCATCGTGTTTTGGAACGAGGATCTCACCGTAGTAAAGCTCATCTGCCTCGTTCTTATAGCTCTCGCGCTCTTTATCGGGTCACCGAGAGGAAAGAGTGACAGATCGGCGATAAAATATTACGCCGCGGTATTCGTCTTCAACGGTATGTCGGGCATCGTTTCGAAAATACATCAAAGCGGTGCGGCGCATGTCTCGAGCGAAGGGTACATGATACTCTCATCGACATCGGCGGCTCTGCTCAGCGGTATCCTGCTTTGCATCATATTCGTTGTGCGAGGTCAAAAGCCATGCCTCAAGCGTCCGCTTCCCTCGATCTCGGGTGCGGCGGTATACGGTCTCATCAGCGGACTCGGCAATCTGTTTTTGCTGATCGCTCTGGGTCATGTTGAAACATCTGTGCAATATCCCTTAGTCACGGGCGGAACCATCGTCGTTTCGGCGATAATATCGCTCTTCTCGAAGGAAAAGCCGACACCCCGTTCGCTGATCGCCGTCGGAATATCCTTTGCCGCGACGCTTGTTTTGATTTTCTGATTTCTGAAAAAATTCACCGCGCACTATTGAAATTGCGCGGTGAATGTGTTATAATAGGCTTGTAAATAACAAAAAAGGATGGTATTACTATGTTTGACGCTCTAAAGATCAAAAACGAATGCGTTGAATGGATAAAAAAATTCTTCGACGAAAACGGACGCGGATGCAACGCGGTGCTCGGAATATCGGGTGGCAAGGACAGCTCGGTCGTGGCGGCTCTCTGTGTTGAGGCACTCGGCAAGGAGCGAGTCATCGGAGTTCTGATGCCCTGCGGCGAGCAGGCGGATATTGACATGGCGTACATGCTTGTAAACCATCTCGGTATAAAGCATTACGTTGTAAACATTAAGGACACGATAGATGCTCTGCAAGCTGCGATGCCTATCGAGCTGACAACACAGAGCAGGACAAACATGCCGCCGCGTGTTCGCATGACTGCGGTATACGCGATATCGCAAAGTTGCAACGGTCGTGTGGCAAACACCTGCAACTTAAGCGAGGACTATGTCGGCTATTCGACAAGATACGGCGATGCGGCAGGCGATTTCAGTCCGTTATCTCACCTCACGGTAAGAGAGGTCAAGGAGATCGGCAGAGTACTCGGTCTGCCCGATGTGCTTGTTGACAAAGTGCCGATCGACGGTCTCTGCGGAAAAACGGACGAGGAAAATCTCGGATTTACCTATGCGGAGCTTGACAGATACATCCGCGAGGGTGTCATTGACGACGCGGCAAAAAAAGAGCGCATCGATCGTCTGCACGCAATGAACCAATTCAAGCTCAAGCTCATGCCGTCATTTGACCCGAAGCTGTAAGACCGTTAAGTTCTTGACGAGCTCCTTCTTCTCCGAGAGCATCCCGGCAAATATCTTTTTGATAAGTCTCCTCGTTTTTACGGACGAATTGTTTAGGTTTTGTGCTTTCATGACTCTGCTTCCTTTCAGGGGGCGATTATTAATTCGTGTTTTTGCAAATTACCTTTTTGATGGTTCGATTTTTAATAAATCTGTTGACCTTGTAAAAAACTTTTCACCGTGTAAGAGCGATCAATTCACAAAAAATCGGCGTATTGACCAAAAATGCCGAAATTGTGAATTTTTACTCACAAAAGACTTGACAAAAGCAAATAAAAGTGCTATGATATGCAGGTGTGCGGAAAACCTACACACAACAGCATTTTCTTTGAAAGGTCAGTGAAATTCACAATGGATATATTGTTAAGCATATCGATCGCGCTTTTCGTCGGTCTGATGATGACGCGTGTCATAAAGCCCTTCGGACTCCCTGCCGTGACCGGCTATCTCGTCGCAGGCATTCTTATCGGTCCGTACTGTCTCGGACGCCTTGGTGTCATGCTTGGAATAGAGGGACTCGGATTCACATCGATGGACTACGTCGGTCATTTTGGGGTGATCTCGGATGTCGCGCTCGGCTTTATAGCCTTCTCGATCGGCAACGAGTTCAGACTTTCATCTCTGAAAAAGACAGGCAAGCAGGCGACGATCATCGGCATAGTTCAGGCACTTGTTGCCACTCTCTTTGTTGACCTTGCGCTCGGCGCTCTCTCGCTGATACTCGGCGAGGATGTCCTGCCGATGAGCGCGGTAATCACGCTCGGCGCGATAGCGACCGCCACAGCTCCCGCGGCGACGCTCATGGTCGTTCGTCAGTACAAGGCAAAAGGACCGCTCACTGAGCTTCTTCTCCCGATAGTTGCACTTGACGATGCTGTCGGACTTGTGGTATTTGCCGTATCTTTCGGCGTTTCGAAGGCGATGGTCAGCGGACACACCGATGTTATATCGATCGTTGTAAATCCGCTTATCGAGATAGTCGTATCACTTCTGCTCGGCACGGTGATGGGACTCATCTTCTCCGAGACCGAAAAATTCTTCCATTCACGTTCAAAGCGTCTGTCGGTATCTGTCACATATGTCATTCTTACCGTCGCGCTCTGCATGATCAAGGTGGATATCGGTCCGGTAACGATCGGCACATCCTCCCTGCTCACCTGCATGATGCTCGGCACGATATTCTGCAATGTTTGCGAATCGTCCGAGGAGCTTATGGAGCGTGTTGACCGTTGGACGACACCGCTCTTTGCCCTCTTCTTTGTTATCAGCGGCGCGGAGCTTGAGCTGTCCGTCTTTTCGTCGCTTGCCATTGTCGGAATCGGCGTAATGTTCATCCTTTTCCGCTCGGCGGGCAAGATAGTCGGCGCGGCAATAAGCTCAAAGGCTACCGGATGCGATCCCACGATCGTCAAATATCTCGGCATAACCCTTCTTCCGCAGGCAGGTGTCGCACTCGGAATGACGGTCACCGCAATGGAGCTCGGAAACACGGAGGGTGCGCTTATTCGCAACATAGTCCTTTTCGCGGTACTTGTTTACGAGCTGATCGGACCGATGCTCACAAAGATGGCACTGATGAAGGCCGGCGAGATCGTCCCCGAAGAAAGAAAATCGGCAAAGGTCATAAATCAGTCAAGACAGGGCTGATGGAAAAATTTCAAGCCTCTTACCTATAAAGAAAGGCTGTCTCAAATGCTTTTACGCATTTGAGACAGCCTTGTTTTTTATTCTGCGCTATCCTCGGGGGTATTTCCCTTTTTCATATAAGCCGAAATAAGCTCGGCGATATCAAGACCTGTTGCGCTCTTTACTGCGTTGAAGATCTGATCAGAGGAATTTGTGACCTCTTTCATCAGCTTTGTGGTGTTATCACTGCCGTACATCGTAATGCTGTCAACACTTGCAAGCGGCTCGGCGATATTGTGCGCCATTTCGGGAAGAACGGCAAGCACCATTTCGAGCACCGACGCCTCGCCCATCTTTTTCTGTGCGAGTGCCTTTTTCTCGATCGCCTCTGCTTCGGCAAGACCCTTGGCGCGGATACCCTCCGCCTCCTGCTCCATGGCATATTTTTGAGCCTCTGCCTCTGCCTTCATGGCAAGTGCCTTCTGCTCCGCCTCATAGCGTGCCGCCTCTGCATCCTTCTGGCGACGAACAAGATCTGCCTCAGCCTTCTTTTCTGCCTCATACTTCATAGCATCGGCTTTCTTGCGGATCTCGGCATCAAGCTTCTTCTCCTGAAGGAGGATCTCCTTTTCGGCAAGCTCAGCCTCTTTCTGACGCCTTGCGATATCTGCATCGGCGGATGTGACCTCGATGGTCTTTCTCTGCTCCTGCTTTTGGATATCGTAAGCGGCATCTGCCTCCGCGCGCTTGGTATCGGCGCGGCGTTTCATATCAGACTGCTGGATAGAAAGTGCGGCATCCTGCTCGGCGATTGCCTTTTCGGTATCGACCTTGACGGCGTTCGATTCCTGCTTTGCCTCTGCCTCGGCGATAGCTATATCGCGCTGTGCGTTTGCCTTTGCGATGGCGGCGGTCTTGCGGATCTGTTCGACATTGTCGATACCCATATTCTCGATCGTGCCCGCGTTGTCCTTGAAGTTCTGAATATTAAAGTTCACGACCTCAATACCGAGCTTTTCCATATCGGGTACGACGTTTTCGGTGATCTTTTTGGCAACGCCCTGGCGATCCTGTACCATCTCCTTGAGTCCGACCGAGCCGACGATCTCACGCATGTTACCCTCAAGCACCTGTGTCACGAGCCTTACAAGCTCATCCTGGCGCATTCCGAGAAGTGCCTCGGACGCTCTGCCGAGAAGCTCGGGATTGGACGAGATCTTGATATTCGCAACACCGTCGACCATTACGTTGATAAACTCGTTTGTCGGTACTGCCTCGGATGTCTTAACATCGACCTGCATAACGCGAAGGGAAAGCTTATCTATTCTCTCGAAGAAGGGGATCCTCCATCCGGCGCGACCTATCAGTATACGCTTTTTCTTGCGCAGACCCGAGATTATGTACGCCGTATCCGGGGGTGCCTTCACGTAGCCGAGCAAAAAGAGCAATAAGACGACGCATGCGGCGACTATCGCTATCGTGCCGATCGTCTGTGAGCTTATTGCGGCGATCAAAAACATTTTTGTCATTTTTTATTCTTCCTTTCTCAGCGAAGCCCTTGGCTTCTGCTTGATTATATTATACACCATATTTTTGATTTTGTCAAGAGGTTTTTTGAATATTTTATAAAATCTTTTGATTGGATGCAAGATAGTAAGACATCGCAAGCTGTCAAGCAAGGCAAGGGGTGCATATAATACAGCAGGGCGGCATTTGTCGCTCGGAAAGGAATTACAAAATGGCTGTATTTACAAATTTCGCCACGCTGTCCTACAGCGGAGGCAGAACCGAATCGAACACGGTCACTGGTGAGCTGGTCGAGGTGCTGACCGCATCGAAAAATGCGCTCAGCGAGACCTATAGTGCGCGCGATGATGTAAGCTATGTCCTGTCGCTTGTCAACAGCGGAACGGTCCCGCTCGACGGGCTTGTGGTCACAGACGATCTCGGCGCATACACGCTTGACACGCAGACGCTCTATCCGCTCGAATATGTCGGCGGATCGGTGAGGTACTATCAAAACGGCGTTTTGCAGACAGTGCCGACGGTAACGGCGGCAGGACAGCTTGTCATAAGCGGAATAAGCGTCCCTGCCGAGGGAAACACGATCATCATATACAAGACGCGCCTGACCGACTATGCGCCGCTTGGAACCGAGGCATCGATCACCAACACCGCAACGATCAGCGGCAATGTTACGCCGATCACGGCAAGCGCGACGATCAACATGAATGCCCGCGCCGAGCTTGGCATCAGCAAATCGGTCTGCCCGACCTCGGTCACCGAAAACGGCAGGCTGACCTACACCTTTGTTATCCGGAACAGCGGAAGTGTGGAGGCGACCGCGGCTGACAGTATCGTGCTCTCCGATCTGTTCGATCCCGTGCTGACCGATATTTCGGCAGTGCTGAACGGCAATGCTCTGACAAGTCCGACCGATTACACCTACGACGAGACGACCGGGCAGTTTACGAGCGTCGCAGGCAGTATAACGGTGCCGGCGGCGACCTACACGCAGGGCACGGACGGCAGATGGACGGTGACCCCCGGCACATCCGTGCTGACGATCAGCGGAAAGGTCTGATTCGGATCTAACCATAAAAAAACGATCGATCGGCGGCGATGTCGATCGATCGTTTTTGAATTTAACATATGATCAAAGTCCGAGTTTTTGCGGCAGTTCGGCGAGCCTGCAATGCTCGAACGCATCGACGTCGCCGCCCTTGCGATTTTCAAGGAAATCGGTGAGGAGCAGGCAGGCGATTCCCACCTTCGAGGCGGACATGTCCTCCGCAAGATTATTGCCGATCATGAGACAGCTGTCCGCGCTCTTGCCGAGGGTTAAGATGATATCCTCGAAATATCTCGGATTTGGCTTGCAGAATCGGCTGTTCTCGTAATTTGTGATAAGCGTAAAATCATCGGGCGTCAGTCCGACCCACGAAAGTCTGACCTCGAGTGCCTTTATCGGAAACACCGGATTTGTCGCGAGTGCGAGCGTATAGCCCTTCTCTTTCAGAGCCTTCACAATAGGTGCGGCGTTAAAGCTACCGTTCTCGATCAGCTCGGTCTTGACGGTCGAGCGCGCCTTATCAAAATCGGTCTCATAAAACTCGGTAAGTATCTTCAAAAAATCTTCGGTCCTATCGCCGTACACCTCGCGCGTCGATCTGTAGAACGCCTCGCTGTTCATGACACTGCCGTCATTGTCGGTCATGACAAAGCAGCCCTTCCAGATCGTATCGATCGCCTGTTTCGGCTCAAAGCCGAACGAAGCCATCCTTTCGCCGAGCAGGCGGAGATATTCGCTTGTAAACTCATGCTGATCGATCGGAACGAGCGTACCGTCAAGGTCAAATATGATCGTGTCGATCTTGGGAGCATTCTCGGAAGGGACAGGGAGCTCGACACCCGGTTTCACGGGACTGCCGATCACGGGGAGGCCGTCCACCCAATCGATCTTCTGAATGCGAACAGATCTGCCGCCCCACGATGTTCCGCTGACGCGGTTTGCGTGATATACGACATAATCCTCACTGCCGTCGGGCGATGTCGTGAACGAGCAATGCCCGGGACCCCATGCACCCTCGGATGCGGTCAAGATCGGCTCTGTATGCTTTTCCCAAGAGAGCGGATCGAGCGGATCGCCGCCCTTAAATTCGAGCAGACCGAGGCAATAGTCATCCGACCAGCTTCCCGAGCCGCTGTAAACTATAAACGTCTTGCCGTCATGATAGAGCGCGGCAGGACCTTCGTTGATCGTCGGCGCGCCGTGTCCGCACGAACGCATCTCCCAATCGAGCTCGGGGCAAGAAATGAGCGATCTTTTGCCCTCAAGTGTCTTGCCGTCCTTCATCTTTGCAATGTAGAGGTTCTGCTGGAGATTGATATCCCCCGACCAGCCCGACCAAACAAAATAGTTTTGGCGATCGATCGTAAGCACGGTCGCGTCGATCGCCCATTTATCATAAGGTGGTTCGACCGCGATCTTGCCGAGCATCTCGTAAGCCCCGCAAGGGTCGTCGGTCAGTGCACCGAGGGCGTACATTCTGTGGTTTATGTTATCGCCGTCATCAGCCGCGACATAAATGTACCATCTGCCGTCGATCCTGTGCAGTTCGGGTGCCCAATATTCGCAGGAATACTCGCATCCCTTCGGCGCGCGATAGACTGCACTGCCGTCTTTTGCGGGGGCGACCTCGTAAAGTTTATCGGCAACACTGACATTGACACCGTCACCGACCGAATAGCAGTAATAATATTTGCCGGCATATTTTGTAACAAACGGGTCTGCCCCGCTCTCGATTATCGGATTTGTAAAAAACTTTGACATAACATCCTCCGTTGGTTTTTCTTTTACTCTGAGTATACCATTTTTTTGTAAACATTTCAAGAGTGCATGGCAAAATTTCAATATTTTTATTTGTTTGTCCACAAGTGTGAAATATATTTCGCATATAATTGTCTACATCGAGATATACAAAGAGGTAAATTACAATGGGAAAGATCGGAAGATGGTTTATGAATTTTATGAAGGGGCGCAACGGGCTTGATTATTTCGGATACATACTCTCGTGGATCTATCTTGCGCTCATGATACTACAGATAATCGTCGGCATTTTTTCGGCGACGGCATCATTTATCATGTCGATCTTCATGTGGGTGCTCTTTTTCTACATGATGTTCAGGATATTTTCGAAAAACATCCGCGCGAGATCTAAGGAAAATGCGGCGTTCACGAAATTTTGGGTGAAAACGCCCTTCGGAAAGAGAAATGCGGGCAGATTTGACCGATTCGGCGGATATAACGGATATGGATACGACTACACCGATCGCACGAGAGAACCGAAAAAGAAAAAGCAAAAGCTCCCTCGCGACAAAGATCATGTTTACAGGACCTGTCCCGAGTGCAAAGCAAACATACGCCTGCCGAAGAAACGTGGCGCGCATTCGGTCAGATGCCCGAGATGCTCAACGCTTTTTGATGTGAAGATATGAGCATCATCGGCAGAAATTCAGACTTTTTTCGACTTTTTTTCAAAAAGCCCTTTACATTTTCGCAATTTGCGAGTATAATATAAACAGTGAATTTTTTTGCACATGAAAGGATGCCAAAATGAAAAATCCGACACCAATCAGCGCGGACGAACTCGCGCGCTTCACAGACTCCTACGCAAACGATCCCTACAAGAGATCGATGACACATGTTTTTTCCAAAACATCGCTTGACAACCTGGCGTTTGACCCGATCGCCGCAAAGGATATGCAGTTCAAGTTTTCGGTTGACATCAAGACCATGTCTTGCGCAAACCAAAAATCGAGCGGCAGATGCTGGCTGTTTGCCGCAACCAATGTTCTTCGCGAAATAGTCGCTAAAAAGAAGAACATCGCCGAGTTTGAGCTCTCGCAGTCCTATCTTGCTTTCTGGGACAAATTCGAGCGTATCAACTATTTCCTCGACTCGATCATCGACACCGCGCATCTGCCCGACGGCGACCGCACGGTAAGCTACATACTTGATGTCGGCGTACACGACGGCGGTCAGTGGGATATGTTTGTAAACATCGTCAACAAGTACGGCATCGTGCCGAAGGACGCCATGCCCGAAACCGCTCAGACCTCGGGCACGGGCACGATGAACAGACACATCAACCTTTTCCTTCGCAAAAAGGCATGCGAGCTTCGTCACATGATCGCCTCGGGCGCGTCGGCTGACGAGATCGCCGCACTTCGCACCTCCGCGCTTGACAAGGCTTTCTCGTTCCTCTGCGAGTGCTTTACCTGCCCTCCGACGACCTTCGATTTCGAATATGTCGACAAGGACGGCGCATACCACATTGAAAAGGGATACACGCCCTTCACCTTCCGTGACGAGATGATCGGCGACATGCTCTCCGACTATGTTTCGATAATTAACGCACCCACCAAAGATAAGCCCTTCAACAAGCTCTACACGGTCGCCTACCTCGGCAATGTTTCGGGCTCGGACAACATCAGATATCTGAACCTCGAAATGAGCGAGTTCAAGGACATCGTAAGGCATCAGCTTGAGGACGGCGAGGTCGTATGGTTCGGCTCGGACTGCGGCAAATGCGGTGACAGAGAAAGAAAGGTCTGGGACACAAATTCCTATGATTACGAGCTTCTCACGGGTCTTGAGCTTTCGCTGACCAAAGAGGAAATGCTCGACTACCATGTATCGCAGATGAACCACGCGATGGTCATCACGGGCGTCAACATAAACGACGGCAAGCCGAACAGATGGAAGATCGAAAACAGCTGGGGCTCGGACGGCGCAAACGGCGGTTACCACATCGCCTCCGACGATTGGTTCGAGAACTACGTCTTCCAGGCAGTCGTAAACAAGAAATATCTCGGCGAAAAAGTCGCGATCCTCGATGAAGAGCCGACAGTTCTTCATCCTTGGGATCCGATGGGTTCGCTTGCCGATTAAAACATCTTCCCTCCGCAAACAGCGGAGGGTGATTTTTTTGCAAAAAGGTTCCGGCGAGATCAGGCAGGGACGAGATTTTGCCGAAAAGTCTACTGACAAAAACAGAAAAAATTAACTTTTTTTCGCAAAGCTATTGACAAAAGCGAATTATTGTGATACATTAATTATGTTAAATCAACCGAAATATTTGTGCAGTCCTTGCCGCGACACCTGTTTTGCAAGCTGTTAATTGAGCGGATATCCGAGTTTGCGATCTTGTGCGGCTAACAATTTTTGCCGCACTTTTTTAATATTTGTTCTTACGATCGGAGGATCGAAAATAAAAAACAAAAGGAGATCAATCAAATGAGAAAAAAACTGCTGTTTACTGTATTAACCATCTTTTTTGCAATGTCGATCAGCGCGATAGGCGTTTCAGCCGAGCAACAAGATCTGCCATCGGACGGCGTATCTGATGATGGTAGCGCCTCTGTTCTTTTTGAATGTCAACACCTTGACAACAAGCTGATGCGTGACAGAGACTCACACTGGTACGAATGCAAAGATTGCGGACACAAGTTTTTCATCGAGATGCACACATTCGAGGACGGCGTTTGCACTTTCTGCGGCGAAGAAGAGACACTTTACGGTGACGCAAATGGTGACGGCAAGATCGATTCCAAAGACATAATCTTGCTCAAAAAGTACATAGCGAACCTCGAAAACGGCAAATCGAGCGTGACGCTCGGTCACAAAGTCGTTATCGACCCGGGATATCCCGCGACATGTACCCAAAACGGCTTGACCGACGGCAAAAAATGTGCCGACTGCGGCAAAATCCTCGCAAGCCAAGAGGTCATATACGCACTCGGGCATATCGAGGGGGATATGATCATCGATGTTGAGCCGACCGACACCGCAAGCGGCGCAGGTCACACCGAGTGCATAAGCTGCGGCGAGACGATACGCACCGGCATTCAGATCAGTGCTTTGGCGGGCGATTATGCCTACATTATAAACGACGACGGCAAAACCTGCACGATCACGGGATTTGTCGGAAAGATCACGGACGGTACGCTGATCATTCCCGCCACCCTTAGCGGATACAAGGTCACATCGATCGGCGAGCGCGCATTCTCCTCTCGTGAGGACATAATAAGCGTTGTCATTCCGAGCGGCGTCAAAAGCATTGAGAGCGTAGCATTCTCATGGTGCGAAAATCTCGAGGTCGTCACCCTTCCCGAGAGCATAACGAGCATTGGCGACAACGCATTCTATTCTTGCGAAAAGCTCAAGGGCATCAACCTCCCCGACAGTTTGACGAGCATCGGAAGCCAAGCGTTCTCTTTCTGCAAAAGCCTTGAGAGCATCAACATCCCCGACGGCGTAACAAGCATCGGAAGCCATGCGTTCTCGAATTGCGAAAAGCTAAAGAGTATCGTTATCCCGAACGGCATAACGAGCATCAAAGAGGGGACACTCGGATGGTGCACGAATCTTGAGAGCGTTACCATCCCCGACAGTGTTACAAGCATTGGCAAGTTTGCACTCTATGGTTGCGAGAATCTTGCAAGCATCGACATTCCGGACGGCGTTAAAAGCATTGGAGACGATGCGTTCGGATGGTGCGTAAAGCTCAAGGGCGTCGATATCCCCGACAGCGTTACGACCATTGGTGACCATGCTTTCTACTATTGCGGAAACCTCGAAAGTTTGCACATTTCAGAGAGCATAACGAGTATCGGCAAAGAGACCTTTTTCGGTTGCACTGTGCTTACAAACGTTACGATTCCAAGCGGCGTGACAAGCATCGGTGAGCGTGCGTTCTGCGGATGTGCGTTCATCTTGACGATCACTATCCCCGACAGTGTTACAAGCATCGGCTCCGAGGCGTTCTCGATGTGCTGTCTCTATGATGTTTACTACGGCGGCTCTGCCAAACAGTGGTCCGAGATCGTCATCGGAGAGGAAAACGACGATCTTATTTTCGCGACAATTCATTATAATACCAAGCTCGATGGCGTGGACATCAAGGTCGACGGTGACGTTTCCGATTGGGAAGGCTTAGATAAATTGTCGATCATCGGCGAGGGCTCGACCGCACCGAAAAAGGTAGACTTCTATGCGGTATCCGCCGCCGACGGTATATATCTTGCCTGCGATGTTTATCATGATATATACGCCGATGGTGACAAGTGGAGTTCCTGGTGGCAAAGCACGAATTTTGAGTTTTTCTTAAGCCCTTTTGACAGCGACAAGTCAACTCAGTGGTGGGTATCCGCAAAAGGTCATCCGCTGGACGGCTCGGGCAGTCCCACCATCGGTGCGCCCGAAGGATGCAAGATCGACGAGGCTGTCATGCTGACAAGAGAAAACGAGGGCGGGACGGCTTATCACACGACCATTGAGGTCTTTATTTCCTACGAATCCCTGCCCTTTACCATGGTAAAAGGCGGCAATGTCTCCTGCGGCATGGGTTGGAAGTCTCCCGGAGACCTTATCATCGGCGGTTATTGCAAAATAAACCCGGACGGTTCGGATGAGTATTGGGTATACTCCTGGCCGAGCTCTGCCGATCTTACGATCACAAGCTTCGGACTCATAGATCAAAACGACTGATTACATGCAAAACAAGGCTGTCTGCATTCAAGACAGCCTTGTTTTTGGGATTTATTATTGAACGAGCGGTGTATCGAGAAAAGCACCGTCTGATATGTGTGAGCCTCGGGGAATATCAAGCTCGCGGAGATCTGTGCACTCGCGGAACGCGTCTTTGCCGATCGAGATAGGGCTGTCTCCCAAAAACTCGACCTTCCGCAGTGCGGTCGCGCCCCTCATGAAATTATCGGGCAGGGAGCAAACTCCCGCGCCGAATGTTGCAAGCACTATCGCATCCGTGTAGGTTTCGATATCAGACGAGAGATCGCCGACTCCCGACACCACGAGATGTCCGTCCGAGTATAGAAACCAGCTGATATCGTCTCCGACCTTGCCGTAGTAGGCAACGCGTGCATTGACCGTTTTATACTTTGCGCCCATCTTATCGGCAGCCGTCTTTGCGGTCTGATCTTTATCGGTCTCATATCCGCCGACGGTCTTCAGCGTCCTGCAACCGTAAAATGCGTTTTCGGCGATCCTTGCCGTTGCCGCCGGGATCGTTATGCTCGACAGCGACTCGCAATTTGCGAAAGCGTACTCGCCGATCGATGCAAGGGTCAGCGGAAGCTGTACCGACGAAAGATTTTTGAGATCGGCAAAAGCGCGATTTCCGATCGAGGTTATCCCGTCCGAAACGGTGAGCTTTGTTATCTCGCTCGCAATGACGCTCCAAGGAAAGTCGGATGCGCGATTTCCGTCTCTGATCGCTCCGCTGCCGCTTATTACGAGTTTCCCCTCATCAAAATACCATGTGGCTTTTTCGCCGCAGGCGAGATCGCCGAGCACCTCGTGCTGAACATATCCGCAATCCTCGCAGACTCGCGTGCGTTCCATCACCCAAAGTTCTTCCCACTCGCCGTATGAATGCGCCATCTTGTCGTAATCCGCCTCAAATCTGCCACCGCCCTCAAGTGCGACCGTGTTTTCATCAAGTCCCTTCCAGCCGACAAATTCATAGCTGTACAGATCATCGGGAGCGCGAGTCGGAGCTTTGGACGGTGTGTAGATCTTGTTTCCGGGGTACATGTAATATCTGCACACCACATCCCCGTTCCAATCGACAAAATCATAGGGCACCGTGCCCTCATTGTTTATGATCGATGAATAATCCTTATAGCAAACATTTAGATCGGCATTTCCCTGCACCCCGTCGACCTTGCCTTTATCGTAGTACTGCCACATACCGTACTGATCGCTGTGATCCTCGTCGGGCAGACCGTCGTAGGTCCATTTCGCCAGCCAAAGCTCGTAAACGGGCGCAAGGGTGTCGTAATTGAGCAGTGTATTGAACCAATTTCGATTTGCGTATACGCCGGGATAGTAGCCTGCATCCGCAATCTTGTCGCAGAATGATATCATCATCTCGGTAAGCAGCTGTCGCGACAGAGCCTGCTGTTTTTCTTCCTCGATATCGACATAAACAGGCATATCGAACTGCTTGCCGCAAATGAACTCAAGATATTCATCGGCATCGGCATACGCTTCCTCAAGCGACATTGCGTATGTATAATAATATGCTCCGACGCGAAGCCCCGCCGCCTTGGCGCGCTCGTAATTTTCCTCAAAATAAGGGTCTTTATTGCCGGACGAGCCTGCGCGAATGATGACAAATTCGACGCCGTCCGCCTTCGCCTTCTCAAAATCCGAGCTTTTACACCAAAATGACACATCGACGCCATAGCTGACATTTTCGTCATTTTTGCCGCCCGACGCACCGTTGTAATAGCTGTTCGGCGTAACGAACGACCACGTATCGAGCACGACCTCATTATCCCTTGTAAAAAGGTGGAAGCTGTAATAATATCTCGTATATTCCGAGAGTCCGTCGAGCTCTGCGGTAATCGAGCTGACGCTTTTGCCGATCGATCTGCCGCTGACCTCTTTGAGGCTGTCGAGCGACTTTCCGAGATAGATCTTGTACTCGGTAACAAAGGTCTTGGATATCTTAAGATTCAGCGTTGCCGATGCTCTTGTGACATCGGACGCCCAAGCATTCTTTACCGTGATCCCCGAGCTCTCCTCGGAAATTGTCGGAAGCTTAGGTCTTGCCCCGACCTCATCGGCGATAATGATCACAGCGACACCCGACAAAAGCAGTACCGACAGAATGACCGAGAGAACGACAACTCTTTTTTTACCCGATTTGAACATTTTAAGACGATCCCCTCCGATTTTTTTGGACATATATATTTTACTATCAAACGAGACAAATGTCAAGCGATTTATGTCAAAAAATGCGGGCGGATAAAGAAATTTTACTTTTGCGGATCAGATCTTGACCAGTCCGTCAAAATCAAATGATATCGGACGCAGACCGACCGAGAATTTTACAAAATAAACAGACAGATCGGCATCGACAGAGTCAACGACGCCTACCCCGAGATGCTTGTGCAGAAGTCTGTCTCCCGCGGCAAATCTCGCCTCGCTCGTCCCCCTGCCTCGATCATGCTCGCTCCCTTGAAGATCGTCGGGCAGTTTGTCGCCGGTCAGAGCTATCAGAGACCTGTCGATATCCTCGACAACAAATCGAGACGGAAGCTTGACTGCTCCCTTAACGCCGATCCCCTCGCTGTCGGTTATCAGAAGGCGACGCTTTGCACGAGTCATGGCAACGAATGCGAGCCGCCGTTCTTCTTCGAGAGCCTTGTCCGAACGCTCGGCGATCGAGCGTGCCGACGGAAAGATATTCTCGCTCATGCCGATGATTATCACGTTTTCAAATTCAAGCCCCTTCGCGGCGTGAACGGTCATAAGCTTCACCCTGTCAGCATCCGAATTGTCGTCGGCATCCCTGAAAAGCGCGACATTTTGCAAAAATGTCGATAGTGTCAGCTTTTCACCGAACTCGGCATCGGTCTGATTGATGCTTCTGACAAGCTCAGAGACATTGTCCAGCCTTTCAAGATCGCCGCTTTTTCGGATATAGCTCTCATATCCGCTCTCGAAAAAGAGCTTTTGCAAGAGGTCGGAGACACTCAACTCATCGGCAACAGAGCGCATCTTCTCGATAAGCGCGACGAAATCGCGAAGTCGACATCCGCTGAGTTCGGGATCGCTTGCATGCGCCCTTGCCGCATCAAAGAGCGATAGATTATCCCTTTTTGCAAGACTTTTGATTTTTTCAAGCCTTAATTTGCCCACGCCACGCCTTGGGGTGTTGACAACGCGAAGGAATGACAGATCATCGCCGTAAAGGACGCATCGCATATAGGCGATCATGTTTTTGATCTCGGCGCGCTCGTAAAATCCGACGCCGCCGACGACTGTGTAGGGTATCTTATTCTCAATAAAGATCTGCTCGACCGACCGCGAGAGATAAGAGGCACGATAAAGCAGGGCGATATCAGAATATCTGCCGCCCTCCTCTATCCTTTGACGCACGAACGACAGAATCCGCGACAGCTCGCGCTCCTCATTTTGGGCGTGAAAATACTCGGGCAGGTCGCCGTCCGAGAGCTTTGTGTAAAGATCTTTCTTTATTCGATCGTGATTGACCGACACAAGGCTGTTGGCTGCCCTCAGTATTTGGGGTGTCGAGCGATAGTTTCGGTTCATTATAAGGCTCGTGCAGGGCTGATTGTCCTTGTCAAAATTCAGGATAAATCGATTGCCCGAGCCTCGCCATGTGTAAATGTTCTGATCGGGATCACCGACGACAAAAAGATTGTGATAGATCGCGGCAAGGCGAGTGACAAATCGATACTGCTCAATGTCCACATCCTGAAATTCATCGACCTCAATGTAGAACAGCCGTCTCTGCCATTTCCGCTCGATCTCGGGGAAATGATCGAAGATGTATGTGACGAATTTGATCAGATCGGGAAAATCGACGGCATAGCTCTTCTTTTGCTTTTCGATATACTTCATAATGACCCGTTCCTCAAGCGTCGCGGGAAGCAGGGTCGAAAAATCGAAATCGGGGTCGGCGATCCACGAGATATACTCGGTGTGATCGGTCTTGTAGATCTCGATTCGATCAAGCATGCTTTGAAAGGATGCCGAATCGAGACGCATACCCTCCTCCTCGTAGATCTCCTCAAGCAGCTTCTTGCCGTCATCGCTGTCGAGGATGGGAAACTCGGACGGATAAAAAAGCTTTTCGATATCCTCACGCAGAATGCGCGCGCAAAATCCGTGTATCGTCGAAACGAGCGATACGTCGGTATCCGCGCCGAGCAGTGACTTTATCCGTCGCTTCATTTCGCCCGCCGCTTTGTTTGTGAAGGTCAGGCAAAGAATGTTCGTCGGCGATATGCCAAGCTCGCAAACAAGATAGGCGTATCTGTGAGTGAGTGCCTTCGTCTTGCCCGTCCCCGCCCCCGCAACAACTCGCACATAACCCTCGGTCGAGCAAACGGCATTTTTCTGATCGTCATTGAGTCCCGCAAGCGCGTTCATAAAGTTCCCCCTTTTTCGTTTTTTCTATTTTACCACAAGAACATATGTTTGTCAATAGTTTTTGTAAAAAGAATTTTATTTCGAGAGGGATGAGGGTCATCAACGCCGAGAATATGATTTTTTTACATTTTTCTGTTATAATGGCTCAAAAAAAGGAGCAAGAACGATGAGAACGATAGAAAACGAGACCATCGCCGACTTCGGCAAGCAGCTTTTGAAAAACGAGCGGGCGAGGGCGACGGCGGAAAAATATGTGCACGATGTGAGGGCGTTTGCCGATTGGCTCGCGGATCAAGAGCTTGGCAGGGCGACGGTGGTCGAATATAAGACGACCATTTGCGAAAAATATATTGCTATGTCTTTGCACACTGGTCGTTTTGGGGGTGATAGCAATATTATTAGGCATTATTTTATTTTTGTACGGAATACACGAACTTGCGGATTTACCTAACGCCCCGAATATAGAGAGGCAACTTAATGAGAAGAAAAAACGTCTTGATGAGCTAAAAAAGCAGATGGAAGAAAACGAAACCAACTGATTTTTCTTTTCAGACTTTGAAATGAGTCTATCATGCCACAAAAAGCAAAAGACTTGCACTTTTTACACAGGTGCAAGTCTTTTTTATCTACCTATCCCGACCTATCCATGTTTTAAGTTTAGGAAAACATGGGGTGGGGTCGAATATTTTATCGATCAGGCGACCCGTCAGGGCGATGAGGGGGGAATTTATTAGTGTGGTGACGAGCGTGCCGAGTCCGATGCTGTGGAAGTCGGATGTTGCAAGGGTCTTGATATCAAGTTCTCCGTCGCCTGCGAAAAGTGCGAGTGCGAGGGCTATCGAGAAGGCGAGCAGTGTCAGATCGAACACCATTTTGGTCTTGTTGACATTAAGCTTGAATTTTGCCGCTGTTTCGGCGACAAAAAGCTCGAAGACCTGGAGCGACAGGTAGGTTCGAAAGAAGAACGCAACGCCGAGTGCGGTGAAGATATCGCCGACGATAAGTGTTATCCAGCGCGCCGCTATACCCTCCGCCGAAAAGCCTCCGAGCAGAAAGAGAAACAGGTTGAGCATATACCCATAGACAACTGCAACTCCGAACGAGAGGAGATACCGAGGGTCAAATCGACGCAAAAGGGCACACATGAGTATGAGCAATGCCCCTTGGAAGAGATATCCGACCATTCCGACCGAAAATCCATCCCAAAGCGGCGCAAGCGCGTCATAAATAACAAACTGCGGTGCGGCGATCATCGACACGCCGAGATTCGACTTACTGCAAACCGCCACTCCGAGCGAAACGAATATCACACCGAAGACCCACATAAGTTCGGATGTTTTTGTGAATTTTTTCATGATTTTGGTCCTTCACCCTTCATTATCGGACATGGACGCAAGCAGGTGATCGACAAATTCGCGAACCGCGCCCTCGCCGCCTTTTCGCCTGCAAACATAGGACACTCTTGCGATGACCTCATCGAGCGCGTCCGACGGACAGGCGGTATGGGCGCAATGATCGATACACGGCAGATCGTTCACGTCATCGCCGATGTATGCGATCTCATTTGGAGATGCGCCGTACTTTTTTGCGAGTTCGGCAAGCTTCGACAGTTTGTCGGAAACGCCCTGATAAAGTTCGGATATTCCGAGCTCGTGTGCCCTGGTTTTGACGATTTCGGATGATTTTCCGGTGATAATTATCGGGATGATACCATATCGCGGCAAAACATGTGCGATCGCGTATCCGTCCTTTACATTGAAGGCTTTCATGACCTCGCCGTCTGCTCCGACATAGATCTTACCGTCGGTGAGCGTACCGTCAACATCCATGACGAAAAGTTTGATATTTATACTCATCCGACTATACCCGCCTTATAGACATCCTGCATAAGCACCGATCCGACGACGCGTCCGTCCTCATCGAGCACGGGCATTCCGGTTATACGGATATCGCTCATTTTTTGCAGAGCGTTGACAGCCATATCGCGCTTATCAATGCATCTCGGCGATCTTGTCATAACATTATCGACGATCTCGCCGTAGACATCGACGCCGCGCTCGAGCATTCTGCGCAGATCGCCGTCCGTGATGATTCCGAGCGGTCTTTGATCGCCATCGACCACATTGACCATACTGAGTCCTTTTGCGCTCATCTCAACTATCGCCGCGCGCAGACTGCTCCCACACATAATGACCGCATTTTCGTCTCCCGAATGCATGATATTTTCGACCTTAACGAGCAATTTCTTTCCGAGAGAGCCAGCGGGATGGTGGAGAGCGAAATCGTTTTTGGTATAATTGCGCATTTTCGACGCAACGACCGCGACCGCGTCTCCGAGGGCAAGCAATGCCGTTGTGCTCGAGGTCGGCGCGAGGTGCATATAGCACGCCTCTTCGAAATGAGGGAAGCAAAAGGTCGTTTTGCACTCTTTTGCAAGGGTCGATCGGTCGTTTCCGGTTATCGCGACTGTTTCGCAACCGATCTCGTGAAGTGTCGGCAACAGCCTGACTATCTCATCGCTCTCTCCGCTGTAGCTCATCAGAATGACGACATCATTTTTCGCGACCATGCCGAGATCTCCGTGCATCGCCTCGCCCGGGTGCATAAAAAATGACGGCGTGCCGAGACTCGCGAGCGACGCAGCGATCTTTGTGCCGATATGCCCGGGCTTTCCCATGCCTGTGATTATGACCTTTCCACTGCATCCGACGACCAAACCGACGATCTTTTCAAACTGATCGCCGAGCGAGTCCCTTGTTTTTTGCAGTGCGTCTATCTCGGTGTCAAACACCCATCTTGCCTCATTGATTATGTCCACCATCAGTCCTCCGTCCAAACAGCAGTGTAAACTCTTATCAGCTTTTTAAGAAGCCCTTCCATATCGTCGAGCGCGACCATGTTCGGACCGTCCGACTTTGCTCTGTCGGGGTCGGGATGCGTCTCCATAAAGAGTCCGTCAACCCCCACCGCGATTGCCGCTTTTGCGAGATACTCGACATAGCCCCGATTTCCGCCGGTGCTCGTGCCGTTGCCGCCCGGCTTTTGCACGCTGTGCGTCGCATCAAAGATCACGGGAACGCCGAAATCCTTCATGACCCTGAGTCCGGTCATGTCGACAACGAGCGTATTGTATCCGAAACTTGTTCCGCGTTCGCAGAGCATTACATTATCATTCCCCGACTCGCGAACCTTATCAAGGCAGTTTTTCATATCCCACGGGGCTAAAAACTGCGCTTTTTTTATGTTTATACAGCGTCCGGTCTTTGCCGCGGCGACAAGCAGATCGGTCTGACGGCAGAGAAATGCCGGAATTTGCAGGATATCGGCGACCTGTGCCGCGATATCCGCCTGCCATGCCTCGTGAATGTCCGTGCATATCGGCAGACCAAAGGTGTCCTTGACCTCTTTCAGGATCTCCATTCCCTTCTCGATCCCGGGACCGCGAAAAGAGCTGATAGATGTTCTGTTTGCCTTATCGAAAGAGGCTTTGAAGGTATAGGGTATCCCGAGTCTGTCGGTGATATCCTTCATTTTTTCAGCGACCGTCAAGATCTGCTCGCGAGATTCGATCACGCACGGTCCTGCAATAAGTTGAAACATTTTTATGTCCTTCTTTTAATTTTATTTTTCACTGACACATATAGAACCGCAACTGCGATCGAAAGTGCCAGCGTAATGAGAAACCTTATCACACTGCTGTCCACTGCATCCGCAAACGCTTCCACGAAGATCGGATGAACGCAGTATACAATAGTACTCATCATTGCCGGATACTTTGAATTTATTTTTAACCGAATATCGATCGACAAAATCACATTAAACGCAAAATATGCCGTCGGAAATGTAAAGAAAAGATACGAATATGCGTTAACACCACACTCTTTCAAGAAAATCGCCTCCGCAAGCAGAGCGATCGCCGAAACAATGAAGCCGACAACCATAAACTTTTTCGATCTGCTTTTCCCGCGAGCAATTACAGAGCCCAAAATTAGCAAAGGCAATATGACGCCAATTGTCGAGTTTTTATCAAATACACACAACAGGCGTTCAGCCGCGGGCGGCAAGAAAAATCTGTACGCATACAAGACGATCTCAGCCATCCACAAAAGAAAAGCGATCGGCAAAAGGTACTTTTGCCTTATTGTTCGTAACACGATCCAAAACAGCGGCAACGAGTAGATCAAATAAAGCAAATACCACAAATGATAATGCGATCCTTTTGTCAGCGTCCCGATGGCAAAATCCACAAACGCCATCGGAGACATCCATCCCGTTTTGATCCAAAGCGGAATTGACACGATCAAGTAAATGATCGACCATGTAACATACAGGATAGCCGTTTTCTTTGTGTACTTCCAATAAAAACCGACGTTTGTGCTGTTTCGCTCCAATTTATTGTCAAATTCCAGCTTTTTTGTCAGAAAGTATCCCGTAACTACAGCAAAAAATGGAATCGCCATCCTGCAAAGATAATTCACGACAAAAAAGTTTAGCCGCTGATCAACATCAGAAAACAGCCCCGTATGAATCGCTACTATCAAGACAGCTGCTGCAAACTTAAAGCAGTCTATCGATTGGTTACGTTCCATGTCACGCAAGTCCATTTTCGATCATGTATCTTTCGACCTGTACGCGATCCTTGGGGGTGTCGACCGACAGGGTCTTGCAATGTGCGTTTATGTAGTAGCAATCCTTGCGATTTTCGATAAATCTGAAAGAATCGTTCTCTTCGATCTTCTCCACGGGTCCGCGCGGAGTTGAATGGTAGTATTCAAGCGCGGCTTTGGTGAATGCACCGACACCGACGAATTTCTGATAAGCGTAGTTCATTTCGCCCTTCGGGAAGGGGATGGGCGCGCGCGATATAAAGAGGACGATGCCGTCTTTATTGGTGACGATCTTCAAATTCGTGGGGTCAACGACCTCGACCGGATTCGAAAAATCGGTCATCAGGTTTGAAACATAGAATCCGTCCTCGGGAATGCTCTCGGGGATGCATTTTACTATATCTTTTGCCATAACGAGCGGCTCGTCACCGTTTACCATGACATAAAGATCGGCATCGACTTTGTGCGAGACCTCGTACAAACGCTCGGTTGCCGTTTCGCAATCGGGCGAGGTCATGATGACTTTGGCACCGAACTCCTCGGCGACCGATTTGATCTGATCGTTGTCGGTGGCAACATAAACCTCGTCAAACTCAGCCACCTCTTTGCTGTGTTTCCAGACCCAGTACAGCATAGGCTTGCCGCAGATCTGTGCCAGCGGTTTCATGTTAAAGCGCGAAGACCCCCCGCGCGCGGGTATCATACCGATGATTTTCATGTTTTTTCCTCCTAAATATTTATATCCCATGACCGCCGCGGTAAGCATCTTTACCTATCAGACGGTATAAATACACTCTTGCCAGCCGTGCGTAGGCATTACAGGCATAGAGTACTTTGCTCTTTGAAAACAGTTTCATCCGCCGCAACCGGATCTCGGAGAAAATTTCTCTGTCTCGGTAGTCGGACAAATGTTTTTTTAGATAGGCTTGTATGGTTTTCAGAAATGCTTTGTTGATTTGAAACGCACCATTAACATAAATTGGATCCACGAACATCCATGGATATTCCACCGCGTAGCGGAGTGCCAAATCCGTCAGCTCCGGGCAGTTTTTCCTCACTGCTTCCAATAGGTACTCCCCTGCAAAAAGCCGGTCGGGGCTACATCGCAGGGACTGGGTGGAAACAATGCCTCCCTCCCGCTGGCGGTAAAAATACAACCGGCGGTTGGTGTATACCGCACCGCCGTTCAGATTTTTAATCAAATCTGCCGAGAAGATCACATCCTCATGGAGTTTTCCCGGCATAAAGCGAATCCGGTCAAAAAGCGTCCGACGGAACAGCTTATTACAGACGCCAAACTCCGTACGACGCTCAAATTGCATTTTCAGATATTCCGCATTGCTGATTGCGGTCGCACCATACCCATCTTCCACAGTCGGCACACTACCATCCGAGAAGCGATGAACACCGCAGAAACTGAAATCGAAATCGGTATCTTTCAGCAGTTCCAGTAAACACCGACAGTAGTCCGGGGCTGCCAGATCGTCGCTGTCCACGAAGCAGAAATAATTCCCGACTGCGGCATCGATCCCGGCGTTTCTTGCAGAAGACACACCGCCGTTTTCTTTGTGGATGACCTTTACACGATCATCCTTTTGGGCATATTCGTCGCAGATCTCGGGACACTTATCGGGACTTCCGTCATCGACCAATATCAGCTCGAAATCCTCAAATGTTTGTGCCAATATGCTGTTCAAGATATTTCTCAACATTGTAAACAGGAACGATAATACTTATCTCAGCGATTGCTTTATCCTCCGAAAAACTTTTTGATTGGGGTGCGAATGATGTTCTTTTCGTAATCGTTCATTACGAAGAACCAGGTCAAGACGGCGAAGACGGCGGTATAGGTTACAATTCCGATCGCGAGTGTGAGCAGATCGTAGAAATTCACAAATCGTGAAATAAAGAGCGTCAACACGCACATCACAAGCGGAATCGCATACACCGGCAAGAGTTCTTTCCAAAATCTGACCATATCAAGTCCCGTCTTTTTATGGTAATAGATATTCATTACAAGTCCGTTTCCGATGACCAGCGATACTCCGGTCATTAGTGCCGCGCCGACTATTCCCATGTAGTGAAGCAAGATCCATGTTCCGATGACATTTGATATTGCAATGCCCAGATAAACAAGGGAGCGGAAACGATGCTTATTCTGCGCAACTATGACGCTCAGACAGACGCTTTGAACAAGGGGGATCAAATTTGGAATCATCATGCAGACGGCAACGAGATATGCCTCGGCATAATCCTCTCCGGCATAAAGGCAAACGAACGGTTGTCCGAACGCAACAAATCCCGAAACGAGAAGAGACATTATGTGTCCTTGAATGCGTCCGACTCTTATGGACAGATCGGTGAGCTCGTCCCCCGACGCACCGCTGAAGACCATCTTATTGACCTTTGGTGCGAGCAAGTTGGAAACGCCTGTCGTAATGCTTGAAACTATACTGTTAAATGTGCCGCCAACACTGTATATCGCGGCTCCCGTTGCCGCAAGGGCGGGAATTTTTCCGATCAGCACCATATCGGTAGCACTGTAGAGTTGACCTACAACATTTGCAACGAATATCCAAAAGGAAAACTCAAGTATCTCTTTAAGTCTGCCGAGCGGAAGACCTTTGTAGCGAGTCTTCATTTTCAGCGATCTTCGCACATAGATTTGATAGATCGCGCGAACAACTACCGATATGCACATCGACGATGCGGTCATTCCGATAGTTCCGGTTCCCATTGCCAGAGCGACTATATTGAGGCAGGGACCCACAACGGTTGACAAAATGTTGATGCTTTGAAGAAATATGAATTTTTCGTGCGCGCTCACGACCGACAGATAGGGCGACTGCGAGAAACCGAGTGCCATATTGATCACCATCATGAACACGAGTATCTGCATCCTCGATATTTCGGCAGGGCTCAGTGAATCGCCGTAAAAAAGCGGAATAACGAACGTCAGAGCAGTGCCGATGACTATTGAGGCGACGGCAATAACATTGAAAATAACATCAAAGAGACCGAGCATCCTCTCCTCTGCCTCTTTGCCCTCCTCCTCACGAGTTTTTATAAGATATCTCGTGATGGACGAGCCGATACCGAGCGAAATAAGCGACAGATAGCTCGTGACGCTGCCCGCTATCTTATACAGACCATATTCGTTCTGATCGAGCATTCCGAGCATGATACGCGTGTAAAAAATCGGTATCAGGTTCCCGAGAATCATGTTGACATAGTTTAGAACTATGCCGATTTTCAGCTGACTTTTCTTTTCTTTCATTAGCTGTTAAGCGTTCCTTTGTTAAAAATCAAAAAAGTTTATCAAAATCCACGCGCCCGAAAACTTCGAGTTTGCCGCCTCGGGTGGCGTTGCGGACATTGACACCGCGCCGCTCGCAATGCAGTTTCATTGCCTCATATGTGAGCGTGCTCTTTTCGGTGTTCGGGATATAGAGCTTGTCCTTATCCTCATTATATTTTTCGGAAAAATAATCCTTTGCGTTATTATCGATGACGATCTCGCCCTTATTGTTTTGGCTGATCTTGAAATGATGATCGACACCGATGAGATATATCTCCGAAAAGCCCATATACACGGCAAGCTGTGCCGCAGTATACATACATGTGCTCGAATTATAAACCGCCGATGACGGATCGTCGGCGAACTCAAACTTTCGCGGATCATCGATCGACTGATCGATGATATTAAAATACGTCGCGTCCTTAATGTCGATATCATGCCACCATTTCAGCTGTATGGGAATGAATTTTTCGTCAGCGGTCAGTTCGTTCACCTCATTTATCGAACCGGCGAGCATTTTTTCGTCCTGAGATATGTAAAATGTCGGTCTCCAAGGGGTTTGATCGAATATGTTATAAATGCGATTGAACGCAAAGCTGATCTCGCCCGCCTCATGAAGGCGTGTCAGATCGGCGGCGCGCAGGCTGGGACCGTTGCCGATAAGAAAGCACCGCCGCTCGGCGAACTTGTCTTTGTATGCCGCCAGGTGCTTGCCGGGGGCGGTTTTTTTGTAGTTGCGCAGCATCCGAGGTCGGATGAACCGAGCCTGAACACTGGCAGAAATTCGATGAAATATGCTCATTTTTTCACTTCCGAAATATATTTATCAATTTGCGTACCCCGCAGAAAAACGCGATCACGAGATACGGTGCGCCGATGCAGGCTGCGATCTCTCTGCCGGACAGCCGTGAGTATAGGTCGCAGGTGAAGGTATAGTACATTTTCAGCCTTTCCTTCATGGATGCGTCCTGAAAAGCCGCCTTCTCCCGAAGCCACAGACCGTAGCCCTTGGGATTGTTCAGGAAAATGCTGCTACCGGCTTTGGTCAGACCGTCTTCTTTGTATTCGTAGATCCAGATGATATCGTTGTAGAAGCGCATTTTGTAGCCGTCATGTGCCATGCGGTTATAGACGACCGCTTCGGTCATAAACTTCTCGCCGTCGTACACCGGGTAGGGATATTTTCGGTGAATATTCGTGTAGAACACCATGGCACGCTCACCGTCCACCGCGCCGTAGCGGTCGAGAGCGGTACCATCAAAATACGCCTCTTCAAAGAGCCGGTTGGGTGTCTCATCCGGGGCTGTACCCAGATTTCCCGCAAAGCCGCAGTATTGATGTCCCTTCGGCAATTCAGCTTCCCAACGGAGCACCTTTTCCAGTGCATCATCGGTCAAATAATCATCCGAATCCACTGTAAAAAAAAGTTCACCCTCTGCCAACTCCAGCCCACGGTTGATAGCGCGGCACTTGCCGCCGTTTTCTTGCTTGAAATAGCGGACGGGAAAAGGATTTTCCTCCTGCCGCCAGATGCGGAACAGCTCTTCGGTGTTGTCTGTCGAACCGTCATCCACCACCAACCACTCGAAGTCACAAGCGGTCTGACGCCGCAGGGAGCGGTAGAGATTTTCAATTATATACGCCCTGTTGTATGTTGGGGTAAATACGGTTATTTTCATAGAGACACCTGCTATCTGGACAACTTATTTTTGAGAGTTACTGCCAATTTGCCACCTGCCAACAGAACTTTATCCCTTTTTATTCTGAGAGACATTTCCCGAAAGTACTGTACGTTGAGCGTTTGTGGCGGCGCAATATATTCTCTGCTGTTATCAAAAAATGTATTGAACTGATTGATATGTGAAACAATGCCGTGCTGTAATAAAAAATTCTCGTATGCTTGGTATTTCTCACGATATGTTTCATTAAATCGAGAATAATCTGCCAGTTCATAAAACGCATACAGTTCTTCCGGCGTATACACATGGTTCGGCTCATACTTCACCAACGGGATATCGAAAAATTCTGCCATCTCTTGCGTTCTGCTATCAATTGCAACTATGGTGGCGGGGATACCACTCAGAATTGCCATAATCGTTCCATGAATTCTAGATCCAAAAGAATAATCAAATCCCGATTTCTGTAAGAATTTCGACCAATTATACATATCAGGAATAAGACGAATGCGATCTTCTCCTAAAAGTTTTGCATAATATGAATCGCTGTTACAGTAAAACGCAAGTTCCTTCCGAAAATCCGGGTTTCCCCGGCGTACGGCATACAATTCCTGCCAGAACACGTCCTGATCTATAAATATACTGCCCTTATACTGCTCCATCAATTTTTTTAAAATTGATACATTTCCGTTGAACACAGGTTTTTGGGGCTTTGAGTTCTTTATGCTGCCATTTGCCACGAAAGTGCTACCCATTGGCAACCTGTTACAACAGCAGAGGGAAATCCAAGACGCTCAAAAAATTCCTTTGTAAAGTATCCTCTCAATGCGAATTCGCCACCAGTGTTATACACTGAACTGATAAAACGTTTTGACAAATCACCGATATCATCAATCAGCATATCCAACGACTCATAGTTGTCCGCCTGTGCCCCGCAGGCAATCACATATATGGGAATCTTTATCTTGTCAAATGTAAAACCTTCCAGATAATGGCGAAACTTACTGTTAAAAATATTCGCCATCGGCAATATGATAAAATCATATTCAGTATTTATCGCTTCTGTTGTCAACTCGTCGGACAGGAATTCGTACTGATTTTCCTTAGTGTCAATCGCAGACATGATTCCTTGAAACCACAAACGGTTACCCACATTAAACGTGGAACGCCACTTGTATTCTTGCAAACAATCCATTCCGCGAAAAATATCATACTCACTACACGGCGATACCTTCTTCCAAATAAGTACACGTCTCATGATTTATAACCCTCCTATGCGATAATAGAATCCAATGCCCATCTTATTGCGGATCATATAGGTAATCTTCAATGCTCCTTTTGCCATTAGTAACCAAATACACTGTTTGAGATTATTCCAATCCGGGCATTGAATTTCAGGTGAACAGTATCGCATCAGCATTTGAGTAAAACAAATGCATCCTCCCCATAGGGTTTTCTCTCGTGATACTTGCCCACGAGAAACGAGATATCCCGAATCAATTCGTTCTTGTATATCTGAATTACGACCGATGCCGTCACTAATTCACTGCCACAATTCGTTTTTCTACAGTCCGATTTTCATCAAATTTCCGGTCTTTCGTGTTAAGATCATTCTATAAACGCTCCGTAAATACTTTTGCGTCCATCGCTTAAATGTTCTTCATATTTTTCACGCCAGGATAGCTTATAAAGTGCCGTATCGTCTGTTATGACCGATCGGAACGCTTCGGCAGGCAGCGTTTGATTCATTGCCGCTTGCAGATCATCCCTGTGAACATTGTTTATCGGCACAAGCTCCATTAATCTTTTTATCTCGGCGTTTGACTCTTTTGCAATGTAGATAAGATAATCAAAGAACAAATAATCAACAGCCGTCTCGTTATTCTGCCAATACACTTCAAAAGCATTTTTTAGGAACTTAAAAAAGATATTATGCGCATAACCGCCGATGCAAAAGGAGGTCCACTGATACTCAGACAGATAAGTACCTTTCTTTACCTCGCTTTTGCAGGTATAAAACGGTAACGCAAAACAAAGATCGGGTACGTCGGCGGCGCAGAAGATAGTCGCATCAAGCCAAAGACCGCCGTATTTTTCCAAAAGGCTTATTCTGAGATAATCGGAAAAATGCGCATATCCCATTGCCCCGGAGTTCACTTTTGACATAATGTAATCGGGAATATTAATAAAATCCTCGTAGTTGTCTTTAGTGATAATTTGCACTCTGTGGTTTCCGGCGCGTTTTTGTGTGCTCTCGATACATTTCTTGACCAATGCAGGGGCACTATCCACGCCCGTCCACCAACAGACCCATATCACCGCATTTTCCGGGCGGTCGCCTATCGAGGCGTCTTTTTCGTATTTTTGCTTGACCGAGAGGATCTGCTTCCTTAAATAATTCAGTATCCACTCGTCCTTGTTCTTTTTTGCCTTTTCGGACATTTTCGTAAAGCCAAGCCGTCCGCCGATATCTGCCTTTAGGCGAAACACTGCCAAACGGTGCGAAAATTTCGTGTCATTTTTGAAGTTTTTATTCGTCACTTTCAAACGATTTGAAACCTTTTTAAAAAATCGACTCACCGGCTACACCTCCTTGTTTGAAAACGCCTGAACGCGATGCTGAGTTTTCTGCTTTTTGACAGAACAACATAGAGCTTCTCTTTTGCGGGATACGAGCAAAGATCCTTGAACGACACGCGAATGCGCTTCCGACACTCGGAAATTCGATCATACCCTCTCTTTTTCTCATCAGAATTGCTCATTTCATAATAACAATTCACGCAGGCGATACAGAAATTGATCTTATCCTTTTTGGCGAGATCAGAATATTTGATCTCCAAAAGCTTTATACGTTCCACATAAGCATCCAGCAGATCAAGCCGCCTGCATGAAAAGCGTGTCATTATACTTTCGGGTCTTTGACGGTAGAAATACAGCGGACGATCGACATAGACAAGCTGTTTTGCCCGATCGATCACTTTATATGTGAAAAATTCATCCTCGTGTAATTTACCGACTTCAAAAAGCATTCCGTCAAGCAGATCTTTACGATAAAGCTTATTCCAAGCGACGGCTCGGAAATTGCGATTGTTTACGATATCGCTCATTGCTTCATGCGCTGATGCCGTATGCGACTTTGGTATCGGACAGCTGTCATCGTTTATCTCGGTTTCGTCGGCAAATGCTAAAAAGTCACACGCCGCTATATCGCTGTCATCATTGATCAGGTGCGAACAAAGTTGCTCGTACATATCGGGTGATATATAGTCATCGGCATCGACAAATCCTATAAACTCACCTCGGGCGGCAGCCATACCCGCATTGCGGGCATCTGACAGACCGCCGTTTTGTTTATGTATGACCTTTATTCTATCATCTTTTTTTGCCCAAGCGTCACACATTTGGGGGCAATTGTCCGGCGAGCCGTCGTCTACGAGGATGATCTCGAGGTTTTTATATGTTTGTGCGACGATCGACGCGACGCAACGATCGAGATACGGCTCGACCTTATAGACGGGCACTATCACGCTGATAAGTTCCACCGATATCACCTCAAAAATCGTATTTTTTATCGTTTCCGACTATTTTACTGTATGTATTATGGACAAAAGCGTAAGTTGACGGCAAAAGTGCGCACCAAAGTGTGATGATCTTCATTTTCGCACCGATCGGGACGGACAGTGCCTTACCCGTGTGTCGGCGAAGCTCGCGTCTTGCCTCTTTGCGATAGGCTCTGACCATTTCTTTTTTTGCCTTATCTTTTTTATAAGGCGACAACGACCCTGTCGCGAGTGAGATCTGCGCTCTCAAATATCGCGAAAGTGCGGTCGGATACACCGCTTTGTCGACATCGGCAAGGATTATCCGCATGACTTTTATCGGGTCGCCGAGCTTGTGCGGATTGACCGACGCGGTCGCCGCCGAGCCCTTGCGCAAAATATATTGATAAGGGCAAAAATCCTCATACACCGTCTTGTGTGCACTCTTGAACAGATAATAGTTCATGAGCAGATCTTCGTTGATCTTAATATCGGTCGGCATTATGTCATCTCTTGTGAGATGATCGAACAGGCTTTTATGAAATAGCTTGTTCCACAGACCCGGCTCGATCCTTCTGCCCGAGAGCAGTTCGCACAGAGCGGTGTTCTTATCCTGCTTTTCGAGGCATCCGGTGTTGTAATAGTAATCAGTCCTGCCGTTCGGAAAGCACATTCGATAGCCGCAATGGGACACATCGGCGTCATAGTTCTTCGCATTTTCGAGCAGGCGATCATACATATCGGGGTCGATCATATCATCGCCGTCGACAAATCCTATCCACTCACCGACAGCGTTTGCGATCCCGCGCAGTCGGGCAGATGTGACCCCGCCGTTTTCTTTATGGATCGCTTTGACTCTGCCGTCCTTTTTTGCGTACATATCGGCGATCTCGCCCGTTTTGTCGGATGAGCCGTCATTTACGACGATTATCTCGATCTCGCGATGCGTCTGAGCGAGAATACTGTCAAGGCAGGCGGCAAGCTCGTTTTCTATATTATACGCGGGAACGATAATCGAAATCAAATCTTTCATCAGTCTATATATCCAATCTTGTGGTCAAGCTCTTCCTTTTGCCGCATTTTCATCTCGATCGACACATTTTGTCGCATCGTGTATTCTTCGCCGTAGCAAGGGGATGTTTTCATCCGCTCCCGCTCTTTGTTTAGATAATCGTCAAGACTGCATATCGCTCGTGCGGGAGAGCCTGCGACGACCGTTTTGTCGGGGATGTCATGCGTTACGGTGCTGTTTGCCCCTATGATAACATTACTTCCGACAGTAACGCCCGGCAGTACCACGCTTTCGGCTCCGATAAAAACATTATCGCCGATCGTCACCCTGCCGATCTTCGTATAATTCAAAAAAGTCTTCGTGCTTGCATCGTGACAAAGTATGTGCACGCGCGGTGCCATTGTGACATTGTCGCCGATCTCGATCAAATGGCAGTGGGACGGGTCAAGTATCACGCCGCCAAGTCTCTTGAAATTTTTTCCGACGGTCATGCCCATTGAAACAAGCTTTTCGGTGGTATATTCACCGCGCAGACGATATATCAGTTCTTTTATAAAATTTTTCACAACTGCACCTCAAAGATCTAACAACATTTTTTCCACGGCGCGAGTGGTGGCTTCTGTGGAGAAGATCTTGCCGCGCTCGGCTGCTTTATTTTTATAAGTCTTAAGCTTTTCGGGATGATCGAGCAGATCTTTTATCCCGACATAGAGTGCATCCTCGCTGTTTTCGGTGATGACGCCCCACTCGTTGTTCTCGCCGAGCATCTCGCGCATTCCCGACACATCGGTCGTGCAGATCGGCGTTCCGACAATCAATGCCTCAGTGGCGGCGGTCGAAAAGCCCTCTCGCAGGCTGGCGCAGACGAAAAGATCGCATTTTGCCACATATTTGTACGGATTTGTCTGATATCCGAGGAATGTAAATCTGTCCGATATCGAATTATCCTTTATGTAGCTCTCTATCTCGGCGCGCATGGGACCCTCTCCAAGTGCATAAAAGTGGACGGGATATCCTTCATCGTGCAGTCTTTTCGTTATCCTCGCCATGCGGTCAAAGCCCTTATTTTTAAGGATCTTGCCGACGCCGACGATCTTGATCTCGTTTTCGTGAAATATACCATCATCAACGCTCTGCGCCGACTCGCGGACAATTGCGGCGCTCTCGTTAGTGTTATAGAGCACATCACAAGGCTTTTTGAAATCGAGTACCGAGCAAAACGCATCCTTAAGATCGCGAGAAACGCAGATGGTGCGGTCAAATTTTTCGTAGCACTTTTTCGCCTCGCCAAATCCTCTGAAAGAGGATGCCAAAACCTTTTTTGTATACTGTTTGCTGTGTATCCACGAAACGAGCTTTACCGACGGGTCGGGGCAACCGCTGATCACGCGTGCCGACGGACCCTCGAGATAGGACACCTCGATGTCGTAATGATCTTTTACAAAGAGCTTATGAAGTGTTTTCGGGGCAAAAAGCTTCATTATTTTGCTGTTTGCGGGGAAGGATCGGCGAAATGCGGTAATATAATGAATATCGGGGGCGAGGTATTTCTCATTCACACCGCCGCCGAAAAGTGCGAGCACCGAAATATCAAATTTTGTGCGGTCAAGATTGTTGACCAAATTAACAAGAACCTTCTCCGCCCCGCCATGCCCGAGGTCATGTATAAGAAAGAGGATCTTTTTCATAGTGCTCACCACCAATGCCTTTTGTTATATTGGAAATCTATATCGATGCTTATCCGCAAGAGTTCCGACAAACTGGATCTTCTTGACGGCAGCTGCGACACACATCACAAGACCTATACATTTTTGCTTTAGGCGATAGGATCTCGGATGCTTTTTCCATTTAAGATATCTCACTTTATGAGGCGAATCGTTTGACAGATCTTCAAGACTTGTCAAATAATCCTTATGCTTATCAAAGAAAGAGACAAGTTCTCGCTCGGGCGAAAAAGTACGATAATGCTCATCGATCATATCCATTGTATATATTTGCGCAAGAACCGTTCCCTGATCAAAAGTGCCTTTGATCTCGTTTGCGTATTTGCGCATATCATTGTCGAGTTGAAGCCAGTTATTTATTATTAACTCATAATAGGGTATCCCGCGCTGTCTGGTATGCACTGCGGATGTGTTGTTGTTGCGATAGTAATGGAAGATCTTGTTTTCAAGCCAAATGGTATCTGACAGATAAAGGCACTGCATAACAAAGATCTTGTCCTCACTGTATTTCGCGTTTATAAAGCGAATTTCATACTTCTTCAGGAGATCAGCTGAATAGAAAACCGAGGGAAACTGCGAACACCAAACCGATGCGGTGCCTCCCGCGCGAAGTCCTTCTTGAAGGATGGGTGCGGCGGCTCTCGCTGTCAATGATCGGTTACAGAGACAAGATTGAAACCCGACCATATCATACCCGCGATTTAAGAGATCGCGTACCTTTTCATCAAAGAAATCGTGTGCCCACGCATCATCCGCGTCAAGGAAAGTGACATATCCGCCCTTTTGATGTTCCAGCGCATAGTCAATACCCATATTTCGAGCGGACGAAACTCCTCCGTTTGCCTTGTGCATAACATGAACGCGTGACTCTTTTTCAGAAATGAGGTCGCACAATTCCGATGAGCCGTCGGTTGAGCCGTCATCGATCATAACGATCGAAAGGTTATCATAATCTTGTTCAAGCACCGATGAAACGGCGGCTTGGAGATACTTTTTGCAATTATATACCGGAATAATAACTGTTATTGGTATTCGTTTATCCGCCATTGGTTTTTCTCCGACAAATTTGTCAATGTTTTTTATTTCCGAACTTTCCGTATATTCGAGTCAAAAGCTTCCATATCGGAAAGAATTTTCCGCAAAGCAGGCAAATCGCTCGGAATTTGAAGGTATAATCCACTTTATTGCGTGCCACATCAATGCAGTATTCTTTTATCAGACCACGCGACTCTTTACAAAAGTCACTGTAATCATGCTCAAGCTTGTTTGCACAGATACGCCAGAGCACATTATGTGCCACATACGCCGCGCGACCGCCTATATATTTACGAAGTGCTTTATCGCAAATTCTTTGGGACCTTGTCAATACGAGCCACGCATCGACATTCGAAATACCGATTGCGATCGTCTTTTCGTCGATTTGAAGCGTCTTATGCGAGTTAAAATACAAATGTGTGACTGACGATGGATTTTGGCGATACATATACAAACCAGCAGGGACAATGACTGTTTTTTGACTGTTTTCTATATATCGGTAATTAAACTCCAGATCCTCGCCAACAAGATACTGCGTTCGAAAGCCGTCGAGTATTCTTTCCCTGAGATAAAGCTTATTATAAACAAAGCAATACGACCAGGTGATCGACCGAACAGATGGTGCATTTGTCAGCATTGCCAAACGCATATCAAATGTATCAAGGCAAACGGCAGCGCGGTTTATCGAGCTTGGTGATGTGATCAGATCTTTCATATCACTGCAACTCTCGCAGGCAGCCATCTCAGCTCCCGTTTGCTCCATGGCGGCGACCATCATCTCGTATATAACAGGCGAGACGGCATCATCCGAGTCAACAAAGCCGACATATTTTCCGGACGCCACCGCAAGTCCCGCGTTTCTGGCACCGACGAGACCTTGGTTTTTTTGGTGAATGACTTTTATTCTCGGATCTTTTCTTGCATACTCGTCGCATATGGCAGGGCAATTATCGGGAGATCCGTCATCTACCACTATTATTTCCAAATTCCGATATGTGCTTGCGATGATGCTGTCCAAGCATTCGCGAATATATGGCTCAACATTGTATACGGGCACTATGACACTTACAAGTTCCGTCATTGCTTTGCCTTCCTTTTTATGTAGATCGTCAGCAAAAATCCAAAGGGTGTACAAAGGATCGTCAGGAATTTTTTTGGAGATTCTTTGATATATGCCCGATTTTTTGAGATCATACTGCTCGAACAGTAGTGTATACAGTCAACAACAAGTCTCTTAGTGCTGTCGGGGTAGGTCATTCTGATCTTACGCCAAAATGCGAAGCCGCGCGGATTTTTGAGATACTCGCGAAACATCGAATTTGTCGAGCCGTCCGGCAGGTAATCGACATTGCAGAGCACTTTATTGAGCACGGCGAGTTTATGGTTTTGATCTATCAGCAGATACTTATAAGCAAGGCTGACATATTTTTCACCCTCAAATGTCGGATATTCGGGGTAGGATCTTATGACATCGGTTCTGTACACAAGCTTTTTATCGCCCGCGCCGCCTGCCGCATAATATCCCGAAAGGGTCGTTTCGTCAAGATCGTCGGGAAAGCCCTTTCCTATGATCTTTCCGTCAAAATCGGCATCAAGAGCGATGATACCCGCACAGCCCTTATCGCGGACAGCCTCCCATTTACGAGCGATCGCCTCGATAGCACCGTCGGCGAGTTTATCGTCCGAATCTATGCAAACATTAAGTTCGGTATCGATATTTTCATACGCCGTATTGTGTGCGGTGTGCATGCCGCCGTTCTCTTTATATATATACCTTATCTCAAATCCGACATCCTCGCCCTGCCATTTTTTGACAAGCTCGGCGGTATTATCGACCGATCCGTCATCAACAATAAGCCATACAAAATCCTTTGACCTTTGCGCACAAAGGCTCTCATATGTTCGCGGCAGGGTGTGCGCGCGATTATATGCCGGCGTGAAGACGGTTATCAGCTTTGTATTGTTAGCATTTGTTGTGTTCATAAGTGTTTACATAAAGATCCTGTAATTTGTGAGCCTCTGTTTTTATATCGTATCCCCGTGCCCTGATCTCATCCGATCTGTCGGTGCGCGGCATCTTTGATGCATCGAGGATCTTATCCGCCCAAGCATCTGCGCCAAGTGAGAGAGGCAAGAGAGAAACAAGATCGTCGGTGACCGCACATTCTTTCGGCACGCCGTCCGACACGACGCAAGAAAGTCCCGAGGTCTGTGCCTCAACGAGCGTGAGCGGCAGTCCCTCATAGATCGACGGGAATACAAAGACATCCATTGCCGAGAGGATCTCGCCGACATCCGATCGAACGCCGAGAAACATTATTTTATCGGCGATACCAAGCATGTTTGCCTTTTCCTTTATCTCGCCCACAAGCTCGCCGTCACCGACAAGCAAAAGGGTGGCGTTTGGGCGTTTTTTTGATATCGACGAGAATACATCGAGCAAGAATGAATGATTTTTTGGTCTCATAAATCTTCCGACATGTCCGACGACGAATTTATCATCGATTCCGAGCTCGGCGCGTTTTTTCGAGCGGACATCGGGCGAGAATGAAAAGCTTTTGGTATCGATCGAGTTTTTGACGATCATATACGGTGCTCCGCCGAACATCCAATCTCCGGCGGCGGCACTGCACGCGAGAAGATGTGTCGCATATTTGGGTATCGAGCGCATACAGAACAGCTTGATCGGGTATTTGAGGTCTTTATCCTGACACGAATTATGGCTGTGGGCTATGCGCACGGGGACTCCGTGACGATTTGCCTCTTTTAATATGACCGAGCTCATGCAGTCGCGGTGGACATGAACGATCTGATATTCTCTGTGAGTATCAAAGAAGTTTGCGAGCTCTTTTCTGTACGAGCGATTCCACGGAACAAGTCGTTGGATGCGATATATCCTGCCGCCCATTTTCTCGATCTCGTCGTCGTAAGCGGCACGCTCCGATCGATGGACGAGAAAATCAAACTGAACGCGATCTCGATCGATGTTTCGATAATAATTCATCAGCATGGTCTCGAGACCGCCGCGATCCATATAATTTACGACCTGCAGAACTCGCAGAGTGCCATTATCGTTTGTCATGTGATCCTCCGAAAAATTTACCATGTTTGGAGCTGAATAAAGCAGAAGAGGAGATAGCATGCGACCGAGATGCCGACCAGGATATCTCGAAACAATCTGTCCTTGAACAGGTTATTCATCTCCCACGGGAGCAGGATATAGCCATAAAGCGATGTATATATCGGCAAACGACCGATATATATGCCGCTTGTGAAGATCGAGACAATATAAATGCCCATCGTGACGATCGATGCGTTAGTGCAGAAGTTAATGAGCGGATCGTCGAGCGATCGTATCTTTTTTATCTCCAAAAGCGAGATCAGCGCAGGGACGGAATAGACAAGGACACGAACGATATTCGTTCCGTCGTCCTGATAATATTTCCAGTCGCTGACGACGTTTTTATACTGTGTATCCTCCATCAGATCCTCGAGTATATCGGTAAATCCGTCGATAAACAGGACTGCGACGAGTGTTATCGTGAGGAACAGAAGAGTCTTTTTATTCCACGCCTTTCCCTGTACAATAAAGAGGATGGGTATCATGATAAGTGCCGACTGATGGAATGTGGATGCAAGCAGGATGAACGCGAGGGCGGGAACCCATTTTTTGCGTACCATGAAGCTCGTCGCGGCAAATATTATCGTGACCGCGAGAAATTGGCGCATACCGTTGAACATCCAAGAAAGATAGTCGGTGGATGCGACGAAAAAGAAGATCGACAGCAGATAATTTGACGAATATTTTCTAAAGGCGCAGACGAGGCAGGTGCTTTGGAACGCGGCTATGATCGCAAGATAGACCTGCGGACGGTAGCCGATAAAAAGCTTAATTATGCTGCCGAGAATGGTAAATCCGGGGTCTTTTTGTATTTTTGGGAGGTACGCGATAATCCCCGACACTGTGCTCGGAAGCTGTTTGAAGGTTAGCTTATACGCCCATGTATCGCCGATATCTCCGCGCATTGCCGCGCTGATAAAGATCGGCAGGAAAACAATGATGGCGAACACCATATTTGTCCTGTAAGCGGTGTGTCCGAGGACGACCTCTTTATGTGTCGTGTTTAGGATGAACGTGACAAGGAACATCGCGATCATCCAGACCAAAATAGCCAAGGTATCGATCACTTGATCTATCCCCCGATCCCGTTTTTCACGATCGTTACGGTCTGCTTTACGACATTTTGGCGATCGAAATGCTTTTCGACGAGTTCTCTGCCGCGGTGACCCATTTCGGTACGCTCGGCAGGTGTCATATTTGCAAATTTTCGCATTGCGTCGGTCAGAGCCACGATATCACGCGTGGGGCAAAGCAGTCCGCTGACGCCGTCATCCACTGCCTCTCGACATCCGGGGATATCGCTTGTGATCAGTGCCCTGCCGACAGCCGCGCCCTCAAGCAGGACATTGGACATACCCTCGTGCCAAGACGGCATTACGACGGCGTCGCAGGCGGCATAATAAGGCTTGGGGTCGGTGCGGAAACCGTGAAATGTGATTATTTTTTCCTCCATCAGTTTTTCGACCGTCTCACGATAGGAATCCTCATAAAAACCGACGAGATCGAAGGAGACCTTGTCACCGAGCTCGGTCTTCAAGATTTTTGCCGCCGCGAAGAACTCATCGACGCCCTTTTCTTTCATTATTCTGCCGAGGTACAAGAATCGGCAGGTCGTGCTCTCGGTCGGCGGCACATACGGGTATTCGTCGAGATTAATGCCCGCACCCGAAAGGACCGACGCGCGAGAGGACGGTATGATCTTTTTCTGCACGAAAAAGTCTGCGTTCTGACCGTTTTCGAAGAACACGGCAGACGCATTTTTGAGCGATCTGCGATACATCGTCGAAACGATGGTCGAAAGTATCGGGCGTTCGAACGCCGTGCCGAGTCCCTGCACGTTTGCAAAGTAACATATACCTCTTTTTCTGCACAGGCTGCCGAGGTAGATGTTTGGTTTTATCGAATAAGTGATCACCGCATCGGGGCGTTCGCTGTCAAGCAGCCGCTCGTAGCGTTTCATGAGCTCGACATCGTTGAACGGATTTATTCCGCGACGATCTATCTCGGTATTGACGCATCTTACGCCAAGCGTCTGAAAGTCATCCTCATGACCGACAAACGGCATACTGAGCACGACCTCAAAATCAAGGCTGAGACGCTCGATCAGCTCCTTGCGAAACCTCCAAAGCATATATGAATGATTGGTTGCGATTAGAATTTTCATTGGCTGTTATTTCCTTTTTCCGAATCATCCGCCCAAGGCGACAGGGTCATCATAATATCATCTCAAACACATATCTTTATTTTACTACCGATCGTAAAACAAGTCAATGTATAAAATTTGATAAAATTGGAATATTTTGTAAAAACATGTCAAACGAAGCTCTTTATCGGCTTGATCGCACTGCCGTCCGCAAAATCGCGAACCTCGCCGAGTGCAAACAGCTCGCCACTATCAAGCATCGAGACGAGCGTCCCGACAGGATGGGCTGTACCGATCTTCTTTTGATAGATCTCGCATCCGCATCTTGCGAGCTTTGCGAAAAAGGGCGGAAGGTTCACCGACGGGCGGTCGGCAAGCACCGACTCGATCGGCATCAGCAGTGCATCGCGCTCCGACTCGTCCATCTCGCGAAGCTTTTCAAGTGTGACCGCATGTTCGACCGAAAATCGACCGTTTTGTGTGCGGCGCAGTGAGGACATACAGCCGCCGCAACCGAGTCTTTCGCCGATATCACTGCAAAGGGTGCGGATATACGTTCCCTTTGAGCAGGCAACCGAAAGAGAGTATTGTGCGTGATCGTCGGTCGGTGCGAGGTCGGCGGAAAAAATTTCAATCTCGCAGGGTCTGCGCTCGATCTCGACGCCCTCTCTGGCAAGGTCGCAGAGCTTGACACCGCCGAGCTTTTTCGCCGAATACATGGGCGGTGTTTGGAGCTGTTTGCCGACAAACCCGGAGACGGTGCGTCTGACCGCATCGATGCTCGGGATATCATCCGAGGTCGAGATCGTCTGCCCGGTTATATCCTGCGTATCGGTCGATCTGCCGAGAAGCAGACCCGCCTCGTAGCATTTTTTATCGGCGAGCAGTACATCCGAGAGCTTTGCCGCTTTACCGATGAGCAGAACGAGAACGCCTGTCGCCATCGGGTCGAGCGTGCCCGTATGTCCGACCTTTCGAGTACCGTAGAGCCGTCTTATCACGGCGACAACGTCATGCGAGGTCATGCCCGCCGCCTTATCGACGGCAAGCACGCCCGATATATTGCGATCGGTCATATTTTTTCCTCATTTTCGATATTGTCATCAAATTCGGGCAGAACGGCATCGAGCAGTATCTTTTTTGCAGCCTCGATATTCTCGGCATATATGGTAGCACCTGCGGCTCGCGAATGTCCGCCGCCGCCGAGTTTTGCGCAAAGGGCGGCAGAGTCGATCGTTTTATTCGAACGCAACGATGCCTTATAGACGCCGCTCTCCTTCTCGCGCAGTGATATGCCCAGCCGTGTGCCGGTTATCTTTCTTGCAAGAGAGGAAAATCCTTCGAGTCGGTCCTCATCAAGCCCCACGGCAGTGCGATCAGCGATCGTCACGGGCACGAGCAGAAGCTCGCCGTTATGATAGGTCTCCATCTTGTCGAGAAAGAGGCATTCGGCGCGCAGGGAGTCGAGCGAGATATTTTCATACAAACGCTCGTTGATATCCTCCGCATCGGCACCCGTCTCGATCAGGTCTGCGGCTGTTCGGAGAGTGTTCGGTGTTGTGCAGGAATAGCGAAATCCGCCGCTGTCGGTCGAAATTCCGGTATAGAGTGCGTTTGCGGCATGGGGTGTGATCCCACCGAGCAGTGAGAGCAGCCCATAGATTATCTCGCATGTCGCGGCGGCGGTCGGGATGCAGTAATTATATTTTGCGAACCCGTCGCTGATCTCGTGATGATCGATTCGTATATCGGTCAGATCACCGTAGATCGGTTCGAGCCTTCCGAGCATTTGTTTTGAGGCGACATCGAGTGCAACGACCAGTCCGTGATCGTCGGTCCCTGTTTCATATTCCTTGCCGCAGATAAAGGCGATCCACTCGGGGATCATGCTGTCGCAGAGGAGGTGGACGCGCTTGCCGTGCGCCATAAGGCTATCGGCAAGTGCCGTCGCCGAGCCGACGGTATCGCCGTCGGGGGATGTGTGCGAGAGCAGGATGATCGTCTCGCTTGCCATGAGCATGTCGGCGATCTCTTGCAATGTGATGTTATTTTCTATCATCGCTTGTCCCGTTTTCCCCTTCAAGTTCTTCGAGCAGTCGGTCACGCTCGGCGGCGACCTCAAGCTCTTTTTCGACCTTTTTGAGAAGTGTGTTTATATACGCGCCCTGCTCCATCGAGTCGTCATATACAAAAGAGAGCTTGGGGGTCTGGCGCAGATTCATCGATTTCGCAAGAGCGGTGCGCATATAGCCTGCCGCACTCATGAGCCCTTTGCGGACCTCTTTTTTGTCATATTTGCCGCCCATTGCCGAAAAATAGACTCTCGCTTCCGACAGATCGGGCGCGACCGAAACTCTTGTTATGCTGATAAAGCTGTCTGTAACACGATAGTCCTTGACCGTGCGCACGATCTCGGACAGCGACTTTGCCATCTCGTCCTCGATCCTGCTTTGTCTGTATGATGCCATTATATCTTAATTTCCTATCTTTTCGTTGATATCAAAGTCTTTGTTGACGCTTGCCAACTGCACTCATGTTATTATACCATATTTATATCGATAAGTCAAGTTTTTGCCCAAAAAAATGATAAAAAATCGAAAAAAGTATTCTGCCTGTCAAGAAAGGTCGGCATACCGTCTTCACTTTGCCCTCGGGCGTGTTTTATCGGGGCGGTCACGAAGAGTCAACTTTTTCGTAAAAATATTTACAAAGTATTGACAAAAAGGTCAATTAGTGATATAATAAAGACAATGTCGGGAATGTTGCCAAAAGCGGCAGTTGTCCGACGCGAAACGAACAACAAAAACAGCACAAGAAAGGAAATATTCTATGAAATGTCCAAATTGCGGTACCGAAAACGCGTCGGGCGTTAATTTCTGCGTATCATGCGGAAGTCAGCTCCCGATCGAGGCGGTCAACACATGTCCGAGCTGCGGAACGCAAAACTCTCCCGAAGTTGCATTTTGCGTAAACTGCGGAATGCCGCTTGCAAACGGTCAACAAAGCAACGCACCCACAAAGAAGTCCTTTGATCTTAACGCGATCAAGGAAAAGGTCCTGCCGATCGTAAAGAACAAATTCGTTCTGCTCGGCGCGGGGGCAGTCGTACTCGTGATAATCCTCATCTCGGTCATCTCGGCGATCATCGGATCGGACAACGGGTATATTGAGGTCGAAAATGCGCCTCATTACTACGAAAGTGACGGAAAGATCTATATCAGCTCCGGTGATAAGCTCCTTAAGACCACCGTTCCGGGCAAAGTAGCAGATTCCGGTGCCTCGATGGACGGAAAATATCTTTACATCAAAAATGATGAAGGTGATCTTTATATCGTAAACGGCAGTAAGGTTCAGAAAGTCGCGAGCGATGTTGCACGTGTTGAAATGTCCGTGACCGGAAAGGGTCTTCTCTACACCACAAAGAGCGAGGACGACGAGGGCGAGGGCGAGACCGAGCTGTTCCACTATGTACTCGGCAAAAAGTCGGTCTCGGTCGCTGACGGCAAGATTGCCAGATATGCGATCTCCCCGGACGGCAAGACCGCAACATACACGCTCGCAGACGATGATAACGAAAAGACGCCTTTGTATTTCTTTGACGGAAATAAATCGACCAAAATTGCAAGCTCCAAGCTGAGCCTTTGCGGTATGAGCAACGGCGGCAAATACATATATGTTACTCAGACCAACGATGAGGGCGAGAGAACTCTCTACTCTTACAACAAAAAGGGCGATAAGACAAAGATCGGTCGCATTGGAGGCCACGCTGTATGCTTCAACGCCGATCATACTCAGGCACTCTTCTACTACGACGGAAAGACGTACATCTCCGAAAAGGGCAAAGAGGTTGACGGATGTGCCAAAAACAAGGAGCTCTCGCTGATCATGACAGAGAATGCTTACATGTTTGATAGTACATATCCTGCCAAAAACAAGGAGCTCTCGCTGATCATGACAGAGAATGCTTACATGTTTGATAGTACATATCCCGTTGATAACCTTTATGATCATGTCTATCGCTCGAGTGACGACGTTTGGTTTATCAGAAAGAACTCCGACAAGAGTGTCAAACTTGTATCCAAGGCGAACTATCTGCAGCTTGACTCGACCGCATCCTATCTCTATTATGTCTACGATAGCGAAAAACTTCGCATGATCAAGATCTCTGATGGTGAAAATGCATCCGAAAAGGCAATAACGATCGTTAACGAGATGGTATCAACATATGTTGTTACTTCCGACCGCGATTTCGTATACTACGTTTACGACGAAGAGCTTTACAGCGTAAACGGTAAGAACGGCAAAAATGTCAAGAAGGTCTCGAATGACGAGCTCGACGACAACTATTATAGCAGTGAGTACTATAGCATTGAGTACGATCTCTACATTTCGGGCAATGACACAGTCTTCTACAGCATAGACGGCGATCTGTACGCGTCATCAAACGGCAAGAAGGGCACAAAGGTCCTCAGCGACGGTGAACTCGAATTCGTCATAAACGGCTATGTATTCGCGACAAGCGAAGATGAAACCATTTGGTGGACAACGAACTCGAAGAAGTTCAAGAAGCTTATAACGATCGAAGAAGAATAAAATTCGACAGTCATTAGGATCGGGCGACTTCCAAAGAGTCGCTCGATCTTTTATTTCGGATACAAAACCGAACATCGATCCGTCGGTTGGGGTGATCACGTGATCACCGACTTTTACGATCGGCTATTGATACAAAAACAAAGGAGAAAACGAACATGGAAAACTTAACATTCAGAGCGGCAGGTCGAGGTGACTGTGCGCTCGTGCTCAAATTTATAAAGGCTATTGCCGAATACGAAAAGATGTCAAGCGAGGTGATCGCCGACGAGGTGGTGCTCGAGAGCGAGCTTTTTGACAAAGAGCGTGCCGAGGTGATATTTGCCGTTTATGATGGAAAAGAGGTCGGATTTGCACTGTTTTTCCACAATTTTTCGACATTTGTCGGCAGAGCGGGGCTTTATCTTGAGGATATTTTCATCTACCCCGAGTATCGAGGCAAAGGCATCGGCAAGGCACTGCTCATGCGTGTTGTAAAGATCGCCAAAGAAAGAAATTGCGGCAGGGTCGAATGGGTATGCCTTGACTGGAACAAGCCGAGCATTGATTTTTATCTGTCGCTCGGTGCGCGTCCTATGTCCGATTGGACGCTCTATCGCCTTGACAAGCGTTCGATCGATACGCTTATCGAAAGATCGGGAGAATAAAATCCGCGGTATTTGAATAACGCCAAGATCATCGGCAATAATAAGCGCAAGCGATTATTTATGTCGGAGGTCAGCGGCGATGCGGCGATTTTTGGGGCGATTTTTGATCTTATTTACGGCAGGTGTCACTCTCATATGCACACTCTGCGGTGTTTGGGGAGTGCGTGCGCAGAGCGATCTGTCATCGAAGGTGATACGCATCCATGTCATAGCGAACTCGGACACGGATTCCGACCAGGCACTCAAGATGGAGGTTCGGGACAGGGTGCTCGATCTGTGCGAGACTTTGATATCGGGTTGCACCGACAGAGACTCTGCCGAGCGGATACTTGACGAGAGGGCGGACGAGATACAGGGCGTTGCAAAAGAAGCGATAGCCGAGGCGGGGTATTCATATTCTGTTTCCTCATCGCTCTCCCAAGAGTTTTACCCGACACGCGACTACGACAGTCTTCGTCTTCCCGCAGGCGATTATCTGTCGCTGAGGATAACGATCGGGTCGGGCGAGGGCAAGAATTTTTGGTGTGTGCTCTTCCCGCCCATCTGCCGATCATCCGCGCGAGCCGACGAGGAGCTTTGCGAGGTCGGATTTACCAAAAGCGAGGTTCGTCTGCTCACCGAGGACGAGGATGTGCATTATGTGATCAAATTCAAGATCGTCGAGGTCGCCTCAAGCATCAAAGAGAGGCTCGGCTCGATGTTCAAAAAACGCGGGGGCGACAGATGAGCATCAGAACGAACTGTCAGCGAAAAATGGTGATACTGCGAAACACGAACAGCCCGATATTCGAGGAGGCGTATCTTATATTAAAGGACGTCGGCGAGTCCGAGTGCGAGCCGGTCGATCTGCTGGGCGAAGCAAATCGACTGCTTAACTCACGCACATTCAGAGTCTGCGAGCCAAGGGCAGGGGCAAAGGTCGGATGGTTTATTATCGGCGCGCTCGTGTCATTTGCGATATCTCTTGTGATTTATTTCCTTTTTCTTGCATAGTTTCACTGTTAGTTAACATAATGTCAACAGAAAGTTTACCATGATATGATATAATAAAGCCACATTCGGGTGAACGGTACCAATGATCGGCATGATCGCACCGCGCGGATCGAACGGGCGCGGAGGGCGGTCATGCTACATAGTCCCATAGCTTGCAGGTGCAGGCTTTGATCGTCATTGATCGATCTCTGTGATCGATGTCAAATACGGCAGATCGGAAAAATGCCGAAAGATAAGTAAAAAATTACGGTAAGGAAAGGATAATGTCCGACATTTGGTCGGGCAAAGACTTTTGCGTCAAAACACAAAGCACTCGAACAGGACGCAGAGGTCGCAGGTATACAATATGCCAAAAATTATACAAAAGAAAATAAAAACAGATGAAAAGGTAAAGGTCGCGTTTCTCGGAGGGCTTGGCGAGATCGGCAAGAATCTGTGCCTGATCGAGAGCGAAAACGACATCATAATCGTAGACTGCGGACTCGGATTTCCCGACGAGGACATGTTCGGCATTGACCTTGTCATTCCCGACTTCACATATCTTGAGGAAAATTCCGAAAAGATACGCGGACTTTTCATCACGCACGGTCACGAGGATCACATCGGCTCGATACCCTATCTGCTCAGGATAGTCGATGTTCCGATCTACGGCACGAAGCTTGCGATCGGCATCCTTCAAAACAAGCTGCTCGAACACACTCTCGACATCGAGCCGAGGTTTAACATCGTATCCCCGGGAGATGTCTGCACTGTCGGCGACATGTCGGTCGAGTTTATAAGGGTCAACCACTCGATTCCCGACGCATGCGCGCTTGCGATCCGCACTCCCGCAGGGCTGATCGTTCACACGGGCGACTTCAAGCTCGATCTGACCCCCATTGAGGGTGACGTCATGGATCTGCACCGTTTTGCCGAGCTCGGAAAAGAGGGCGTCATGCTCCTTCTGTGCGAATCGACGAACGCGGAGCGTCCCGGCTACACGCCGTCCGAGAAAAAGGTTGGGCACTCGCTCGACTCGATATTCCTGCGCAACCATGACAAGAGGCTTGTTATCGCAACATTTTCGTCAAATGTTCACCGCGTTCAGCAGATCATCAACACGAGCATTGCCTACAATCGCAAGGTCGCGGTGACCGGTCGAAGCATGATCAACATCGTCAAGGCAGCCACCGAGCTTGATTATATGCATGTTCCCGAAGGAACGCTGATCGACATCGCGGACGTAAGGCGATACAATCCCGAGCAGGTGACCATAATCACGACGGGAAGCCAAGGCGAGCCTATGTCCGCACTCTACAGAATGGCATTTGCCGAGCACGACAAGGTCGAGCTGTCATACAACGACATGGTCGTAATATCCGCGTCGGCGATCCCCGGCAACGAAAAGCTGATCGACAAGATCATCAACGAGCTGACAAAGCGCGGAGTATCGGTTTTCCGTGATAATTCGGTCGAGGTCCACGTTTCGGGCCACGCATGTGCCGAGGAGTTAAAGCTCATGCATGCGCTGACAAAGCCGAAATATTTCATGCCGATACACGGCGAATACAAGCATCTTGCGGCACATCGCGAGCTTGCAAAGTCTATGGGTATGCCCGAGACGAATATTTTCGTCGGCGAGATCGGAAAGGTGCTTGAAGTCGGACAGGACGAGGCAAAATGGATAGGCACGATTCCTGCGGGCAACACGCTTGTTGACGGTTACGGCATCGGCGATGTCGGAAACATCGTCCTGCGCGACAGGCGTCATCTTGCCGAAGACGGCATCATAATCATCGTCTGCGCAATCTCTCAGACGATGGGTCTTGTATCGGGGCCCGACATTGTATCGCGTGGATTTGTCTATGTCCGCGAGTCGGAAGAGCTGATGGACGAGGTCAGAACAATTGCAGGCGACACGATCAGCGAATGCATCGACGAGGGCATCAACGAATGGGCAATGATCAAAGCGCAGGTCAAGGACGATCTGTCAAAGTTCATCTACGGACGCACCAAGCGCCGCCCGATGATCCTCCCGATCATTCTCGAAGCATAAAATCAAAAAAACGCTTTCACGGTAATGTGGAAGCGTTTTTTATTTATCGGAGGAGGTGACTGCATCGGAAAGGAACTCGGTATCGACATCATAGCTGTCGTTATCCGAAAAATGCCACCATTCGCCGGAATAAGGCTTAAAGCCGCACGATTTCATGATGTTCTCAAGCATTATCGCGCGGTCGGCGAGCTCTTTTTCGACATCCGAGTAATCTCTGTCCGCCTTTTTGGTAAAATCGTCAAAGCCTGTCGGCATTTCGACCTCTTTTCCGTCCGAGAGGCGATATAACGAAATATCAACGGTATTGCCGCGCGAATGAGACGAGAATTTTTTGTTCGGATCTGCCACATAGGTGGGATCGGGGCAGATCTCCCAAAGTCGAAACTGTGCGGCAGGCGGTCGATAGGCGTCCCAGACGATCAGACCGTACCCTTCTTTTTCGAGCAGATCTGCCGCGAGGGCGAGTTTTTTCACCGTCCCGTAGCGAAGGTAGGCGTCATCAAAGAGGTATATTATCTTTTTCGTGAAATTGTTCTCGGTCGCGTATTTCAGATCGACCCTTATATTCTCGATGTAGTCGGCGACCTTTACGAAATCGCCGTCATTCGGCATCACCATCGGAGCTGTCGTGACCGCCGCTTCGGTCGTTGTTATCGGGGATGTCGTTGTTATCGGGAATGTCGTTGCCGTTGGCACGATCGTTGTTGTGGGCGTGGTAGTCGTTATCCCAAAGGTGGTGGTGGTGATCGTCCTATCGGCGGTCTGCTCGCAGGAGGAGAGTGTCAGTGCAAAAAGCAGTAAAACAGGCAAAAAATATGATCTTTTCACATCTCACCTTCTGCTGTCGAGGTAATCCTGCAGAATTATCTGCGCCGAGAGCGTATCGACCGCCGCTTTGCGCTTTTTTCCGCGAGTGTTGGTTATATTCATTATTTTATGCGCCTCCATCGTCGTACACCTTTCATCAAAGAGGGTAACGGGGACAGACAGTCTTGCCGCAATTTTTTCCGAAAGTGCGCGAACCTTTTGGCTACGCTCGCCCGACGAGCCGTCCATATTGATCGGATTGCCGATCACGACACGTTCGACATCATATTCGTTTGCGTATTTTACGACAAGCTCGACAAGCTCATCCTCGGTCGGTGCGGTGAATGTACCTATTCCGTTTGCGAGAAAGCCGAGCGTATCGCTGACAGCAAGTCCCGTACGCACGTCACCGCTGTCAACTCCGAGTATTCGTTTCATAAAAACACCGTCCTTTTCTTTCTTAATACATCGAGCCGCCGAATGTTCGTGCGGCGATTATGCCGTCGATGCGCTCATTCATCCAGGAAAGCAGGTCATCGAAAACTTTATATCTCGAAAGTCCCGTGAGAAGCTCGTGTCTTTCGCCCTCGTAGATCTTCAAAGTCACATCCGACGAGGTCTCGGAGAGCCGTTCGGCAACCCGGCGGACACCTTTTGAATAATTACCGACCGGGTCATCCGCGCCCGACACAAAGATCGTCGGCAGTGCGCTCGGCATATTGGCGTACCATTCATCCGAGTTGACATAGGAAAGCAGTCTGAACATATCACGATAGCCGCCGAGTGTGAAATCGAACATGCATTTCGGGTCGGTGCCGTACTTGCTCTGACCCTCGAGGTCGCTCGTCACCCATTCTATACCGAGGTCACCTTCAAAGCGTTTATTATACCCCGAAAAAGCGAGTTTTTTGACAAATTTGCTCCTATGTCGATCACCTTTGAATTTCGCAAGCAGTGAGCAGAGGGTGATACCGAGTCCGAACGGCTGACCCTTCCCTGCCGTTCCCGAAACAACAAAGGCATCGACGGCATCCGGGTGAACGCTGACGAAGGCGCGCGAGATGAACGAGCCCATGCTGTGCCCGAGCAAAATGCAGGGGAGCGATCTGTATTTCTTTCGCATGAGCTTATTGAGGCTGTAAACATCCTCGACAAGGCATCGATCGCCGTCTTTTTCGGCAAAATAGCCGAGATCTGCATCGTCTTTTGCCGTTCTGCCGTGTCCCAGATGGTCATCGCCGAAAACGACCATCCCGTGATCGGCGAGAAAGCGTGCGAACTCGTCATATCGATCGACATATTCGTTCATGCCGTGAACTATCTGAACCATCGCGCGAGGCGCGCTGTCGGGCGTCCACACAGTATAGGCGATATCGTGTACACCGTCAGACGATCTGAAGCTATCGGTTGTTTTATTTATCATGTAGGTATCATCCTCGTTTGTGCTTTATCTGAAGCGAATATTGTTGAACTTGCAATAATCGAACGCTTGCGCGATGGTCGGGATCTTGATCTTCGGGTCTTCCTTTGACATTTTTGCCATGACTGCGGCAAGTGCGCAAGAGCTTTTGATATTCCCCGTGGCGAGATATGCCGCCGAAATGACTGCCGCCTCGGTATCGATCGGCGCACCCTGCGACTTTGCGTCAAGTGAGCAAGGGATCGCGTGCTGTTGATATTTTCCGTCGTAAATAAATGTCCCGAGCGAGCCGAGCTTTATGACATAATATTTTGCAAACACCCTGCCCGAAAGTGCCATGGCGGCGGTCAGGCAACGATCGGCATTATTGATGGTGATCCCCGTGATCGATCGAACACCTGCGACATCGGTGATGAAAAGCTCGAGATTTTCAAGCTTTGCAAGCGGAAGGGAGGATTTTACGCCGACGGCATCGAGAAAAACGGGCAGACCGTTGATACGCGCCGTATGGGTAGCGTCACAGAGAAGCTCGGCGGAAAGATCGGTGGACAGAAAGACGGCATCAAAGGCGGACTCCATCGCGCGCGACACATGATCGACATGAAGTGCGACATTTGCCCCCGAGCACAGTATCTTACGGTCGGTATCGAACGAGATCTCATGTATGTGCGTCGAGATACCTGTCGGTCTGCGATCGGTCGAAACAAAGGATGTATCCACGCCGTTTTCGTTGTAATACCCGATAAGGCGCGAGCCGTTTGCGTCCTTGCCGAGAGATGCGCATATCGAAACATCAAGCCCCATTCTTGCCGCGGCGATGGCGGCACATCCACCCCGTCCTCCCGGGCGGCTTGTAAAGCTGTTATTTTCGGAAACGGTCAGCTCGGCAGACGGAATGGCATCGACCCACAGCACGGTCTCCATATAGCAGTTTCCGACAACAAGCAATTTCGACTTCATTTTAATAATTCCTTTCGGGACTTTATTTGATCCTCTTTATTATTTTATCACATTTTCATCCGAATTGCAATAGCTTTTTGCCAAAAAACATCAAAATCGGTCGAAAAGATGACGCGATGTCCTCTTTTCGACCGAAAAAACTATCAAACGGTATGGATCTTTTTCTCGCTGTCCGAATTTTCGAGATCGAGACCGAGCTTTGTAGCGCGGCGGTTCTCAAAGAATTTGGTTGCGACCTGCTCGAAGAGCGCGTAGGAAAGAACGTCCTCGTCCTGCTCGATATAATCGGCGGCATCGGCACGTATCTTATCAAGCTCGGGGGCGATCAGATCGGCGGGACGGCAGGTGATCTCTTTCTCTTTACCGATGATCTTCTTTTTGAATGCAGGATCGATCGGCATCGGGGTCTTGCCGTACTCGCCTCTGATAAGTCCGCGGAACTCTTTGGTGGTCATCTTATAGCGTTCGCCGTTCAAGACGTTGAACACAGCCTGAGTACCGACGATCTGCGAGGAGGGAGTGACAAGCGGAGGATAACCCGCATCGGCGCGAACGCGCGGAACCTCTTCAAGGACCTCGGTCAGCTTATCCGACTTGCCTGCCTGCTTAAGCTGAGAAATAAGATTCGAGAGCATTCCGCCCGGAACCTGATAAAGCAGAGTCGATGCGTCGACCTTAAGAACCTTAGGATCGAGCAGACCGTCAGCAAGATATTTCTCGCGAAGGGGCATGAAGTAATCACTGATCTTCTTGAGTGCGGAAAGATCAAGCCCCGTATCGTAAGGCGTTCCCTGCAGAGCGGCGACCATCGGCTCGGTCGCGGGCTGAGATGTGCCGAGTGCGAGCGGCGAGATGGCAGTGTCGATGATATCGCATCCTGCCTCGACCGCCTTAAGAAGTGTCATGGACGCAAGTCCTGCGGTATAGTGTGTGTGAAGCTCAACGGGGAGCTCGGGGAACTCACTCTTGAGTGCCTTAACGAGCACCTCTGCATCATAGGGTTTAAGAAGACCTGCCATGTCCTTTATGCAGATCGATCCGACGCCCATCTCAACGAGCTGTTTGGTATATTTTACGAAATACTCGGTGTCGTAGCAGGGACCTGTTGTATAGGAAATTGCCGCCTGAACGTGACCGCCCTCTTTATTTGTTGCGGCGATCGCTGTCTTCAGGTTGCGCGGATCGTTGAGCGCATCGAATATTCTGATGATATCGATACCGTTCGCGATCGATTTCTGCACAAAGTACTCGACTACATCGTCGGCGTAGTGGCGATATCCGAGGATATTCTGTCCTCTGAAAAGCATCTGAAGCTTGGTATTTTTGACCTTGTCGCGGATCTTACGCAGACGATCCCAAGGATCTTCATTCAGAAAGCGCAGACAAGAGTCGAATGTCGCACCGCCCCATGCCTCGAGCGAATGATAGCCGATCTTGTCCATCTCTTCAAGGATGGGAAGCATCTCCTCGGTGGTCATACGGGTAGCGATCAGCGACTGATGAGCGTCACGAAGCACGCTCTCGCAAATTTTCACCTTTGCCATATATTATGATCTCTCTTTCGTTATAACGTTATAAAATGAGCGCAAATCACGCCATCAGTGGGGGATTAGTGCAAGCAGGAAGCCTGCGGCAACGGCAGAGCCGATAACGCCTGCGACATTCGGTCCCATTGCGTGCATGAGCAGGAAGTTCGAGGGGTCTTCCTTCTGACCCTCTTTTTGAGCGACACGCGCCGCCATCGGAACTGCGGAAACGCCTGCCGAACCTATAAGCGGATTGATCTTGCCGCCCGAAAGGACGTTCATGAGCTTAGCCGTAAGCAGACCGCCGACGGTCGAGATTCCGAATGCGACAAGTCCGAGTGCGATTATAAGAAGGGTCTTTGCAGACAGGAAGTTGTCGGCAGTTGCGGTAGCACCGACAGAGATGCCGAGAAATACGGTGATCGCGTTCATAAGTCCGTTCTGCACGACGCTCGAAAGTCTGCCTGTCACGCCGCATACATTAAGCAGGTTACCGAACATAAGTGCGCCGATCAGCGGACCTGCGGTCGGGACGATCATGCAGACCACTGCGGTAACAAGTATCGGGAAGACGACCTTCTCAAGCTGTGAAACCGGGCGCAGTGAGGTCATCTTGATCTTTCTTTCCTTTTCGGTCGTGAGCAGTCTCATAATAGGCGGCTGTATCATCGGGATCAGTGCCATGTATGAGTAAGCGGCGATCGCGATCGCTCCGAGCAGGTGCGATGCGAGCGTTTTTGTTACAAGGATGGCAGTCGGTCCGTCAGCACCGCCGATGATTCCTATCGATCCTGCCTCCGCAAGAGTGAACACGCCCGAAATATATGCACCGGCAAAGGCAACGAACACGCCAAACTGTGCACCCGCGCCGATGAGGAGCGATTTGGGGTTTGAAATAAGGGGGGTGAAGTCGGTCATCGCACCTATACCGATAAATATCAGTGACGGATAGATACCGAGCTTAACTCCGAGATAGAGCAGATCGAGAAGTCCTGCCTCCGCGCCGCCCGTTGGGTTAAGTATTTTCAAAACATCAAACTCAACATCCGGATCTATAAAATATTCCGCGTGGAACATTTCAGCCCCGGGGAGGTTGGTAAGAAGCATTCCTATGGCGATCGGGAGAAGGAGCAGAGGCTCGAACTGCTTGACTATTGCGAGATAGACAAGCACACCGACGATCGCGTACATGATAAGATACTTCCAAAACTCGACGTCGCCGTTAAAGAGCTTGTAAATTCCCATCGACTCAAGGAAATTCTTTAGAGTTTCAAGCATATTTTATGCCTTCCTTTCGTTTTTTTGGAATAATACAAGATCACTTTATCGAAACGATAAGGTCGTCGGTCTGAACGGCAGTTCCCTTGCTTACATTTACGGTAGCGACAGTTCCGTCGACCGGAGCAAAGATCTCATTTTCCATTTTCATCGCCTCAAGTATCGCGACGATGTCGCCTCTCTTTACAGCCTGTCCTGCAGTGACATTGACCTTGAGTATCGTGCCGGGCATCGGAGCCTTTACCTCGGTGGCGCCTGCGGGTGCTGCGGCAGGTGCAGCTTTGGGAGCGGCTTTGGGTGCTGCGGGAGCAGGTGCAGCCTTAGGTGCTGCGGGTGCGGCAGGTGCGACAGGTGCTGCAGGTGCGGCAGAGCCCTGAGCGACCTCTTCGATCTCGACATCATAAGAGACGCCGTTTACGGTAACATTGAATTTTCTCATAGTTATATCCTTTATATCCTTTCGTGCTTTCGCTGTTATTATAGGTTAATTTTTGTTCCAATGGGCGTTACTGCCGTTCCTTTTGAAGGAAACAACGCGGAAAGATCCGACGGGTGCGTCTATCGAGAGCGATATTGCCGCAGTGATCGCCGCAACGATCGCGGCATCGTCCTCAGCAGGCTGAGTCTCGGGAATCACCGTGACGGGGGCTGTTGTCTGCTCTGTCGGCTCGCTGTCAGGCTTTTTCGACTTGCCTGTCGCTCTGCTGACCACCGCATGGAAGATCTCGATTATCGCCCACAGTACGGAGAGAGACAAAAATACAACAAGCATTCCGATAAGGCTGTCCTGAAGTGCCTCGACCGTGCGTTCACCGATCGGTTTATCCGCCAAAACATAAAAAAGGTTCATTAAATGATCTCCTCCCAACTATCGTTAAAAAGGAAGCTTTGAATGCTTTGCGCAGGCAGTGCCCGACGCCTTTGACCAGAATGCGTTGAGTGCCGCGATCATGCGAGCACGAAGCTCGGCGGGAGCAACAACATCGTCAATATCGCCGGTGGATGCCGCCGCGGTTGCCGATGCGTGGATCTCCGTCCACTCGTTCCTTCTCGCTTCTCTGTCAGCGGGCGTCTTGATCTTATCGCCGTACAAAAATTGTACTGCCGCATCCGGTTCCATGACCGAGATCTGCGCGCCCTCGGTGGCAAGGACGACATCTGCGCCGACTGCCTTAGAGCCGAGCAGTGTATAAGCCGCGCCGTAAGCCTTGCCGACGATCGCAGTTATCTTTGTATTGGTCGATCCGGCATATGCCGCCGCAAGACGCGACAGCTCGGGAGCGTAAGCCGCATTTTCGGCGTCGACCGAAAGATCGATACCGTCGGTGTCCACGAGAGTGATGACGGGGATCATGAAGTTGTCGCAGAAGGATATGAATGCCGCCGCCTTGCGGGATGCCGCAGGGGTCAGGGTCTTGCCGTGCTCGGTAGCAACAACACCGACCGTGGCATAACCGACAGTGGCAAGCGCTGTAACGATCTCGGGAGCGAAATCGGGTTTGAGCTCGGTATATCTGCCGCAATCGGCGATCGATGCAAGCAGTGCGTGCGCGTCATTTGCGCTCTCAAGCTCGGGAGTGGGGCGAGAGGGGTCATCCTCGACGCCGCCGACATAGAAAAGTCCCTGCGCATTATTCTGCGGAATGCTCGAGACAAGCTCTTTTGCTTTTGCAAGAGCCTCTGCTCCGCTCTCGCAAACGATATCGACAAGTCCGCTCTTTGCGGCTTTTTCGATCTTGCCTGCGTCCTTCATGCCAAGGTTTTTGAGAACGAAGGGGGGATTTACATAAAAGCTTGCATCCTTTGATGCGATGATGATATCGAACATCGACACCGCCGCCGAGGACATACCTCCGCAAACTCCGTCGACAACGGCGATCTGCGGGATGATACCCGACGCCTTCGTGACCTTGGCAAGCAGCTTGCCGTATGCCGAAAGTGCTCCCTCGCCCTCGTTTATGCGCGCGCCCGCGCTCTTCCAAATGCCGATGATCGGTGCTCCGCCCTTTATCGCCATATCGTAGGTCGAGCAGATCTTTTCGACCTCAGCCTGTCCGAGTGCGCCCTTGTCACGGGTCAGATCCTGTGCAAAAACGAATGTCAGTGCACCGTCTACCGAACCGTAGCCGCAAACGACCGATGCATACGACTCTCCGCCGACGTACGAGCCTATCTCGAAGAAGGTATTCTCATCGAGGATCGCCGAAATATCATCGTACGCACCGCCCGTACGGACGAGCGGACTTTTCTTTTTTAACTCCATATATTACTCCTTCTCGGCGGTTTACGGTCTTTTCCGACTGCAAAACCACCGAGAGTGCAGTCACCGCTTGGGGCATTTTTCATGTGAACTCACATCTTCCCCCATTATGATCCTATTATACAACAAAAAAGAAAAAAATGCAAGCCCCATACGCAAATTTTTTCGATTTTTCAAAGAAAAAGTGTCGCTTGACAATTGAAGTCAAAGGTCTGCGACAGAGTGACAACATCCTTGTTTTCTGCTTATAAAAAAAAATATTTCCCATATGCTCTCCTGTAACAACTTGGCAACAAGTCTGTGATACAATGACAATGACAATGCAGATGGGATGCCGCTCCGATCTGTCCTGACTCACGATCACGAAGAATGGTGGCAAACACTTGACAAATGTTCCCCAAAAGGAGGTACCCAAATGAAACGAATATTTGCTGTAACATTGACCCTTATAGCGGTGCTTGCGACTCTTATCGGTTGTATGGCATCCTATAGCCCTTCCGAAAGCGAGGGAGAACAAGATCAGCCCGACAAACACCCGTCCATTATCATGACGATCGCGGAGACCGTGCCGAGCTGTGTAGCATTTGAATATGTGGATGAAAAGCCCTATTGCTTTTATGCCTACGATACAGACGGAGACCTTTACCGTGTATTTTGGAATGATTTTACGGGTCTGAACGAAAAAGATGCTGTCGTTGTAGATCACACCGGCGATATCAGAAAATTGGAATATGCGGAATATCCCAGCGGTCCGACTCCTCGGTATGAGGTAACAGCAAAGAACGTCAAAAAGCAAAATGAAAATCTGTCCCACACCGGATACGAGGTAGGGGTAACACTTTACCAATACGCATGGGACGGTTGGGGTATCTCGACCAAGACGGTCGGTGCTTGCGATGTGGCGTACAGCATCATCGATGCACTGAAGGCGATGAAGGAGACCGGAGAGACAGTTCCGAAGATCTCGGATGATGTATTTGAAGTCGGAGGCGGTCAGTATCCGATCGAGTGCGGAACCATGTGGATCGAGAGATCTGGGATGATCTATCGTTTAACGCCCGATCTGTCGCAGGTATGTCTTGTGGAAACCCACTTTGGCGAAGGAAAGGTCCTCGAAATCACCGAAGAATTCAAAGCAGATGTAAACAACGCTTGGCATTATGCGCCCTATGATTATTACAAGGGAACATATCACAAGGGCGATGACACCGTGGAGCTTACAAGTATTTTCAAATCGGGCTCGCCCGTTCAGATGAGCGTTAAGAACATCAAAGTCGAGGGCGGATATGATCCGCACAACACGGTTACTGTTGAACTGACCGCCATTGTCGACATAGAAGTTGATGTTAAACTTTGCTGTCAACAAAGTGACGATAACATGGCACGCGGTGATGCCAAGACCGTGGAATTAAAAAAAGGGGTTCCCACAACCGTTGAGCTCGACTTCGGCGGTTGGGGTGATTCCGCGTACCGAATCTACATCGAGGCAGACAATACCAAAGCGGAAATTACAATTTATCCGTAAATAAAGAGCTATCTGAGAAATAAATGCTGTCTCAAGATCCCGCGGTCGGGATCTTGAGACAGCATTTTCGTTATTAATTGTCTTTTTTCTTCTTTTTCATCAAAACCACGACAGTAACTGCGGCGGCGGCAATTATTGCGACAGCCGCGCCGATGATAACGGCGATCGTGGGGAAATCCTTCTTTTCATCCGTATCATTGCCAATGTTGTCGGGCACATCGATGGGGTCGTACTTGTCGGGAGAGGCATTTAGAGTCTTCAATATCTTGGCGATGCCGTATGCCGCCTCGGTCTGCTCTTTTGCCGATGCCCTGCCCTCAAGCACCTCTTGCGCGGCACTGACGGCGGCGGTCAGATTTTTATCATTTGCATACTCGGACGCCTCAGCGGCTTTGATCAGCTCGGCGAGTGCTATCTCGCGACCTGCCGAATTAAGCCTTTTCTGAGCATTTGCCACTGTTTTTGCCATATCGCCGCCGATGGATTTCAGTGCGTTTCCAAGGCTCTTTTCATACTCGGGATAATTTTCGAGCACCCAACCGAGTTTTGCAACATCCCTCACGCCCTCCGCAAGCTTTTCAAAGCGAGCAGACGAATGAGCTGTCGGATCTTTGGCATCCGCGAGATCGGGGTAGATGAGATAGATATCGCCTGCGGCGTAGACACGGTGGTAACTGCTGTTCAGGGGATCGACATTAAAGGCGTCGAGTGCCCAACGAAGGAAGCCGTCAGCACCCCTTTGAGCGGCATACCACAAGGTATAGAGGCTCTCGATCGGCGCGTTGGACAGAGCGGAGTTCTGCGGACCGCAGGTATAAATGGTGGTGGTCAGCCCCATGCTCTTACGGTGGGCGGTGATCTTGTCCACATGCCCCGCATCCAAAGTGATGGCGAGCGAGAGATCGGTAATGCGATCAAACAGATACTCGGTCTCGAAAGAATAGACCGCAAGAGCTGTCTTGAAGTGCTGTCCGTTCTCGTCCTTGACCGACTCGACGACATCGAGCACCGCCTCGACTACCTCGGGTCCGCGCTCATCCATTGCCATATGTACGCGGTCGAACCAGCCCTTTTCCTTGGTGTGCGCCATGAGATCGGTGAGAAAAGCCTTCCAAATCTTCGTATAACGCAGTGAACCCGGGTTCAGATTTTCAGATACGACCTTGTCACGCTGTTCACTGTAATAGGTGATGCGGCTGACCCAGTCGCCGATCGAGAACGCCATGATCGGACCATCAATACCGCAGGATGCACAAAGCTCCACATAATAGTCGAAATCTGTATAGTCGAATACGAATGTGCCGTCCTTCTTTTGTGTCCACTTGATCATTGAGGGGTACGGATCGGGGGTTTGAGATCCCCACGCATCCTCGACGATGGTGACGGTAACGCTGTTTCCGCCTGCAGCCTTGTAAAGCTCAAGCTGTGAGCGCAGTCCCGCCTCGTATGTCGGATCAAGGTGTGTGTTCCACAGACCGTCAAGACCGTCTCCGAAATATTCGGCAGTTGTCTTGCCCGAATAGTAGCGATTGGAAGAATACGGGTACTGCCACACCTCGAACGGAACTTCGCCCTCGGGGCGCTCGAGCCCTATGACCTCTACCGTGAGGGTCAATATTTCGGGCGTATCGAGTCCGTCGGCTGTAACCGTTATCTCGCCCGTGTAATCCCCGGGCAGTGCATCCTTCGCCGTCTTGATCTGCACCCAGACTGATGACACGGACGACGCGGGAAGATCGACAGGACCCTCGGAATACAGAACATCGGGGACATACTTGCCCGTGTCGTGGGCAAGCACGGTCTTGATAAAGTAAAGGCTTACCTCGCCGTCAAGCTTGTCGCCGTGATCATTGACAAGCTCGCCTGCGGTGAATTTGACATTTTGAAGTGCCCTGCCTGTCGTGAACATGTCAATTTTTGCCGATGCCACATCGCCAAGCCATGCGGTGACGCCGAGCTTGGTCGATTCTTTGCCGTTAAGTCGCTCAAAGAGATCGTAGTAATCCTCAGGCTTTGTGTGGACGTTGGTATCGCCCTCGATGCAGATCAGATCGCCGCCGACATGCTCACGAACCTTGACGGTCATTGTGCCCGAAAACGACTTGTCGGCAGGAGCAAGCGTGATCACAGCCTCGCCGACACCCTTTGCGGTGATGACACCCGCCTCGTCAACGCTTGCCACCGACTCGTCGGACGACGAATATGTGATGTCGGGGGACTCGGTTGCATACTCGGGAAGGATGGTGTAAGATACCGGATAGCTCATGCCTGCCTCTAATGTGATCATTTCGGTATCGACCCGAACCCCGGTTGCGGGAATGCCCGACGACGTCGTGACGACCGCATAATCAATGCTCGCCTCGTGTGTGTTGCCTGCAGAGGGATTCTTGTCCGCCACAAGTTGAAGCGTGACCGTGTGCTCGCCCTCGGTCAGTTTATCGCTCTCAAAAAGCAGGACCTTCTCGATACGCGAAGGATTGTAGAAATCGACGGTACCCACAGCCTCGCCGTCGACGCTGACGCTTGCCATGCCGCCCTCGGGGACTTTGTGCCCGTAGATCGCCACGCGCTCGCCGACAAAACGAAATGTCACGCCGGGATAGTTCGAGCCAAACTGATTGGTGGTGGTCCAGTGTTCGTCGCCGCCCACAAAGCGTTCGGGAAAGCCGCCCTCGTGTACCCACTGACCGTGGAAATCAAATTGGAAGTTGCCCGTGCCCGTCTCGCTGTCGTTGACGATGATCTCCTTTCGCTCGTCGGCGGCAACGGCAAGCATTGGTGTGATCGCGCCGCCGCAAACGAGCACGGCAAGGGCGGTCGATAAAATGCGAGTGATTGTCTTTGGAATTTTTTTCATGATGGCCTCTTTCTTTGGTTGGCAGATTGTACTTTTTTGATCATTATATCGCATTTTTGATAAATTGTCAAGTGAAATGGACAAAAAAATCACAGCACCCCAACAAAACCTCACGGAAATTCATCCGTGAGGTTTTGTTGCTGTGTTATTCGCTTGGCATGCTCGCGATGTATTTTTTCATCATGATAACATCGTGGCAGTTGATATTGCCGTCGTTGTTCATGTCGGCACCGGGGTAGACCTCGATGCTTGACATGCCGAGTCCTGCATCATAGTTGGCGATATACTTTTTGACAAGTATCACGTCATGGCAGTCGATCTTGCCGTCGCCGTTGGCATCGCCGAATATGAACTCGCGTGCGCCGCAAATGCAGTCGCCGTTTTCGTCGAAATCGTGTGCCGCCTCGGCAACAACTTCAGTTCCGCAGCAATTCAACTTCTTGGCGTGCGTATCAGCCGTGCGGATCCAGATCTCTTCGCCGGTATGCTTGGTCTTATCGACATCGCCATATGGCTTGCCGCAGACTGTGCAGATCGCTTCGGCGTTGCACTTTGCTTCGCCGCCGGTGTGTCCGAGGGCGTTGATCGATGTGCCTTGATCGAGCAGGGTGTCGCAATCCTTGCAGTATGTATCGCCGGTGTAGCCGTCATCGGTGCATGTTGCGTCTTTGTCACCTCTGACCTCGGTATTGCCGGTGTGATTTGTCTTGTCGACATCGCCGTAAGGCTCTTGGCAGTAATCGCAGATCGCGGGGGATTTACATGTTGCTCTGCCGCCTTTGTGGTTGGAGACGGTTGCTTTGCATGTTTCAACATCGCAGATGTGGTCTTTGTTTGCATCCGTGTGACCGTTTGATTTGATCGTCTGTCCGCTTTCGATGAGAGTGCCGCAATCCTTGCAGTATGTATCGCCGGTGTAGCCGTCATCGGTGCATGTTGCGTCTTTGTCACCTCTCAACTCGGTATTGCCGGTGTGCTTGGTCTTATCGACATCGCCATAAGGCTCTTGGCAGTAATCGCAGATCGCGGGGGATTTACATGTTGCTCTGCCGCCTTTGTGGTTGGAGACGGTTGCTTTGCATGTTTCAACATCGCAGATGTGGTCTTTGTTTGCATCCGTGTGACCGTTTGATTTGATCGTCTGTCCGCTTTCGATGAGAGTGCCGCAATCCTTGCAGTATGTATCGCCGGTGTAGCCGTCATCGGTGCATGTTGCGTCTTTGTCACCTCTGACCTCGGTGCTGCCGGTGTGCTTGGTCTTATCGACATCGCCGTATTCGTTGCCGCAGTAGCCGCAGACCGCCTTTTTGGTGCAGGTCGCCTGACCGCCCGTATGGTCGCTGAGCTTTTCGCCGCAGTAGTCGCAGAAGTGATCCTTGACATTGTCCACGCAATCGATCTTCAGGAAAGTTTCCGTTGCACTGTCGAAGTGCCAGACGGCTTCGTCGCTGCCGATCTTGATGACGTGCTTTTCGCCGCTGATATAAGCATAAAGGTTGGTATCCGTTGCATCAAGTGCGGTGTGGTTCGAGGGTGTCCACTTCACGCCGTCGATATAAATGTCCTTGCCGTCGGGGTTCGGGAGCGTCAGAGGATAAAC
>CAZMPO010000001.1:99065-160368 GCA_964568425.1 uncultured Lachnospiraceae bacterium | reverse complement strand
TATGGATATTCTTTTTTGAAAACTTAATGTTGCAACTTCATTTTACAATCTGCAATAAAAAATTTTTCAAGGGGATAGATATTGATGAAGGGAAATACTTTGACTGAATTTATTAACGATCTACTGACAATGGGCGGTCCTGAAAAGGAATATGAGTATCATGGCAGAAGATATTTTATGGAATCACAGCCTTACGAATTAGATCCAAAGCAAGTAGAATTTGTAATTTTTGAGTGCTTTGGCGATGAAAATTATATTTTCAAATGTCACGGCGATACATATGTTGATTGCGTAAATGAATTTGAAAAAGCTAAGATATTCGACGGTCGAACAATCTATGAGGCACACGACGATATCACAATATTATACGGATAAGGAAGAAAAAATGAGTTATAGTACTTATACTTGTCCCATTTGCGGAAAACACCGTTTTACGGAATCTGGAGATTTCAGTGTTTGTCCTCATTGCGGTTGGGAGAATGATCCCGTCATGAATGATGATCCTTCTTATTATGGTGGTGCTAATGATTTGTGCCAGTTGGATTTTCAGTTAAGATACAGATACTATGTATCCCAAAATCCGAAATATCACTGGGCGCACGATCATTACCCCGATGTACTTCAAATTGAAGAAATGGATTGCCCCGTTTGCAAAAAAATGAGGTTCGTTCCGCTTCGCTGGGATGAAATATACTGCGGTGTGACACCATCAGATGTTCATTGTCAATACTGTGGTTGGAGATACGATCTTAACCAAACGGAAAAGCCCGATCTCAAAAACGGTGCAAACGAAATGTCCTTAAATGAATATCGTGCGTGGTATGCCGCAAAAATTGCAGAGGATCCAAACTACACATACTTTGACGAGATGACAGAGCAGTATGTCCCAACGCCTCACAAATGTCCTGTATGCGGTAAGTATGAATTTGAAGATGAGTCTTGCTACGAAATCTGCCCTTTCTGCGGTTGGGAAGATGACGGCGTTCAGCTTGACGATCCCGATTTCAGCGGCGGAGCAAATACGCTTCCCCTAAAGCAATACAGAAAAGAATATCGCAAACTTGTGCAAGCGGATCCGAATTATCGTTGGGATAAAGCTAAACATTAAGAAACTGCCCCGCAGTAGACAAAGAAAAAGGCCTACGGAACAGATCAACATCTGAACCGTAGGTCTGATTTTTTTCGCTCAGTCGCAATGCGGCTTTGCTCTATCAAAAATTCCAAGTCCTGCCTATTCTTTTTTTGTTGGGAACAAAGGGGGTGCTTGCGGTTATCAGGTCTGTTGTATCGACCTTTTCGACCGTGGCTTGCGGAATTATGTAGGGTTTTTTGAGGTTTTTATCTTTTTTATCCATTTTGACCTCCGTAGATCTCCGATTTGAGGTTATATTCACGCAGTGCGCAGACGAGATCGACCAAGGATTGCTCATACTCGCCCTCAAGGCAGAGCACCAAATAGCAATAGCTCATTGCAGAGCACTCGTATGTGACCGATGTACCGTCGTCAAGCTCTGCGGTGAAGATGTATGATCTGTCAAGCTCCCACGCCTTAATATTCTTTATCGGTATTCTATAGCCGTCGGACGCGCTCTCGTAATCGACGACCTTGCCGTCGATCTTGAAGATAATGCTGTCGATATCGACGCCGTCTGCGGGTGTGAAGTAGATATTGAGGCAGGTTTCCGAACCGAGGACGAGATTCCAACCCTCAACGCATCCGATCGCATCACTCGGTGTGCCGCCGCCGCTGTACTGACTGAGATCGGCAGGTCCGAGTTCGGGAACGATTTGATCCTCATCGGTCAGATCCTTATTTGCGAGATCGTCCTTGTTTTCATTGAACTGATTCTGCGCCGCCGCACCGTAGTTGAGCAGTGACTTCGCGAACGCGACATCACCCTCTCTGTAGTCATCGGCGTTGTTTATGATGTAGGTCGCGTAGGATCTGATCGATTCGAGGTCATCGGCAACGATTTTGCCGTCATGGAATGCCTCCGCCAGAACATCGAGGTTCATTTGGTAAGCGTAGACGGGAACCGAGAAGATATGATACGTCACGCCGTCCATCTCTCTTGTGTAAGCGTCGCTGACCTTGCAAACTCTCTTTACATTGTCGATCGTGAACTCTATCTTCGCATTATCGCTCGCCTTGAACTCAGCCGACAGGATGGTATAGAAATTGAGTCCGATCGTGCCGTCGAGGGTGAGCGTATAGCCTGCGAATATCACATCCTGTGTGATGGTAAGCTCCGCCTCGTCGGTGGTTATTGTGAATGTTTTTCCGTCCTTGGCTACAGTTATGACACAGCGGTAGTATGCCTTTTCATCTTGGCTTGGCAGATCGTTGAACACGAGCATGTTATCAATGACCGCACTTGTCGCGCCGCCGTCGAAATTTGACCATGCGCCGCTCTTTGTACTGCGTTTCTGCCACTGATAGCTCACCGTAAGACCCGAGGGAATGTCGCCGTCAAATTCAAAATCGATAATAGCATACTCATTGACAAGATTCACAGACTGACTCTGCGGCTGTTTTGCGATCTGCGGGAAAGGAATAACATCAAGTGTCGCGGTCGTGCTGTAGTATGTGTTTCCGGTTCCGTCCTTCATGACCGCGCGAACGAGCGCACCGTTCATGTCGGCGGAAATGCCTTTAATGTACAGGAATGTTCCCATATACGGGGTTGGGGATTTGTAGCCGTCCGAGCCCGAGCCCACTCCGATGATGATATCGATGCCGCGCTGGTTGTAGATGTAAACTGCCTTAGTGCTGTCGGTCTCCGTAACCTTGATCCATGTCGTGCCGCCGTCTTTGCTGTATTCCCACCACATGGAGCTGTTCTCATCGTCACAGAGAAGGTTTTCGCAGTTCACGCTCACCGTCAGGTCTCCGCCTGTCAAAACCGTGTCCGCAACGGGGGTGCTTGTGAATTTGGGCTTTTTCTGCACGGTAATGTAAACAACGTCCGAATAATCGTCGTTTAGTTGCAGCTCAGCGTTCGTGCCGACAAGCTTTTCACCATGCACCCGGATATGCAGAACTCCTGCCAGCTTCGCGGGATCCCAGTTGCCGTCGGCATCGCAGAATTTCTCTTTTGCGAAGGTCACGGTAACCGTCGTGATGCCGTCAGCGTCGGTCGAATAACTCAGATCGACACCGTCAACCGTCACAAACGACGTGCCGGACATTTTAAGAACGGTCACGGATGCGCCGCGGACATATTTGACGCTGAAAGAGATAGTCTCGCGCGAGTCGGTGGTATAGAGCACGATCGACTCGGGTGTCGGTTTGCTCATGACCTTCGCACCCATCAGAAGTGTCGCGGGCTCAGAATAGAACTTGATATCGTCCTTGCCCGCCTGCTTAAGCGTCACGACGCGACGGAACTGATATCCGTGCGAATTATCCTCGATCGAGTTGAAAAATGCGGTGTAATCATAGGTTTCGACCTCGGAATCGGTGATCGGCTTGAACGTGTCGCTCTCGTTCTTACGCCATTCCCAACTGCATACAAATCCGTCATCCTCGACCCAGTTGCCGTTGATGCGGTAGGGGATGTTGAAATGTGCGGTCTCTCCCGCGCCGGCGATCTGATCTGTCGGTTCATCGAACGTGATGATGCAAATGTCGAACTCGTATCTTGCGTCAACGTGATTGCCCGTCAACAACCGACAGTAGTAGCCGTGATAGTCGGACATTTTTTTGTAATCGATCGAGTCGATCACCACGGAGAGGGTCTGTTCTCTCGTCAAGAAGACGGGCATGTTGTCTTTGTCGAAGCATCCCCACTGAACCTCAGAACCGCTCGGTACGGTGCGGCTCTGTGTGCCCGGGATCTCAATCTCGGTGAGATACTCGGGGGCAGTAAGAAAGGGATTTTCGCCGGGTATGTTGCAGACTCTGACAAAATAGAATGAGGTCAGCTTGAGGTTTTTGTCGCCGTGCTGAACATAATATTTTGACGGACCTTCTTGCTTGATCACGAGCCTATCCTCGATGCGATAAACGGTGTAACTGCTTCTGTCACTGCCCATTTGGGGGAAGACGTAGGAATTGTAGCCTCTGCCGTCATCGTAGGTGAAATGATGGAAGTAGATCGGGTTGCCCGTCGTGGGGAGGGCAGCGTCGGGGTCGTACCAGAAATAGAGCACTCCGCCTATGGGATATATGCCGCCGTTGCCGTATCCGCCGCTTGTGACAAAATTCGAGCATTTGAAATAGCGTGCATATTCGCCGAGATCTACGGTATATTTGACACACTTGTTGTAATTGAATTTCCCATTGTATTCAACAAATGTGGCAATACTTTCATTGCTTAAGCGGTAATTTCCGCCGTGCATGCCAACATACACATCTCCGTCAATGCTTCCGCTCTCGGCAGTACCACCTGCCAGAATGAGCTTGCCGCAGGTGATCAGGTCGTTCTCACGATATCCCTCGATCGTATCAAGGTGGATGCCGCAAGCGCTGATGTCGGTCATGTATCCGTCACCTTCGACTCTCACATTGCCTGCCATTCTGATATCTATCTTCCCGGTGTAAGGTGAGCTGATACCGCCCTCAAGCTCGATCTTTACATACGCTTCATCATATACAGTCAGAACGATACCGCTCTTTGCGGGCGTTATATCAAATTCGCCCGAGAGAACATAAATATTCTTTCCTTCCCAGCCCTTCTCCTCAACGTCAATAATGTGTCCCGAAAGATCGGTTGCATCTCGAAAATCGTAATAATTCGAGTACTGATACGTATCTCCGTTCTCGCGCAAATAGATAGACGAATTTTTCTTCAGCACCTTGACGCTTCGGAAAAGACAAAGCTCACCGCGGATCTCGTCATATTCTTGTTTGACCATATAATAGTCATCGGTAAAACAACGGAAATATTTGTCATCCCAATCGAGCGTACTCGCTATTCTTGACAGTGCATGTGCCAGCCTCTTGTGCTCAGCGGGATCATTGGAATATCTCTGATCGATACGAGCTTGAACGTTGTCCTCATAGTCAAAAGAGACCGCGGCAGAGCCTGCATAGTACATACCCTCTTGACCGTCAGCTAAGTAATAATGCATATCGTAGAAGGCATGGGTGTCGTGTCCGAAAGCGAATGTTTCATTCGAATTGGAGGTGAACATATTCACATTAACCGATGCATTGCCAAGACGCGCAACTTTCGTACTAACGCCGATAGTGCGACAGAGATAGCGTGTACCGGTGGTGAGAAGACTATTGAAGTAAGACGTCAAGTTACCGGCTTTCAAATTTACATTCAGCGTGGAGTCATATACAGTTAAGTTGCAGTTGTTGGCAAAAATACCACAGTAAACGCGTGAATCTTGTGCTTCATACGTCTTCCATTGACCATCCTCGTAGACCGGGATTGTCTTGTCATTGTCAAAAATCTCACTGCCAAGGACACGAAACGACTCCTTGACTCCGGAGGCACATGCATTGACGGTAAGTGTGGCATAATGTCCGAGCTTCAGCTCCGGCGTAGTATATTCGTACAAATCCGGATCGTAGCCGACGTAAACTGCCCCGATCGAATCGTAGCGATATATGCCATTGTCGTTTCCGTAATCCTTGCTGCTGTTCCAGGATTTATAAAGGCTGCCGAGATTGTCGGTATCGACCGTGACTGTCGCGTACGATATCTCGCAATTGCCGCGGCTGGTGTAGATCGCCGAGGTGTCGTATGTGTCGAGATTCACGTCGAGATTCACGTCAAGCCCCACATCGCGACCGGAGATACTCAATTTTTTGCAATAGATCGCCGTATCGGTGGTCTCGATATTAAGCTTTTCGAGACTGTTGCCGACGGGCAAAATAGTGATATCGCAGTTCTCGCCGTATATGCCGTAGCTCTTTATAAGGGTGCCGTCCGTGCTTGCGTAGCTCTTCCTGCCCTCGCCCGATTTGCCGATCGTGACCTCACCGTCGATCAGTATAGTGATCGAGTCCTTGCCGCTCAGATCGATCGTCGGTATGTAGTATATAAGCTCTCCTCCGTCCATCCGGTACACATAGTCCTTGCGGACGTCATATTTATCGGGAGACGCATAGGTCACCGATGTGTCGGTGACAAAATCATCGGTCAGCGTCAGCTCGTTTGTCACGGCAACATATGAATAGCCGACACCGCTCGCGTTCGCCGATGTGATCGGCACACCGTTGATGGTGAAGCCGTAGTCCACGATCGCGCTTCCGCCTTCTGTGGACCCGGACGTGCTTGCCGCCTCTGTCGCAAAGATCATGCACGGTACAAACAGCGCACAAAGACAGACCACAAGCAGAAGCTTCCATATCATTCTTCTCATTTGTTTTACCTCCGTCAAATTTTTTATGTTTTCACTGCTCGACACATTCTTGTGTCGGCTGTGGTTTTGAGGCATATTTGTCAATAAAAAGCTCTAATGCTTCTTTGAGGACATCGATCTGCGACCTTAGGTAGACCTCATCCTCGAAGAGCGCGTAATGAACGCAGGCTCGGATCAGGATAAATATGAGCGGCGTCAATTTCTGTTTCGGTATGCCGAGCTTGCTCTCAAGGAGCGCGGCATATTCGGCGTATCGCTTATCCACGCCCGCAAAGAATTTTTGTCCGTATTGCTTGTATTTCGGGTGGGTGTAGACCTGATACATCAGTCGGTACTTTTTGCCGTGATTTTCGGCTGTCCAATAGGGGATCTCATCGATAAATCGCCACAGATCGGGGATGTTAACGGGTGCTTTTGCCATAAACTCATCCTCGACGCGGCTCATGCAATACTCGGTCGACTGCACGATCAGATCGTCCAGATTTTCAAAATAGGTGTAGAGCATGTTGGTGGTGCATCCGCAATACTTCGCCAGTGCCCGAATGCCCGTGCCGTGAAGTCCAAGCTCGGCAAACCCGTTGTAGCATCGCTCCATAAGGCTCGTCTTCTTTTCATCCCACTGCTTTTTGGTGTAATTTGCCATTCTTGTTTTCAGCCTTTTGCTATTTCAAACGTTCGTTATATTATTATATCACATATCGCCGACAATTGCAATAGTTTTTTTGCGAAAAAACAGTATAAATAAAAAAACTGTCCCGAATGCTTGCATAATTGCATTCGAGACAGACTTGTTGTCGGCTTTACCCGATCAATTGTAAGAGAACGCCCTGCCGCCGGGTCTTTGAAGACGAATGGGGGAAAATAGAATGGAGGTGTATTTTATATATCACAAACATCATAACCCGCACCAAAAGTCAAGAAAAAAATCTCATTACTTGCGCTTTTTCGGGTGTTTTTGCAAGAGCTATTTGCACCTTTTGCAAAATAACCTTCAATGCTGTACTCGAAATTACGATAATAGTCAATAGGTTTTAAGAAACTTTCTCATAATATTATCCGCGAAATTAGGATGACAGTCAACGATCAACGACTCGCAACAACTAAAAATACCCTTCTCTTTCGAGAAGGGTATTTGGCGGAGAAAGAGAGATTTGAACTCTCGCGCCGGTTGCCCGACCTACACCCTTAGCAGGGGCGCCTCTTCACCACTTGAGTATTTCTCCGTACGGTGGCTATAATTATACCATAAATACAGATTTTTTCAAGTGTTTTGCCGATTTTTGTTTGTTAACTTTTTATGAACCACACCGTTTTTCTTCTTAGTCTTCTTTTTCTCGACCGACCAACCGAACTTTCCGATCTTTTTGCCGAGTGTGAAATACTGTCCGTGAACATATGCGATAAGCCCTGCGCGCTCGAGTGCAAGCCTTCCCTCGCCGTCGACAAGCTCTTCGTTTACATCGACGCAAATGATATCGGCGACAAACATATCGTGACTGCCGAGCTCGACCACATCGGTGACAGCACACTCGATGCAAACCGGCGATCTGTCGATGAGCACGCCGTCGATCTTTGATGCTGGCGATGTTGAAAGTCCGCACTTTTCAAATTTATCGACATCTCGTCCCGAGCGGACGCCGCAGAAATCTGCCGCAAATGCAAGCTCCTCGGTCGTCAAATTGATGACAAATGTGCGACCCTCGGTCAAAAGCTCGTGTGTGAGTCGGCTCTTTCTCACCGAAATGTAGGTCTTGGACGGTTTTGTATTGACGATCCCCGTCCACGCGGCGGTCATGACGTCGATCTTATCCCCCGATTTTGTCGTGACGAGCACTGCGGGCAAGGGTGCGAGCAGTGCGCCCGCGTTCCATGTGATCTTTGACATAGCTCTACCTCCTTTTTGCGGTAAAAACAGCAAACAACTTGCGAAAAAAGAATAATTTTAACAAAATACATCTCGTTTTTTTGCGAAAAATATGGTATAATCGATTTGAACGAATTATCCGAAAGGAATGATATATAATGCGCCAAGCGAAAATATGGTCCTCGGCGATCGCCATGGCAGTGTCATGCATCCTTCTGCTCGGCAGTCTGCTGATCTTTGCCGAGCCGACCGACGAGTCCGGCACAACAGACGCGACATCGACCGAGGCGAGCCCTGCCGAAACTACCCTCGCGCCGATCGAGACGGCATCTCCCGAGATCACGAGCGAGGTGCCGACGCAAACGACCGTCCCCGTCGGGACAAACGACCCGACCGTCACGACCGAGGCGGCGGCAGTGACCACAAAAGAGCCGATCGTAACGACAGAGGCACCGATCGTGTCTACAATGACCAAAGAGCCGATGCAGACCACCGTTCCCGCGACGACCAATGAAATGACGACCGAACCGCCCTCGCGCGACCCGTCAATAATCGTCGGTCCTCCGCGTGCCGACGATCCGATCAAATTTTCGACGGGCGATGCCTACACGACAACGACCGCCGATCAAAAGCTGCCGACCACATCGCCGATCGGAGGAGCGATCATAACGACCGACAAAAACGGTGAGGGAAATCCGACGATCAGCACGACCGCTCGGACGGAGAGCGGCGACACGCAGGGCAAAGCACCCGTCGAAGACAAAACAGAGGCGAAAAATTCATTGAAACGCCTTACGATCATATCCGCCGTGGCGGCAGTCATATCCTGCGCCGCGCTTGTGATCTTTAAGATTTTCGGCTAAAATCAAATTTCGGGCGGTGTCGCGGATGTCGGATGTCATCTCCCGCGCACACCGCCCGATCTGTGTTTGTTTTGATTTGATTTACTCACACTATTCAAAAAATCCGACAGATGCGATCTTTTCGGAATCAAGCTTCAATACCTTCAAGAAATTGCCCTGGGCAACAAATTTTTTAGTCTGATAGATATAGCCGTCGGCGATCATTTCGTTCATGACATTCGATATCGTCTCAACATCGACCCCGACCTTGGCGGCAACCACCGACGCTGTCGTGCGAAATGTCAGATTTGCGCGCTTATTTGCCGCATAGACTTCGCTGATCTGCCTGTAAACGGCACGCTTGTAGCAACGAGTAAGCTCCTCTGCCTGCGGCATTTCAATGACCCTTGACGCGCATTCGCGAAGTCTCCCGCTGATAGCATCCTTGACGCCGAAAACGACGACCTCTTTTTGGCACTCGTTTTTAAGATAACGCGCGGCAAGCGAAAAATGACCGTCACCCGAAAAAATAACAAAGGTCTTCACCGAGCGATCAGCCGATTTACGATAAAGCTGATCGAGCATAATAAAATCGGTGTAATCCTTCTCGCTGTGACCGTCCGAGTTTTGCGTATCGATCACATTATCGGTTATGGCTCGCAGATCGCTTTTTGCCGAGCGAAGCTGCGGATTTGAAAAATCTCCGAAAAAATATACCTCGCGCAGATCGTAGCTTTGGCAAAGACTGTCATACCACGCGCGCACGTCCGGCTTTGCGCCGTATTTTTGAAACATGGATATGCACCAATGATCGAAATCGACGAACACCGCCGCTTTTGTTTTTTTAGCTCCGAACACACCTTCACCTCCTTTTCATATATCGTTACGGTAACTGTATCGTAAAACATCCGACAGATCATTTTACCACAAAATCAAAAAAGATGCAAGTCTTTTTTTGTAAACAGTGCAAATTTTTCAAAATTTCAACAAATAATCCCGAAAAAGGACACCCTGCCATGAACAATGAAACAATGCTTATAATCGACGGAAACAGCATACTCAACCGTCAATTCTACGGAATCCGTCCGCTGACCACAAAAAGCGGACTTTTCACGAACGCACTCTACGGATTTATGAATGTCCTGATCTCCGAGCTTGACGCACTCTCCCCGAAATACGCGGCGATAGCCTTCGATGTCCACGCTCCGACCTTCCGTCACAAAAGCTATGACGCTTATAAGGCAGGCAGGCACGCCACGCCCGAGGAGCTGCTCATGCAGTTTCCCTACGCAAAAAAGCTCGCGCGTGCCATGGGCGTTTCGGTCCTGGAAAAAGAGGGCTTTGAGGCGGACGATATTTTGGGCACGCTTGCCCGAATGGGACGCGAGAGCGGCGCACACACCTACATTTTGACCGGTGACCGCGACAGTCTCCAGCTTATCGATGATCAGGCGACAGTCCTGCTTGCATCAAACGGCGGAACGCTCACATTTAACGCACCCGAATTTGAGCAAAAATACGGCGTCAGACCCGACCAATTCGTTGACATGAAGGCACTCATGGGCGACTCGTCCGACAACATCCCCGGAGTGCCCGGCATCGGCGAAAAGACCGCGTCAAAGCTGATCGCCGAATGGGGCAGTCTCGACGGGCTTTATGCAAATCTCGACAAGCTGAAAAAGGGCAAAATGCTCGAAAATCTGATCTCGGGCAAGGACTTTGCCTACATGTCGCAGTTTCTTGCAAAGATCGTCGACAATGTTCCGCTCGATCTCCCACGCGGCATCGCGTCGGTAGAGATCGCCCCCCTCGACAAGGGCGAGCTTCGCGCGCTCTTTGACGAGCTTGAGTTTACCGCCTTCACCAAAAGACTCGCACTCGACAGACCCGAGGAGGCACCATCCCTTCCCAAAACAGAGCTTGCGGCATCCGATGCCACGGGCATGATCGACGCCGATCTGCTCGCACTTTCGCTCGAGGACGGCAGTGTCGAGCTTTGCGACGGCGAGCGGATCTTTGAGGTAAGCTTCGACGATCTCGCCGAGCTTGCGCCGATATTTGACAGAAAAGGTCGATCGTTTTTGCTCTTTGACTGCAAAAACATCTTCCACAAGCTGCACCGCACGATAGACTGCTCGTTTGATGTGATGCTCGGCGCGTATCTCCTCTCGCCGACCGAGTCAAATTACGACCCGACAAGGCTTTCGGAGCTGTATCTCGGAGGTCGCATGGTCGGTGCGGCGGCAATATGGTCACTTTCGAGTGTTATTGAGGAAAAACTTCGTGAAATATCGGCGGATGCACTGTATTTTGACATAGAACTGCCGCTCGCGAATGTTCTTTATAAGATGGAGGAGCGCGGAATGCTTGTCGACACCGACGGTCTGCGCAAATTTTCGAGCGAACTTGATGAAAAGATCAGAAACGACACGGCAAAAATATTCGAGATAGCCGGGCACGATTTTAACATATCGTCACCGAAACAGCTTGGCACGGTCCTCTTTGACGAGCTTGGACTGCCGTCGTTCAAGAAAACGAAATCGGGATATTCGACAAACGCCGAGGTGCTCGAAAAGCTCCGCCCGTATCACCCGATAATCGACCTGATACTCGATTACAGACAGGTCACCAAGTTGAAATCGACATACGCCGACGGTCTGCCCGCCGCCGCATGCGAGGACAGCAGGATACGCACATCCTTCAATCAAACGGTCACCGCCACGGGCAGACTGTCGTCGACCGAACCGAACCTGCAAAATATACCCATTCGCACAGAGCTCGGAAGCAGGATGAGAGAGTACTTCCCCGCGCCGAGCGGCAGACTGTTGATCGATGCCGATTATTCGCAAATCGAGCTTCGCCTGCTTGCGCACATATCGGGCGATCCGCTGATGTGCAAGGCATTTAACGAGGGCGCGGACATTCATACGGCAACCGCCGCACAGGTCTTCGGCGTCAGCGAGGACGAGGTCACCCCCGAGCTTCGTAAACGCGCAAAAGCGGTCAATTTCGGCATAGTCTACGGAATCGGCGACTATTCGCTCTCGCAGGATCTGAAAATAACGAAAAAACAGGCGGCAGACTATATCTCAGCATATAAGGCGAAATATATCGGCGTCGAGGAATATCTGTCGGCGGCAGTCGAGTCGGCATACAGACAGGGCTTTGTCACGACCATGCTCGGCAGACGGCGCGCCATCCCCGAACTTGCCTCCCCCAAGGCGTCAATGCGTGCCTTCGGCGAGCGTGTCGCGATGAATAGCCCGATACAAGGCTCGGCGGCAGATATCATAAAGATCGCGATGATACGCGTCGAGCGCGCACTCGAGAAAAGCGGACTTGACGCCAAACTCATAATGCAGGTCCATGACGAGCTGATAGTCGAGGCAAGCGAGTCAGACGCCCCCGCCGCCGCCGAGATCCTAAAACACGAAATGGAAACCGCCGCCACCCTCGCAGTCCCCCTGACCGTAGACATAAACATAGGCAAAACCTGGCTCGAATGCCATTAAAAATATCCCTTCCTCTGTCAATGACAATCTGTCAATGACAAAAGGAAGGGATATTCTTTTACATAACACACAAAACGAATGCTGTTTGAAGGATTGCCAGTATGGGCAGGGTTATGCTGAATTTGGGGTGGCGGATCTTATGGCGAAAGAGGAGCATTCCGAGTGTGCCGCCGAGGGCACCGCCGCAGAGGGATGCTGCAAGGAGCACTCGTTCGGGGATGCGGCGTATCTTTTTCTTTCTTGTCGCGCGATATTTATCGACGACGAAAAGGACGAGGCTGGTGACATCCGCCGACGCAAAAAGTATGATGATCACCCGCAAATATTTGGAAAAGAGTCTTGACTGAAGTACGGCGATCGAGCGAAGATCGGCGACTGCCCCCGAAAGATAGGTGACAGGGCTTTCTTTTGCGGCGATTATCGACACGAATATCAGCAAGAGGTGGCAGATCAGAAGGATCAAGTGAACGCTCCCGCGTGCGAGCGACCGTCTGCCGCTGTAATAGAGCATATGTCCGACCAGACCGCCGAGTGCACCGCCTGCAAGCGATATGATCGCGAGAGTCCAAAAGCTATAGCGATGCTTTTTATGCGCGACCCTATTTTCATCCTCGGCGGCAAGGACAAAGGCTACTGTATTTGCCGCCAACAGCCATGCGGCAAGTACAAGGAGATTTTCGCCGAAAAAGCTGCCGATCTTTACAAAATAAGCCATTTATACTCTGCTTTGCCTTATTTCGGCTGAACAAAGCCGACCTTACGATAGACCTTACGCAGAGTTTTTGTTGCTCTGCGAGTTGCCTCATCCGCGCCCGTCTTCATGATATCCTCAAGATACGCCTTATCGTTCATGAGTCTTGCATACTCTGCCTGAATCGGTGCGAGTGCGTCCGCGACGGTCTCTCCGACTGCGAGCTTGAAATCGCCGTAGCCGCGACCGGCGAACTCGCTCTCGATCTCGGCGTGAGTCTTACCGGTGAAGCAGGAATAGATATTCATAAGATTGTTGATGCCGTCCTTACCGTCGGCGAAACGAACGACGGTATCCGAATCGGTGACCGCGCGCTTGAATTTTCTTATTATATCGTCCTTTTTATCGAGTATTGCAACAAAACCGTTCGGATTTTCATCAGATTTACTCATTTTCTTTGTCGGGTCGGAAAGCGACATGATCTTAGCCGATGTCTTCGGGATAAAGCCCTCGGGCATTGTGAAGGTGTCGCCGTAGACCTGATTAAATCTTGCGGCGATATCGCGGGTCAGCTCGATATGCTGTTTTTGATCGATGCCGACGGGAACCATATCGGCCTGATAAAGAAGGATATCGGATGCCATCAAAACGGGGTAGGTAAATAGACCCGCGTTGACATTATCGGCATGCTTTGCCGACTTGTCCTTGAACTGTGTCATTCTCGACAGCTCGCCGAACTGCGTATAGCAGTTCAGCACCCAGGACAGCTCAGCGTGGCAATGGTTATGCGACTGAACGAAAAGCGTACATTTTTCGGGGGAGATACCCGATGCGATATAGATCGCGAGCGTCTCATATGTGCGGCGGCGAAGATCGGCAGGATTTTGTCTGACCGTGATCGCGTGCTGATCGACGACGCAGTAGATGCAGTCATAATCGTCCGCAAGACCGACCCAATTGCGGATCGCTCCGATGTAGTTTCCGATGGTGAGCAGTCCGCTGGGCTGAACGCCCGAGAAGATTATTTTCTTGTTTTCGGCTTGGTTTTTTTCTTCCATAATGATTTATCCCCTTTCATAGGTCGGTAATATAAATGTATCTCTTATTTTACCACATTACTGCGTCATTGTCAAGCGTTTATTAAAAAAAGATTTACATAAGATTTGACAGGCGGACAAAAAAGGGCTTGCATAAAATGAAAAAATGTGGTAGAATATAATGCGGTGTGGCGTACACACCATCAGATCGGAAAGGAAGTATATGTCATGGATAACGGTACGATGGAAAACGACCACTGGTCGGACGGAGAGACAAAGCCCAAGAGTCGATTTGGCAAAGTGGCCCGCTATATTGCGCTCTCGCTCGTCGTGCTTGTGTACGGTCTGATCTTTTTCAGGCTGTTCATCAAATCAGACCCCGACTCGGCGAAGGGATTTATCTGGACCGAAAGCTCTGTCGCCGCATACGAGAGCGACCCCGACTCATTTACCATACAGACGCAGAAGATCTGCACCTATCAAAAGCAGATCGGCAAGGACGAGAAGGGCATACCAATGTACGAAACGGTCTCGCACAACGACATCACCTCGGACGGCAGTTTTATGATAAGCAATTTGATGTACGTCCCGTCAACCGGTGAGCTTACGATAACCGTGCGCTACAACAGATCGGCAACAGAAAGTCTGATGGAGGAGTGCGCGCTCGATGCCCTGCCGAAGGGCGAGCCCTTTTTCTTCGCACTTGAAGGTGTAGGTGAGGACGGCAAGGGATATGCTGTCGAGTACACCTACTATCCGTCATCAAGATTTACTTACGAATACCGTCGGCTGGTATTTTCGGATGTCAAGCTCCCGACAAACGGAGTGGTATCGCTGAATGTTTACTTTGTAGACAATGTTGAGCTCTCGTCTCCGCTTGTTTTCAACAGCGACAGCAAGACCAATCGTGTCGAGCTGTCACTGCCGATATACGACAGCTATCTCGGGATGGATGAATACAAGACAAAGAAAGCCCTCCCGGCAGAGCTTTGCGGTGAGCTTGTCGCCGCCCCGTACGTTAACATAAAGGAATGACACCGACTCAGAAAGGACTACACAAATGATTATTGACAAAAAAGAAACGACCCTTGCCTATCGTTGTCCGCGTTGCGGAAACAGCGTTCTCAGTATGGTGGGAATATTCGCGCTCTCGGGCGACATGTTAAAGCTCAAATGTGCCTGTGGCGGATCGGAGCTTTCGATCACCTACACGAGCGACCGCAAGCTCAGAATGAGTGTACCCTGTCTCGTTTGCGAAAAGCCGCACAATTTTACGCTTGCATCAAGCACATTTTTCCGTTCGGACGATGATGTGTTCAGACTTCCCTGCACCTACACGGGACTTGACCTCTGCTTCATCGGCAAAGAAAAGCCTGTCAGAGATGCGGTCGACGATGCGAACGAGGAGCTCATGCAAATGATGCGCGATGCGGGGCTTGAGGATCTCGAAAATCTGCACGATCGCGAAAATCTGTCCTCGCCCGATTACATGGTCGACGAGGTCATGCGCTTTATTTTGGCTGACATGAAAGAGGCGGGCGAGATACACTGCAGATGTGAGGATCCGAAGCTTGCGTCCTACAAATACAAGATATTTGACAACTATGTAAGGGTCTACTGCGAGGGATGCGGCGCGCTGAACGACTATCCGATAGTCGGCGAGGCGTCGGCTATGGAATTTCTCAATTCCGACGAGCTTTTCCTCGAATAAGATTGCATTCACACTCCCTTCCCTCCTGCATAATATGTTAGAGAAGAGCGGATATACCGCTTGACAAAAATCAGGAGATTTATTTGCGGCATGCCGTAAATAAAGTCACGGAAAGGAACGGTCAAAAAATGAACTGCCTGTGCAATCTTTTTGATGACCCCATCATTTGGCTCATCATCATAGCTCTCATTCTTCTGTTTATGAACTGCAACAACACTTGCACCTGTGGTAACAGCGGCACAAACGGCTTCTGCGGCAACAGCTACAACAGCGGCTGTGGTTGCGGATGCGGCAACTGATATAAATTAATGTCTGTCTCGAATGCGTTTTTCGCATTCGAGACAGACATTTTCAGGTAAGATGTAATATGTAAGAGGTAAGAAGTGCGGAATATTTTCGCCGCAAAGGGCGAAACGATGATTTAGTCAACCTCCAAAGATACGGAAGGAGCAAGTCCCATATGTGGGAACTTAAGAAAACAAAAGATTATAGACCGACGAATAAATTGGCGATATTACAAAAAGATTACGCCAGTGCCTCCCTCCGGGAGGGATGGGGGAACAGCGAACAAGTTCGCCGTGGAAGGAGCCCGCGAGACGAGACAGGTCTTTTTTCATTATATATGAAATAACTGCACAAAAAGCCACAAGAATGTAGAACTTCAGACCTGTTTTTGCACGCGGGCTCCTTCAGTCGCTTACGCGACAGCTCCCTCCCGGAGGGAGCCCTTGGCAAAAATTATCTGTACATCGGTCGATTTATAATAAGTCGACTACCAAAGAAGCGGGAGGAGCAAGCCCCTCCCCTACCGAGGGTCGAGCTTGCCGATTTATTTAATCATCGTTTCTCCGTAGGCGAAAATTGATCTTTATTATTATTTCTTGCATTTTTGGGAGCAGGATGCACAGTTGCCGGTGCATCCTTTCTTTTTTACGCGTTTCCACATCCTTGCCGCCAAAAAGAGCGACAGGGCGATGAGGGCGATGACTATGATATCGATCCATGTCATATGATCAGACCGCCGATCGTATAAACGAGAAATGCGGCAAGCCAAGCTACGGCGCACTGCATTATCACGATGCCGACCGTCTTGCTGCGCGAGCCAAACTCACGCCTGATAGCCGAAACGGCGGCGACGCAGGGGGTATAGAGCAGTGTGAACACAAGAAAACTGCAAGCGGCAAGGGTAGAGCCGAAAAGCGACGGAAGTGCTGTGTAAAGTCTGCTCTGCTCACATCCCGCCAGCACGGCAAGGGTCGAGACGACCTGCTCTTTTGCGATAAATCCGGATATCAGCGACGTCGAAAACCTCCAATCGCCAAATCCGAGCGGCTTAAAAATGACCGCGATCTGCCGTCCGACAAGCGCAAGCAGGCTGTCGGTCGAATCGGCGACCGGGTTCAGCCTATAGTCAAACGACTGCAAGAACCAGATCACGACGGTGGCGATAAAGATTATCGAAAACGCGCGCTCGATAAAGTCGCGTGCCTTTTCCCAAAGCAAGAGTGCGACACTTCTTGGCGAGGGAAATCTGTAATTCGGCAACTCCATAACGAACGGTACGGGCTTGCCTCTGAATTTATGTGTGCGGCTGAGGATCAGCGCGGCAACGATCGCCAGCAGTATGCCGACAAGATAGAGCGCAAACATAACAAGCGCACCCTTGCCCGGGAAAAATGCGGCGACAAACACCGAATAGATCGGAATTTTAGCCGAACAGCTCATAAACGGCACAAGCATGGTGGTCATTTTACGATCTCGGTCGGACGACACCGTGCGCGTTGCCATGATCGCGGGGACGGAGCATCCAAAGCCTATCAGCATGGGCACGAAGGATCTGCCCGACAGACCGATCTTTCTCAGCGGCTTGTCCATAACGAAAGCGACACGCGCCATATAGCCGGTATCCTCGAGGATGGACAAAAAGAAGAAGAGCACGACGATGACGGGCAGGAAGGAGAGCACACTGCCGACGCCCGCGAAGATGCCGTCAATGATCAGGCTTTGTATCACGAGATTGAGCCCAAAGGACGTCAGCGCACCGTCAACCACCGCCGAGAGCCGTTCGATGCCGTATTCGAGAAGCTCCTGAAGTCCCGCGCCGATCACGTTGAAGGTCAGCCAAAAGATCAGAAGTATCACGCCCAAAAACACGGGGATCGCCGTATATTTGCCGGTAAGCACCTTGTCGATGGCGACAGATCTTCGATGCTCGCGGCTCTCACTGCATTTTACGACCGCCGCCGCAACGACGCTTTCGATGAAGGTATATCGCATATCGGCAAGCGCGGCGTTTCGGTCAAGTCCCGACTCGGACTCAAGCTGGATAAGGCAGTGCTCGATCAGCTCGATCTCGTTTGAGTCAAGCCCGAGTCTTTTTGCGATATCGTTATCGCTTTCGATCAGCTTGGAGGCGCAAAATCTTATCGGCAGGTCATTCTTTTCGGCGTGATCCTGCACAAGATGCATCACCGCGTGTATACAGCGATGGCAGGGCGAATCGGCGCGACAAAAATCGGCGCGCGCGGGACGCCTTTTGGACGTACCCACCTCGATCGCCCGGTCGCAAAGCTCGGACACGCCCTCGCCCTTGATCGCGCTGATCGGAACGACGGGGATGCCGAGCTCGCGGCTCATCTTATCGATATCGACCGTTCCGCCGTTTGCGCGGACCTCGTCCATCATATTGAGTGCGAGCACCATCGGAATATCAAGCTCGAGCAGTTGCATCGTCAAATAAAGATTACGCTCGATATTGGTGGCATCGGTGATGTTGATTATACAGTCTGGTCTTTGATTTAAAATAAAATCGCGCGTCACGATCTCTTCCTGCGTATAAGGGCGCAGTGAATATATGCCCGGCAGATCGACCACCGAGCAGTCGGGATGGGCGCGTATCTCGCCGATCTTTTGCTCGACCGTCACTCCGGGGAAATTGCCGACATGCGCGCGCATACCGGTAAGTGCGTTAAACAGAGCTGTCTTTCCGCAGTTTTGATTACCTGCAAGTGCGAAGATCATTTTTATTTGTTACCGTTACCTTTCAGAGGAGTTTTTATGCCATCGACCTTTTCTACCGCTATATTTGTAGCATCGTCGCGGCGAAGGGTCAGTTCATAGCCGCGAATATGTATCTCGATCGGATCGCCCATCGGCGCGACCTTTCTGAGTGTAAGGCGCGTGCGCGGGATAAGTCCCATATCGATCAGTCTGTTGCGAAGATCACCCTCGCCTCCGACTGCGGTGATGATCGCACTCTCCCCTATTTTCAAGTCATTGAGTGTCATTTTTTCTTGTCCTTTTTTATATCCGTTTGCACTCTCTATAATAGCACAAAACAGTCAACATGTCAATATTTGTAAGAAAAAAATCGAAAAAAACCGAGGCATCCGCAAAGATTGCCTCGGTTTTATGTAATGCGTTTTGTTTTCGTTCAGCCAATCTCGCCGCTGAAGAACTCGATGCGATCGGAAAGTGCGCGACGGCGATCTCGTCCGAGCGTATCCATGTATTTTTCGTAATTCTCGTTGATGATGGCATAGAATTTCGGACCCGGAAGTGCGGTCAAGCTTGCGACAAAATCGGTAAAGCATGCGCCCGCGTCCTTGTCATAAACTCGGAACGCGACCGAGCCCTCGGCGGAAACAGCACAGAGGAGGAGAGGATTTTTGGGAACAGACACCGAAACATCGGCAAGTTGTTCGGGCGTTACGGTATAGATCCAAATAAGCTCACCGCCGCCGTCGGTTGCCTTTTTTCTGATCTTCTCATAGTCCCCCGCAAGCCAGGAGCGTACCTCGGGATTTGCGGAACGCGACCTGATCGTCTGCTTTTCGGGAACTGTCAGACCCCAATGGTTCAGATACGCACTGATCATACGGGTCGAGATGTTGATACCGAGCAGATTTGATGCCAGCAGGCGCGCAGTCGTTCTGTTCCACAAAGCGGAGGCGGACAGATTGTTTTCGGCAGGGGTAGAGTTTACGAGATAGTTGACGATGCTCTCCTCCTGCTCGGGAGTGAGTATACGGTCGACAGATGTAGCCTCGTCGGTGTCAACGCGATTGACATAGCGATCAAAAGCCGACAGGATGCGCTCGATCTCATCGGTAGCGACTCCAAGCTCGGACGCGATGGCACCCGACGTCTTGCCGTCCCTTGACATAAGGACGACCTCGCGCTGTCCCTCGACCTTCATCGAGCTTTCGGCACAGCGAAATCCCAAAAGCAGTGTGTTCAGTCTTGCCTGTTTTTCGCTTTCGATACGGCGCGCGTTCTGAAGCCTTGCCTGACGCGCGTTCTCGTCCGACTCGTGGCGGCGATACTTTTTGCGGAAAAGCACAAGCATGACGACGCCGACGATCACGGGGATCTGCAATATGTAAAATGTAATGAACTTAGTGTGCCATTTTGCGGAGACGATCGACATGATGATCAGCACGATGTACGATACTGCCGCAACCGCGCCTGCCGGGATGAGTCCCGCGAGTACATTTTTCTTTTTGGTAAGATAGATCTCGCCGAAGGTCACCCCGGCGGAAAGGGCTGCCGTGCCCAATATTATCAGTATTGCTATAAAGAATTTCACGATAACACTCCCTGCGGCTTTGTTAGCCGGGTATATTATATTACATTTTTGCCGTTTTGTCAATAACTATGGTAAAAAAATAACTTTTTGTACATATTTGCATGTTTGTGCAATTGCACATTTCAGGATGGCAACATTAAAGCATTGACCCAAGGATCTTCGTAAGTCCGTCGGCAATGGCGTCCACACCGTCGATGTTCGGGTGAACGAGATCGGCGGAGAGCAGTGATGGTGCGCCGAGCAGTGAAAGACCATCTACATATCTAACGTTCGGATAGTTCAGCTTTTCAACGATCTCGCGAATGATCTTTCTCCATACGGCAAGGTGACCTCCGCCGCGCAGATCCTCGAAAGCATAGAAAGGCGAGATGACGACCATCGGTTTTTCGGGGTTTCTGCCCGCGACCTCGCGCAGGATGTTCTCGACACGTTCGTAGATCAGCGACTCCTCCCACCACATGACATTTATGCCGAGCTCGAGAACGGCCGCCGAATATTTGCCTGCGACTCCCTCATCGGCGATATATTTTGCCATTGACGGTTCCATCGCACAGCTGCCCGCAAAACCGAGATTGCGAACATCCATGCCAAGGCGTGCGCCGACACGCGAAACAAAGCTGTGCGACTGATCGATGGAATTTGAGCCGTGTGTGATCGACGAGCCGTAGAAAAGGATGGTATCGCGCGGCGTCTGAGCGGCAGACGGCGGTTCGATATCGCCCTCGATATCGAATATGTGAAATATTCCGCGGTCGAATATCACGCGAATGACCTCGGGATCAAAGGGATGACGTGAAAGACGAGCGACACGGGCAAAATCCCCCGCATCGGGCGAGCGGCGAATGATATAATCGGCGGCGTCCTCTCTGACGCTCTTGTTCAGCTCATGATCGTCCCAGCTGCCCTGTATCGCACCGCGATATACATGGAAAACATTGGTAAAGTCGTTCGAGTCCGCCGACATGCGGATCTTTGCCTCACCCGAGCGCAAAACAAAGCGAAGCTCTACGCCCGTGGCGCCTCTGTTTTGTCTCTTTCCGCCGTCGCTGAGATCGCGATCGACCCATTCGGGCACACGAAGCCAGCCCGTACTGCCGTCGTCATTTTGAAATATTTCGCTTACATTGTAAAGCTCTGCGTTTTTGAAAAGCATTTGATGATCCTCCGATAGTTTTGGTGTCTTAATTATATATCATGTCGGCAAAAAAGTCAATAGTTTGCACACTTTTTTTCGCTCTGCCGAATAAGATCATGCCATGGTGTCAACACTTCATCCGAAAAATATCGATCAAACGGGAGAGTGAGCACCATGGCAAGCAAACAGAGTAAATATATTGGAAGTGAGAGCGAGAAAAATCTCATGACCGCATTTTCGGTCGAGTCGGAAGCGCGAAACAAATACACCTTCTTTGCGTCCGTCGCGAAAAAAGAGGGATACGAGCAGATAGCCGACATTTTCATGATGACGGCGGACAACGAAAAGGAGCATGCCAAGATCTGGTATCGCGAGCTGTGCGGCATCGGCGATCTTGACGAAGATCTGCAAAGTGCCGCCGATCACGAAAAATACGAGTGGAGCGACATGTACGAAAACTTTGCCAAGGTAGCAGAGAACGAGGGATTTGTCGAGCTTGCGGCAAAATTTCGCGCGGTCGGGCAGATCGAACGCACACACGAAAACAGATTTCGCGCGCTGATATCAAATCTCGAAAAAGGCGAGGTATTTTCGCGCGGCAGTGTACAGATCTGGGAATGCCGCAACTGCGGACATGTCGAGATAGCCCTGTCCGCCCCCGAGATCTGCCCCGTCTGCGCACACCCCAGGGCGTTTTTCGAAATAAAAGCGGGAAACTATTGAAATATATTTGTCACGGCTCAATTCTTAAGATCGGCGCAAATTCGCGGCAGAACCTTTCTGCGAATTTGTGCCGATCTGTTTCAAAAGTTCATATTGCCGCTTCTGCCATTTGCATCGAAGAACATGATATAATAGATCGGAATATATATTATCTTGCCTTTCCGTGTGACCGTTCTTTCGTTTGAAACAACAAAGGCTTTTTTTACATGATAATCCTCGTTTTGAACAAAGGCGTTCAGTGCGCTGTGAACCGTGTAGTCTTTTCCCGATTTTACCTCGATCGGCACTGCCGACAGGCTGTCATAATCATCAATAAGATAGTCAACTTCGCCGCGACTGCGATTATCGTAATAAAACAGTTTATGTCCGTGGCAAGCGAGCTCGCTTGCCACGACCGTTTCGTAAACAGAGCCGAGATTTATGCTCTTTTCATCGTCTAAGACCGCACGGATGTTGTTTCCGTAAAGAATACCGGTAAGAATACCGACATCGTTCAAATAAAGCTTCAAAAGATTTTTCCCGGAAGATTCGATGAGAGGAAACGCAGGATTGGATATCACTTGAACGTTAAGCGCGATACCGGCACTGATCAGATATTCAAATTCATCCGTATAATCACCAAACGTCTTGCCTTTTTTATTTTCGATGCTTTGCGCTACAACACGCTTCTTTTTGTTTTCCATATTAGAAGGAATAAGATCAAAGATCCGCCGGATCTTCAACCTGTTTTCTTCATCATATTTCGATGCGTCTGCGGCATAATAATCATGGACCTCGCTTTGAACACCCCGAACCGCTTTGATATTCTTTGTGTCGATATATGCATTGACCGCATCGGGAAGCCCACCGACAAGCAAAAATTTGCGGAACATGTCCATCATTTTGTTGTGCATGTGCTCATCAAGTGCCTCAAGTCTTTCAAACTTTCTCCTCATGGCAGAAACAGCAAATTCGTTCATTCCGTTTGCATAGAGAAATTCTTCAAAATCCAAGGGGAACATTCTGACCTTGCGGATACTGCCCATTGGAATGGAAGTGGTTTGAGAGAGGGTCACGCCAAGCATAGATCCACCGGCGATGTAAGTGAATTTGTTGTCCCGAGACAAAAACTTGAGCAAAGTAAGCAGGTGAGGATACGCTTGAATCTCATCGATGAAGATCAAGGTGTCCTCTTTACTGCCCATCTTTTCACCTTTTGTCATACTGACCTGAAGATAAAAGTCCTCGACAGTTTTAACATTTTCAAAAAGACGCTCTCCCAAAGAGTCCTCGACCATGTTGATCTCGATGTAGTTTTTGAATAATTTCTCGCCTACATGCCTGATTATATACGTTTTACCGATCTGGCGCGCACCATCGATCAAAAGGATCTTTTCGGTATTTGACCTCAAATGCTCATCAATGAGCTTTTCTATCTTACGAAAAAGCATTGCAAAACCCTCCTTGAAACTTTTCAAATGTATTATAGCACATTTTATCTGACTTTTCAATGGTATGAACACAAATAATTGACAACTTTTCAAATTTCGTTTTCTTTTACTGCAAATGTCGCGTTTTCTTCGGCTCTGCCGCCCATTGACGAACCAAAAAACTCGCCCATGACAAGACATCATGAGCGAGAGGATATGATTGCCCACCGTCGGGAGCACCCTTTATTTGAGCGGGGGTGGGTGTCTTGGCAGCCAATGATTATATACAGACGCCCATCAACGGTGAATTTGTTCGTTTCGCGGTCGTTCGAGATTTATTGGACAATAAGCCGACCATTTACTTGATAAAAAATGCTTACTAAAAAAGCCCGACTGTCAGTCGAGCTTTTTAATTGAATCAATAGCTAACATAATAAGGGTTGGGCTTCAACAAAAGAGAAATGCAATCTATAGCCCAGCCGATGAGAAAGAAGCCGAGGGTAAATATGTACAGAACGCCCATGCCGGCTTTGCCCTCATAGAATTTATGTGCACCAAAGTAACCGAAGAACAAACACAGAAAGAACGCAGTCCATTTGTCACGCGCGCGCATTCCGAGAGGTGCAACATTACCGTTAATGTTTGTGTTTGTGTTCACATTAGTGCTTGTGTTTGCATTATTAATTACAATGCTTGGCTGCTCGCTCTGCTTGATCTCTTCTACCTGGCATCCGCAATGCGTGCAGATCACAGCGGCTGCGGGTATTTTTTCACCGCAATGCTTGCAAAATTTCGTATTTTCCTGTGTTTGAGCTGTCTTGAATGTTGCGTTTTCTTCCATATTCCCATCCCCTCTTTGATTTTTTTGACATTGTCGGGTAAATATCCCGAATTGGGATATTTTTATTATACCATAATGGTATAATAATGTCAAGAGTTTTTTAAAAATTTTTTTAAAATCAGGGATATCAAATGGAATTTAGGCTCAAGAAACTGCGAAGATCGAGGGGAATATCGCAGCTAAAGCTGGCGCTCGATCTGAATATGAACCAAAACTCGATCAGCAGATACGAAAACTGCGAGCGAGAAGCGGATTATGCGACGCTGATAAAATTCGCCGACTATTTTGATGTTTCTCTTGATTATCTGCTCGGACGCTGTGACAAATAGAAAGCCCCCACCCCGAACCGCTTTTTACGATTCGAGGTGGGGGTTTTTGGAGATACAAGATAGTCGTGCAGGGGTAAAGACTTCTTCGTCGATCGCCATATAACATCTTGGCGATGTCACGGTCGACCTCGTTAATTCCTAACTCCTAATTTCTAATTCCTAATTATCCGCCAAAAACTCTTCTGTCAGCGTTACTCCGAACGCTTTTGCGAGCTCGCGAAATTCGGGGGCGGTGATGGTCTGGCGTTTTTTATCGGAGACCGAGCGGACCTTGATCCATATCTCTGCCGCTTTCTCGATGGTGTGGCAAAGTCCGAATGTATTGTCGAAATCGTCGCCGGCGCAGAAAATGCCGTGATGTGCCCAGACAACCGCGTCGAAGTCGCGCATTTTCTTGACAGATGCCTCGGCGATCTCCGCGCCGCCCGGAACCATCCATTTGACAACGCCGATGCCTGCCGGGAATATGATCGGGCACTCGGTCATCATCTCCCAAAGCTCACGTGAGAAAGCCTTATCTTCGAGCGGGAGCAGGAAGGTCATGGCGATCAGATTTGCGGGATGGCAATGATATATCACGCGGCGCGAGCCCTCCGTTGCACGCATGCGAGCGGCATGTCCCATGAGATGGGTGGGCAGCTCGGATGTCGGTCTGCCACCGTTTTCAAGTCCTGCGACGATACGATAGAGACTGCCGTCCTCCGACAGCTCGATGACCGAGACCGTATCGCGAGGGTCACTTTTTACATTGCTCATATACTTGCCCGATCCGGTGACCATAAAATACTGTCCGCCGAGCTCGGGGAGGGTCACGCCTATCTCCTGCCAGGGTGCGCCGCTTGAAAGGGTCGCCTTATAGGGTGCGATCTCGCTGTCCTTTATGCGATATGACAGATTGCCGCCGTTGCGCTCATGCCAGCCCTTTTGCCAGCCCATATCACAGAGTTTTATAAATCCTTCGGCAAACGCCGACTCAAAAATATCGTTTTTCATACTGATTTTCTTCCTTTTTACATTCTTTTTGACAAAACATCTTTTTCGTAAGCGTCGATCACGCTCATGTAGTCGGACTCAACGCCGCAGTCGGCAAGGAATTTATTATATACCGTGCCGAGCGGAAGGAGTTTTTCTTCCTCCGACTCTGCAAGAAGGTGGGTAAAATCGCCCATGTCCTGCATGGCGCGGAGCTTTTCGTGAGGTGTAAGCAGGGCGGCAAGCAATGCCTTTTGCAGATTGCGCGTTCCGATGACCCATGCGGCGATACGGTTGATCGATGCGTCAAAATAGTCGAGTGCCATGAAAATATCATCCATTCGACCGCTTGCGACGATCTCTTTTGCGATCTCCTTTGTCTCATCGTCAAGGCGAACGACATGGTCGGAATCCCAACGGACGCCGCGAGTTATATGGAGCGCGAGATTTTTATTAAAGAGCAGGACAGACGAGATCTTGTCCGAAACAAGCTCGGTCGGATGATAGTGTCCGTTGTCCATCAGCGGAACGATGCCGCGCGAGAGTACATAGCTCTGACAAAATTCTGCCGAACCGACGGTGTAGGACTCAACGCCGATACCGAATACCTTCGATTCGAGCGTGACCTTGACCTTTTCTTTGTCGTACGGAGTTGCGAGTATCTCGTCCAGCGATGCCGCAAAGCGTGCGCGCGGCGAATATCTGTCGGCAGGGGTGTCCTTGTAGCCGTCGGGGATCCAAATGTTCATGACCGAGGGAATACCCGTCTCGGTCGCGAAATACTCGGCGATCTTAAGGCAGGCGATGCCGTGTCTTATCCAGAAGCTGCGAACATTTTCATCGGGGGATGACAGCGTAAGCCCTGATGCCGCCATCGGATGCGAGAAGAAGGTCGGGTTAAAATCGATACCGACATGGCGTTCCTTGGCAAATTCGACCCATTTTGCGAAATGTTTGGGGAGCAGTGCATCGCGATCTGCCCACTCGCCCTCGTCAAACACGGCATAAGATGCGTGAAGATTGAGCTTTTTGACACCGCCGATCAATGAGAAGGCAAGATCGATATCCGACATCAGCTCCTCGGGGGTGCGTGCCTTGCCGGGGTAATTGCCGGTTGCCATAATTCCGCCCGAGAGTGCATCGGGACTGTCAAATCCACCGACGTCGTCGCCCTGCCAGCAGTGTATCGAGATCGAAAGTCTCTTTAAGGTCTCGATAGCCGCATCGGTATCAACGCCGTGCTCGGCGTATATTTCTTTCGCAAGCGCATATGCCTGCATGGTAAGATCGTTTTTCTTTTCAGATAACATTTTTTGTATATCCTTTCGGTCAATTTTAGTTCATTTCATATACGGTATATCTGTCATTTGGCATATTCTTTTATCTCAAACGAGTGCGAAATGACACATCTCGCCTCGCTCTTATCGGCAATATCACCCGTGCATATCATCTGCGCTGCAAGATTGCCGAGTGCGGTCGCCTCTACGGGACCCGCAAGGACTCGCTTTTTGCAGGCACTTGCCGTCAACTCGCAAAGCAGAGAGTCGCGACTGCCTCCGCCGACTATATTAATAACATCGGGGAGCGTGCCGACAAGCTCCAAAAGCCCGTCGACCGCTTTTTTATAGCAATCGGCAAGCGAAAGATAGATCACCGCAAACAGCTCACCGTCGCAGACATCAGCTCCGAGAGCATCGCGAACCGCTGCCGACATGGACGCGGGGGCGAGAAATCTGTCGTCATTGACATCGACGCGAAGCTTTGTGTGGACATACTCCCTTGCGTTTGCCTCGATCTCGGCAAACGAAAGTCCGGTTTCCTTTGCGACCGACTGTATCATCCACAGACCCATAATATTCTTTAAGAATCTGTAACTGCCGCCAAAGCCGCCCTCGTTCGTGAAATTAAGCCAACGTGCACTCTCCGAGGTCTCGGGTCTTGATATCTCGCACCCGAAAAGCGACCATGTTCCCGAGCTGATATAGAGTGGCGGGACATCCGACGGGACTGCCAGCACGGCAGAGCCTGTATCATGCGTTGCGGGAAGGATCACATCGGCGGTGTAGCCGACGCGAGCGGCGATCTCGAGAGAGAGTGTGCCCAGACGCGTTCCCGGCATGGTAAGCGGCATGAAAATGCGGCGGGGCAGACCAAGTTTTTCGATCAGGTCGTGATCCCAATCGCGACTCTCGGCATCAAGAAGTCCCGAGGTCGATGCGTTCGTATACTCGCAGGAGAGGATGCCCGTAAGCCTGTAGTTTATGTAATCGGGGATAAAAAGCAGATGCTCTGCGCGCTCGAGCTGATCTGGCGCGTATTTTTTCAGCGAAAGGAGCTGATTTATCGTGTTGATCCTGTTTGCCTGGATGCCCGTGCGTGCGTACAGCTCCTCGGGGGAGATGCAGTTTGCAAGGTCAGCCTCACTGCCCTCGGTTCGATCGTCTCTGTAGCAGACGGTCTCGCCGATCGGTTGCAGGTCAGAATCAAGCAGGACAAAATCGACCCCCCATGTGTCAACGCCGATAAAGTCGGGACGATCACGCTCGTCAAGGCTCGACAGTCCCTCGACCACCGAGTCGAAAAGATGCTCAAAATTCCAGCAAAGGTGACCCGACTCGGAGCGGGTCGCACCGTTTTTGAATCGGAAGATCTCTTTGGTTATGATTTTGCCGTCCTCGAGCCGACCGAGAATATGTCTGCCGCTCGAGGCACCGATATCGATAGCAAGATAATTTTTCATACAGGTTGCCCTTTTTGTTTGATGTTTTCATTGTACATATTATAGCACAAAATCAACCGCATTGCAATGCTTTTTTAAGTCATTTTGTAATTTTTTTGTTTTTCTTTGACTGTGATCGACACTCGTTTAAAGTCGTTCCCGGACAGATCACACAATGATCCATTTGCCTTTCTGACTTGAACCTTCTCGCTTGATACGCTGTTCGCGACGCATTTTTTTAACATGATATTTTACTGTATCTTTAGGAAATCCAATTTTGTTTGCAATTTGGGCTTGCGTCACGCTCGGATTCTCTCTTATAACCGACAAAATAAGTTCCTCAAGTGTCGCCGTTTTTTTGGAAGCTCGGGGCGTTTTTTTCGTAGCTTGGGGCGTTTTTTTCGTAGCTTGGGGCGTTTTTTTCGTAGCTTGGGGCGTTTTTTCCGTAGCTTGGGGCGTTTTTTCGGCAGCTTGGGGCGTTTTTTCGGCAGCTTGGGGCGTTTTTTCGGCAGCTTGGTCAACTTTTTCGAGAGCTTGGTTAGTTTTTTCACCGACTTGGTCTATACGAACAACATTTCTTTGTTCGAGTTTATTTTTCAAGATAAGCGTTACCGATTGTTCGTTTTCGGTATATATCGGCAGATCCAAATTTTGCTCTTGCATATCCGCATAGATACGTTTGACGCCCTCATTAAGTTCCCGAACCAATCCAAATTCCGTAAGAACGCGAGCTATTTGCGGATCTTCTGTCAAAATATTTATTCTCATTAAGTTTAATTCTTTGTTTCTGCCGCCGATATAGTGCGGTTTTTGTCCTTTTCACAATAAAGTATATCACAAACAAGCCCGTGTGTCAAGGCGATATTTCCTTTGTTAATATTGTTTTTACAGATTTTTTCGCAAAAGACCTTGCTTATCTTGAAAATAAATGATATAATGTAATGTACAAAAACAAATCCACCTATTGGGAGACTTTATTATGAATGTTAAAGAGCTTATCACAGCGATCGAGCAAGGAAAATTTGACTCGATCATGACCGAACTTTACGGTGCCGAAAATCTTGCCCACCAGAAGGAGCGTTACATAGCGGCAGTTCGCGGCTACGAGGCGACCTACGGTGACTCGGACGAGCTTCGTCTTTTCTCCGTTCCCGGAAGGACCGAGGTATCGGGCAACCACACCGACCACAACCACGGCAGAGTACTTGCCGCATCGATCGATCTTGACATTATCGCCGTCGCGTCAAGAACCGACGACGGTGTGATCGCGGTCAAATCCGAGGGCTTCCCCGAGGATGTTGTCACGATTGCCGACATCCATGTCGATCCCGACAAATTCGCGACCTCGTTTGCGGTCATCGAGGGTATGTGCGACGGATTCGTAAAGCACGGCTACACGGTCGGCGGCTTCCGCGCGTACACCACATCGAATGTCTTCAAGGGCTCGGGACTTTCGTCCTCGGCGGCTTTTGAGGTCATGATCGGTAACATTCTCCGCACCCTCTATCACAACGACATCGACAATGTCGAGATCGCGAAAATCTCGCAGTACAGCGAAAATGTTTTCTTCGGCAAGCCCTGCGGACTGATGGATCAGATGGCTTGCGCTTACGGCGGATTTATCTCGATCGATTTTGCCGACCCCTCCGAGCCGATCATCGACTCACCCGAGTTTGACCTGTCCGCCCTCGGCTACAGTCTCTGCATCGTTGACACGGGCGGAAACCATGCCGATCTCACCCCCGACTATGCGGCAGTCCCCGCCGAGATGAAGTCGATCGCAAAAGAGCTTGGCGGTGAGGTGCTCCGCGACGTCAATAAAGCCGACTTCATGGCACGCATCCCCGAGCTCCGCGAGCACTGCGGCGACCGTGCCGTCCTCCGCGCGCTCCACTTCTTTGCCGAAAACGACCGCGTTGCCGCACAGAAGGCGGCTCTTGAGGCAGGCGACCTTGACGCATTCTTCGCAGGCGTTCGCGCATCCGGCAATTCGTCCTTCAAGTATCTGCAGAACGTTTACACCACCAAAAACGTTGCCGAGCAGGGACTCTCGCTCGCACTTTGTCTGACCGAGGAATATCTTTCGGGGCTTGACAAGACCTCTGCATGCCGCGTACACGGCGGCGGATTTGCGGGAACTATCCAGGCGTTCGTTCCGACCGAGTCGGCAAAGGCACTCGCAGAGCTGCTTGACGGCGTATTCGGAAAGGGTGCATGCCACATCCTTCGTATCCGCACAAAGGGCGCGATCTGCATATTCTGATCGATAACCACACAAACCGTTGATATCGCGGCGTCCCCGTGATCTCCTGAAAAGCAGGTTGCAAGGACAGATTGCAACCTGCTTTTTCACATTATTTCACATTATTTATTGATATCTGTTGATATCTATCGTAAGATCTGTTTTTAGTTATTATTTTTCTTCACCGCTCCATATTATACAGTTAGGAAGTAATTTTATGAAACCGGTTCCAAGACTTGCCGTCGAGATATGCTCGGCACTGCTCCTCTTTGGCATATCACTGCCGATAGGCGCGCTCTCTCTCGGGCTTTTTGACAAAGCAGAGCCCACAAAGGGCACCACCTCGGTGACGGTAACAGACCGCCGTCCCTCCGTCGTGACGACCGCTCCGACAACGACCGCTCCAAAGCCCACTGACATTTATGTTCCCGATCAAAAGACCGAGGTCGGCACCGAATATGTGACAAATCTGCGCTATGCGCTCGGATACAGATCGATTGCGGGGCTGATCGTTGACCGTGCCGCGACTGCTCGCTCGGTAAGAGTGGCAAATTACAACACGCTGATCTCCCCGATCGACAAATATGTCTCGGGCGAGAGCGGAGATATCATCTCGACCGATGTCTACGACGCAGAAAAGCACAAGATACTCGCAGGCGAGGTCTATAACATTGATTATTCCAGCGGCACTGAGGTTCAAAACAAGTATTCAAAGCAATACGGCGACCTTGACGCGTCATATATAACGATCTCGATACCGACAACGATCGAGAAAAAGAGCCTTCAACCCTACATGGGATATTTGATCTTCTACAGCGAGGAGGGCAAAAAGGCAAAGCTCTGCGACATGCACGGTGCGACCGTGATCGAGGATCTCGGAGATGTTACCCCATACTACGCACGCGACATGAAGAACCGCCCTGTTTTCTCGGACGGCGACAAGTATTACATCGTCAAGGACGGTGCGCTCTGTGAGATCGAGAGGGGCGATGTTCGCTCCGAGCTTTTCTATGATTATCCCGCAAAAGAGATCGCTCCGAAAGGCCTTGAGGCAAAATTTGATCCCGAGAGCGGCTACATGCGTTTTCAGACGGTAAAAACCGAAAAATGGAAGACCGCACTCTATTACAAGGCATACAATTACAGCGAAAATGTCGCCGTCGTCATGCTCCCCGAGGCAAATCGCATGCGCGTCGTCAATTCAAACGGCAGAGTCCAATTCGTTCCGCGCGGATGGTACCATTGGGAGACCGAGGTCGTCGGTCAGGGACATTCGGTCGGCGATGAGTACACGCTGCCCGACACGTTCGGCATAGAGTCGATCGGCTCGACCGGCTACGACAACGGCTACCTTCGCGTCCGCGTTGTCACGACCAGCCATGTTGTCGCAAACAGAACGGTCAGCGATATCGACATACTCATGAGCAAAAGCGGCAAAAAGCGAAATCCGCCCGACGGCTACACATTGGAGGGCTATTCGGACGGAGTCATGCTCCTTTCAAAGGACGGAAAATACGGTTTTTACACGATCGACGACGAGTGGATCGCTCAGCCCATGTTCACATACGCCACACCCTTCATACAGGGACTTGCCGTTGTCGGACTTGAGGACGGCACGCTCGGCATGATCGACACCGACGGAAACATCGTCCTTCCCTTCGTTTTCACCTCTCTTTCGCAGGTATCGTCGGGCGTGATCGTCGGGTACTGCGAGGGGGTCGGATATCAGACATTTTACCTCACCGAAAACACCCAAACAAGCGCAAATTAACCTAAAAAAAGACAAAATAAAAGGAAATCAGCATTATGGAAATTATCAGATCTTGCGCATTTACCGGACACAGAAACATGACAGACTCCGAAAAAAAGCTCGCGTGCGACCTTCTCAAGGTAAGGCTTGCCGATCTCATTGACAATCACGGCACGACCGAGTTCTACATCGGCGGTGCCCTCGGCTTTGACACGGTCGCCGCAGTGGCACTATCGCATCTCAAAAAAGAGGGATACGAGGGAAAATTCCGCATGACGCTCGTCTGTCCGCATCGCGGTCAAGAGGACGGTTGGTCGGAATATGACAGATCGGTCTACAAAACGCTCCTTTCATACTATGACGAGGTAGTAACGATCGCCGACAAATATGTAAACGGATGCATGAAGACACGCAACCAATACATGGTCGACCGCGCCGACATGCTGATCGCCTATGTTGACACGGCAAGGCGCAGATCGGGCAGTGTTCAGACATATAACATGGCGGTCCGCAAGGGCATCCCCGTGGTCAACATGTTGGACGAGGTCAAGGGGAAGGGCTGAGCGTGGGAGAGGTCACAAATCTTGAGGCGATGATCGCCGCCGAGCATTTTCGCGACAAAGACGAGCTTGCCGCTGTTCTCGAACGTGTCGAGAATGGCGAGCTGCTTGCGTACATCATCGGCGAGTGGTTCTTTTATCGCCACTATTTTAAGATAAACCGAGACTGTCTTATTCCCCGTCCCGACACCGAATGTCTTGTCGAGGTCGCGCTGTCAAAGCTTAAGAGCGGCGAGCGATTTGCCGATCTTTGCACAGGCTCGGGATGCATCGGGCTGACGATCCTTGACGAGCGTCCCGACTGCCCGGTTGGTCTTTTGGTCGACATACAAGAGGGTGCGCTCGATGCCGCACGAGAAAACGCGGCGGCACTCTCGCTCACGGGCAGGGCAAGCTTTGCGCATGCCGATCTGCTCTGCGATGATCCGCTGAGGGACGAAAAGTTCGGGCTGATAATTTCAAATCCGCCCTACATACCCTCAGACGATATTGCCGCCTACCCGTCACTTTCAGCCGAACCGCGCATCGCCCTTGACGGCGGTGGCGACGGACTTTGCTTTTACAGGCGATTTTTGAGTGCGTTTGCCAAAAATCTCAATGACGGTGGTGGGTTTGTTTTCGAGATCGGCTTTGATCAGGGAGACGCCATCCGCGCTCTTGCAGAAGAGCACGGATTTTCGGCAGAGATAACAAAAGATCTGTCGGGCAACGATCGCGTTGCTTATCTAACCAAACACTGAAATCACTATATATAATAAATGAAGGAAATCTGCTATGAACAATAACAAAATCAACCTCTGTGTGATCTTCGGCGGAAGATCCTCCGAATACGAAGTATCGCTTTTGACGGCATATTCGATCATAACGAACGTCGATCGTGAAAAATACGACATCACGACACTCGGCATAACATCAAACGGACAATGGATGCTCTACGAGGGTGACCCCGAGTACATCCGCGATGACACATGGCGTGATCATCCCGAATGTCTGACATCGGCATACATCACGCCCGATCGCGGACTTTACGCCATCCTGACACGCGACGGCAGGGCGATCTACATCGACGTTGTCTTCCCTGCCGTCCACGGCGAGTATTCGGAGGACGGCAGACTTCAAGGTCTGCTCGAGCTTGTCGGCATTCCTTTTGTCGGCTCGGGGACTAAGGCATCAGCCGCCGCGATGGACAAAGCGACAACAAAAGCCCTCATCTCGCTGACCGATGTTCCGCAGGCAAAGGCTGTCGTGCTGACCAAAGAGTCGATGAAGGATCTCGCGGCGGTCGAGCAAAGGGTCGAGGGCGAGCTTGGCTATCCCGTGTTCGTCAAGCCCTCGTCTGCCGGCTCATCTGTCGGCGTATCGAAGGTCAAGTGCCGCGAGGAACTGCTCCCTGCGGTCGAGAAAGCACTGTTGACCGATCCGCAGAGAGTGCTGATCGAGGAATTTATCGACGGTCGCGAGATCGAGGTCGCTGTCATCGGCAACGACGATCCCGTAGCGTCGGTCTGCGGCGAGATCGACCCGGGTGCTGAATTTTACGATTACGACACCAAATACAAAAACGACACCGCATCATATTACATTCCCGCGCGACTGCCCGACGAGATATCGTCAAAGGTTCGCGAGTGGGCGCGCAAGGTCTATGTGACGCTCGGCGCGCAGGGACTGTCGCGCGTTGACTTTTTCGTAAAGGCGGGCGGCGGCATCATCTTCAACGAGATCAACACCCTCCCCGGATTTACCTCAATATCGATGTACCCGAAGCTTATTTGCGAGAGCGGCTTGACCTATCCGCAGGTCATCGACAAGCTTGTTGAGCTGGCATTCGACGCACAAAACAAGAGATAACAAGAAATAAAATGAAAAAAGTTGAAATTTATACCGACGGTGCCTGCCGCGGCAACCCGGGTCCGGGCGGATGGGGCGCGATACTCGTCTGTCATGGGGTTGAGAAAGAGCTGTCGGGCGGCGCACCGTCGACCACAAACAACAAAATGGAGCTGATGGGAGCGATCGCCGCATTCGAGGCATTGAAGGAGCCCTGCGAGGTGACATTCACCTCCGATTCGCAATATGTGATAAACGGACTCGAAAAGGGCTGGGCGGTCGGCTGGAAAAAGCGAGGCTGGAAAAAATCGGACGGCTCGCCCGCACTGAATCCCGATCTTTGGGAGCGACTTCTCTCGGCGATACGTCCGCACAAGATAACCTATGTTTGGGTTCGCGGTCACAACGGACACCCGTATAACGAACGCTGTGACAGCCTTGCCACCGCGTATGCCGACAGCTACCGAAAGGGGTGACGATACATGCGCAAAATGCCGCAGATCGATAGTTCACTTGCCAAAAAAGCGATAAAACTCGCCTTTTTTCTGGCACTTTTCATGATATTATACATGGTTATGCTCAAATACGGGCTTGTTTGGATGTATCCTCTTTTCTACATTGCCGAAGGGATCTTATTCTGCGTGGTATTCGTTCTGACCCGCTGTTTTTCGAAAAAACCGCCGTCGGCAAGCGATTATCCGCCCAACATGCCAAAAGACGAGCTTTCCGCCAAGCTTTCGGCGGCAGAGCGTCGGCACGCCCTCGGCAAGGAGCTGATCTATGCCCTGCTCCCCCTGTCGCTTGTGATCATATTCGATATCGTCTGGGTCAATTTCTTTTTGAAATAGCACCATTTTCTACCTTTTATATATAACAGGATATCAGGAGGTCAAGTTATGAAGCTTTATCCCGAACTGCTGGACGGGGAGTTCTGGCAGAATGTAAGAACCAACGAGGCATACGCCGATGTGCTTGGGCACATAAAAGATCAATACAAGATACAGCGCACACTGCCAATGCCCGAGCTGCCCTTTTCGGCGCGCAATCGTTTTTACGATGACGGTGATCGGGGATCATTTGAGGGTCCTTATTTTACAAGGCGTATCCGACTTGCGAATGCCGCCATAATGTCGCTTGTCTACCCCGAGTGTGACGAGTATCTGCACAAGGTCGAGGATCTGATCTGGATGATATGCGACGAGTACAGCTGGTCACTGCCTGCCCATTGCAGCGGCAGTTACGAGGACGACACAACGAGCGTCGATCTCTTTTCATCCGAGACCGCACTCACCCTGACCGAGATCGCGGCTTTTCTTAAGGATCGCCTTCACGAGCGTGTCCTTCGCCGTGTCAAGATCGAGGTAAAATCGCGCGTGCTTGACAATTATGTCGCACGCAAATTCTGGTGGGAGAAAAGTGCGAACAACTGGGCGGCGGTCTGCGCGGGCTCGATCGGCATGACCATGATCTACGCAGAGCCTGAAATGCTCGAAAAATATCTTCCCTGCCTGCTCGAAACCGTCAACTGCTGTCTTGAGTCATACACATCAGACGGCGCGTGCCTTGAGGGATTTGACTATTGGAGCTACGGATTTGGCTATTACTGCTATTTCGCGGACATGCTCCGCATCCATACAAACGGCGGGATCGACCTTTTCAAGGACGAAAAGGTAAAGCTTATGGCGTCTTTCCCGTCCAAAAACTTCATGCTCGGCGGCACGGCAGTCAGCTTCTCGGACAGCAACATCTATGCGAAAGCACCGACAAGGCTTGTTCATCTGCTCGCAAGAGAATACAAGGACGCCGCTCCTCTGCCGACATCCGACAGGCTGAAGACCTTTGACGGCAGATGGGTGGAAATGCTCCGCTATTTCGCCTTCTTCATGCCGGATGCGACCCCCTCCGAGGTGAAGCTCTCAAGCTGTCTGCTGGAAAGTGCTGGGCAATATATCACCACTCGCGGCGACTACTCGTTTGCCGTCAAGGCAGGGCACAACGACGAGCCGCACAATCACAACGACATCGGCAATTTCATCATCGCCACCAAAAACGGTCAAGAGCTTTGCGACATAGGCTCGGGCAGATACACAAGGCAATATTTCAGAGCGGCAACAAGATACACGATCTTCTGCAACAGCTCGGAGAGCCACTCGGTTCCGATCATCAACGGCACGCTCCAACACGAAGGGCGCGAATATCGCGGCGATCTGAGCCTTGACGGCGACAGGGTCTCGCTTAGGATCGACGGTGCATACCCGATCGATATCGGCAAATTCGAGCGAGTATTTGATCTGTCGGATGACAGCATCACCCTTCGCGACACATGGGGTGAGCGCGTTAACAGCATCACAGAGCGTTTTGTAAGCATGACAAAACCGACAATCCGCGACGGACGCATTTGGTTTAGCGATGTCAGCATGAAAATGATAAACGCGGATGTAACGCCCACCGTATCGGTCCGCGAGGAACCCTCGCATGGGAGTGCTTCGATACTCGTTTACTGCATCGATTACGAGATCGACCCCACGCTCGGCAGTGCGGAATTTGAGTTTAAGGTAGACGGCAATGCTTGATATCACACTCGTTTGCTCCGGCAACTTAAAGGAAAAATACCTGCGCGAGGCGGCGGCGGAATACGAAAAGCGGCTATCCGGCTACTGCCGTTTTAACACGATCGAGCTTCGTGACGGTGCGCCGATCCTGCCCGCCCTGCCAAAACGCGCGTACATCATCGCGCTCTGCGTCGAGGGCAAGGAGCTCTCGTCCGAGGAGCTGTCCGAGCTTATCGACAGTCTGCCGTCAAGAGGGCACTCGCACATCTGCTTTGTCATAGGACCTTTCGACGGTCTTCCCGACGAGGTAAAGCGCGCCGCAGATCTTCGACTGTCATTTTCTCGCATGACATTTCCACACCAACTTATGCGGATTATCCTGCTCGAGCAGGTATATCGCGCACTAAACATCGCCGCAGGCGGTAAATATCACAAATAAATCACCGAAAGGACATTATCAAAATGAAAAAAACAGTACTCAGAAATTACGCAAAACTTATCGCAAATGTAGGCGGTCACGTCGCCAAGGGACAAGAGGTCATCGTATCGGCAGAGCTTGATCAGCCCGAATTTGTGCAGATGGTCGTTGAGGAATGCTACAAGGCAGGCGCGTCGACCGTCACCGTCGAGTGGAGCTATCAGCCTCTTGCAAAGGTACACACTCGCTATCGTTCTCAGAAGGTCATGAATCGCATGCTCGATTGGGAAGTCTCGAAGCTCAAATATCGTGCCGAGTCCCTCCCTGTCATGATATATCTCGAATCGTCCGATCCCGATGGGCTCAAGGGCATCAACCAAGAAAAGCTTGCCAAGGCAAATCAGGCAAGATACAAGATCATAAAGCCGATCCGCGAGGAGATGGATAACAAATATCAGTGGGTCATCGCGGCAGTACCCGGCAAGGCATGGGCAAAGAAGGTATTCCCCGAGCTCCGCACATCGCAGGCTGTCGAAAAGCTTTGGGAGGCGATCCTGTTCACCTCGCGTGCCGACGGCGATCCGATCGCCGCATGGGAGGAGCACAACAACGATCTGCGCCGTCGTTACGAATATCTTAACTCGCTCGGCATCAGAAAGCTCCACTACAGCGCATCAAACGGCACCGACTTCACAGTCGGACTTATTCCCGACGGAATCTTCGCAGGCGGCGGCGAAAACACGCTCGGCGGCAGATTCTTCAATCCGAACATCCCGTCCGAGGAGGTCTTCACATCACCCATGCGCGGCGAGGCTGACGGCGTCGTATACGCATCGAAGCCCCTTTCCTACAGAGGCGAGCTGATCGATGAATTTTGGATCAGATTCGAGGGCGGCAAGGCTGTCGAGTGCGACGCAAAGGTCGGAAAGGCACTTCTTGAAAAGATGATCTCGATGGACGAGGGCGCGGCATACCTCGGCGAGTGCGCACTTGTTCCCTTCGAAAGCCCGATCAACCGCTCGGGACTGCTTTTCTACAACACTCTCTTTGACGAAAACGCTGTCTGCCACCTTGCACTCGGCGCGGGATTTACCGCCTGCGTGAAGGATTTCGAAAAATACACGATCGACGAGCTGCATGCCAAGGGCATCAATGACTCGATGATACATGTCGATTTCATGATCGGAACAGAAGATCTCGCAATCACCGCCGAGACCGAGAACGGCGAGAACGTCAAGATCTTCGAAAACGGCACTTGGGCGTTCTGATAAGATAAAAAAGTTGTATTTCCGGAGAAAAATCATATATGAAAAAGCATTCATTTTCGCCGATCTCTCTGATCGCATCACTTCTTGCGGCGGTAACCATCCTTTGCTCGGGATGTGCATCGAATAACACGCCGCCGATCACAAGCGCAAAAACCACATCGACGCAATCGCAGTCAACGACGACATCCCCCGATGTTTTGCCGCCCGATACTCTTCCCGCGACAACACCGTCAACAGCACCGCAAACAACACCGCCGGTCGAATTTGACGAGGCGGAAAATGCGCGTTTTGAGAAGTTTTTGGACGATCTTTTCATAAACGAGGTCTCCCTCGACACGCTCACTCTGCATTTCAACATAAAGGACAAAGCAAAATACGGGCTTGACAACCTTGATGTGCGTTGGGAGGCTGACGAGGATGATGACAAATTCCCGTTTGAAGAGGTGGTCAAGACCCTTGACGGCTTCGACCCTGCAAAGCTGTCCTCCGAAAATTCGCTCAACCTCCGCATACTGAAAGCATATGTTTCGCAGTCGGCCGAGATGGGAGACGAAAAATATGAGTATTTGGGCACATATTTCGATGCAGGCTCGGGAGTTCACATAGCGATAACCACAAATCTGTCCGAATATGACTTCTATCGTCAAAAGGATATCGACGACTTCGTCACGCTGATCGATCAGCTCCCCGATCTGTTCGAGGAAATGCTCGAGTTTGAGACCGAGCGAGTCGAGAAGGGCTACGGAATGACCGACGAGGTGCTCGATCTCGTTATCGAGCAGTGTCGCGCCATCTCGGACACAGAGGGCGATCTCTATCTTGTCGATGTCGTGCGCGAAAAGCTCGACAAGGTCGACTTTATCGATGACGCCGCCAAGAAGGATTATGTCGAAAAGGTCCGCACCACAATAAATAATAACATGATCCCCTCATATAAAAAAGCCGTCACGACGCTTGAGTCGTTCAAGGGCAAGGCAAAGAACGAGTTCGGACTTTGCGGATTTGAGGGCGGTAAGGAGTATTACGAACTGCTCGCAAAGCAGGCATCCTCCACGACAATGAGCTGTGACGAGATGATCAAAGCACTTGAGGCTGATTTCTCGGCACTCTACAATGAGCTTATGGAGCTCTATAACGATGCCGAATTTGTGAATGGATACAGCCTTTATAAGGGCTATCCGATCGGCATTTCAAAGCCCGAAGAGGTGCTCGAATTTCTCCGCAACAAGATCAAAGCAGACTTCCCTGCGATCAGCGGCGAGACCTACGAGATCGACTATCTGTCCGAGGCAATGCAGAGCGTAATGTCGGGCACCGTCGCTTACTATGTCACACCCTATATCGATGACTATCTCCACGGCAAAATGAAGATCAACGGATCGAATATGACAGCGGATGACGCACTTGGCACACTTGCCCACGAGGGCTTCCCTGGACATATGTATCAGCATGTCTACTACCTCAGCGGCGATCCCGCACCGATAAGAACATTGCTTTCCTTCCCCGGATATACCGAAGGCTGGGCGGTTTACGCGGGCAACTACTCATATACACTCTACGGATTTGACGATTACAGCGACTCGCTTGCGCAGAAGATCATAAGATACTATGTCATAAACGAGCGCATCAGCTGGAATGTCGAGTGCCGAATGGATATCGGCATCCATTACGAGGGTTGGACAGTCGGTCAGCTGAAGCAGTACCTTGACGAAAACGGTCTCAACAGCAGCGGCGCAGAGTCGATCTATACCCAACTCCTCGGCATGCCCGCAACCTTTTTGTCATACTACGTCGGCTACCTTGAAATAGAACGCCTCGCCGACTACGCCAAAAATACCCTCGGCGATAAATTCTCGCTGGTCGAGTTCCATAAAGCCGTCCTCGACGTAGGCCCCTGCACCATGGATTTCGTCGAAGAATCGGTCAAGAATTATGTAAATTCAAAAAAGTAAGATCATACCCCAAGAGGTGATATTATGCCGTGTGCTGACATGCCGATTGAAAAATTGAAGGTTTACTGCGGGACCAATCCGCGGTCTGATGATTTTGATGAGTTTTGGGACAGCTCCCTTTGCGAGCTTGAGAGTATTGATCCGCGTCTTGAGCTTATATCATACCCATTTCCATCGAAGATTGCGGACATGTATGATGTTTGGTTCTACTCGACAAAGGGTGCGCGCATACACGGGCGTGTGGCTATTCCGAAGTATCGCCCCGAAAAGCTGCCTGCGATCATCCACTTTCACGGACTTTCGGGCAGCTGTGACAGATGGAACAGTCTGCTGATCTATGCCTCGCAAGGGTATGTTACCGCATCGCTCGACTGCAGAGGTCAAGGCGGACTCTCGCAGGATATCGGCGGCGGTCTCGGTACCACCTATTCAAGCCCGTTCATACGCGGGATAGACGGCGATCCGCGCGACCTTCTCGCGCGCGATCTCTTTCTCGACGCGGCAAGATTTGTCGAGCTTATAATGTCGCTTGACTCTGTCGATCCAAATCGTGTCGGCGTTCACGGCGGCTCGCAGGGCGGCGGCCTGTCGATCGCGGCGGCGGCTCTTGTCCCGAATGTCAAGCTATGTGCCGCATCCTATCCATACATGAGCGACTACATGCGTGTCTGGCAGATGGGCAACACGAGCATCGGATACGAGGGAATCAGATACTGGTTTCGCAATTTCGATCCGCTTCATGAGCGTGAGAGCGAATTTTTCACAAAGCTTGGGTATATCGACATTCAGCATCTCGCACCGCGCATTCGGGCAAAGGTGCGGATGGCGACAGGACTGATGGACACAAGCTGTCCGCCGTCGACGCAGTTTGCGGTATACAACAAGATAACATCCGAAAAATCGATCGTCCTCTACCCCGATTTCGGGCACGAATATCTCATCGGCGACGATGACGAGGTATTCAGGTTCATGGCAGAGCTGTGACCCGGGGAACAATTTCCCAATTCCAATACCTATCCTAACGAGCAATTTGTGCAACAGGCTGTTGCACAAATTCCATGGGGACATATTGTGGTTTTGCTCACTTCCGATTCTCCCTAAAATACATCAAAAAAGATCTCGCGAACTTTCTGTTTGCGAGATCTTTTTTGTATCTGAATCGCTTTACACATGACAGCTCGGGCAATCATCGTCGTCGGCGAGCTTTTCGCGATCGTATTCTATGCCGTTTTTGTCGTAATAATCGCGAAGAGCGCGCTTGATCGCTTGTTCGGCAAGGACCGAGCAGTGTATCTTATGTGCAGGCAGACCGTCGAGTGCCTCGACGACCGCTCTGTTTGTCAGCTCGATCACCTCGGACAATTCTCGCCCCTTGATAAGCTCGGTTGCCATGGAGCTTGACGCTATCGCAGATCCGCACCCGAATGTCTCGAATTTGACATCGGTTATTACCTTTCCGTCGGTTTTTATGTATATCTTCATGATATCGCCGCATTTGGCGTTTCCGACCTCGCCGACACCGTCGGCATCCTCAATGACCCCGACATTTCTCGGGTTTCTAAAATGATCCATAACTTTTTCGCTGTAAAGTGCCATATTATTTATTTTCCTCCCTTATTTGATCAAAAATTCTCTTTTTCCGCTGATCAAATCGCGCCAGACGGGCGATATCGATCTAAGGTAGTCCACTGTCTCCTTCACTGCGGAGATGGTGTAGTCTATCTCGTCCTCTGTCGTCTCTCTTGAAAGAGTCAATCTGAGCGAGCCGTGCGCGATATCGTGTATTCTGCCTATCGCGAGCAGAACATGGCTTGGATCAAGCGAGCCCGAGGTGCAAGCCGACCCCGATGACGCGGCGATACCCTTATCGTCCAAGAGCAGCAGGAGCGACTCACCCTCGATTCCTTCAAAGCAAAAGCTCACATTGCCGGGCAGTCTTCTCTGCATATCGCCGTTCAGGATCGAATGCGGTATCTCGGACAGTCCGCCGATCAGTCTGTCACGCAGCAGGCTTATTCGTCTGCCGTCCTCGTCCATCTTTTCGGTTGCCTCGCAAAGTGCCTCTGCCATGCCGACGATCGCAGGGAGATCTTCTGTCCCCGCTCGCCTTCCTCTCTCCTGTGCACCGCCCTCGATGAGTGCCGTTATCGGGATGCCCTTTTTAACATAGAGCGCGCCGACCCCCTTCGGACCGTGGAATTTATGTGCCGAGAATGACAGCATGTCAATGTTATCCCTTTCGACATCGATCGGGATGTGTCCGACCGCTTGGACGGCATCCGTGTGGAAAATGACACCTCTCTCGCGGCAGAGCCTCCCGATCTCGGCTATCGGCTCGATCGTGCCTATCTCGTTGTTTGCGTACATCACACTGACAAGGCAGGTGTCCTCGCGAAGTGCCGCACTGACCGCGTCCGGGCTTATGTATCCGTTTTCGTCGGGCTTTATCAGCGTTATGTCAAAACCCTCGTTTTTCAGTCGATTAAGCCGATGCAGAATGGCGTGATGCTCGATCTCGGTCGAAACTATGTGCATTTTTCCCTTTTTTCTGCCGGCGTTCGCTCCCGTGATCAGTGCCTGATTGTCAGACTCGCTGCCGCCCGAGGTGAAAATTATCTCTCTAGCACTCGCTCCTATGCACGCGGCGATCTTCTCTCTTGCCGCCTGCAATGCCTCGGCGGCGTGCTGACCGGGTGTGTGCAGTGATGACGCATTGGCGTAGGTCTTGTCCATGCACGAGACCATGGCATCTATCGCACGTCTCGATGTTTTCGTCGTCGCGGCATTGTCAAGGTATATATCTATATTTCTGTTTGTCATTGAAAAAATTCCTTTCTTGTCTACCTATTTGGTAGGTATTAAGTATACCACAAAATGTCTACCTTGTCAATAGGTATTTGAAAAAAATTCCACAAAATAATAAAAACACCGTTTCAGCAAAACCGAAACGGTGTTTTAAGTCATTTTTAATAAATCGGCAGATGAACGATCGCCCTCGCAATTCCTAATTCCTAATTCCTAATTTCTAATTTCTAATTCCTAATTCTCTCAAACGATCCCCGCCAGGAGCACGGTCGACAGTATCCCGACCGCAACGCCTGCCCATCTGCGGAGAGAGAGCCGCTCGCGGAAGATGAGCATACCCGAGAGCATTGAAACGAGCATCGGACAGAGGTTGACTATCGGGAAGAATATTACAGAGTCGAGCTTGCCCGAAAGGAACAGGTTGATCGTATGCGGAAAGGCGAACACGCATCCGCCGACGATCGGCAATATCCAAAAGATCGGTTTGTGCATCACCGAGTCAAACGCCCCGATCTTCCCCTTTTTCTTCCGAAAAGCAAGCATAACTGCCGAGATCACCGCCGAGACGGCAAAAGTCGAGATAAGCAGTGCGCCCATCTCATCCGCGTGCTCCGAATTTTGGTGGACCTTTTGAATTATGCCCGTGATGCCCGACAGTGCGGCGGAGATAAGCGACAGCATCATCCATTTTACGCTCGCCTTTTTCTGCTCGCCCTCGCCCTTTTCGGGGGAAAGAAACAGGCAAAGTGCCATGAGCGCGACGCCTACCCACTGAAATGCCGAAATGCTCTCCCCGAAGAAAAGTCCCGAAAGCGCGGGAATTATCGCGGACAGCGATACGATGACCGTCGTGTAGGAAAAAGGTCCGATCGCAAACGCCTTCAGGTGCGCAAGCGCGCCGAAAATGTTGGCAAGTCCCATGAGCACGCCAAGCAATATCGTAAAAAGGCTGACCGAGCCGAGCGCGCCCGACAGTGCAAGCAAAATGGCAATCGCCGCCGCGCAGAAAAGATTGCGAAAAAGATTGAACGCATCGATCGCGCCGCCATCGCTTGACACTCTTTTCGGAAAATATCCGCAGATAAGCGAGTTGAGCCAGCTTGCGATGACCGTGATCACCAAAAGGATCGGAATCGGCAGTGAAAACATTTGAATTGCCTTTCTTTTTTGTAAATGTAAATCCCGCAAGGAAGACGGAGCGGTCTTGTATGTGCACCGTCTTCCCTGGTTTTTGTTGATTATTTCGCGATAACTCGCAGAGTGACGATCTCGAAGTTGGTAACGTCAAGCTCGACCGATCTGCCGTTTACGGTCAGCTCGCGCTCGCAGTTTTCCATCAGATCGCAGACATAGACCTTGTCAACATCAAATCCGAAGGTAAGCTTGACCCTCGATTTGCCGTTGTACGCCTCGTAGCCTCTTACTATGATGCCCTCGCCGTACTCGGGTGCTTTGATCGTTTCGATCGCAAATCCCTCATACGAACTCTTGACGAATGCATAGCTTTCGGGAAGCTCTCCGCCCGTGCTCTGTCCGATATGTCTTGTGATAAGCGGATCGTTGAGCGCATACGCCTCTTTGATCGTGCCGCCGTCTGCGACAGAGCCGACATGCGGATAGATCGAATAGGTAAAGTAATGCTCGCCTCTGTCGGATGTGGGGTTCGGATATGTCGCCGATTTTAGGAGCGAGAGCATCATGACATTTTCCTCGACGCTGTGTCCGTACTTGCAATCATTGAGAAGGCTGATACCAAATCCGTGCTCCGAAAGATCTGCCCATTTGTGTGCCGAGACCTCGAACTTTGCCTCGTCCCAGGATGTGTTTCTGTGTGTCGGGCGATTTATGTGTCCGAAATGTATCTCGTAGGTCGCGCTGTCCGAGCGAACGGTCGTCGGGAAGGCGGTCTTCAGGAGAACATGATCCTCGTGCCAATCGACATAGGTCTCGAAATCGAGTCTCGGACTGCCCGAGTGAAGGACTATCCTCTGCTCGATCTTACTTGACATGTACTTTCTTGTGATCTTGACTGCGGCGTATGTGTCGCCGTTTTCGTACTCGACCGACTCGACCGAGTCAACCGTCCATTTTTTGAGCTTGTAATACTCGGTGATCTCCCAAGCGTCATATTCTCTCGGATAATCCTCAAAGATGAGAAGCTCGTTGGCGCGTTTGCCCTGCTCGACAAGCTCTCTGCCAAGGCGTTTGTCAAAGATCGACGATATGCCGAATTTGTCGTCAAAAACGACCTTGACCATGCTGTTTTCGAGAATTTTTTCGCCCGCCTTGCAGTCAGACGGCGCATCTGTCGGCAAAAGGACGCTCCAGCCGTGCGCAGGGACGTTTTCGGCAAGGAAGACCCCATCGTCGGTCGCCAAATATTCGGTTCGGTCAAAAGGCGTGGGATTGTACACAAACAGTCCGCCGTTGCTCTTCACGCTCGACATGATCGACGATATGCGCCTGTCAAGCTCGTCGCCGCCCTCGGAAAGAAGCTCTTTATATTCGGCGTCCGACACCTTGTAGACCTCGCCGATCGACGAGCCCGGAATGATATCGTGGAACTGGTTTTTGAGGATGGTATGCCAATTTTTGTCGAGCATATCGACAGGATAGTCTGTCTTGTGATTAAGCAGGCAATCGATTACCGATGCCGTCTCGACATTTTGATAAAGTATCTCGGATCTTCTGTTGTTCTTCTTGTTGTGAGCGGCGGAGGTGTATGTACCGCGATGCATCTCAAGATACAGCTCGCCCGACCATTTCGGCACAAAGCGAAGCCTCTCGCAAGCATCCTTGAACTCGCGCTCGATCTGCTCGATGGTCTCACCCGCGCGTCTCATCTTGACTGTCGGCATACCGGGGATTCCCTTCTTTAATCTCTCGTAGTTTTCGAGCATCTTCACAGTAGGTCCTCCGCCTCCGTCACCGTAGCCGAAGGTCGAAAGGACAGTGTCCGAATATTCTTTTTCAACATGATCCTGCCACGAAGCCTTTACAGACGCGGGATCAAGCTCCTTTACATACGCCTGACTGAGCACCGCAAAAATCTCACTGCCGTCAATGCCCTGCCAGATGAAATTGTCATGCGGGAACTTGTTCGTCTCGCTCCATGATATCTTCGATGTGAAGAAAAAGGGTACGCCGCTCTTTTTGAGGATCTGCGGAAGTGCCGCACTGTAGCCGAAAACATCGGGGAGCCAGAGCACTCGACTCTCAACGCCAAATTCCTCGCGCATGAATTTTTTGCCGAGCAAAATCTGTCTTACAAGGCTCTCACCGCTGACAAGATTGGTGTCCGATTCGAGCCACATAGCACCCTCGACTTCCCAGCGTCCCTCTGCGGCAAGCTTTTTGATCCGCGAGTAGAGTCCGGGGTCGTTTTCCTTGACAAACGCGTAAAGCTGCGGCTGACTTGACTGGAAGATATAGTCGGGATATTTTTCCATGAGCTTTACGGCGGTCGAGAAGGATCGCTGTGCTTTTTCATTCGTCTGTGCTACCGTCCAAAGCCAAGCGACATCTATATGCGTATGACCGATAAGATCGATCTCGCCGACATTTTGAGAAAGCTCCTTTTCGTAAAATTCCTCTTGCATAAACCTGTCGCACGCGGCAATGCCCTTGTAAAAATCGTCCGAATAGGGATAGCGGAAATCGAGGAGCATTGTCGCCTCGTTGAGCTTGCTTCTGATCAGCAGATATTCAGCCGAGTCCCTTTGAAGTGCTCGAAGCGCGCAGTAGGGGACAAAAAGATCGTAATAAAGCTTTTCGATGCGGAGATCGACCGTAGCGAAGTAGAAGTTGACCGAGACGGCGGGCGAGTTCATTCCGTTGTAGAAATACACAAAAACGTCATGATGCCCGGGCGTGACGGGTGTCGACCTGTGATTTGTGTCGAACGCCTGATATGCGCTGTCGCCGTCGATAAACAGCGTGCACTGCGGATTGTTCGCGTCCCATCCGTTGTCCGCACTGCCGCTCGTCATAAGACGATGCTCGTGATCGCCGTCGATCTCGGGCAGATCAAGGCTGAATTTGAACCAGCAATGTCTGTCGATACTGCCGAAATCGATCTCGCCGCCGCCAAAAGGTACCCAATCGGCATTTGCATCGGGCGGTGTGTTCGATGTCTTGTAGTCGCAGAAGACCATCATCATGTCGGTGATCTTTACCTTCTCGGTGACGATCTTCCCTGCAAGATTTTCGCAGGAAATTTTGATCTTTTCTTCAATAAATGTCATTTTGAAGCTCTCCTTTTGTATTGTTGTATTGTTTTGCTATATATTCATCTCACCCTTGCGCCGAACGGCATGAGCGCGAGTTTTGCAAGCTTCATGCACTGCACGCCCACGGGGATACCGACGATGGTCACGCACCAGACGATCGCGAGCGCAACATAACCGAGAGCAAGCTCCCATCCGCAAAGAATTATCCAAATGATGTTGACAATAAACGAAAATCCGCCTCCACCGTAGGTCACATTCTTTCCGAACGGAAAGAACGCGAGCTTTGCCATCTTAAAGCACTGCTTCCCCACCGGTATACCGATGATCGTCACGCACCACAAAAGCCCGATAATAGTCCAAGCCAGTCCGCCGATCAGTCCGCCGAACAAAAACCACAAAACATTGCCGATCGTTCTCACAAGTATCATCTCCGCTTCGCATCACACATTTTCTTGTTGAAAGTATAACATATTTTTCTGTCAATGTCAATCGATTTTTCAGAAAAACTCTTGATTTTTTTGCCATTATCGTTTATAATAGAGCCATCACAATACCTTCCGCGGATGAAAGGATATATCATGGCGACAAAAGACTTTAACCTCTGCGGTATCAGCTTCACAAGCGATACCGAATACGCACTGACAATGACCACCGAAAAATATGACGGCGATCGCGCGAGCCTCGGGATCAGGATCGAACTGCCGAGTATCGAAATGCCAAAGCCCGTCAAAATAAAATGGAAACTGCCGCTTGCCGAAACGATATCGATCTGGGCACCCTCCTACGGCGATCTGCACTGCATATCACCCAGTTGGGGAGCACTGCGCATGGGTTCAAGATCGGCATCCAATCTGCCGCTCTATATCTGCACTGATGTTCGCGGCAAAAGCACACTCGCGGTCGCACTCTCCGATTTCCGCAATCCGAGCGAATTTTCGATCGGTGTCGTCGAAGAAAGCGGCGAGCTGACATGCTCGCTCACACTCTTTGCCGAGATGACCGAGCCGATCAAGGAATATGAGTGCACGCTGAAGATCGACAGAGACTGCGTCGATTTTTACGATAAGGCAAGAGAGATCTCGGATGAGTGGCGCAAAAATTGCCCCGAAGCGGATGTCCCCGAGGCGGCAAAAATGCCGATGTACTCGACATGGTATTCGATGCACCAAAAGCTCGACTCGGACGATCTTGTCGCCGAGCTGAAGCTTGCAAAGCAATATGGTATGGACAGCGTTATCGTCGATGACGGATGGCAGACCGATGATAACAACCGCGGATACGCATTCTGCGGCGACTGGGAGCCGACACCCTCAAAGATCCCCGATATGAAGGCACTTGTCGATGCCGTTCACTCGGTCGGGATGAAATTCATCCTGTGGTATTCCGTGCCATTCGTCGGAGAACACTCAAGAGCGTACGCAAAATTCAAGGACAAATTCCATCATTCATGGGAAGGAGTCGGCGTCCTCGACCCGAGATACCCCGATGTCCGCGATTATCTTTGCGATACCTATGAGCGCGCAGTCAGAGAGTGGGGGCTTGACGGCTTCAAGCTCGACTTTATCGATTCCTTCCACCATCTCGAAAATGAAACGCCGACACCAAGCGATCAGATGGATCATACGTCCATTCAGGATGCGGTATGCACACTGCTTGATGAGATCAGGGCAAGACTTACCGCTCTGAAGCCCGATATGCTCTTCGAGTTCAGACAGAGCTATATCGGACCGATCATGCGCCGCCTCGGCAATATGCTCCGCGTGGGTGACTGCCCTGCGGATATCATGCGTAACAGGGTCAACGGTATCAACCTGCGCTTCCTCACCGATAAAACTGCCGTGCACTCGGATATGCTGATGTGGCATAACGAGACCTCTGTCGAGTCTGCCGCACTCCAGATCGCAAACAGCTTCTTCCTCGTTCCGCAGATCTCGGTGCGTATTGAAAATCTCCCCGAGTCGCATAAAAAGATGCTCGCCTTTTATATGGATCTCTGGCGCGAGTGGCGCGATTGCCTGATCGAGGGCAAACTGACAGCAAGAGACCCCGCCGCAAACTATACCTCCGCCGAGTCAATAAAGGACGGCAGACAATTCACCGTGCTCTATTCAAGATCCGACCTCGAAATAAAGAGCGGCATATCCACCCTCGCCGTAATAAACGCCTCCTGGCAGTCCCCGACACTCATCCGTAACACAGGCACCCCCTTCACCGCCAAAATAGAGATCAAATCCTGCACCGGCACCCTCCTGTCCACCAATCACATAACCGTCCCCCACGGTATCATAGAGATCGAGATCCCCAACACCGGAGTGATGGTGCTTACAAAAGAATAATCTAAAAAGCAAATCGAAGCTGTGAATCTCGCTAAACAAAGAAGACTATGTCACCCCATTTTTTGGGGACATAGTCTTCCTTTTTTGATGAGCTTTTTACGGCTCATTGCTGTTTTTTAGAAAAATCAGTTTGTATATCTTACTTTTCTCTATACTTTACCCATTCCACGATGTTTGAGACGTTCGCGGTATTCGGATAGCTCGAAGATTCGAGATTTTCTGTTCTATAGAAATAGTATGTGAAGATTAAATAGCGATCGCAATATCTATACTGTGTTTTATAATTGTATGAGACAACTTCTTGCGTTGTATACGGATCGTCTTTATAAACATACATATAGTATCCGCTGTTGTGATGATTTTTCCACACATACTTCGTGTGTCCGTCTACGCTTCCGTCCTTAGAGAGCTCGGAATCAAAGCTCACCGTATATCTATTTCTTCCATATTTGCTTGTCGACTGATAACTTGTGTTGCCGTTCGTTTCAGCCTTGGAATAATAATAATAATGATATACAGTCTTGTAATTTGCAGATGCAATCACTTCCTGCGTTTCAACTAGCCTGCTATCACTCGAGCTTACTGCCGCATCTTGCCATTCACTCCACGAACCATAATCACTCCAAACTGAAACCATATCGTAAAGTGTCCATCCACTGAGCGAGGACGAATTCGATGTAGTATAGTAAGCCTGCGTATATGACCACTTTCTGTCGGTAACTTGCGCTCCCGACGGGAGGTCTGATGCCCTTATCCAACCGCTTTCGGGTTTAAGTTCCCAATATGCATAGAGCGTAATAGTGTTTGCGGATGTAGGAACGGTAGATGCGTACATACGGTTGCCGGATCCATCGTACCAACCGGTGAAGTTGTAAAAATCTCTTGTGGGTATTGGAAGTGTTCCGAGACTATTGCCAAATGTCATAGATCTGCTTGACTCGGAAACATACCCGCCGTTTGCGTCGAACGAAATGACAAATACGTTAGGAGTCCAGTGTGCGTAGAGTGTTATATCGGCAGCAGCGGTAGGAACAAATGATGCGCTGACCGCCGTACCGTCAGAAGTATACCACCCTGCGAATGTATAGTTTGTCTTACTTGGCGTCGGAAGTGTTCCAAGGACATTTTCAAATACCACGCTCTTGTTTGGCGGAGACACATAACCGCCGTTTGCATCAAAGTAAATGGTAAATGCATTGGGAGTCCAATGTGCATAAAGCGTAATATTAACGAGCGAGTCAACTACCGTGCTTGCTGTAATCAAGTTACCGCCGGTTGCGGCTGTATACCATCCATCGAATGTGTAGTTGTCACGGGAGGGTGTCGGAAGCGTTCCGTAACTCTGACCATAGTACACAGTCTTGGACGAATCGGACACACAGCCGCCGTTTGCATTAAATGTAACAGAGCAAGACGTAAGCATACGATTGAACATTTCAGAATCGATACGTTCAACTCCGCCTGCCGCAGACAGCATGCTGTCATTTACAAGATCTCCGCAGACAAGATATTTTCCGCTTATATTCATGTGACCCGCGACGCTCGAATCAAGTTTTGAGAAGGTTACATTTTTGCTGATTACTGTGTTTGTGCCCTTTGATCCAAGATTTACATTGCCGAGAAGCTTTATTTCAACATTTTCGGCAGTCGAGATGAGCGCGAATCCGGGAGCGTTCTCAACACTCACGCGAGCAAGTTTAATCGTGCTTGAGCCGAGTTTGAGAGACGTGTCGTTGTTACCAACAAGGGTCATGTTGTTGATAAATGTTTCATTTGAATCGGATTCGATCTGAAGACGCGTAAAACTCTTTCCGCCACCGTATATTGCAAAATACTCTGTAGAATCCGAAATGGCGATCTTTCGATTGTCAAAAGAATCGGATATCTTTGTCAGATCGATCGTGATACGCTTTGCTCCGGAGTTGATGACCGCATTTGCCACAGATGAGTTTGCGACCATTGCTGCAACTTCCGAGCAACCCTCGAATGCGTTTTCGCCGATCGATGTGACTATGTTATCGATTGAGAAAGTGCTAAGCGAGGTACAACCCTTAAATGCATTGCTGCCGATCTTTGTTACACCATATGCAATAACAGTTTCAAGGTTTGTGCAACCCTCGAACGCACCTGCGGGAATTTCAGTGATACCTATCGGAAGAATGACTGTTTTGATCTCGGTATTTCCTCTGAACGCACCTGCGTCTATTGCTTTGGTCAGGTATGCTGTGTAAGTATTATCACCGTTATTGACAGAATAATACTGAGGCACAAAAACGGTACCGTCAAAGTCTTCAGTTGCTTCAAATCCGGTAATATTACCCTCGAGGTCGACCTCAATACCATCCGTTCTGGCAGTTACCGCAACGATATACTCGTTTACCTCATAGGGAATCTCGAATGTAACAACACCGTTCTCGCAATCGTTAAAGTTAGCATTGTCTTTCGAGTAATCGAGATACTCATGTCTTTCATCGTCAAGCACATTAAATGTGTAAGTGTAATACGAGCCTGTAGCGACATCGTATCCTACGACACCGTACACATGGATAGTACCCGCCATAACGACTCTGTAATATCCCTCTGCATCAACTGTATACTTCTTTGTATGTGTCGATGTGACCGATGTTCCCGTTGAATACTTGAGCGAGGACTGATACTCGTTGCTCTTGAGTTCTTCCTCGTCGACGGATGCGGTCTTGCTGTTCTGCCCACCGAGTGAGTCACTGATATTATAGCTTGTTTTTTTAGATATCTGTGACGATATTGCCGCCGATATCTCGGTATTTGCGCTGACCTCTTTGCTCTTTTCGTAACTCTCATCAGAATTCCATGTGTTGGAGTTGTTCTTTACAGTGGTATAGTAAGATGATGAATTGCTTGTATTAACAGTTCCAACATAGTCAGAATAAGAGCTGTCAATATGTAACGCAGAAGAGTCTCTTATTCCAGCGGACAATTCCGCTCCCATTGTGGTTGTGGCTTTTATACCTGCATTCACTTTTACTACTTCTATCGGAACTCCTACCCCTGCGCTGACCTCGAACGAATTTGAAACGCTGAGTTTTCCATCAACATACATTTCGTTCGATTTGTCGTACGATGAGTTGATTCCAAAAGATCTGTCGGTTGTAACCTTCGAAGAAGAAGAACTCGAACCGCCTGACTCATTGCTCACATAGGTCGAACCGCCGCTACTGTTAGAAACAAAGTACTTTCCGCCAACAATATTTCCTTCCGAATCGGTTCGCTCTTCGCTCTTTGTCTGCAGATCTTGACTTTCCTCTTCAGAGGCATAAATCTGATTCCATTCCTCTGACAATGTCCAGCCCGAGCTTCGAGTCGTGGCGTTCGAAACGGTATTGGCGATAAGCTCAGCCTGTTCGGATGTTATGGTATCGGTATACTCATAAGAAACGGTCATATCAAGTTTCTGATGATTACCTATAAAACCTATCTGATAAAGAGGGACATTATCGATCTTGCCTATATCATAAACGAACAAGAACTGCCCGCTCTTACTGTCTTCTATTATGATAGGATCTCCATAAGATGTATAGCTAGTCGCTCTGTTACGGTTTGACGTCCAGTTTGCATGGAGCGTAATATTGCCCGTGGTGCCTTCCTTGATCCTCGAAACAATAAATCCATCGTCATTCGACCAACCAACGAATGTATATCCGTACCAAGAAGGTGCGGCAAGCGTTATTCCGCTGTCAACGGTATATGTCGCACTTTCAACAGGGACATCGGGAGAATCAAATATTACATTATATATTACTTTCTCCCACTGTGCGTAAAGCTTTATGTTTCCGACTGTATTCACGTCGATTTTTGAAACTTGCTTGCCATCGCTTGTCTTCCAACCTTTGAAGACATAACCGGGCGATGAAACATCTTCGAGCAGTACGCCGACCTCAGAAATGTATGTGTTCGGATTGCTGTTTGCAACGCCGACTTTTGCCAAATAGGTGTCACTTCCAAAAAGATCGTATGTTATGCTGTAATTTGTTCCTGTCAATGACGGAATGGTCTGCTGTGCAACCAGAATTTCGCCGCATTTTTCACAATGCGAACCCTGCGTCAGTCCCGTACTTGTATATGTCGGAGACACAGGCTCGTCTATGACCGTACAGTGTCCAACTGCCTCAATCGAAGTATCGCTTCGCTTGATCTGAGTCTTGCAGTTTGCGTCAGAGTAAACTCTGCCGCACAATTCGCAGAGCCAAAACTCTATATTTCCATTTTCGTCACATTTTGCAGCCTTAGCCGAGTTGTGGATAAGCTTGTGAACGCATATTTCGCCTCTGTAAAGCGTCACATCACGACCGGCTACGTATCTGAAGAGTGCGATCGCATCTTTTGTATTAACTTTATTATCGCCGTTAACATCAATGGCAGCAGTATCAACGCTAACATCCCTGCCGGCGACGTAACGAAACAAGAGGATCGCGTCTTTGGTATTGACCGAGCCGTCGCCGTTTATATCGCCTGGGATGCCATGATAGACGGTGACACTTCCGCTCTTTACGTCAAGCGCGATGGATTCTTCTTGTTCATTGAACACCTCTTCCTCATCGTAAGAGATCGTGATATCGGCAACATAATTGTCGGGCGCACTTTTGCTTATTTCAAAAGTAAGCGTGATAAGCGTACCGTTTGTGCTGATATCCGACGCCCAGCTGATGAGCGTGACAGTTTCGGAGTTTTCTGAGCCTCTTGTCAGGTTAGCATCAGTTTGCAGACCCGAAAATTGAAAATCGCTGCCAAATTCGGCGCTCTTGAGAGTGAGCATACTGTCATACTTGACATCGAATTTCAGCGAGGTGATGCCGGGGTTGTCGGCAATGTCGATCTTGACACTTACCATTTCGCCGGGGCGACCGGTTTGATCTGAAACGGTGAGGGTCAACTTGCTCTCTGCCGCAAGTACGCCTGCAGGAAGGATTCCCGCAAGCATCGAAAGCGTGAGCAACAGAGCAAGCATCTTGGACAGATTTTTTCTCATAATGCTTTTTCTCCTTTATGTTTCTGCTTTTATTTTCGATTAGTCAACGCACGGTTACCGTTCCGTCATAGAAAAGGTGATCAACGTCAACAAAATCTTCATCGTAGATATCACCCTCAGAGGGTATGAGCTTAATATTCGCGACTGTACCGGAAGGTGTACCATCGGGTATACTAAATGTAAGTGTCGCGAATGTTCCGTTTGCTTCGACGCATCCGTCCCAAATGATAAATGTCAGTGTTTCGGAGTTTTCCTTGCCTCTTGTGGGGTTCGCCTCTGGATTTACGCCAAGCGATGTAAATGCGCTCCCAAACGAAACGCTCGAAAGAGTAAGTGCATCGCCATACTCAACATCGAACTTAAGTGCCGCGATGCCCGGATTATTTGCTACCGAGATCGTGACGGTGACCGTTTTATCGCCAACATTCACAACGGCGTCTTCGGCCCTGACGGTGAGACAAGTCGCAGCCGGTTCATATGTTGCAGTGACGGTCAGATCGGATGTTACATTCGTGAACGCCTTGTCCCATCCGGCAAAGTCGTAGCTGTCCCTTGATGGTGATGCGGGAGCTGTCGCATTGTTGCCGCTCTCGACATTTTCGGTTTTGAGAACTTTGCCGTCATAGTCAACAAAAGTTACCGTATAACTCGGCGTCGACGGAGTGGTGTATTTGGGGGTGTAGACCTCGTTCTTTGTGCCGACGGTGACGGTGGCTATGTTTGTGCTTGCCACTTTGGTGTCAGCGGAGTTATACCAGCCCTCGAATATTTTACCATCGGCATCGGTCTCGGGAGCGGTGAGGGTTACTTTATCGCCCTCGAGATAGAGTCCAAAGGCGAAACCATCATCGAGCGTACCCTTTGTGAGCTTGATCTGATACCAATCGGCACTTGCGAGGCGAGCGGTCTTATAGTTAAAATGCTTTTGTGCCGATGCGCCGTAGGTGAGCATATCGGCAAGCAATGTCTTCAGGGTCTCGCTTATTGATGCGGTTGCGGTTTTACCGAGCTTATTGTAAGCGTACTGCAAGATGCTGTATTTATTCAGGCCGCTGTAGTAATCCTTACCGCCAACGCTTGCGTACGCGCGAGTGTAGACATTATCGGTCATCATTCTCGCCGAGAGTTCTTTGAGGTCGAATATCTCATGCGAAACACCGGATATGTTTTCCGAATAGTGATCTGTGACCGTATATTTTTCGGTGCCGACCGTGTAGTCTGCTTGCGGTTCGGTCCAAACGAGGAGCTTTAGATCATCCACGTTTGTTTTCACCGCGTATTTGATGTAGACACTGTCCGAAAATGACAGTGAGCAGTTTGTAATCTTCATTTCAGGCGTAACAGTCTCCGCACCCGAGAAAATTGCGAAACAGGTGATAAGTGTTGCGGTCAACAAAACCGCAGACAGCAACAGAAGCAGTTTTTTCTTGGTTTTCATGATGTGTTTTCTCCTTAAAAACAAAATGGTAAATTAGAATTGCGGATCCCACTCGCCTTGATCTTCGTCAATGGGCTTGTTATCCGAGCTGCTTTCGAGAATGATCATCCCGACATGCTCCTCGATCGTGGCAACAGGCAATTCGTACAGTTTTTTCTGATTATTCATGCGTTTTTCCTCCTTGTTTTTATTGATCAAATTACAACATAACACGAATAGAGTTATAGTTTTCGATCTTTATGTTAGTGTTATAATACTAAATCGAGCGTTTGTCAATACTTTTTTGTAATTTCTTTATTCTTTTTTAAAAACATGCGACGAAAAGGCAGGCGAGGGAGCATTTTTTCGTTATTCGTAAATACACACCCTTTTCGCAACGCAAAAAGACTGTGAACTCATCGAGAACACAGTCTTTTTTGATAATATTAATTTTTTCGATCACTCGGCGAAGATCTTATCTACTGCGGATGCGAGGTAGCCTTTTTGTTTTTCGGAGAGCTCCTCGAGGCAGCCCTTATCGCAGAGGGCGGCGAGGTCGGGGTCGATCGGGATACGCGCGAGGACGGGAAGGTCATATTCGGCGGCGACCGCATCGAGTTTGCTTTCGCCGTAGATATTATGGCGTTTACCACAGTCGGGACATTCGAAATAGCTATAGTTTTCGACGATACCGAGAACGGGGATATTCATCATCTTTGCCATATTGACCGCCTTTGCGACGATCATCGACACGAGATCCTGAGGCGAGGTGACGATGACGATACCATCTATGGGAAGTGACTGGAAGACGGTCAGCGGAACATCGCCGGTTCCGGGAGGCATATCGATATAAAGGCAATCTGTCTTGCCCCATGCGACATCTGTCCAGAACTGCTTGACCGCACCCGAGATGAGCGATCCGCGCCACACGATAGGTGTAGTCTCGTCCTCGAGCATGAAGTTGATCGACATGAGCTTGATGCCGCTCCTGCTCTCGACAGGAAGCATGCCGTTATCGTCGCCGTAGATCTGCGAATTTGCGCCGAAGATCTTCGGGATGGACGGACCGGTGATATCGGCATCGAGGACACCTGCCTGTCTGCCGCTCTTTTGAGTGAGGCAGGCGAGCATGGATGTGACGAGCGATTTGCCGACGCCGCCCTTACCGCTGACAACGGCAACGAGCTTTTTGACATCAGAGCCTTTATTTGCCGCCTCGATCAGGCTTTCTTTATTTTTTGAGGGGCAATCCGCACCGCATGTTGAGCAGTCGTGTGTGCAACCCTCGGGGGTTTGATTGTAATTTTCTGCCATTACAACAATTTCCTTTCGATCTTTGGGGAAAATGGATATTTCTTACGATTTTGATTATTTTACGATCTCGCCGTAGCATGTGCCGAATGCGGCAGCCGCATTGGACTCATCGGTGTCGATATGCATTGCGAGCGCATAGGTGGGCGAAACGCGGACGACGACATCGCCGTAGATCGTTGTACGGCAATCGTTTGCGATCTTGACCGAAACAACATCCTTATCCTTGACGCCGAATGCCTCTGCGTCTGCGGGAGTCATATGTATATGGCGTTTTGCGATGATAACGCCCTCGGTGATCTCGACCTCGCCGCAGGGTCCGACAAGCTTAATGCCGGGAGTGCCCGCAACATCGCCGCTCTCGCGAACGGGAACGCTCTTAAGTCCGAGTGTACGAGCATCGGTAAAGGACAGCTCGACCTGGGTCGCGCCTCTTGCGGGGCCGAGAACGGATACCTTAAGGTTGCCCTTAGGTCCGACGAGCTCGACCTTTTCCTCGCAGGCAAACTGACCGGGCTGGGAAAGATCCTTCTTATTGTGGAGCTGTGCGCCCTCACCGAAAAGCTTTTCGATATCCGCGCTTGTGAGATGGATATGGCGCGCTGATGTTTCAACGATAAAATTCATAACTTGAATACCTCCGATTTATGTGGAAATAATATTTGCAAAATGCTTTGTCTTATTATAGCACATATTTTCAAAAAAGTAAACAGCAAAGGGCGGATATTATGGAAAAAATTTTAGATTTTGAGGAAAATGTTGTCGAAGAGGGTAAAAAAGGCGAGAGTATGGACGATTGCGGCGGCACTTTGACCGAGAGCGGCGGGGCACGGATCAGGACGCTTACCGTGATCGGGCAGATCGAGGGGCACTATCTCTGCTCGGAAAATCAAAAAACGACGAAATACGAGCACGTCCTTCCGCTGATCGTATCGGTCGAGGAGGATGACGAGATCGACGGACTGCTGCTCATGCTCAACACGGTCGGTGGCGATGTCGAGGCAGGGCTTGCGATAGCCGAGCTTATCGCGTCAATGAAAAAGCCGACCGTCTCGCTCGTTTTGGGCGGCGGACACTCGATCGGCGTACCGCTCGCAGTATCGGCAAAAAAGTCATTCATCGTGCCGTCCGCCACCATGACGGTACACCCCGTCCGAATCAGCGGCACGGTGATCGGCGCGCCGCAGACATTTCGCTATTTTGAGAAGATGCAGGAGAGGATCACCGATTTTGTTGTCGGGCATTCGTCGATATCAAAAGAAAAGCTTGACGAGCTTCTCATGAGCACGGGCGACATTGCGACCGACGTGGGGACGATACTTGAGGGTCGGGGTGCGGTCGAGGTCGGGCTGATAGACTCGCTCGGCGGTCTTTCCGAGGCGATCGATGCGCTGAAATCGATGATCGTCGATGGGGGCTTGACAAGCGGTCGATAATGTGGTATAATATAAGCGATTGTAAAACTGCGTTTTACAATCGAACCGTGCTCGCTTCGCTTGTCTTGGCGGTGTTTTTTCGGCGGCAAAGCTGCCGAAAAAAACGATTTAATTTATATTTTTGTTTTCTCGACTTTTACAATCGTTTGAGCAAAAGTTTTATAAGGAGATCTTGGCATGAAAAAGAGATTTCTTGCAATCTTGCTGATAATTTGCATGATAATTCCGACTGTCGGATGCGACCGATTTTTCACCGATTATTCGCCCGGAGGTGTGGCAACGACCGCTCCTGCGACAAAGGACGAAGGTCCGAGCGAATTTACGATCAACCGCAAGAAGAATATAATAACCATTCTCTCGGTATTTGAGGGAAAAATCGCGGGCGAGATCGTATCTGCGGTCATATTCAGGCTGAACACCGACGAGGATTCGGTTGCCGTGCTCCAGCTCCCGACCGATCTGTATTTTGAAGACGAGGGCTCGCTTTCTCTTTGGTACAAGAACAGATATGCGGCGGCGATCGCGGCAGGTGCCGAAGATCCGACAAGCACGGCAATGAGCGATCTCAAGGGTCTGATCGTCTCCTCGCTCTCGATCCCGATCGATCACACGACGCACATGACCTATGACAAGCTGATCGGTGCGGTGGACGCGATCGGCGGCATGAAGATGAACATTCCTTACGCGATCGGGCTCGACGACGGCACGATCGTCAAGGCGGGAAACACCATGCTCGACGGCAAAGCGACGGCAGGGCTGATGGTCTACAGCGGATATCGCTCGGAATTTGTCGGTTCGCTTCACATTCACAAGCTGCTCATCAACGCATTCATATCCGCGCTTCGCAACGATGTTGATGAAAAGGTGCTCTCGATCTGCGCGGTCGAGATCAGGCAGCACATGACCACAACGATAAGCGGCAAAGGCTCGGCGGATGTATTTCTGCTCCGCTCGCTTGCAGCCGCAGACCCCGAAAATGTCAAATTTGCAAGGCTTGCCATCGAGCCGGTAACCCTGTCGGCAGGCAAGTTCTCGGTCGTTTGCAAGAGCGCGGCGGTCGATCAGATAAATGATTTTCTGTCGATTTTCGCAGATCCCCTCACCGCAGGTGAATTTGACATGGATGAAAAGCTCACGAGCGCATCGGTACAGATCGTCGCATCGATCTACCAAAGCACCATCTCCGCCCCGAGCGTCTACACGGCAGCGCAGATAAACAGCGGTGTGATAAAGATACAGTGAAATTAGGAATGAGGAATTAGGAATTGGTGAGATTTGATTGTTTGAGCAGTCGATTTATAATAAGTCTGTTGCCGAAACAAAAGCCGATAAGGGAGGGGCTTGCCCCTCCCGCTCTTTGGTAGGTCAATATATAATATGTCGGTGATATCACAGCCAATTCTCGCTAATTTCTAATTCCTAATTCCTAATTTCTAATTCCTCATTTCAAATAAGTCTGTTGCCGAAACAAAAGCCGATAAGGGAGGGGCTTGCCCCTCCCGCT
>CAZMPO010000001.1:0-98965 GCA_964568425.1 uncultured Lachnospiraceae bacterium | reverse complement strand
TGATATCACAGCCAATTCTCGCTAATTTCTAATTCCTAATTCCTAATTTCTAATTTCAAAAAAGTCTGTCTCAAATGCTTGAGCTCGCATTTGAGACAGACTTTTTGTATTACTTCGTCCAGCCGGAGATGCTCTCGCGGAAGGCGTTCATTGTTTCGGTCGCGCACTTTTCGCATTTGCCGTTGACAAGCAGGTAGATCTTGACCTTGGGCTCAGTTCCCGAGGGACGGATGACCACGACATTGCCGCCCGTAGTCTCAAAATAGAGAACATTCGATTTGGGAAGTCCGGTAGAGGTCTTCTCGCCCGTTTCGAGATTGGTGATCGTCTCGGTGAGATAGTCACGCATCGAAATGATCGGTCTGCCGCCAAGCTCCTTCGGAGGATCATTTCTGATCCCCTCCATCAGTGCCGCCATCTTTTCAAGTCCGTCAAGACCCTTCATAACGACATTGACGGTTGCCTCTTTATAGTAGCCGTAACGCTCGTAAAGTGCGTTCACCGCATCGTAAAGCGTCATGCCCTTAGCCTTGTAATAGGCCGCCATCTCGGTGATGAGCATAACGGCAACAACGCTGTCCTTATCTCTTGCGTATGTTCCCTTAAGGTAGCCGTAGGACTCCTCAAAGCCGAAGAGATAATGCCCGACACCGACATCGTCATGCTTTTTTATGACCTCGCCGATAAACTTAAATCCGGTCAGCACGTTGAAGATCTCGACGCCGTGCTCGGCGCAGATCTTTGTTGCCATCTCGGTCGTAACGATCGTCTTTACGGCGTAAGGACCGTCGGGCATCGTACCGGTATTTTCATATGCGGTAAGGATATAATCAAGCAGGAGCGCGCCGACTTGGTTGCCGGTCATCGTAACAAACGAGCCGTCGTGGCTCTTGACCATGATTCCGACACGATCGGCATCGGGGTCGGTCGCTATAACAAGATCCGAGCCCACCTTCTTCGCAAGGTCGCGTCCGAGCGTCAGCGCCTCGGGATATTCGGGGTTAGGCTGAGCGACGGTCGGAAAATCGCCGTCAAGCACCATCTGCTGCCATACGGTATAGAGATGCTTTACTCCGCAAAGACGAAGTGTCTCCGGGACAAGTCTGTATCCGCAACCGTGGAGAGGCGTATAAACGATCTTGAGCTCATCGGCAACATTCGGGACGGCATTTTTGTCGATACGCTGAGCGATGACATTTTCGATATATGCATCATCGATCTCTGCACCGACGATCTCGATGATACCGTCAGCGAGCGCGCGATCGAAATCGACAGACTTTACGCCGTCGAAAATATCTGTCTTTGCGATATAATCGGACACTATGTCAGCCTGCTCCAAGGAGAGCTGTGCGCCGTCCTCCCAATATGCCTTGTATCCGTTGTATTCCTTCGGATTGTGCGAGGCGGTGATATTTACGCCCGCGATGCATCCGAGATAGCGGATCGAGAACGAGAGCACGGGTGTGGGGCGAAGGGCGTCATGGAAATAGACCTTGATCCCGTTTGCGGCAAGCACCTGCGCGGTGACCCTTGCAAAAAGCTCGCTGTTGTTACGGCTGTCTCTGCCGACGACCACGCCGCGATCTGCCTTGCCCTCCTGCAAAATGAGGTTTGCAAAGCCTTGTGTCGCGTGTGCGACGGTGTAAACATTCATTGCGTTCGTTCCCGCCATCATCGTGCCGCGAAGTCCCGCCGTACCGAATTCAAGGTACTTAAAGAAACGAAGCTCGATCTCCTTTTCATTTCCCTCGATGGAGGCAAGCTCCTCTTTCGTCTTTTCATCGACCTTATCGCTTTCCGTAAAGCGGCGATAATTTGACATATAGTCCATCATGTTAATTATAAACCTTCCTTCAAATCTTCATTCATTGGGCTCAGTCAGCCGCGCCCTCTTTTATCATACGCAGTGCGCGCGCGAGCTGATCGGGACATGACGTCGGCTTGCCGCCGCATCTGATCCCCTCAAGTCTCGATATAGCCTCGTCGATCTTCATGCCCTTGACGAGTGCGGCAACACCCTGAGTGTTTCCGCTGCAACCGCCGATATAGCGTACCGATGCAACGATATCGCCCTCAACTGCGATCTCGATCTGTCTTGAGCAAACGCCCGACGGTGTATAGCTGAATGTTTTCATGATAAATTACCTCATTTTCTTTCGTGTTCTTTCGTGATCTTCTGTTTTATTTCTGTTATGTCAGATCTTATTTGGTTTTTGTTGTCTCGGGGATCTTTTTGTACAAGCCTCCGACAAATACCGACGGCACGATCAGCCTTGAAAACGCGATCAAGGCGGCGGCATCGGCATCCTTTAAGGAAAGGCTGACGAAATAATTTTCCTCCTCGAACATCGCGCGCGGCAGAGCGGTGACAAGCTCACAGGATGCCCCGAGCTGATCGTAGCCCGAGAGCAGATCGCAAAGTCTGCCGTCCCGCACCGAGACGAACAGATCAAGATGCTCCGCTCCGTCGGTCGGCGGCATTTCCCTTCCGAAAAGCCCGACAAGCGTCTGTCTGCCCTCTCCGACCGAGACGGTGCAAACATAATGCGCGTGAAGCTCGAACTGTCTTGCAAGCCGCAAAAACGATGTCATGATCCCGTCCTCACTGCTCATTATCGGCATGATGCAGGCATCGGCAAATCGGTTGTACACATCCTCGCAAGCCGATCGAAAATCGTCGGCATACGAGATCTCGGCATCCTCGAAGACGGCGGCAAATTTGTCAAAGGCGGGCTTTGACACTGCGGTGGCAAAGCAGACGATCCTTTTGCACTCGCCCTCGGTGACTTTGGTATCTTCTGCGTCGTTTGTCAACGGAGCATCCGAAAACTCCCACATCGACGTGTCATCCTCGCGCGAGAGGTCAAGCTCGGTCTCGTCGGGGACCATCGCCTCCTTAAGGGCTGTCGGAATGTGCGCGCAAAGCTCGGCTATGTCGCGGGCACAAAGTCCGGAGAGCATTCGCTTTGCACTCTGCCTGCCGACATCCGATATCTCGCTGTCGCAGACCTCTGCGCAGAGTGCCGACAGTGCGTGTCTTGCCGCAAGAAGACGCTCGCTGTCCGCCCCCCTTGAAGCTTGCAGTGCGGCAAGCTCGGACAGATGAGAAAGTCTGACCTCCGACAGTCTGCCGAGCATGGCAGTACTGCCGCGGATATTTGACAGAACGATTCGAACAAGAGCGTATTCGTCCATTGCGGCACCTCCGCCGTACAAGCATTCCCCTTTATTGTATAACAAAATGCAAGCTTTGTCAAGTGGTGTGTCGATGTAAGTGCTCATTTTTAATAAAAAATTTGCAAAATTCGTCCCATTGTCGCCCTTTGTCAAGAGATGCCCTTTCTGCTTATACTGATAAAAACAGACGAAAAGTTTTTTCGGGATGTTTAATATGCACCCATATCGGGAAAACTCATATCGAAAAGACAAAGCGAAAGGAAATGACAAGCGCATGACAGTCAAACGAGGAGATATATATTACGCCGACCTGTCGCCCGTCGTCGGGTCGGAGCAGGGCGGGCTTCGACCCGTACTTATCATTCAAAACGACGTAGGTAACAGATACAGCCCCACCGTGATCGCGGCGGCGATCACGAGCAGGCTCTCCAAGACCAAACTTCCCACACACATCGATGTTTGCCGAAACGACACCGCGGACGCCGAAACATTCGGGCTGGCAAAGGACAGCGTGATACTGCTCGAACAGGTCAGAACGCTCGACAAGCACCGACTCAAGGAAAAAATGGGACATCTTGACGAGATGACCATGCGTCGGGTCAACAGCGCGATATCGGTCTCGTTCGGGCTTTCGGGCGATGGTTCGGACACCACATCCACATTCGGATGATATTTGCAAAAAAACAGAAAAAAATTCAATAAAACTATTGACACTGACCGATTTTTGCGGTAAAATATACACATAGAGCCACGGAAAAGCGGAAGGGTCGGCAGGATGCAAAACATAACGATAATATCGGATAACGCGCTCTTTGCGCGGATGCTTCAAATAACGCTCGAGGGTGCGGGATACGGCAATGTGAATATATGCGAGGAACGTCTTTCATGGTGCGATTTTGCGGTAATTGATCTTGATTTCGTACCCTTTATCAAATACGGCGAGCATTCGCTGACCTTCTCCCGCTCGGCATACAGATCCCCCGATCTCGTCCGCCCCTTCCTTGTCGAGCATTTTCTCGAGCTTTTTGCCGAGCGTGCCGCCCTCCCTACATCCTCCGCCGATTCGGCAAAGACATGGCATCAGCCATCCGAGGACGATCTGTCGAAGCTTGCCATTGAGGCACTGGACAAACGACGCGTATCTGTCGGCGGCAAGATAATCGCTCTTTCGGACAAAGAGTACAAGCTCTTTTCCCTGCTCCTTTCAAAGCGTCCCGAGCCAGTCGGAAAGGATGAGATAAGAGATGCGATATTTCAGGGTGCTGCCGGCAACAGCACCGAGGTGTGTATCAACTCTCTCCGCAAAAAGCTCTGCGACAACGGGATCGTCGGTCTTATAAAGACGGCGTACAAAAGGGGGTACATGCTGCTTTGAGCGAAAGACCCTTACTTATAAAAAACGGGCGCATACCCGATCGAAAGGGCGGCAAGTGGACTGCCGCAGATCTGCTGATCTCGGGCGGAAAAATAGTTGACATCGGCGATATTCCCTCCAAAAAGAGCTACACCGTCTACGACGCACGCGGCAATGTCATTTTCCCCGCCTTCACCGATCTGCGCACAAATATTTACCCCCCACCATACATAAGAACAGAAAAGATCGCGACAACGCTTTCCGCCGCGATGTACGGCGGATTTTCAAGGCTCTGCGCATCGCCGATGCAAACAGTCGATGCCGCACTGATCGAAACACTGAGTCAAGAGGGCGAGCGGCTCGGATGCGAGATACTTGCCGTCGGGTCGCCGATAAAATCAAACGGAGAGCCCTCCGATATCGATCGACTCTTTGAGCTTGGCACGATCGCCATCGGACACGACGGAGCGGCGGACAACGAGGTCTTCTACCGTGCCGCCTGTCGCGTCGCCGCGAACGATCGACTGATGATCGTCCACGCAAACGATCGCCGCCTCGCGGGAAGGCTCGATCAAAGCTTCAACGCTTACAAAAACGGTGGCGAATTTGCCGCACTTCCCGAGAATATAGCAACTGCCGATGCGATCACGATCGCCGCCGCAAGCGGATGCAGGATGCACATAACCGGCGTGTCGACCGCTTATGCCGCAAAGCTGGTCAGAGAGGCAAAAAAGAGCGGTCTGCCGATCACCGCAGACACCTGTCCGCAGTATTTTTCAATGACATCGGACGATCTGATCTTTTACGGAAGCAATGTCAAGCTCTCGCATCCGCTCAGATCGGAGCGCGACCGTCGGGCGATAGCAGAGGCGATAGCCGACGGCACGATCGACGCGATATCCACCGACCATAAGGCACTCACGACAAGCGAAAAATCGACAGCCTTTGAAAGAGTTCCCTGCGGCATGCTCGGACTTCAAACCGCATTCTCGGTCTCGCTTTCGTCGCTCGTCCTCTCGGGTGTCATCGATCTGTACAGGCTCTGCGAGCTGCTCTCGTTTCGCCCTGCCGAGATCATCGGCGCAAATGGGAACATCGAGATCGGCGCGCCTGCAAAGCTTGCCGTGTGCGATGTCGATGCCGAATATCTCTTTGACGATGCTCAGCTCAAAACAGGCAGATTTGTCAAAAACTCCCCATATCTCGGGCAAGTATTGACCGGCAAGGTCGTAAAGGTTTTTTGAAGGTTAGATTTGTCGAGCCATAAGTTGTGAAATACCGCTGTACGGAAATACAGCTGTATAATATATATATATATATATATATTGGAGAAACACGCAATGAAACATTATTCTATCATCACAAGCTGTCTTCTGAGTGCGTCATTATTGGCGGCATCTCTTTGCCTCACCGCTTGCAGCGGGAACTCGGGCGACAAAGAGACAACAACAGCGTCAACGGCAGCGTCAACAACAGCGTCGACGACAACAAATGACATCCCGACAGTAACCACGACTGCCCCGATGACAACGGTCACCGAGCCTGTTACTCCGCCGACAACGATCGAAACGAGCGGAGCAAAGGAGCACATGGGAATATTCGGTGGTATAGGCTGGGGAAAGGTCACTATAGATGACAACGATTACTTCTGCCAGATCAGGAAGGTCCAGCTCCCCGAAGATTTCGGCAGAGAAGGCGAGGATCGACCGGTCGAGATCTACGACTACGAGGACAAAGAGTTCAAGGAAGTTCCGTATGATGAGCTCACACCGCAAATGATCCGTGCTTTCAGCTGGAATTTGAACGACAACATCCCCGTACAACGCTATCAACGCTTGGCGCAGGGGGGTGCTCAGCCGACCGCAGCCGATCTGGTCAACGGACTTGACAGAGTATTTACGGGGACGGTCACAAACATCTCGTTTGCCTTCAGTTACGATGTAGAAACCGTCGGAAGCGGCATATTGCATGCCTATTGTTCATATGTCTTTTACACGGTATACGAGATCAAACCGAGTGAGGTATACAAAGGCGATATATCGGAAACGATCAAAATATACGCCATAGGCGGTCACCCGACCTACAAGGTCGACGAGCAAAAGGCTCTTGCGGCCGAGATGGGCTATTTTGGGGAGATCCCGATCTGTGAGGAAAGCACCGCGATGCTTGGTGAGGATTACCTGTTCGTGTCGACCGACGACGCAGTAAACCGTTCAAACACTCACTTGTATCAGTTCGCATTTCAGCCGACCGGCAAGTCATCGGATGACGGCGTACCGAGCTACGAAAATATCATGAATTATCTGAAAGAATATCTGAAAAAGTAAAGGAAAGATTATCGGATAAGGGTCAGAAATCACCACAATGCAAAATTCCCACAGACCAAAAATGGTTTGTGGGAATTATCGTTTTACGAGCGATGGGAAACGATGACTAAATAAAGCGGTTGTCGAGTAACAAAGTAACCGGTGGGGGAGGGGCTTGCTCCTCCCGCTTCTTTGGTAGCCGACTTATTATAAATCGATCGATGCAGAAATAAATTTTGCCAAGGGCTCCCTTTTGGGGAAACGATGATTAAATCGACCGCCAAAACAAACAATCACCTATCCCCGTAGGGCGGGGCACCGCGAAAAAAGTTCGCGGTGCCCCGCCCTACGGGGATACCTTTATTTGGCGGTCGATTTATAATATATCGGCTACCAAAGAGGCGGGGGAGCACCGCAAACTTTTTTCGCGGTGCTATTATTCACCGCCTACCCCCAAATCGACTGTCAAAACAAAAAAGTCCGGTTCCTTTTTTCATCTTTTATTCGTTTTTATCACGGTATTGCCGTATTTGGTCGTTTCGATCTTATAATCGGACAACCCGAAGGTCGAAATTATCGCATCCAGCGTACCGTTTGTCTTGATGTCGACATAGATATAATCGGGGAATTTATCGGGGCAGAGCTCGTAATAGTCGCAGAGGCGTTCGAGGGCTGCCTTGATCTGATGCTCTTCTTTATCGCCGATCGATATCCATGACGAAAATGCCGATGATCTTTTATTATCCGAGAGATACATGGCAGTCTCGGTCGAAAAATAGAGCACGTTGCCATCCTCGATCGAGCGAAGGGGCGCGGTATCCTCGAGAAGTCGCTCCCATCTTATCTTGTTATACTCGGACGTGATCACGCCACGATTTACGCCGCTCTCTATCACATGGTCAAGCTCCCCTGTCCTGCCGTCCCAAAAGTTTTGGGTCGCACGAAGCTCGAGTCCAAAAGCAAATACGACAAGGCAGGACATCATTGCCGCGACGGTTGATAATATGCTGTGCGGCTCGGGTATTTCAAATTCACCGACAAACATGAACACAAAGAGTGCGCTTATCAGAGTGCCGACCGAGAAGGCGGACGAGATGACGAGAAAGCCCTGATTTGAGGTCGCAGATATCGCCCACGCGAAAAAGACGGTCGGAAGCCATACCCCGAAAAAGAGGGGATACGGGCGTTTTTTCAGCAAAAAGAAGCTGACCGCGCCGACAAGATTCAGCGGCATCATCACACTGTTGATAAACGACCAATCCCTAAGCTTTACGGCATAAACTACGCTTATCGCAGCGGCAAGGGTGAAATAGATCGTCTTTCGGGTCTTCGATCTGCGATCAAATGCGGCGGCGAGCATTAATATGCCGATCGACAGATAGCAGAGCGGTGCTATGGGACTGCTCGTTTTGATGCACCATACAAAGGATTCAACTGTCGACCAAAGTGTCCTTGCGGGATGCTCGGGGTCGGACAGTATCAGCGGTATCGCCTTCATGAGCGTATGAAGGTCGGTGCGTGAAAACAAAAGCCATGCAAAGGCAAGCACCGAGAGTGCCACGCCGATCGTTATACCGAGAAGTCGCGGCAAAGAAAGTGCCGATATCTTTGATCTTTTTAACACTACCGTCCATACGACGACACATATCGCGTACACAAAATGGAGCGCGGCAAGATAGGGCTGGCAAAGGACAGCCGCCGAAAAGAGCGCGCCGACGATCGCATCATACAAAAGTCCGCGATATTTGCCGCATTCTGTCTCTCGTGTGGCAAAAAGAACGGTCGAAAGTGAGAAAAGTGCGACGCCCATCGAGTTATACGAAAGCGCGGATATTCCGAACGGCGCATAGATCATAAAGGTCAGAGTTCCAATCAGAGCACCGACAGTCGAGTACCTTTTCAGTCGAGAATAGAGGATAAGCGAGACTATCGCTTGAAGGCCAACATATATCAGTCTGAAATGGAGCATCATCCCGACGGCTGTCGGATTTATTAAAAGATAGATCGCCATGATCGGAACAAGCAAGATCCCCGAAAGCTGTGAAACATGCCATTCCTCGACGAGTATGGCATCCCCCTGCAAGATGCGCTTTGGTATCGTGAGATAGAAGCTCTCGTCCCTGTCGGCAAAGCCGTAGTGCGCCTTCCAAACAAGAAAGGCTGTCGCAGCGAGCCAAAGGAGCAAAAACGCCGCGTCGGCGATGAGTTTTTTCTTTTTATCTGTCATATGATCCCTCATTTGATTTTTTGATCTTTGATAATATACCATATTTTCGCCCAAATGTCAATAGGACAGTCTCAAACGAGGCCGTCCTATATATTTATGGTCTATACTTTTTACTTTTTGGTCTCGCTACCCATGACCGAGATCTCGGAGATCGCGGCAACATTGCCTGCCGCCTCAAAATCGGTGACGGTTATGCTCTCGGTGCTCTTGCCACCGATCTCGATGTGCTGTGGCTCATCGCTGTCCGACAGATCGATCTTCATGCTCGTTCCGTCGGAGAAGGTGATCGTGAAGCGGTTGAAATAAGAATCTCCGGATGCGCATCTTGCGACGATGATCAGCTCATCGACCGTGACCTCTCTGCCGAAATCGATCTTAAGCTCGGTCGTCTTGTCGATGGTCTGCGGCTGCCAGGACTGATCGGGATAATTCCCCGCGCCCTTATTCGACGAAAATCCGTCGATAATGTTGCGTGCGGCGTAGACATCTCCGCCGTCCTTCACGGCAGACGAGCTGACATGCGGATAAACATCGGTCAGCGAGCTTGTATCGTAAGAATTTCGCGCAAGATTGTGAGTTTTTGCAAGTTCGTCCTTCGAGACAAGTCGAACGGTGATCGAGTTGTGCCTGTAGGTAACGCCAAGTCCGGGTTTGACCGTATTGGGGAAGCAGGAATCGAGTGCGCGAAGCGACAGGTTGATCTCACTGCCCTTTGTATAGAGGATCGACTCTCCGACACGCGAGCTGAGGCAGACTGCCACATAATGCTCGCCCTCTGGGAGAGTTATCTTGACGCTGTCGCCGTTCTTATAGGAGGTAGAGGTATAAAGGGTAACTATTCCCTTTCCGTTTGCCGATATCTCCTTGCCGGTCGTCGGCTTATAGGTAACGCTTATCTCTTTGTCGGGAAGTGCCCCGGCAAGAGAGAGCTTTGCCCACTCATCAAGGGTGTCGTAATAATTTCTCTTGTTAAGTTCCTCATCATACTCGCGCCTGTCGTTCGAGCTCCACTCTGTTCCCGAATCGTAGCTGCCGAAGCAGGGGACGCCGAGGTCGATCCAGCATGCGATCGCGCGTATCTCGGCATCGGTCAGTTCGCCGTGACCGCTCCTGAGTCTTTCGATCAGTGCCGAATCGTGTGCGCCGTACTCATACGGATCCAGCATCTCGCACTTGCTCATCGAGGACACCCAATTTGTATAGCGATTTACCGAGTTTCCGACAAATTGGAAGACATCGCCGTTTCTTTCAGCCTGCGATGCGGTAAGCACGAGGTAGGAGAGCGGAAAATTCTTCTTCATACGATCGGCAAGCACGGGAATGTTCTCAAGCGAGACATTCGAGCCTGCGACGACCTCAACGATCTCGGCAGACATATCAAATTCGTAGCCGCCGTCATGCTGATGCAGGCTTACCGCTATGACATTCTCGCCCTTTTTGACGGTACCCGACGGAAGCACTGCCTCAAGCGTGACATAATCGTCGGTCCAACGGTCATCGGCATGCAGGCGAACGCCGTTTATGTAGATATAGCAGGTATCGTCATAAAAAGCACTAAGCTTTATCGACAGCATCTCGCCGAGCTTTGAGGGATCGTCGACATTAAATGTCTTCCTCGCCCAGAGATAGTTCTTGTCGTCATGTGTCCAATCGGTCTTTTGATCGGTGATGCGGTTTCCGAGAGGAGCGTTTACGCTCTTCCACTTGCTGTCATCAAATCCGACCTTTGCCCAATCGCCCGACTTATCGGTCGAATAGGTCTCGGTTGCAGAGGTGAAATATTTCCACTGCGCGCCCTTATCGAAAAGCTTTGTGACGATAAGCTCGCCGTTCGCACCACTGCCCATCTGCGTGGTTGTGATCGAGAGATCGAAATATGAATAATTGCCGTTTGCGACAAGCTTTACGGTTATCTCGTTTTCGCCGACAACAAATGCGCTCTTTGCCTTATCGGTAAGCTTTATCTCCTCGTAATCCGACTTTGCGCCGTTTCCGCTGAATATCAGCCTGCCGTTTGCGTAGATCTCGACCTTGCCGGTATATACAGAACTGAGCTTCAATGTACAGCAGCTTATATCATATTCGGTCAGCGTAACGATCTTCCTCAGATAGACCTCGGATGCGTCAACAATCGTGTTGATCGATCCGGGCGCGCTGCCCGATCTGCCGAAGGGTGCCGCCGCGCGCTTCCATTTTCCGTCAAGCGGCGCACTCGCAAAATCCTTGCCGAGTGCCGACTCGGTGTAATACCAATCGTCGGCGCGTGCAGAGAGAGCTTTTGACGCGATCGATTTGTCATTGCAGGTGAGTATGTCGGCGTTGATCTGCGAATAAGCGACGGACGCATCGCCGTGACAGCTCACACAGCTCTTATCGAGTATGGGCTGAACGACCGAAAGGTAATCAAAGCCCACATACGAGCCCGAGTAGGGATCGAGGTCGTTATATTCCTCGTAGCCGTCCATCCAAAGATCCCTTTGAAGGGTCTGTACACCCTCTCGCATTGCATCGGTGACACCCGAGGATGCGATCGGCGCATAGTTTTTGTCAAGATGGCATCCGACGCAGGAGAAATATTCGCCCGGTTGAAGTGTCGACCAGCTTCTCATTGTCTGAACGACATCGCCCTTTTCGTCAAGCAATTGGAAATAGACCGGGACTTCGGACGGGACGGTAAAGAGCACCGAGCCGTCCTCGTGAACGGGCACGATTCCGAGCACCCTCTTAACATCCCACGCGCCGTTACCGGTGGATATCGGCGAATAGGGGTCGGATGATCCCGTACCTCTGCCGACTGTCGCACCGATCGCCGACGAGCGGAACTCAAGTCCGACGACGCGCAGATATTTTATACTGCCCGCCTCTATGCCTTTTTGTCCCTCGTAAACATTTGCAACGTAATACGTTCCGACATCGCTCGAATAATCGACAGACGATCCGCGCGCAAAGCGAGAGGTTGCCTTGACCGGAACGATCTGGCTTGCGGGATAGCCCTCACTGCCCTCTGCTATGGTGACCGACTCGCCGTCGGTGTTCATAAGCACGATATCAAAGACGGTATCGCCTCCGTTATAGCTTTGTGCGGTCGAAACGAGCAGCTCATCCTCGCTTATCGCATAAGGATATTTGTACACTCTGCCCTCCTGGAAGAAAGCTGTGTCGTTGCTCTCCGACTGCGAAAGCTGGTTGGTCGCGCTGTCGGGCCAAATATAGGTAAGCGATTTTTTGTCATTCCTGCCCTTTGTCGTATCGACAAGGGCAAGCTTGCCGCACTGATAGATGTGGTGTCCGCAAACTATCGAGAAATATTTTCCCGGGGAGTTTGGTATCTCTCTTGTATGCAGAAGTGTCGTCGGGTTGTTGGCATTGTTGCCGAACAGCTCGGTCTGACCCGTGCCGTCCTCGAACATCTGAAATACCGCCTGGACGAACATCTGATTTCGGTCGTTGTAGTCCCAGCGTGTGTAAATCACTCTGCCGTCGGATGCGGTCGTCGGATAGGTCGTATGAACCTGATCGTATCCGAGTCTGACAATATTCTTGCCGTCGGCATCGCACTTGTAAAGATTCGATACGGGTGTGATCCAGCAGTCGACAGTCTGTATATCGCGTGTCGAGCTGAAAATTATACTTCCGTCGGCGGTGAAAACAGGCTCGATATCCGCCTGACCGTTGCCGAAGGTCAGCTGTGTTTGCTTTTCGGTCGTCAGATCGTAGATGTAAAGATGATAATCGTCGTTATCATTCGTTTTCATCGAAAAGACGATCTTTGTGCCGTCGGACGATACATCGGGGTCGCGAATCACGCCCTTTTTCGAGTTGACAAGCGTTTTTTCGTTCTTGACGATCTTTCCGTCCTTTTCGGACAGCGTAATAAGCGTCATCTTCGAGCCCGGGCGGAAGGTTGCCTCATTGCCGTCCGCCGAAACATTTCCGTCGCAAAGCTCTTCCGCAAGCCCCTCGGTGTACGCATAATGCGATCCGCCAAGCTGTTTGTGATAAACGACAACAAAACTCGTTGCCTGATCCATCAGGTCATCGACAAGCTGAGACTTTTCGATCGTACTGCTTGCCGATATCGGGAAGCCGATGCAAAGCGCACCGATAAGCGTGACAAGTGCAGCCATGATGACCGCCGCTCTTATTATCGCGCCCTTTTTAGCGAAAGTTGATCTTTTCATCAGTTTTGCCTCCCTTTCTTTATCTCGTCAATGTAAGCGTTGTGGCGACGCCGTCGATGCTTACCGAAACGGTCTGTGTGTTATCGGTTATCTCGATCGGACTGTCAAGAACGAGCACCCGCCGCTCGCCGATCTTTAGTGCACCAAGCGACATCTCGCATTTTGCGATCTCTCCGCCGTTTTTGTCGCAGAGAACTATTTTCACGGCTTTGTTTGCGTCGGTCACGTCCGACTGACCGACAAGGCTTATCGATGTTATCTTGCGACCCGACACGACCTTGTTGTAGGTTCCGTCATCAAATATCACCTGCTCGACACCGACACCCTCGCCCTCTGCGCCTATCGAGAGCACGAACTCTGCAAGATCGGCGGCATCGGCGTCTGATATCGTCTTTTTGGAAAAGTTTTCGACAAAATACTTGACGATCTCCTTCATATCGGTAAACTGACCGATATACGACCAAGGATAGCTCCGCCAGACCTCAACGAGTGTCGGGGTGTCCATCTGTCTGTATTCCCACGAATCGTCAAACTCGAGTGTCGGGCTGTCGTGAAGCTTAAGATCGGTATAAAGCGGTGCGGGATGGCATGCCGCACAGCCGTAGCTCTCGAACAGCTCCTTGCCGTGCGAGGCAGCCGCCGTAAGCGTTCGGTCATCGTTAAGATAGGGCGAGCTTACCGGTGCGAGCGAGCGCAGATATGCGATCATCGCATTTGATATCTTTTCGGCATCCTCGCTCTTGTTCCAAAGCGGCGTACCCGATACCGAGCCTGCGACTCCGTGCTCGCCGTTTGACTCAAGTCCCGTCGCAATGCAAGGGGGAGTGCGCATGACATAGACCATGCTCTTGGTCTGTTTCATCGTTCCGACACCGTCGCCAAGCTCATCCCAGTTAAATCCGCCCGAGCGTGCCTCGGGGTGGCAGGATGCGCAGGACTGCCAATTCTGATAGCAGATCGTCGCGTCGTTCCAATATATCTCGCCCATTCGCGCATCATCTGCCGTCGGTTGCTTTGCGACCGTCAGACTTCCCGAAACGGCGAATTTGTTCTCATCGACTACGGTCACCTCGCCCGAGAAATAGTGCGCGACATAGAGCTTGCCGCCCGAGCGTGCAAGTGCGCGTGCGCCCTTGCCGCCAAGGTCGATCCTTGTCTTTGCGTCCTTGGCAAAGGGTATGTAGTTCACGATCTCCTCTTTAGACGAGATCGGAAGCTTGTTTGTCGATTTTCCGAGCCTTGAGACAAGCGTGTCAAGCTTTGAAAGCTCGACCTTTACAAGCTCGTCTGTGCCCGAAAGCACACAATAGAGCACCTCGCCGTCGTCCGATATCTCGATTCCCCACGGATTTGCCGCACCGTGCTCGATATCGTCAAGCAGGAATGTATAATCGACCGCATCGGTCGAGGCGTCGATGATCGTCACCGCGTTGGTGTTGACCCATCCCGCGTCAAGCTGAGTGGTCGGATACTGATAGCGGCTGACGATGTGCGAAAGATAGAGCTTTTTGCCGTCATGAGCGGCAACGATGTCCTTGACATTTCCCGCGCCGTTCACAAGCTCGATGTTTTTGACAAATTTATTCGTTTTCGCATCGATCACCGAGATCGATGCCGAGACCTTGTCGGCATTTGCTCTGTCATCGGGCAGATGGCAGGCGACATAGATTTTGCCGCTCGCACATGCAAGTGCCATGGGCTCACGCGAGACCGATATCTCTGATATGACCTTGCCGTCCGAGAGATCGACTACCGACACACTGCATGAAAATCTGTTTGCGACATAAGCGTATCCGCCCTCGATCAAGACGGCGTTCGGTGTATGACCGACCTTTATCTCGCGCTCGACCTCAAGATCCTCCGAGAGCACGACGAGCCGTCCGCCGAGTCCTCCGACTGCGGCATAGATCCTGCCCGAGTCGGCTGTGACCGCATTTACGGATGCCGATGCCTCATAGTAGCGAGACAGTCCTCCGTCGGCGGCAAATTTGTAAAGCGCGTTGCCGGTGGCGTCTGATGCATAGACCGCACCACCCGAGAGTGTGACATCCGACAGGGAGATGTACCCATCGGCGGTCACCGACGGCGTGGGCGTCTGCGATGGTGCCGCCGTCGTCGTCGTTGCCGTGTCGCTCGGCTTTTTCTTGCAGGAGACAAGCACGAGAGTCATCACGCAAAGGCAGGCGACCAGCAAAAGAGCTATCATAAGTCTTGCTTTTAACTGTCCTCTCGTTGTTTTCTTTTCGTTCATTGATTGATCCTCCGATCTTTTTTATATCTCAAGGTCGTTCACGCCGAATAGGAATGAACACCCGACGAAATTATGTTTACGAAGAAAAATGTAATAACTATCCCCACAAATCCGAGAAGTGCGGGTATCTGCTCGAATTTCTTAAGTCGGGCATCCCTGTGGAAGTGAAGATATACGGTATATGTCAGCCATGTGATCAGCGACCACAGTTCTTTGATGTCCCACGACCAAAAATGTCCCCAGACCTCGTTCGCCCAGATCGCCCCGAAGAACATGCCCATCGTCATAAACGGGAAGACCACGCAGACCGAATCATACACGCCCTGCGAGAGCTTTGCGGCAGACGGGCGTCCCCTCATGATCACCGAGCCGAGTGCGAGCACAAATGACACCGCGCCCATCGTGTAGGCTATCATGTAAACGAGCACATGCGGCACGAACCAAGGCGATTGCAGTGCGGGCGGAAATGTCCACTTCGAATTTGCGTCCATGAACAAAAGCCCTGTCATTATAACGGCAGGAACGGCAAGGAAGGCGGATGCCATCCAACTGCCGCCGCGAAATATGCGCATATACGCATAGATCGGCAAAAAGCAGATCCCGAGGAAGGTGAGCACCTGATACATGCTGACAAACGGCACATATCCGTTCACGAGATAGTTGTTAAGAACGAGCGCAAAATTGGCGGCGTATCCAAGTCCCCAGACGATCGCAAGTATCCTGCCGCTATGTCTCTTTTTGATCGAAAGGACAAACGCCGATGCGTAGAGGATCGCCGCAAGGGCGGCAATAAGCTTCAAAGCAAGAGTGTTCATGCCTCATCACCCTCCTTTTTTATGGGTCGAACAAGGCATGTCATGACCGCCCCCGCAAGCACCGCGCACATGCCGACGATGACCGCGTACTCGCCCGGATCTTTCTTAAACGCAAGCGAGACGGTCAGCCTGTTAACATAAACATAGGCTTTTCCTTCATTTATAAGTACGCGCGCGCAGGTCGGACCGTCAAGCTCTCTCGAAAGCAGGGAGTCGCTGATACCCTCGCTGATATAACCGCCTGCCGAGCGCGAATAGTAAAATATTCTCTCGATCGGGCAGTCCAGACTCTCAAGCTGTGCCGAAACGGCGTCCCAATCATCGCCCGAGAAAATCCGGTCAAATTTGTAATGCCCGAAGGTGCTCACAAATTCGACGCTGCCGTCACTGTAGTCCATAAGATATATCTTGTATCCGCCGCGACGGAGCGTTTTGTTTACCTCAAGCGTGTCACTGCTGCCGTCCGAAAAAACAAGATCGGCACGATAATATTTGTCACTGCCGTCCTCGTATTTTTCCACCGTAAAATCGTCGACCGAGATGCCGAAGCCGAAGCCCTCATAATCTCCGTTTTCCTTGTAAAAGCCGTCGTACCCCTCTCCGACCGAGAAGGAAAGATTGTAATACTCGCCCGCGATAACATATGAGAGAAAACCGACGAGCATCAAGAGAATGCCGAGATGAAGAAGGTAAAAGCCTATCTTATACGGCGTCAGCCCGAAATCGTAGAGCGCAAGGCAGAGTATCTGCAGAAGCGCGTATATCGAAAAGATCACGAGCGTCGGGATCGAATGCATCAGCGTCCCGTCATCTCGCGCCGAGGCAACGATGCCCATAACAAGCAGTGCCGTCACCAGGGCGGCAAGTATTATGTATGATATTCTCCGAAAGCGTATCATCGGGGATGCTCCTTTGTCGATTGTCCCGTTGTTGTCCGTACACATTTTGTCTATCATATTATATCATATACCAAGAAAAATGTAAATCGGCGTTTTGCACAAAAATCGCCCTCGATTTTTGTGCAAAATGCCGAATGTCGGCGCGAGTATATTAACATCAGATATTTCCGTATTTTATCATGCGATATGCCGACGGCGTGCATTTCATGTACTTCTTGAACATTCTGTTGTAGTATGTCACGGTGGCAAATCCGACGTCGTTCGATATTTCGGTTATCGATTTTGTGCTTTTTCTGAGCATTCTCTCGGATTTCTGCACTCTGACGGCATTCAGGTACTCTGTGAAGGTAACGCCTGTCGCCGACTTGAATATGCGACAAAAATATGACGGATTGAGCTTCATCAGCGCACTGATATCCTCAAGCTTTAGTGGGAGCTGATAGTTTTTGTTTATAAAATCAAGCGCAGGGGACAGCCTTTCGAGGGCTGATGTATCATTCTCGCTCTTTCCGCTTATTATATAACCGTCGCGTATCATCAGACCGACCACCCTGCAGACCGACGCGCGCACCATGTACTCGTAGCCGTCTTCCCTGTTTGCATGCTCGTCGGCAAGCGTCCTTATCTCGCGCGCTATCAGCTCATCATCGATCACCGCCGCCGAGACAACACCGTCGGCGGCACGACCTATTAGCATCGCCGCAGGCTCGTCCGAGGCAATAACGGCAAGTCTTGCCTGCAAAAGGACATAGTTCAGCCCGTCGGAAAGTGCGACCGTGTAATGCGGCACGCGCGGACCTGCATAAAGCACCTGCCCCTCTGATGCCGTATATTCCTCGCCATCGACCACAAGCGACATCCTGCCCGAGCAGACGAGCAAAAGCTCCGCCTCGTCATGATAGTGAAGAGCGCAGATCGGACCTGCGTTTGTCAGGGCGTCGGGATCCCAGCTGATCCTTATTCCGCTTTCGGGCATGTTATGTCCGACTATTTCGTTAACTAATGTGTAAGAGTATTCGTTTGACATAAAAAAACTCCGCAAAAGTCAATATTGTGCAAGGTATGGTAAAAATCAGTGTAGACTATCTCGTGCATCTATTGTATAATTCATTATACACCATAACTTTGAAAAAGTCAACTGTTATTAACAATAAACAAAAATAAAAAAAGGAGAACAAATCATGGCAGACAATCAGAAGAACATTCTTGATGCGTTCAAGGAAAATCAAGAAGAGGTCAAAATCGACGCAAACCGCAAGCTCAAGATCGGTATCATCGGAACGGGTTGGATAGCTGATGCACACATCGTCAACTATAAGAAGATGCCCGATGTTGAGATCGTTGCGGCAGCCGATCTTGTCCCCGGCAAGGCAAGAGCGTTTATGGATCGTTGGGATGTCCCGGACTGCAGATGCTACCTGTCGGGTCACGAGATGCTCGAGGCAGAGCCCGATCTTGACGCAGTATCGATCTGCACCTACAACCGCCAGCACGCTCCCTGCGCTATCGACGCGCTCGAGCACGGCGTACACGTCCTTCTCGAAAAGCCCTTCACCGTCACTCTTGACGAGGCTATCGAGGTAATGCGCGCCGAGAAGAAGTCGGGCAAGATCCTCTCGATCGGATTCCAGCCCCGCTTCAACCCCAACATGCAGATGCTCAAAAAGTTCGTAGAGTCGGGCGAGCTCGGCAAGGTCTACTACATCCAGACAGGCGGCGGACGCCGTCGCGGCATCCCGACACCCTTCGGCACATCCTTTATCGAGGACGGCACTGCGGGCATCGGCGCAATGGCAGACATCGGATGCTACTCGCTTGACATGTGCCTTAACGCGATCGGCTATCCGAAGCCCCTGACCGTTACCGGCTTTACCTCCAACTATTTCGGCAAGAATCCCGAGTACTTCACCGCTGACGGCAAGCCCGCAGAGTATGCAGAGCTCTTTGACGTTGACGATTTCGCAGGCGGCTTCATCCGTCTCGAGGGCGGCATTTTCCTCGACTTCCGTATTTCGTGGGCAATGAACATGGACACCGCGGGCGACACGCTCATCCTCGGTACAAAGGGCGGTCTGCGCATTCCTTCGACCGAATGCTGGAACGGCTCGATCGGCGGTCCGATGAAGGTCTATCGCACTCTCCCCAACTCGAACACCGAGGTTTGCTGGGAGATCCCGATGCTGAACAACACAAACGAGGGCGAGTTCTATCACAAGATCCGCTCCTTCCTCGATGCAATCAAGAACGGCGGCACATCGCCCGTTCCGTCATCGCAGATCGTTTACAACCAGGCGATCATCGACGGTATCGTTCGCTCCAACAAGAGCGGTCACGAGATCGAGATTGAGATCCCCGAGATCTGATCTTGAAGATCTGAAGGCAAAGATCAAAACCCGATAAAAAGTCGGGGGCTTTCCCCGAAAGCCCCCGACTTTTCGTATTTTTAGCATAATTTAAGGAGATAATATAAAATGAAAAAATTTAATGTCGGACTCCAGCTCTACTCGGTAAGAGGCGAAATGGAAAAGAACTTCTTCGGCACGCTCAAAAAGGTCAAGGAAATGGGCTACGATTTCGTCGAATTTGCAGGATACTACGGTCACACCGCCGAGGAGGTCCGCTCCATGCTCGACGAGCTGGGACTCACCTGCATCTCGGTTCATCAGCACCCCGATCTCTTCATCGAAAAGGGACAGGAGGCTGTCGACTATCTCAAGACGATCGGCGCAAAATACAGTGCCATCCCGTGGTACTCCGCGACCGAATACAAAAATGATTTTAACGCAGCGATCGAGAAATTCAAGAAGGTCTCGGCTCTGCTTGCCGAAAACGGTATCCGTCTGACCTATCACAACCACGATTTCGAATTTGAAAAGCTCGACGGACAGTACATCCTCGAAAAGATCTACGCCGAGATGGGCGACGCCATCGAGGGCGAGGTCGACACATGCTGGGTACATTACGCAGGCGTCAACCCCTCCGAATTTCTCCTTAAGTACGTCGGCAAGATGAAGACCCTCCATCTTAAGGATTTCGTCTGCTCCAAGCTCGCCGCAGGTCCGGTATACGCGCTCATCGACGAGTCGGGCAAGGCAAACGAAGGCTCGAAGGAAGACAAGGGCTTCCGCTTCACGCCTGTCGGACAGGGCTGCCAAAACTTCCCCGAGATCCTCGCCGCAGCCGAGAAGGTCGGCATCGAATACATCATCGTCGAGCAGGACGACTCTTACGACACTCCCTGCCTTGAGGCGGCAAAAATGTCGAGAGAATATCTGAAAACTCTCGGTCAGTGATCCGACAGATCAAAGCACACCAACATAACGAAAGGAAATTTTCAAAATGAAGCTTGGAGTTATGAATCCCGTACTTGCGGGTATGAAATTTGAGGATGCGCTCGCTTATCTCGAAAAACTCGGCGTTCAGACCATTGAGATCGGCGCGGGCGGATATCCCGGAGATGCACACTTAAAGCCCGAGGAGCTGCTCGCATCCCCCGAAAATGTCGAGCATTACAAGGCACTTCTCAAGGCACACAACATAGAAATATCGGCAATTTCCTGCCACGGCAACCCTCTGCACCCGCAAAAAGCGATCGCCGAGGATTTTGACCGTCAGTTCAGAAACGCGATCCTCGCCGCCGAGGCACTTGGGGTCGATACCGTCATCGGTTTTGCCGGCTGTCCGGGCGACTGCGAAAATTCGCTCTACCCCAACTGGGTCGTCTGCCCTTGGCCGGATGACAACCTGAAGATCCTTGATTGGCAGTGGAACGAAAAGGTCATTCCCTATTGGAAGAAGACCGCCGCATTTGCCGCAGAGCATCACATCAAGAAGATCGCATTCGAGATGCACCCCTCGTTTGTCGTGTACAATCCCGAAACACTGCTTCGCCTGCGCGCGGCTGTCGGCGACATAATCGGCGCAAACTTTGACCCCTCGCATCTCTATTGGCAGGGCATCGACCCCTCTGCCGCGATCAAGGCACTCTCGGGCGCGATCTACCACTTCCACGCAAAGGATACGCTTATCGACAAACGCAACACCGAGGTCAACGGCGTGCTCGACACAAAGTCATACGGCGATGTCGCAAATCGCGCGTGGGTGTTCCGCACGGTCGGCTACGGTCACGACAAGCTCGAGTGGAATAAGATGATCTCCGCCTTGAAGCTTTCGGGCTATGACGGTGCGATCTCGATCGAGCACGAGGACAGCCTCATGTCCACGAAAGAGGGTCTTGAAAAGGCAGTCTCCTTCCTCAAGGATGTGCTGATCTACGAGCAGGCGGGAGAGGCATATTGGTTCTGACAAAAGCTATGAATTAGAAAAGGAAACTCAAAAATGTCAAGCAAAATATACAACCTCGGAATTATAGGCTTCGGCGGAATGGCGGGGCACCACAGCACACAGCTCTCTAAGGGCAATGTGCGTGTCAAGATCAAGGGTGTTTTCGACATCGACCCTGCGCGAATGGATGCGGCAGTCGAGAAGGGATATTACCCCTACGCTTCCCGTGAGAAGCTGCTTTCCGATCCCGAGATAGATATCGTACTCGTCGCGACCACAAACGACACTCACGCGGAAATTTCCAAGGATGCGCTCCGTCACGGCAAGCATGTCCTCTGCGAAAAGCCCGCAACGATGAGCTCGGAGGAGCTTATCGATGTCATGGCAGTCGCGAAAGAGTGCGGCAGGGTGTTCACCATCGACCAAAACAGACGCGTCAACCGCGATTTTGTTCTCATGTGCAGACAGATCGAGGCAGGGATGATCGGCAAGCCCTATGTTATCGAATCAAGAGTCGAAGGCTCGCGCGGCATGCCCGAGGGCTGGAGAACGATCAAAAAGCTCGGCGGCGGCATGATGCTCGACTGGGGCGTTCACCTCATCGACCAGATACTCTATATGAGCACAGCGCGCGTCACGAACGTCTTCTGCAAGATGTACTCGGTGAACTATCCCGAGGTCGAGGACAATCTGCGCCTGACCATGACCATGTCGGACGGTCTGACCGCACACATTGAGGTCTCGACCAACAACTTCATCTTGCATCCGAGATGGTACGTCCTCGGCACCGAAGGCACACTTCAGATCGATGACTGGAGATGCACCGGCAAGATCGTTCGTCCGACCGAGCGTCAAAACGAGTGGACAACCGAGATCGCACCCGACAGAAGCGGTCCGTCGAAGACAATGGCAAAGCGCGACCCGTCGACAGTCGAGACCATCGAGCTGACCGCTCCGACAGATGTCACCGACAATCTCGACCCGACCTACATTCAGCTTGTCGATGCCATTGAGGGCGCAGAGCTTAAGATCAAGCCCGAAGAGGCACTCCGCGTAATGCGCGTCATGGAAGCCGCATTCGAATCGGGCAGGACCGGCAACGCGATCCACACCGATATCTGATATAAAAAATTCATGCCCGAGAGCGGTCGGTCCGCTCTCGGGCATTTTTGCGTATTAGGAAGGCGAGGGAGGGCGCCGGCGAAAAATTACCGTAATATTGCCATCCGTCATCTCGGCGATATTATAACCAAATCCCGCCAATTTCTAATTCCTAATTCCTAATTCTTAATCCCCCGTCTCGCTCTTTATGCCGAGGTCGAATATCGACATAAATTCCTCCTGCGAGATATAGGTCGAGGGGAGAACGCCGTTCCAGCCCTTGATGTAGTAGTACTTGAGCAGATCGGGCGTCATCGATCCTGCGATCGCCTCATTGATGGCGGCATCCTTCTGACCTGCGTACTCGGCGGCGTCGGCTTGGATCTTGGTGATCTCAAGATCTGCCTGTGCGGCGATCTTTTCGACCTCCGCCTGTGCGTTTGCAGCAATGACAGCACGCTCGGCGGCTGATTTTTCTTCCATTATAGCCTGGTTCTGCTCGATCTCGGCTTTGAGCTTGTTCTGTGCGGCAACCTGCTTTGCCTCGACAGCGTCGGTGAAAGCATCCGAGAAATCGATGTTCTCAAAGGATGTGCTGATTATCTCGATGTTGTATGTGGCAAGATCGCTCTTTAATATCTCGTACACCTCATCCGAAAGCTCGTTTCGACTCTCGATGAGCGTCTCGGCGGTGTATTTTGCAACACAGCTCTTGACAGCCTCCTCGATTCGGGGTGACATGACCGTATCATAATAGTTGACGCCGATCGAACGGTATATGTTCTGCGCGTTCGACTTGTCAATCTGGTAGTTGACGCTGTAATGGAGCGTGACCTCCTGGATGTCCTTTGAAAAGGCGACAAGGTCGAGCGAGCCCTTTTGGTTTCGATTGTCCATCTTGACCACCTTCTGCCAAGGGAGCTTTGCGTGAAGTCCCGCGTCGAGAATGTAGTCCTCGACTCTACCGAAGGTCGTGACGATGCCCGTGTAGCCCGTCGGGACCGATGTGAAACAGTTCACCGCAAGCACGATCAGTGCGATCAGTCCCACGCCGAGAGCGATAAACCTGCCGTAGCCCTTTTTGACGAGCTTTTTGTTGACGAACGAATATGTTGAATTTTCTTTTGACATTTGTGTTAATGCCCTCCTTTAAGTTGTGATATGATTATATCATACAATCTCGTGATTGTCAATAGGTTTTTATAAATTTTTTTAATTTTTTTTAGAGGCTGTAATATTCAAGTAAGTTGATCAAAAAATGTGCAAAAAATCCGTCCACTTTTTACACAAAAAAAGGTTGACAAGGCTCTTGACAAGACCGTATTCGACGAGAAGGCTCCCGTAACTCCCGAGCAGCCCGACGAGCCCGTAGCACCGAAGACCGGTGAGGCTACCGCTATCGCAGCTCTCGTTTCCGTTCTCTCGCTTGCAGGCGTAGTTATCGCTTCCAAGAAAAGAGCATAATTAGAGCATAATTATTATTAATCAAAAAACCTCACCTTTTGGGTGAGGTTTTTTGATTGGCAAGTGGTATTTTTGTCACAGTCCCTTCATCATCCTGCAAAAGAGGGTGAGAATGATCAAAAATCCGAAATTAAACGCCGAAAAGAGTGCTATATACTTCCCTGCCTTTCCCGGGTTATGCTTCATATATTCTCTGAACGTGATAAGGCTTGCAAGTGAGGAGATAAGCGTCCCGACTCCTCCGATATTAACACCGACCAACAGGTCAGCATAGTTATCGGTAAACTGCGAAAGAAGTATAGCGGACGGAACATTGCTTATGATCTGACATGACAGCGCGCTGAAAATGAGCGTGCTTTTTTCGAGAAGACAGGAGAAAAACTCCCGAACCACTCCAATACGCGCCATATTCCCCGCAAAAATGAAGAAAAACACAAATGTCAGGAGAAGAGGAAAATCGACATCGGCAAGTGCCTTCCTGTCGGCAAGAATGAGCACGGCAGGAATAACGACCAGTCCGACGATATATGGGATCCCTCTGAAAACTATGGCAATCGAAAGAGCAAAGAGGAGCAGATAAAGAGCGGTCCTTTTCGGTTCGGTTCGAACTCCGTCATCCTCGATCGTGATACTCTCGGGTCTGACTGCTGCAAGACAGCAAATGGTAATAAGTGTAATGGACAGCAAAAACGGCGGAAGCATTATCATAACAAACTGCCCGTTTGGTATCTCAAATTTGGTGTAAAGATAAAGATTTTGCGGATTTCCGAATGGCGTGAGCATACCGCCGAGATTTGCCGCTATATTCTGCATTATGAACGTAAACGCCATATACTTTTCTTTGTGTGCGGCGGACAACACGAAATATCCAAGCGGCAGGAAGGTCAACAGAGCCATGTCATTAGCTATAAGCATAGAACCGATAAAGGTTATGTACACAAGCGAGACAACCGACACGCGAATATTTCCGGAAAGTCTGACAATGCGTTTTGCCAAAATATAGAAAAAATTGATGTTTTTCAGTGCACATACGACTGCGAGCACGCAAAACAGGCAGGCGAGTGTTTTAAAATCGAAATACCCGAGATATTCGGCGTCCGGCGGAACGATAAGCGATGTGAGAAGCGCCGCACAAAGTGCGATCGTCATGACAGTATTTTTTCTCATGAAGCAAGCCGCCCTGCCGATGATCGCCGCAAATATATTATGGTGTACCCGATCTGTCGAGGTTAGATTCATTTTGATTTGCCAATACCCTTCAAAGATTTTCAAACCCGATTATTATACACCAACAGGGCTGCTTTTTCAAGTGGCAAATCAAATAAAAATCAAGGCAATTTCGACCATTTCTGCGGTCAATTTAACATGTATCCAAAATTTCCGCTCAAATTTTACTCTGTTAACTTATATTTGAAAAATTCGATATTGTCTCTGCTCTTTCCTTGGGGGATGAGCACGCAGATGCCCTTGTCGATGATAAGCGCATCGAAAGAGCCGTCGAGTGTCTCGCACACCTTCGGCGCGTCTTTTATATACACCTTGTTTTTCCTTCCGACATGAACGCAGTGTGCGCTCCCGAAAAGGGACTGCGCCATTGTCCTTGCCTTTATCGGGGGCAGCTTGTCGATACGCTCGGCAGCCTCCTGCAGGACCTCGTCATTTATAAGGTACACCAGCCCGTCAAGGCAGAGCAGTGTCGCCATTTTGTTTTTGAATACCATCTCCTCCTCGTGTCCGAGAAGTAATATACCTCTTTTAAGCTCCATACTGCATCGCTCCCTTTTTTAAGCGATTGTAAAACTGCGTTTTACAATCGCTTGCTTTGCTATAATAATAACTCATTTTTGAGAGATTTTCAAGTATTTTTGCAAAATTCAATCTTTTTTTACAAAAGACATTTGACAATCACGCCCCGTTGTGGTATACTAAATGGGTATGATCACAAAAAATTCTGCGAGGCTGCAATGACATTATCCGAAAACACATTTTTTTACATATCGGACGGCGAGCCATATCTTTATGACAGCGGTCGGGAGACGGCACTTCCGAGCGGCGTGCTTACGCGATATATCGAGGGCGTCCGCGAGCGTGCAAAACGAAACGAATGGAAGGAAAGCGGCAGCGGTGCGATATTCATGGGCACGGCGACATCCGAAACGCCCGAGTCTGCCGTATCCTCGATAAACGCGCGCACTCTCTGCATCGGTTTTGACAACGATCGTCTGCTCTACAGCCTAAAGATCGACAACGTCTGCGGAATATACAGCAAACGAAGCTTTCGCGACATGGACGAGGGTATGGTGCTCTCGGACAGATCTCAGCGTTACGGCGAATTTGACACGAGTGCGCATGGCGATCTCTGCGTTGCCGTCTCGTTTGCGGGCGAGACTCACATCGGTGTCAAGCGGCAAGGGCGAAGCGACTGCGTACAGATCACCGAGGGCGAGAGCATCGAGCGAGATCCCGTGTGGTCAAAGGTCGATCAAAACCTCATTTATTACAGCACGGCAGGTCTTGAAAAACGCGAGGACGATGACGATCAAGATCAAAATATACAAGCAGGCATGTTCTCGATATATGACATGATCAAAGAATCCGCTCCGCGTGCGCACTCGCCCTTCTCACTCTGCTCGATAGACATTAAAAAGGGCGAGATCGCCGAGATCCGCGCATCCGACAAGCATGACTTTATAAAGCCCCGCACGGCAAATGACGGCTCGCTCTACTACATCAAAAAGCCGTATGAGAGCGAGACACGAAAAACGAGCGTCGGCGGATGTCTTCTCGACATTCTGACAGCACCGATCAAGCTGATCGGCGCATTGGTCGGCTTTTTCAACATTTTCACCATCAAATATTCGGGCAAAAACCTCAGATCCTCGGGGGACACAAAGGCAAAACACCGCTCCGACGATCAGATCTTCATAGACGGCAACATCATCTCGGCAGAGCGCGAGCTTAAGGCAAACGCCGATCACGGCGAAAAATACCCGGGATTTATCCCGCGCTCCTTTGAGCTTCACAAAATATCGAGGAGCGGCGAGGATACGATCGTCAAAAAGGGCGTCATCGCGTACACACTGCGAGGGGACAACGTGATCTACTCAAACGGATCATCGGTCGTCCTGCTTTCCGCCGACGGCAGTGAAAAGCTTCTGTCAAAAGCCGAAAAGGTCACATTTTTGCTCTGAGGACGGACATTATTATGGAAGAAAAAAGAACAAGGACGAGGAAAATACTGAAGATCGCGGGTCTTATTGCCGCGGCTCTGCTCGTGATCATCCTCTGCATTCTGCTGATCCCATACCTTGCAAAGCTCGGCAAAATGAACAAAGAGGAGCTGAACGCCGCCCTCGAGACAGCCGACACCTTTCTGCGAAGACTCGGTCCGATACGCTATCTTCTGATGGTGCTTTTGCAAATATTCCAGATGATATTCGCGCCTATCCCGGGCGGTCCGGTGGCGGTCATGATGGGATTTATGTTCGGTCCGATCGTCGGAACACTGCTGACGATAATCTCGACATCGCTCGGCACTATGCTCATCATTTGGTGCATAGAGCGATTCGGAATGAAGTTTGTCAACATGTTCATAAATTCGAAGGGCTTTGAAAAGCTGAAATTTCTGCACAACCCCTCGGGCAGGGATGTTTTGCTCTTTCTGCTCTTTCTGATACCCGGCACGCCGAAGGACATCATCACCTTCTTTGCCCCGTTCACGGGTGCGAGACCTCGAAACATCGTCGTACTGGCAAGCGTCGCGCGAATACCGTCGATCTTTTTGATGGTCTATCTCGGCGACGCCATCTCGGACGGCAATCTCGTCAAATCGGCGATTATTTTAACGATCGCCGCGGTGATCGGGCTTATCGGGATAATATTTAAGGACAAAGTCATGCCCGAGCGTGGAGAAAAGAAGGTCGTCAAAGGGAAAGACACATTCGTGTTCGATCTTGACGGCACTCTGCTGAACACTCTGACCGATTTGACGAACGCGGTCAACCATGCACTGGAGGCGGTCGGATACGAAAAGCACACCGAGGATCAGATCAGAAAAGCGGTAGGCAACGGAATCGCAAAGCTTGTCGAACGATCTCTCCCGAACGGGGCGAAAGATCCGCACTTTGACGAGGTTTTTGCGACCTTCAAGAGCTACTACGCAGAGCACTGTCTTGACAACACGCGCGCATACGACGGAATATACGAGCTGATCGACGGACTGACAGAGCGCGGCATGAAACTCGCGATAGTCTCAAACAAAGCCGATTTTGCGGTAAAGGAGATCTGTTCGAAATTGTTCGGACAGATACCCGTGGCGATCGGCGAGTCGGAGAATGTCCGCAAGAAGCCTGCGCCCGACTCTCTCGTTGCCGCCGTTGACGCACTCGGCTCGACGCTCGAGAGGACGGTCTACATCGGCGACAGCGATGTTGACATACAGACCGCCAAGAGCGCAGGTGTCGGTTGCATATCGGTAACATGGGGTTTTCGCTCGGCGGCATTTCTGTCGGCGAACAATGCCTCAACCCTTGTCGATGAACCCGGCGAGATCCTCGCCGCCGTCGACGCCGCCGCAGAGAAAGAAAACAAAAAAGAAAAATAAAGAAAAAGTCTGTCTCAAATGCACGCATTTTTGCATTTGAGACAGATTTTTTGTTATATGGGGGCTTACCGGTCGGGAAACGATGAATAAATCGATTGCCCGAGCAATGGGTTACCGACTCGGATCATCCAATGCGATCAAAACCCGAAAAATCTTTCAAGAACGGGCATGCTTTCGTCGAAATTATCCTTGACAGAGGCGATTGCCGCGTGGGACATGCGGCGTGCCATCGAGCCGAGCTCGTCAAGTGTGACGGTCGAATCTGTGCCGAGCCATTTAAGATACATTGCGATAACGCCCGACGCGATACAGCTCATTGCGAGCGAGACCTTTTGCGCGCAACCCTCGGACAGAGAAACTTCGCTGCATGAGACCGACTCAAGCACGCAGGAGCGGAACGCCTCGCTGACCTTTGACATAAAGAATGTGTGTGCGCCCGATCTGACGAAATATTTTGCGAAATCGAGATTTTCGGATATGGTCTTGTTCAGCCCGTCAAAGAAGGAATCGAGCGTTGCGCCGTCCTTTGCCGAGTTGGCGAAGCTGACGACCGTGTTTACGAGATTGTCCTCGACCTCGGATATGACCGCCTGAATGCTGTCATAATGGAGATAGAAGGTCTTGCGGTCGATATCCGCGCGATTTGCAAGCTCTGTGATCGTGATCTTCGATGCATCCTTCTCATCAATGAGATCAAAGAGTGCCCTGAGGATCGCCCTTTTTGTGCGTATCGTCCTTCTGTCGACCTTTTTGTGCTTTCCGCCCGATCTTGTGATCTTTTCATCCGTGATATTACTCATTTTTTCTTCCTTTCACCGACCGCTGTGCGGTCTTTATTTTATTTGCGGACACTTCCGCAAAAATCTTTATAATTTATTTTCAATTTACTCATTGAAATCTGTCTCTGATGGTATTATAATACACAAGTGTGCAAAAGTCAACAGACTATCGCAAAAATTCAAAAAAACTTAATCTTTGTTTTCAACAAAAATTCACCGAAAGGACCAAAAACAAATGCTTTCACTCAAAAAGATCGTAAAGAGATACACTGCCGGCGACACGACCGTAACGGCTCTCGGCGGAGTGGACCTCGAATTTCGTGAGAGCGAATTCGTATCGATACTCGGTCCGTCGGGCTGCGGAAAAACGACACTTTTAAACATTATAGGCGGTCTTGACCGCTACGACGAGGGCGATCTGTCCATCAAAGGCAGATCGACCAAGGATTTTTCGGACGCCGACTGGGATGCCTACAGAAATCATTCGATAGGATTCGTTTTCCAATCCTACAACCTTATCCCGCATCAGAGCGTGCTCTCGAATGTCGAGCTTGCCCTGACCCTCTCGGGCGTGCCGAAAGCCGAGCGTCGCCGCCGTGCCGTCGAGGCACTTGAAAAGGTCGGACTCGGCGATCAGCTGAACAAAAGACCGAGTCAGATGTCGGGCGGTCAGATGCAGAGAGTTGCCATCGCCCGTGCGCTGGTCAACGACCCCGAGATACTTCTTGCCGACGAGCCGACAGGCGCGCTTGACAGCGTGACCTCGGTGCAGATCATGGAGATACTCAAGGAGATATCCAAGGACAGGCTGATCATCATGGTCACCCACAACCCCGAGCTTGCCGAAAAGTATTCGAGCAGGATAGTTCGTCTCTCCGACGGCATGGTCGTCGATGACAGCGATCCCTACACTCCGAGCGTCCAAGAGACCGTCGAGCAGGGCGACAAAAAGTCCAAAAAATCTTCTCGTACAAAGCGTGACAGAACGAAATCGATGTCATTTTTGACCGCTCTTTCGCTTTCGAAGAACAATCTGCTCACCAAAAAGGGACGCACCTTCCTCACCTCGTTTGCAGGTTCGATCGGCATAATCGGCATCGCGCTGATCCTGGCACTTTCGAACGGCATACAGCTGTTCATCAACAAGGTGCAGGAGGACACGCTCTCAAGCTACCCGATATCGATCATGTCGCAAACGGTCGATTACAGCTCGATGGTCGAATCGATGATGGGCAAGGCGGAGGAGTCGGGCAATCACGAGCTTGACGCGGTCTACTCAAACTCGGTCATGTTTGAGATGATGAACGTCATGATCTCCGAGGTGCAGACCAACAATCTCTCCGATTTCAAGAAATTCCTCGACTCGAAAGAGGCGGAGCTGAGAAAGAACAACACAATATCCGACATTCAGTACGGGTACAATCTTGACCTGAACATCTACTCATCCGACACTTCAAACGGTCCGATAAAGCTCGGCATGGACATTTTCTACAGCACCATCTACGGCGACTCGGCAATGTCCTCGATGCAGACCTCGTCGCCGCTCATGAACGGCTCGTTCAACCTTTTCTCGGAGATCATCGACAATCCCGAGCTGATCGACTCGCAGTACGAGGTCCTCGCGGGCAAGATGCCGAGCAGCTACAACGAGGTCGTGCTCGTGCTCGACAAGAACAACGAGATATCCGACATGGCTCTTTACGCGCTCGGGCTTCGCGACAGAGGCGAGCTTGCGGACATAATGAACGCCGTAATGAAGGGCGAGAACTTCAAGGTCGAAAACAGCAAATTCACCTACGAGCAGATGCTCGACACCACATTCAAGCTCGTTCTGCCGAGTGAGCTTTACACAAGATCGCAGGGCGGCGGCTGGAAGAACATTTCGGACGACGACACCGCGATGGAGTCGATCATTGAAAACGGACTTACGCTGAAGATCGTCGGAATCGTTCGCCCGGACGGGGACGCCGTCGCATCGTCGATCACAGGGGCAGTCGGATACACTCCCGCGCTGACCGAATATGTGATAAACGAGACCAAGAAAAGTGAGATCGTCCGCGAGCAGCTCGACGATCCCAAGATCGATGTCCTGACCGGTCTTCCCTTTGCAGATGAGAATTACAAAAAACCGACAAATGCCGAAAAAGCGACCTTGATAAAGGGACATTTCGACAGCCTTTCGATGATCGACAAGACGCCGATCATCTATCAGATCATCACCGCACAGCGAGTTTCCGTAGCTGCCGCCGAAACGCTTTCGACAATGAGCGAGGATCAGATAAAGGGTCTGCTCGTCTCGGCGATCACGGCACAAATGGGCGTTGACGAGGCGACCGCCGAGGGCTATATAGCCGCAATGCCCGAAGATGATCGCGCAAGTGCCGCACTCGGTGCGGTAATGGCATCGATCTCGGAGGATGTCGCAAATGCCGTGTCGGAAGAGCTTTCGGCACTTAGTCAGGATGAACTTTCGGCAACATTTGAGGCATATCTCGCATCGCTCGACGAGGATGGCATGGCGGCTCTTTACGACTCGTACATGCCCGAGACCATCTCAAAATCGACCTACGACGAAAATCTCAGGCTTCTCGGTGTCTGCGATCTCGATGATCCGTCGACTATCAACATTTACGCCGTCGATTTCAAGTCGAAGGACATCATAAAAGAGCTGATCGACGAATACAACGCAGGTGTCGACGAAAAGGACGAGATATCCTACACCGATTACGTCGCTCTGCTCATGTCCTCGGTATCGACGATCATCAATTTCGTCTCCTACGCACTCATCGCGTTTGTTTCGATCTCGCTCGTCGTTTCATCGATCATGATCGGCATCATCACCTACATCTCTGTCCTCGAACGCACCAAGGAGATAGGCATACTTCGTGCTATCGGCGCGTCCAAGCGCGATATATCTCGCGTGTTCAATGCGGAGACCTTTATAGTCGGTCTTGCGTCCGGACTTATAGGCATAGGTGTCAGCCTGCTGCTCTGCATCCCGATCAATCTGATCATCGGATCGATGTCGGGTGTCAACAACATCGCATCCCTCCCGCTTGTCGGAGCGATAATCCTGGTAGTGATCAGTGTCGCACTCACCCTTATCGCAGGACTGATCCCCGCCAAGATCGCCGCCCGCAAAGACCCCGTCATCGCACTCAGAAGCGAATGATCAAGGAAAGTTAATAAGATAAAATGGAAAGATCCGGCAAGAAGTAATTCCTGTCGGATCTTTGTTTGATAGAAAGCTTCATGCTTTCACATATTTTTGATTTGAGCTTCTCGGCTTATCGGGAAGGGTCAGTCTCAGGCGTCCGCTTGCAACAAGCGGTGCGACAAGATCGCCCATGACATAGTTTCTGGATTTTCCGACAAAGGATATCAGCTCAGCCCTTGTGCGCGGCACAGAGCAAAATTCAACGACCGAATCGGCAAGTGATTTTGGCTCGCCGTGATATCCGTTTTTCATGATGACCTTAAATTCTCCGTGATTTACCAAAAAGATCGGAGCAGGAAGACCTGCATTTAAAAACTCCGTGCGCATGGTCGGAATGCCCGAGTACCTGTTTTCGGTAACCTTCAAAAGTTCGAGCATGTTGGCAAGAACCGCATTTCTTGTTTCGGGACGCACCTTGCCCAGTGCATCAATGGTCATTTTTCCGTATAGACCTCCGCTGTTCGTGATCTCCATACGATCGCGGTACATCTCGATCCTGATCGGAATATTTTCCGTGTGGATGCTGTAATCGCGATGCACCAAAGCATTGAGTACAGCCTCACGAACCGCCTTTATCGGATACTCGTCTTTGTCCGCACGCTTCCCGTTTTCATCTATAATGGTTTTCGTGCGGCTGTTTTTGCGAACAAAGTCCACTGCCTCATCGAGCATATCGGGAATTGCTCCGGTTATCCTTTTATTGTCAATGAAACGCTCACCGTCTGTTCCGACACTACCCATCTCGTTTCCCGGAAGCGACACAGCGGTTATGCAAAGCTGTGGGAAATAGGTCTGCGGATATTTTGAAAATGTCATGACTCCCGCAAGCGTCAATGCGCCATCGTGCGTAACGCCCATAAGCTCAAGCGTTTCTTCCCTCGAAACATTATCCGCCAAATTCTGCCTTTCACTTTTCACGGCATCCAAATAATCGGAAAGTCTCTTTTCATCGATAAGTCGCATGCTCGACCCATCGACAACGCGTATGTCGTCTCGTATTCTTTTTCTGAACGCCTCATAGCTGTATATCTCGTATTCGCTCATCAGTTCATCCGATTCGCCTACACGAATATACGAGCCTTTAACACGCCCGACACCTTTGTAGAAAACAGGTCTCTCGGATATATCTAATCCGGGGATTTCGGCAGATACCACAGTCTTGCCGTCTATATCGCATACGGTAAACAACGCGCGAACAGAAGGTTCCATTTGCTTGCACTGCTCCGTGACCTTCTTCTGAAGATCTTGTGCATCGTAAACGCCTTTTACTTTATAGCCATCATTTTCGTCAATACCAAAGATCAGCATTCCTCCCTCGTCTTGATTTGAAAAAGACGAGAGCGTGTCAAAAAGTCTGGTCGGACATCCGTGCTCCGCGCTTTTCAGCTCTAGTGTTTGAGTCTCTGATTTTCTTTTCTGAATTTCACAAACAAGCTTTTTGAGATTTTCGCTCTGCATAATGTTCTCCCTTTGCATTACTTAGAAACAACACAGTCTCTGCGAGTTTGCACACAGACTGTGCGAGTTCGCACACCAACCATACGAGTTTGCACACAGACTGTGCGAGTTTGCACACCAAATGTGCGAGTTTGCACACTGGCTGTGCGAGTTTGCACACAAACTGTGCGAGTTTGCACACTGGCTGTGCAAATTTTGTCAAAGCTTTATCGGATTGCTCCACGCCATTCTGCCGCATGCATCGGTGATCTCGACACGCACAAAGCTCTCACCTTTATGCGGATGATAGATCGCCTCGGTCAGATTATCTCCGAATATCTGCCTGCCCGACGCCCAAACCATATTGCTCATGAAAACGATACGGCAGACGGGCGAGCAGTGCACGAGAACAGCCCCGTCGACACTCTTTTCGACCGAAAGATATGGTCCGGTCGTCGCAAAATAGTCTCCCTTTCGCAGAGCCGAAATGATCGAGTTCCTGTCGGCTCCATCGACCGCCGCCATGGTGGATGCGACACAGTGATCGCCCGTGTAATAATGGCAGTCATCGACCGCCAGCAGATCGAAAAGTCTGCCCTCTGTCGCAAGCATATCGATGACCGCACCCGAGTAAGGGCGGTTCGACTCGCCGTGATCCGAAACGGTGTTGTAGATCTCGGTTGCAAAAAGTCCATGAAGACTTGACAGCTGCGACGGAGTGTTCAGCGACCATGCGGGATGCGCAAGCTCTGCGATGCCGCCTGCCTCGGTTATGGCAGATATGATCGCATTCGCCCGATCGATCGAATCTTTATAATTTTTCGCATCGGCTATCTCGGGGTGGATCGATGCCGGATCGCGCTCCATGCCTATCCCGACTATATGAAACACGCCGTTCTCTGCGCACGAGCCGCCGACATTGTATTCGCATCCCGACAGCAGGGTCATCCCCTCAAAATCGCCCGGCTCGCCAAAGACCCAATGGTCGGTCAGCGCGACGGCGTCATAGTCCGCATCCTTGAAAAGGCGGAGCACCTCGGCGGGCGATTTTAACCCGTCCGAGCGAGCGGTGTGTATGTGAAGTCCGAGTTTTTGATATTTTTTACCGTTATATTCGATCATCCGAAGTTCCCTCCAAAAGTCGGTCAAGCTCGTCGTAAATGCCGCAAACCGTCTCGGTTGAGCATATTTTCATTCGAAACTCAGCCGCACCGCGCATCCCCTTGACATAGTACATGAGATGCCGCCTGCCCTCGCGGACTGCCGCCCACTCACCCTTTTCGGCGGCAAGCAGTCTGATATGCTCTTTTGCGACCTCGATCTTTTGCGCATCGGTCGGCTCGGAAAGATCGCCACCCGAAAGCTGCTTAAATATCCACGGTCTGCCGATCGCACCCTGCCCGATCATCAGTCCGTCAACGCCTGTCTCGAGCATTCGCCTTGCACTTTCGCCGTCGCATATGCCTCCGTTGCCGATCACGGGGACGCTGACCGCCGCCTTGACAGCCGCGATCGTCTCATAATCGATCGGCGGTGCGTATAGCTGCTCTCTCGTGCGTCCGTGTACGACTATCATCGCCGCACCGCCCTCGCATGCCGCCACAGCGCATTCGGGAGCGTTTTTGTGTTCGTCGTCCCACCCGACCCGCATCTTTACCGAAACGGGGAGCGGACAGCTTTTTGTCACGGCGGAGACTATCTCAAAAATCTTTTTCGGATCCTTCATCAGTGCCGAACCGTCGCCGTTTGAGACGATCTTTCTCATCGGACAGCCCATGTTGATATCGATCATGCAAGGTTTTTTTGCACCCTCTGCGACACCGACATAATCGCCTGTCGCCAATCTGTATGCCGCCTCTGCCATGATGGACGGCTCAGAGCCGAATATTTGAACGGCGACCGCACCCTCGCCGCCGAGGGACGCAAGAGTCGCCGTCTTTTTGTCGCCGTAATGAATCGCCTTTGCCGAGATCATCTCGGAGACCGAGAGCGTCGCTCCGTATCGGTGAGCCAATGTCCGAAACGGTCTGTCGGTTATCCCCGCCATAGGTGCGAGCACCAGGGCGAGCGTGTTTTTGTCAAGCACCGAAAATTACTCCGTACATTTAATTTGTTTTGTATTTGTCTTGTTTTTGGTGAAACCGAGCCTGTAAGCCGGGTTCTGTCGTGCACCGTCATCTATCTTGATCTTACGTTGCCGCAAGATTCCATGCCCCCCCGAGAATCCCATCGGGTCAAACGGCGACGATCAAAGATCGTCGATCTCGGGGCGTTGCTTCGGATAGGGTTTACACTTGCGATACATTACTGCATCGCCGGTGAGCTCTTACCTCGCCTTTTCATCCTTACCGCATTTCTGCGGCGGTTGTTTTCTGTTGCACTTTCCCGGGGATCACTCCCGGCGGACGTTATCCGTTATCCCGACCCTTCGAAGCCCGGACTTTCCTCACGGTAATACCTTACGGCAACATACCGCGCGACGGCACGGCTCGGTTCCGTATCTATTATACCTCAAATTTGCTCTTTTGTCAATCTTTTTTTGAGTTTTTTGCTGAATTTTCGTTCATCTATGTAAAAGTTGTGTAAAAACCCTCAAAAATTCACAGTATGTTCACAAAGGGGGTGTAGAATGGGAACATACTTTTGGGAAGTTCTCGCTCACGAAAGGAGTAAAACGAAAGGAAGTCAAAAATTTGCATCATGATAAAGATGATAAAAAAATTGCTGTCAGTTAAGTTTATTCGCTATGGACTTTCGTCACTGCTTGCATTCGCTATAAACTTTGCCATTCTGCTTTTTTTCAAATACAAGTTTGGCGAAACGACACCCTACCTTGAAATTTCGTTGACTATCGGATGGATAGTATCCTCAAACGCGAATTTTTTCATAAATCGAGTATTCGTATTCCGCGACAAAGGACAACTCGCCCCGGCTTATTTCAAGTATTACGGCGTGGCTATCCCCGTATTTTTGATCAAAAATCTCGGACTGTTCGAACTGCTCGTTCGTGTTGTTCACATACCGACCGAGATCGCAAGTCCGCTTGCCGAAACGCTGATGTTCATAATCACCTACTTTTTCCAAAAATTGCTTGTTTTCAGACAAAATAAGCCTCGGGCGCAAGACTGAGAAAAACAAAAACAAAGTTCTCAAATCAAAAAGGAGCACCGAACGTGCAAAAAAAGACAAGAAGACCCCTTCCGATCGCGGTGATCGTTATGATCGATCTTTTGCTGACCGCGGCAATCATGCTCTCCTTTTGCTATTTTCATCATGTCAAAAATTTCTGGGGCACGCCTGCCGACACCCCGACCACGGGCACGGGGGTAATTCAGGATTTTACCAAGCCATCCCGCCCGCTTTCGACCTCGCAGACTCCGTCGACGAGCATCCCGACAACATCGAAGGACCCGATAACAAGCGGCTCATCATCGCAGGGCACGACGACCTCGCCGATCACGACACCGCCCGAGCCGCAGTACGATTTTTCGGGCGATTTCGGATACAAATTCGGCTCGCTTTTTTCGGCGGATAACAGCGTGACCGTCACGGAGGACAGCTACAAGAGCCACGACGTTTATATGACGCTCACCTCATTTGACGGCACATACACCCAACAATACTACAAAAACGGCAGTTATTCGGACGAACATGTTGTCTATTATCTGATGGATGTATATGTTCGCAACATCGAAAATCTCTACACCGCCTATTCGACCGCAAACTATGTTCCGCTTGAGGAGCTTGTCAAGATAGATGAGGCAGGCTCGAAATTTGTCGATACGATCGCCGCCATCAGCGGAGACCTCTATCTCGGCTTTAACGAATCAAAGCCCGTCATCGTCCGCAACGGCACCATCCTGCGCAAGCTCAGCTATATAAAGAGCGACATATGCGTGCTCTATTGGGACGGCTCGATGGAGACGATCTCCCCCGGCGAGTACAACTGGGACAAAATATCCGCAAAAGGTCCGTATCAGATATGGAGCTTCGGCCCCGAGCTGATGGACGATGACGGAAACGCCAAGAAGAATATCAACTCGAGCATTTGGAAATGGAATCCGCGCGCGGCGATCGGCTGTGTCGAGCCCGGGCACTATGTCTTCTGCGTCGTCAGCGGATTTCGCGACAAAGATCAAAGAGAAAAAAACGGCGTCGGGATAAATCTCGACGAGCTGGCAAAGATCATGGAAGATGCCGGATGCAAGGTTGCCTACAATCTTGACGGCGGTGCGTCGACCTACGGTTGGTACAGAGGCGACAGACTCGTTCAGGTATCGAACGCAAACGGCAGCGTGCGGCACATCAGCGACATTATCTGCATCGGCGAAATAAAGGGGAACAAGCAAAACTGATATGGTTATAAAAATATTGCGCGCACTCTTATACGCACTTTCACATCTCTCGATTGCCACATCGCTTACTTTGATGACCTTCTGCGTCGTTGACCGCATCAACCCTGCCATGGCATTTATCGACCACCCCATGTCAAGGGAGCTCATGCTCGTCTTTTCGTGGGTCGTGATCATCATCAGCATCGTCGAGCTTGCTTATACGAAAGATCGTCACCCGATCGTTTGTGTCGTTTGCACACTGTCCGCACTTTCCGCGCTCTCGGTCGTCTGCCTCGTGCTTGCTGACAGCATTGACCCTGCCGCTATATTGTTCACGAAGTCACCCGTCAAATCAGCCGTCGCCCTCGATGCCCTCCTCGGATTTGTCGCGGCTCTCATACATGTCGTAAATGTCAGAAAAGGCACGTCGCGAAAACGATGATTAATTCGACCGCCAAAACAAACATTCCTCCCGTAGGGCGGGAGCACCGCGAAAAAAGTTCGCGGTGATCTCGCCACTCTTTGATATAGATTAAAATATCATTTGATCGCCTAAAATATATTCAAATATAACCGATAAACGGCGGGAGCAAGCCCCCGCCCTACGGGGATAGCTGAAAAATGATTGTATCGGCAACAGACTTATTAAAAATCAAACCATCAAAGAGACAATTTGCCAAAATACGATTTAATCATCGCTTACCCGAGCAGAAAAAGAAGGAAAAATTATGAATGATCTTAATGACTTTAACAAAGAAATATCCCCGCGCGGTGAGAGCAGGGTTCTGTCGGTGGCAAGGGGGCTGTTCTATTTCGCACTCTATTTCGGCGTTCAGATCGTCGTTTCGATAGTCGCCGAGATCGTTATTCTTGCAAATTATATCGCAGACGGCGGCGATCTCGACCCCGATGTAATGATGAACGCACTTATCGAGCGCGTCAACAAAGATGCCATGCTTCTCACGATCGTGTTTGATCTGATATTCTTGGGGATATTGGCACTTTTCATCCTTTTGACCAAGAAATCGCCCGCAAAAGAGGAAAATCGCGCGCTCTTTACAAGGATCAAGCCAAAATCCGCACTGCTGGCACTTCTCATCGGATTGACCGGAAATTACGCGCTGAATATCATCATGGCATACGCGCAGATGCTCTTCCCGAAGGTTTTCGAGCAGTATAACAGCGCGACCGAGGTCTACACCATGGGCGGTATCATTCCCTACATCATCGGTGGCGTCATACTCGCGCCGATCGTCGAGGAGCTTGTTTTCCGCGGATTCATGCAAACGAGATTCTCGCGCGCCATGCCCACGACCGCCGCGATAGTTGCCGTCGGTCTGATATTCGGCATAATCCACGGAAATGTCGTGCAAGCGGTCTACGCCGCGGCACTCGGGATACTGCTTGGCGAGATATTCGCGCACAGCCGCTCGATATACGCATCGATCATCTGCCACTTCGGGTTCAATCTGTCAAGCTTGCCCGGATTTTTCGCCTCACTTGAAGGCTCGACCCTTGATGAGTCGACGACCTTTAATGCGATATTTACCGTTTTCAGCTATGTCGCGCCCCTGCTTCTCGTCGTTTTCCTCTGGCTTTTCTTCAAAAAAGATCAAAAAACCGCAAGGGAGTGATGTCATATCGTAGACAAGAGAATAATCGAGCGGCGTGAGCTGCTCTCAAAGAGGGTGCTCATCTCGATCGCCATGATGGCATCCGCGCCCGCGCTCTCGCTGATCAACTGCATCCTTCAAGCACTCGGGTCGCCCATAGAGCTTCCGTTTTATCTTTCATCGGTCTGCATTCCCTTCTCGATCGGGGCGGATGCGCTCGCCCTGAAAAAGAGCGGTGCGATCATGTTCTTTGCTATAGCGGTCATCTCGCTTGCGATCTTTTCGGTGCTCATCTTCCTTTGCAAGGGGCGGGAGACGATCTTTCACCTTCTCATCGCACTTGCCGTCATCGACGGCGTGTTTGGCATAGTCTTCATCCCCGCACTGGGACTTGCAAGTCTTTTTGAGCTTTTCACGCCGATCGTCTGCATGATCTACCATGTCGTGCTTGTCTGCTTTGCCATGGTCGGCTCACGATCTTCTCATGCACTCACTGTACTGCCCACCGAGGAAGAACTGCAAAATGCCGATGCCGGCGACCCATATGCCGAATTCAGAAACGACTGAGTCTTTCCAAAAAAGACTCAGTCGTAATTTTTTGATATTCTGTCAAGATGATCGCGAAATCTCTTTGCGACCGACTCGGGGGAGCAAATTTTTACGAGTTCGCCGAGTCCGAGCACCCATCCGAAAAACTGTTCGGAAACGACCGCACGCACGGTAACGTAAAAGCTGTGATCGGTCGCCTTGAAGAAGGAGGGCTCAAGCCCGAATCTGTCGATTATTACCCCCGCGATCGAGTTGTCGCACTCAAGTCTGATCGCCGTCTCCTCGCCGCCGAACATGCCGAATCGGCTGTTTGCGTATCTGCCCATGTCGGTCTCGTCAAACGCCTCGCGACCGAGCCGCGGCGTGTCGGTCTGCGATATGTCGAGCATTCGATCGACCCTGTAATGTCTGATCTGCCCGACCTCGTCATCGTAGGCGATCATATAATAATTGTCGTCCGTCCAAGTCAGCGCAAACGGGCTGACCCTGTAGAGCTTGCCGCCTCGACGAAGCTCTTTCTTTTTTTCGGCGTTCCATTTGAAATAATGAAATGTGATCTGCCTGCCGCTCGATATTCCCGACTGAATGGCATCGACGTTTAGATATATCGACTCGTTCATCGCCTTTATCCGATTTTGCACATGGACCGATCTGGACAGCTCGCGCGCCTCCCTCTCGGAGCAGAGCCCTTCAAGCTTGTCGATAAGCTCGTCCGATTTTTCGGCGGTTATAAACCTCGACGACTGCACGGCATCAACGAGCAGCTTAAGCTCGGGCAGTGTAAAATCGCGCTTTGCGATATAGTATTCGACAGGTCTGCCTCGCCTGCCGATCTCATATCCGAAATTTTCGAGCGCGTCAATATCGTCGTAAAACTGTCGTCTGTCATCGCCGAATCCAAGCTCGGACAGCTTTGCCGAGATCTCCCTTTCGGTAAGCCCCGACCGCTCGTCAGAGCCCTCGGAGAGCAGTTTCAGAACATAAAGCACTCGCATCCTCTTTCCAAGCCCGTCCGCCATTTTCGCACCCTCCCCTCAAGAGATCGTTGTTCGACATTATTCTACAATATATTTCACTCTTTGTCAAGAGCGACAAGGATGAAAATCTCAATTTTTTATAAAATATTACGAAAACTTCTTGACATATCATGTCATTTATGGTAAAATGACTGTAGAATCTCCAACACGAGAAAGGAATTTATTATTATGAGACTCAGACCCCCGTCAGTACCGCTCATTACGGTAGACCCCTATTTTTCAGTATGGTCACCTGCTGACAAACTTACAGACAAAACGACCGAGCATTGGACAGGAAAGCCCAACACCATCCTCGGAACAGTAACCATAGACGGCAAAGAGCATGTTTTCATGGGCAGACACAGCAGTGATCTCCCTGTTATGGAGCAGATCTCGCTCAAGGTTAACGCTTTGTCGACCGAGTATGTCTTTGCAGGAGGCGGCATCGAAATGACCGCGACCTTCACCACTCCCCTGCTCCCCGACGATTACTACTATTTCACCCGTCCGATCAGCTATTTGAAGATCGGCTACAAATCGGTCGACGGTGCCGATCACAAGGTCAGCGTCAAGATCGCCGTTTCCGAGGAGATCTGCCTGAACTTCAGAGGACACGGTCAAGTAGACGGCGAGATCATCGAGCAGGACGGCATTTCGTCCGCAAAGATCGGCAACAAGGTTCAAAATGTCCTTCATTGCAGTGGTGATGACATCCGCATCGACTGGGGCTATTTCTACATTTCGGTAAAGGACGGCAAGGCAGGCATCGAAAAGATCCCCATGGCGTTCCGCGAGCATGAGCATCACGGCGACTCGATCTTCATGACATTCGCTACAGCCGAAAAAGAGATCGGATGCCCGAAGTGCGGTGCGCTCTTCACCTTCGCATACGACGATATCGAGTCGATGGTCTATTTCGGCGATCACTTAAAGAGCTGGTGGAACAAAAACGGCGAGCTTATCACCGACGAGATCGTCAAGGCGTTCGGCGATTACGCGGACGTCAAGGAGCGTGCGGACGCATTCTCGGCAAAGCTTTACGCCGATGCCGAGGCGGCAGGCGGTGCGCATTATGCAGAGATCCTCGAACTTGCATACCGTCAGGTCTGCGCTGCTCACAAGCTGGTGCTTGACAAGGAAGGCAACATCCTTTACATCTCCAAGGAATGCCATTCGAACGGCTGTGCGGCAACAGTCGACGTTTCCTACCCCTCCATTCCCATGTTCCTGCTCTACAATCCCGAGCTGGTGGTCGGCATGATGCGTCCGATAATGAAATATTCACGCTCGGACGAGTGGGCAAACAAGCTGAAATTCGACTTTGCTCCCCACGACGCAGGTCAGTATCCCTTCGTAAACGGACAGGTATACGGCGGCAACAGATATGACCTCCAGATGCCGGTCGAGGAATGCGGCAACATGATCGTAATGGCAGCCGCGGCATCGGTCGCATCGGGCGATGTCAGCTATGCAAAAGAAAACATCGATCTTCTCGAGACTTGGGCAGGCTATCTTGTAAAGTACGGCGCAGATCCTGCAAATCAGCTCTGCACCGACGACTTCGCAGGACATCTCGCACACAACACCAACCTCTCGCTCAAGGCTATATCGGGCATCATCGGTCTCGGACTCATCTACAAGATGATGGGAGACAGTGCAAAATCGGATGAAAAGCTCGCGCTTGCCAAAGAGCTTGCCGACGATTGGGTCGTCCGCGCCGCAAACGGCGACGGCTCGTTCAAACTTGCTTACGACCGTCCCGGCTCATTCTCGATGAAATACAACATCGTTTGGGATAAGCTGTTCGGCACCAACATCATGAACAAGGATGCAATCGCATCCGAGCTTGCGTCCTACAAAGCAAAGACCCGTCCCTACGGTCTGCCACTTGACAACCGCAGAGATTACACAAAGTCCGACTGGCTTGTATGGACTGCCACCCTCGCCGAGGACAAAGAGACCTTCGAAGAGATGGTCGAGCCGCTGTGGACGGCGTACAACTACAGCTATTCGCGTTGCCCGTTGACCGACTGGTACGAGACGGTCACCGCACAGCAGGTCGGTTTCAGACACAGATCGGTTCAAGGCGGTCTGTTCATAAAACTGCTTGACGCATCCGGAAAAATGAAGATCTGAGAATTATATCCCCACAAAAGGGCTATAATCATCGATAAGAAACAAAGATCAGGGCGTTTCGAAAGAGACGCCCTGTGATCGTATTAAAAAAGGAGGCACAGCATGAAAAGCTCGGGAGTACTCATGCACATATCATCCCTTCCCGGCGGATACGGGTGCGGATCGTTCGGCATCCCGGCATACAAATTCATCGATCTGCTCTCGGAGAGCGGATTTTCGATCTGGCAGACACTGCCGTTCGGATGGCCCGACGAGTACGGCTCGCCCTACAAGGCGATCTCGGCTTTTGCGGGCAATCCGTATTTTATCGATCTTCCCACACTCAGGCACGAGGGACTGATCACCGATGCGGAGCTTGCGTCCGCCGTCGAGAAAAACCCGTACAACTGCGAGTTTCAAAGGCTTCAAAAAGAGCGTATTCCGCTTCTTTTTGCCGCGTCAAAGCGCGTGTCGGGCGATGAGCGTATCAAGATCGAGGAATTTATCGAGAGACACAAGCATCTTGCCGATTTTTGCATGTTTATGGCAAAAAAGTCGGCAAACGGCAATGCCGTATGGCAAAATTTTGACGAGAGCATTGAGATCGACCCCGACTGCCTGTTCATGCACAAATTCATCCAATACAAATTTTACACGCAGTGGATGATGATAAAATCATACGCCGCCTCTCGCGGTGTGTCGATAATCGGCGATCTGCCGATCTATCCCGATCTTGACAGCTCGGATGTTTACGCAAATCCCGACCTGTTCCTGCTCGACGAAAATTTCCGCCCGACGGCAGTCGCGGGTGTGCCGCCCGACTATTTTTCGCCCGACGGTCAGCTCTGGGGCAATCCGCTCTACGATTTTGCGGCAATGAAGGCGGACGGCTACAGATGGTGGCTCGATCGCATGTCATGGCAACTGACCCTCTTTGACGGGGTGCGTATCGACCATTTCAGAGCATTTTCCGAATTTTTCGCCGTGCCCGCCGACAGCATGCTGCCAAAGAACGGACATTGGCAAAAGGGTCCGGGACTGCCATTTGTCAGACTGCTGAAAAAGGCTGCCGGAGATCGGCTCATCATCGCCGAAGATCTTGGCGACATTGACGAAAAGGTGGTCTCGCTTCTTCAGCGATCGGGGCTTCCGGGGATGCGAGTCTTCCAATTTGCCTTTGTTTCGGACGATTCTGTCCACAAGCCGCATCTATATCCCGAAAACTGCGTTGCGTATTCGGGCACGCATGACAACAATACCCTGCTCGGTTATCTCTGGGAGGCATCGGATGGCGAAAAATCGCAGATCTGCGACTATATAGGCTATCCCGCCGATCGTTGGCAGTCCGCCTGCCCCGAGATCATGAAGACCCTGCTCCGCTCGCCTGCCGATCGAGTAATATTCCCGATACAGGACATTTTAGGCTACGGCTCGGACACGCGCATGAACAAGCCGGGCACGAGCACCGACAACTGGGCGTTCCGCGTAACCGAAGAACAACTCGCCGCTATCGACAGAGCGCACCTTCACTATATCAACAAAATGTTCTCAAGATGCAAATAAATTCCATTTTCGCCTGTTTGGGCGAAAATGTTCCGAACTTCTTACCTCTTCCCCTTTACCTCTTACCTCAAGAATACCCCCACACATTTTGCCGAAAATGTGTGGGGGATACTTGACAAACGAGTGATTTCGTGGTATAATTAGTTCGTATAACACGAAGTAATATTAGCAGGGAGGCGAATGTCATGATCGTTTTGGACTTAAAGCTAAAAAACATTCTCGGGTTTTCAAATTTCGAGATCAATTTCTCTTATCCCAAAAAAGCGGTAGGGTCTATCATAGAAAACGAGCACTTATCGGGCAGACCGAATTTTCGATACAAAAAGGTCGTTCTGCTGACAGGCGCGAACGCTACCGGAAAAACGAGCCTTGGGAAAGCGTTGTCAAGAATTTTCAAATATTTGGAAAGCGGAAACAGCTCACTTCTTACCGACATCACAATGCCGGGTGCGATCGGACATTTTTCGATCGATTTTGTCAACGGTAACCACATATTGCACAGGGTTTTCGGTACCGTCGGAGGCGAAAATGCGGCACTCAATGTTATGCATTCATCGATCGAGATCGGCAAGAGGGATTCTTACGAAAAATGCGTTCTGAAGCTGCCGACCGCAACGCGGCTTGACAACGATGTTCGTACACTTAAAGCGACATTTGGCGAGTTGAAATACAGATTTGCATATCCCGAGATCGAATCGACGCTAAGGTTGTCGGAAGCGGACAGAAATGTCCTTCTCAAGGTCTTCAGAGCGGTCATCGGAACGCTTGACCCGACACTTACCGACATATCGATATCAAAAGATCTGCGCGACTCATATATCATCAGACGGGGCAATGCCGAGATCATTGTTCAGGACGGCAAGCTCCTCTGCCGCGATATCCTCTCAAGCGGAACTGCCGAAGGGGTCGACATATCGATATTTCTCGCCTCAATAATGTCAACATCCAGCGGCTTTTACTACTGCGACGAGCATTTTTCCTATATCCAGACAGATATCGAAAAGCGCGTATTCGGCATCATGATTGATCACTTAAAGGAAGACGAGCAGCTGATCTTTACGACTCACAACACCGACATGCTCGATCTGAACCTGCCAAAACACTCGTTTGCCTTTCTTTGCAGAAGGGCGTCGGGCGACGGTGCGGAGATATTTGTGACATATGCGTCGGATGTGCTCAAAAGAAACACCGATTCGGTTCGATGCGCTTTCGAAAATGATGTGTTCATGTCGATTCCAAATGATTCTTTACTCGACACTCTCGAGGTGGGGTGGGATAATGAGTAGGTCATGTATTTATTTTTGCGAGGGTGAATGCGAGGAGACCCTCATCAAAGCATTGAAAGAGTCTCCCGCACTGATATTGCCGGGAAAAACAAAGGTCTTCAATGTGATTTCAAAGCTTATTCCAAAATCGGTACTGCTCTCTGTCAAGCTCGGGACGACCGTGGTCTTTGTTTTTGATACCGATGTCGAGATCACCGAAAAGCTGAGGAAGAATATCCGGTATATCGAAAGATTTTGCGAAAGGTCAAAGCTTGTGTTTCTTCCGCAGGTAAAAAATCTTGAGGACGAGCTTGTGAGGTGCACGAATGTAACGCGAGTCACCGAAATAACACAGAGCAAAAGCTTGTCAAATTTCAAATCAGATTTTTGCAGGATAGCCAACGCAAGGCATGTTTTGTCGGAACATCAAATTAATGTTGCGCGACTTTGGACAACAAAGCCGCCCGAGATTTTCGCGTTCGTACAGTCAAACAGCGATTTAATAAAACCGTAACCGCCCATTCCCCCACACATTTTGCCGAAAATGTGTGGGGGATACTTGACAAACGGGCGATTTTATGGTATACTTCAAATAACAAAGCCACGTGCGAACAACAAAGAAAAGAGGAACATATCATGTCAACTTCACGCATCAAACAGATCCTGTCTGCAACGCTTGCGGCGGTGCTGACTCTTGGGACGACGGCGGCGATCGGGGATGTTTCGAGCATATTTGCCGACAACACCGAACCTCCCACCGTCAATTTAGACGAAAACATCATGCTTTCCGCCTTCTGGCCGCCCACACCCGACTACATTAACGACGAGCAATACCGTCTGATGGCGGACGCGGGCATCAACTGGGTAATGGGCTCGGGCGAGGAAACGCTTGCCACGGTCGAAAATCAAAAAAAGATGCTCGCCCTTTGCGAAAAATACGGCATCAAGCTGATCGCAAACGACAGCAGTCTCGGCTCTGAGCTGAGCGGAAAATCGGAGGAATATGTCGCATCGCAGGTCGAGAAATACTTTGACTACAGTGCGCTCGGCGGATTTTTCATCGAAGACGAGCCGTACAATCCGAACGAATACCTTGACATATATACTAATCTGAAAAAGGCTTTCCCCGACGGATACATGCACCTGAACTTTTTCACAAGTGCCGCCTACATCTCGGATGAGCTGTACAAGGGACAAATGAACGACTGGTGCCGTCTGTGCGCCGCAAACGGATATCCGGTAGACTATCTGATCTATGACCGCTACCCGTTCGGGCTTCAGCCGGGCACGATGGACAGAAACGGATTCTACTCGAACATCCGCGCGGTACACGATGTCGGACTTGAAAACGATGTACGCACGGGAACCTACATTCAGACAGTCAAGCAGTCGGTGCTTTTCAGACGCCCGACCGCATCCGAGCTTCGCTACGAGATGTACTCATCGCTTGCGTTCGGCTTCAAACAGCTCTCATTCTTTACATGGTTCACGCCCGTCAACCGCAACGAGCCCTTCGAGGACGGTATAATCAGTCCCACGGGCGTTCCGAACGAGCATTACGAATACATAAAAGAGATAAACCACGAGATCCTTGCGATCGGCTCGACGCTTGTAAAGTGCGACGCGCTCGAGATATATCTGAACGGCAAAGACACATACGGACAGCCCTCGATCCCCGATGATTTCTTCGTACAGCCGCAGAAAAATGATCAGTCCTACACCGTCTCCTTCTTAAAGCACAAGGAGACCGGGCGCAACTATCTGATGGTCGTAAACAACGATTACACAAACGCATCCGAGGTCGATCTGACATTTGACAGCTCGATCACTTCCCTCTCAAGCGTAAGCCGCACCGACGGCAGTCTTGTACCCGTTGAGCTTGAGGGCGGAGCACTTCATCTTGATCTTGCCGCAGGTGATGCCGCGTTCTTTGCCCTGCCCGAGGGTCTTGATTTCGACAAGAGATCGAGCGAGCAACCGGACGCCAAGACCAATCTTGCCGACGGTGCTCTCATCACCGCCGTGCAGTCGATCGGAAAGGGCGGATATTATCTGTCATTTTTGAGCGACGGCAAACGCTTTGCCGAGGACGGAGTCATGGGCTGGCGTTCGACCTCCTCCGAGGACATATCGCTGAACATCGATCTTAAAAACGAGCTGTCATTCAATCGGATCGATCTCTATCCCGAGGGCACGCTTTTCGGCTACGGCGAATTTTTCCCCGAGGCGGTGAGCGTTTCGGTATCGACGGACGGCAAAAATTACACCGAGGTCACATCGCTCCAAGACATCGGCGAACGTCGCGAGGCACTGTCCATCGTCCTGCCGAAGACCGAGAAGGCGCGTTACATAAGACTCGATCTTTCGAAATGCCGCGGCGAATATGTGTCGCTCTGCGAGATCGAGATCTACAATGACGATGGAAGCGTTCCCGCACCCGAGGTCAACGATCCGCTTGCCTCAAACAAGGTAGTATCCTACAAAAAGGGGCAGGATCTCGCATTCAGAAAGCCTGTTTATCCCTCATCGACCACCCCCGAGGTCGGGTTCCGCGAATGGGGATGGGCGGCAGACTTCATCAACAACGGCGTTGACGGTCAGGGCTGGACATCAAATGTCAAGCTCCACTATACTCCCGACGCGACCGAGTACATTATAATCGACCTTGGCGATCTGTTCGCCGTAGACAAGGTCGTTGTCAAGACGCTCGGCAAATTCCCGAAGGATTTCCGCATTGAATTGTCAACAGACGGCAGAGAATGGAGCGAGTTCGTCTCCGAAAAGAACGCGAAGGATTATAAGGACGGAATAGAGCTGCCCTTTGATCCTTCCGGCGGCAAGGCAGTTGTCGGACGGTTCTTACGCTTCATCGGAACGCGTCTGCGCGACACATCGAACAATGACGGCTACATGCTCCAGCTGGGCAACATATCGGCATACGGTCTGCCCTATTGCGACAAGACAGAGCTTTCGGCGACTGTCAAGGAATACGAGGCTCGCGGCGGCGACCTCAATGCGGCAAAATACCAGACCGCGCTCAAGGGTGTCGACAACGAGTATCTGACCCAGTCGCAAGCAAACGCCTACACAAAGGCTCTGCTGGGCATTCTTCCTGAGGAAGTCGAACCGCTTCCCGAACCTCCGAGCGACACTGCCACGGACATCCCGCTTTCCGGTGATGATACAAAGAAGGATAACACACCGCTTATCATAGGACTCACCGCAGGCGCGCTGATCATAGCCGCCGCGGCGACAGCTGTGATCGTCATCACAAAGAAAAAGAAGAAGGACAGCAAATAAACAAAAAAATCTGCCTCAAATGCCGTCACTTGGCATTTGAGGCAGATTTTGCGGTATGCGAAGATCAGCAAGTATGATATATCGGTTGCCGAGCGCACGATCATCGGTAGGGGAGGGGCTTGCTCCTCCCGATTAAATTAACCGACCGCCAAAAGAGGTAATTTGCAAAAAAAGGCAATAATTCTCATCGGAATATCGCAAAATCATTGACAAGAGCTGTATTTTGTGATAAAATATAGCATATCGATACAAACAAGACAAAGAGGAAAAAATGACTTTTACCATTCACACGCTCGGCTGTAAGGTCAATCAATATGAGAGCGAGGTCATGTCGGAGGCACTCATTGAGGCAGGGCTGACATCTGCCGACAAGGGCGAGACAGCCGACATTTACATTATAAACAGCTGTGCGGTGACCGCCGAATCGGAGCGCAAGGCGAGACAGATCGTCAGGCGATCGATATCCGAAAATCCGTCCGCGTATGTGATCGTGACAGGCTGTTATGCACAGCTCAGTGCCGACGAGCTGCTGGCGATCGACGGCGTTTCATATGTTTGCGGCAACTATGCCAAAATGGAGGCGGTGAACGCCGCTCTCCTCTATGCCGCCTGCGGAAAAAGGCTGTGCGGTGCGTGCATCAAACCGCTTGAGGGTGCAAAATTTGAGCCGTCGAGGATACAAAAAAGCGAGAGAACGCGCGCATATGTCAAGATCGAGGACGGATGTGACTCGGTCTGCGCCTACTGCGCGATAAAAAACGCGCGCGGTCCTGTCAGATCGAAGCCGCTTGCCGATGTGTACGACGAGATCGCCGCCCTGACCGAGTCGGGTTATCGTGAGGTCGTTTTGACCGGCATCGAGATCTCCGCGTGGGGCAAAGATCTTGAAAAAGACGCCCACGGCAAGCCGACACGCGATCTTTGCGATCTTGTGCTCTCGCTTGAATCGATCGACAAGCTCGACAGGGTGCGGCTCGGCTCGCTCGACCCATCTCTCCTGACACCGGCATTTACCAAACGGCTGTCGGCATCTACAAAGCTATGTCCTCATTTTCATCTGTCCTTGCAGAGCGGATGCGACAAAACGCTTGCCGCCATGCGCCGAAGATACAACACGCAAATGGTCGCGCGCAACGTCACCGCAATACGAGATTTTTTTTCGAGTGCGGGATTTACCGCAGACACGATCGTCGGCTTCCCCGGCGAGACCGACGAGGATTTTGAAGAAACCAAAAGCTTTATCGCTGATCTGAGACTGACCTACAACCATATTTTCCCCTTTTCGAGGCGAAAGAACACCGAGGCATACGATATGGGCTGTCAGATCGACGAGGGCGAAAAAAGCCGACGTCTGCACGAGCTTGAGATCATTCGCGACCGATCGAGAGCCGAGGTCATCGAAAGCAACATCGGGAGCGTTGTCGAGGTGCTCTTTGAGGAGCACCAAGGCGAGATCGTCAAGGGACACACACGCTCATTTATTGAGGTCGGCGTAATATCCGATATCGATCTGCGCGGCAGGATAGGCACAGTCAAAGCAGAGACCATCAAGGACGGCGTGCTCATCGGCAGTTTGCTGTCTGTTAAATAGATCAACAATAGATCAACGGAGAATATTAATGCAAGACTACACACTTTACCGCACATATGCGGAGATAAATCTGACAAACATAAGAAGAAATCTCCTTGCCTGCATGAGGCTCATCCCCGACGGCGTCAAGCCTGTCGGAATTGTCAAAGCCAACGCATACGGGCACGGAGCGGTGCGCGTTTCGGGAATCATCCACGATCTTGTCGATGCTTTTGCCGTCGCGACGGTCGACGAGGCGATCGAGCTGAAGACCTGCGGTTTCGAGGCACCGATATACATACTCGGTTACGCTCACCCGTCATCATACAAAACGCTTATCGAGAACGACATCATCCCGGCGATCTACAAAGAGGAGGACGCGGCGGAGATAGCGGCTGTTGCCAAGCAGATGGGAAAGCGCGCGAAGATCAATGTCAAGGTCGACACCGGCATGGGGCGCATCGGATTTCCTTGGGACAGCGAAGGAAGCGACGCGGTCTGCCGAATAGCACGGCTCGACTCGCTCGAGCTTTACGGTCTGTTCATGCATTTTGCGACTGCCGACAGTGCCGACAAGAGCTTCGCGGATCTCCAATTTGAGCGATTTAACAAATTCATAGACACCTGTGCGTCATCGGGCGTGCATTTCACGAATGTCACATGCGCAAATTCGGCGGCGGTGCTCGAGATGCCCTACACGGCAAAGACCGAGATGCGTGTCGGAATCGCGCTCTACGGCTACCTGCCCTCGGACGAGGTCAAGACCGACACGAAGCTCCTGCCCGCACTGACATGGAAAAGCCATATCGTGCACATCAAAGAGATAGCGGCAGGCGACAGCATCGGCTACGGCAGGACATTTGTGGCAAGCGGCCCGAGAAGGATAGCGACCATCCCCGTCGGCTATGCGGACGGCTATCCGCGTGCGCTGTCAAACAAGGGAAGGGTCAAGATCGCAGGTAAATGGGCACCCGTTGTCGGCAGAGTTTGCATGGACATGTTCATGGTCGACGTGACCGACATCGACGCACAGGACGGAGACGAGGTAATACTGCTTGGCGAGGGCTTTGACGCGAATGATTTCGCAAAGCTCTGCGGCACGATCTCGTACGAGATACTTTGCGGCATATCGTCAAGAGTTGCGAGAATTTATGTAAAATAAGCTATTTGCCATGAATATCAAGATAATGACCTACAATATTCAGCACTGCAACGCCCACCTTCGCGGCGTGATCGACTATGATCTCATCGCGTCGGCAATAGCCAAAGAGAATGCCGACATCGTCGGGCTTAACGAGGTCTACGGCGACGGCGGCGGCGAGATTTCGCAGGCAAAGATACTCGCGGACGCCGTCGGCTACCCATACTTTTATTTTGCAAAAGCGATCGAGCTCAGGGACGGACGAGGCTACGGCAACGCTCTGCTCTCAAAATATCCGATAAGCCGGGCACAAACGATCCCTGTGCCCGACCCCGATCCGCGCCGATACAGCGATTATTACGAAAGTCGCGTGCTCTTGAAGGCGGACATTGCCCTGCCCTCGGTCGCCACTCTGACGCTCGGCGTCATTCATTTCGGGTTGAACCCCGACGAGGCGGAAAATGCGGTCGAAACGGTGCTGAAAGAGCTGCCCTGCGAGCGTGCCCTGCTGATCGGCGATCTGAATCTCACCCCCGACAGCGAGATACTCGACCCCATCCGCGCGCGAATGACAGATACAAAAACAAAATCGCCGACCTTCCCGTCGGATGCGCCGAGGATAAAGATCGACCACATCTTCGCGACCCCCGACATAAAGATCACCGCCCACGACACGCCACCGACCATCGCCTCCGATCATCTCCCCCACACCGCAAACATCGAGGTCTGATATTAATATTTTTCAAAAGTTTCTGCTACGAATTGCAGAAACTTTTATTTTTCGGAAGTTTGTGCAATTGATTGCATAAACTTTTATTCAAAGTTCTATCTCTGAAACGAAAGAAAAGAGACCCAAATCGAAGTCGCGCCTCTTTTTTATCGTATATTAAATATTTTCCGCCACGAATTTCTCGAATATCGGTGTCAAAAGGCGATATCCCTGTTCGTTTGGGTGTATGGGGTCTGCCATGTAGATGTTCGCCTCCGATGCATCAAACGGAGGGGCATCCCAAAGATCAAGGAGCAGGACGCCCTTCTCTGCGGCGATCGATCTCATGATATCGACCATTTTCTCGTAGGCACGCGAGTCATAGGGCGGATTTGTATAAAAGGCGATCGGGCAATCGAAACGCTCGCGCACTGTGCGTATGACACGACAGATCGCGCCGACGACAGTTTTTTCGTCATCGACATCCGAGAACGACCCGAGTCGAATGCCCATTGACGCGTCGTTGGTCGAAAGCTGACAGATAAAAAGGTCGCACTTTTGATCGCTCGGGATCCTGTCGAGCCTTGCAACATAGCTGTTATCATCGACAGCCGCGAGCGTCGTGCCCGAGAGCGCGTACTTTGCGCAGATCGCACCCGTTTGCTCAGCGAGATATTCGACCATCGAGACGCCGCCGTTTGCGTGCCCGTATGTCACCGATGACCCGAGCCAAACTATATTTTTACCGAGAAGTTTATTGTCCATACAGATCTCCAAATTACATGTTTTGATAAATTATAGCACCGATCTTCGACTTTGTCAACCGAAATATGAAACTTTTTTAGTCTTATTTCAAGAAAAACTCGCCAAACTCTTGAAAAATTTTCCGATCTGTGGTATACTATGTAGGTACGATGCAAGCAATAACTGAAAGGAATGATCATATAAATGAAAAAGCGTTATTTTATCGGCGGCGCGTGGCCGTACGCAAACAACAGTCTGCACGTCGGGCATCTTGCCGCCCTTCTTCCGGGTGATGTTATCGCAAGATACGGCAGACTTCGCGGATACGATGTCATCTACGTTTCGGGCACAGACTCGCACGGAACGCCGATCACCGAGCGTGCAAAGCGAGAGGGTGTGACCCCGGCGTCGATTGCCGAGCGTTATCATGGCGAATTTGTCAGAGATTTTGACGCGCTCGATTTTTCATACGACAAATACACCGCTACCTTCACCGATTATCACAAAAACGGCGTTCGCGATATTTTCAGGCTCATTGAAAAGAACGGCTATCTTTACGAGACGACCGAGGAGCAGGACTATTGCGAAAAATGCGGCAAATTCGTCTCCGACCGCGAGATCGAGGGCAAATGCCCCGTTTGCGGCAAGGTCACACGCGGTGATCAGTGCGAATTTTGCATGGCGTCATTTGATGCGTCTGCTCTCACCGACAAAAAGTGCCGCACATGCGGTATGCCGACCTCGCGCAGAACGAACAAGCATCTGATGTTCGCTCTCTCGAAATTCCAAAAGCCGATCGAGGACTTTGTCGACAGCAAATCAAAGGATTGGCGTCTGAACGCGGTCAATGAGACCAGAAAATACCTCACCCAAGGACTCCCCGACAGAGCGGCAACACGCGATCTTGATTGGGGCGTCGAAGTTCCGGTCGAGGGCTATGATTCAAAGCGCATCTATGTTTGGTTTGAGGCAGTCCTTGGATATATGACCACGGGCAGATGGGTCGCTGAGCAGAGAGGCATCGACTTTGACGAATACATGAAGGACGACGGCAATCTCAACAACTATTACATCCACGGCAAGGACAACATTCCCTTCCATACTGTCATATTCCCTGCTCTGCTTATGGCAATGGACAAGGGCTACTGCCTGCCGACGCACATTGTTTCATCCGAGTATGTCAATGTCAACGACGACAAGATGTCCAAATCGAAGGGCAACATGATCTCGGTCCACGAGCTTGCGGAAAGCTATCCGTCCGACTGCGTGCGTTTCTACACGATCCTGTTCAACCCCGAAAGACGCGATGTCAATTTCTCGATCTCTGACATGATCGCCACCTACAACAAGTTCCTTGTCGGAGGACTTGGCAACTTTGTCAACCGAAATCTGTCGTTTATCAAGAAGAAATTCGGCGGCAAGATCGAGGCAGGCAAGGTCGATGCGGCGGTTTGCGAATATGTTGAGTCCTGCTACAAGACGATCGGCGACAAGATCGAGGCAGGCGAGCTTAGATCTGCTGCCGAGGATATGGTCGGCTTGATCTCTTACGCAAACAAGTACTACGACGAGGCAAAGCCTTGGGTGCTTGCAAAAGAAGAAGATCTTTCGGCATTCTGGGATGTCACCGCGACCTGTCTCTATCTGATGGCAAACATGGCAAACATTTTCGCGCCGATCATCCCCGACGGTGCAAGCCGCCTCGCAAATATGCTCCCGATGGGCAATCTTTCGTATGAGCCGACAACTCTCCCTGCCTCCTTTGAACTCGGTGATATCGGCATCCTCTACGCGAGAATTGATGACAAATAAGAAATTACGGTCAAAAGCTGTCTCGAGTTGATCTTGAGACAGCTTTTTCCGTTGAAGACGAACAAATCGGTGAAGAAATGATCACCTCTTTGGGCGGTTCGATTTATTATAAATCTGTTGCCGGTACGATCATTTTTCCGCCATCCCCGTAGGGTGGGGGCTTGCTCCCGCCGATTTATTTTTTCAAATAAAATCACTTCATCCCTCTTACCTCAATAAAAATTCTGTCTCAGATGCTTTTGCATCTGAGGCAGAATTTTGGTTTTGTTGATGTAACATGTTGTCTGCAACTGCGGTAATTACTTTTGAAGTTCGCGCAAAAATTGAGCAAGTGCGCGTCGCTGATCGTCGGTAAGGTTATCGATTGCCGAGTTCAGAGACTTGTTCTCACTCTCGTCAGCGAAAAAGTCATGCAAAGAAACGCCGAGTGCCTCACAGATCAGTGACAAATGCCCGACTGTTATGTCCGCAAGTCCAAGCTCGACGCGTCGCAGATGTGTTTGCGAAACGCCTGCCCATTCGGCGAGCTTATTCTGCGAGAATCCCCGCTTTTCCCTGAGCTCCTTCATCCTTAAACCAAGGTTCATATAATCACCCCCATTACAGTTTTTCGATTATATTTTACCATGTTTTTCTACATATTGTAAGTTCTATAAGATACATATGTCAAGCTTATAGGCAAAATACTCAAAAAATTAGACAATAACCAACAATCTGAATATTAATAACTATAAATATAAGATCACCCCCAAGCACCTGTCGGTGTTTGGGGGTGATGTTTCTTTTGCAAGAATGAGTGTTTAACCGGTGATACCCGAACGCTCGATACCTTGGATGAGGTATCTCTGGCAGAAGAGGTAAATGATGATCAGCGGAGCTATAACAAGAAGTCCGCCGGTGTTTCTGATCGCCGCTGAGAACATCGAACCACCTGCGTAGGTAGTATCGAGAGTCTTCGGGATCTCGATAATATCGGGCATGAGCGTGATTCCGGATGTACCCGGGATAAGGAGGCTCGTGTAGAAGTTATCGGTCCACTGCCAGCTGAATGCAAACAGGAAGACTGTGATCATCATAGGCACGGACAGAGGGAGAATGATCTGAACGAAGGTTCTGAACACTCCCGAGCCGTCGATATAAGCGGATTCCTCAAGCTCATCGGGAACGCCTCTGAAGAACTGACGGAGCATGTAGATATACAGACCGTTCTTGAATGCGAGTCCGGTCATTGACAGGATCGCGAGCGGCCAATATGTACCCGTGAGTTTTATCGAGTCGCCCGTTATCAGCTGAATGATGCCGGTCGGATTTTTGAAATCGCCAAAGATCTTGATGATATCAAAATATCTGAACTCGGTAAAGAGCGAAAGCGAGAGGATACGGTGAGGCACGATCATGGTGAGCATTACGCAACCAAAGAGGAGACCTGCTCCCTTGAAGCGATACTTACCGAAGCCGTAGCCGATGATGCAGCAGATAAATGTCTGAACGAATGCGCAGAGCAGAGAGAGCACTGTTGTGTTCAGCAATGCCTGGAAGTAATCGTTCTCGCGGATGATCTGCTTATAGGTGTTAAGTGTGGGATTTTTGGGGATCATCTTGACCGTTACGTCGACGAAGTCCTCGGGGCTCATGAAGGAGGACGAGATCTTCGAGAAGAACGGGAAGAGGATAACGTACGAAATACCGAGAAGGAGGACAAGTCGGAAAAGCTTGAACACCAACTGTCCGAGGAAGCTGAGCGAGAGATACTTTATACGAAATCTCGTCCAGCGAGAGGTCCTGTCAAATTCGACGCGGATCTTATTCTTGGTTTCTTTTTTGATCTTAGGCTGTGTTTGCTGTGCGTTCATCTGTGTCTACCTCCTTAATCTCTTCTTTGATAGAAGATATACGCCGAAAGGACGCCCGAAACCACCGCTATGATCGCTATAACGATGATAAAGTATATCCAACCCATCGCGGTCGCCTGGACGCGTCCCTGCGAGCTTCCGTGATCGTAGACATTCATTATGAGTGACATCACGACATTATCGCTCGATGTGAACGAGTCTATGACCGTATAAATGGTATTTACGAGTATCATCGGGCTGATCATCGGGAATGTGATCTTCCAGAATGTTTCCCAAGCGGTTGCGCCGTCGATCGAGCAAGACTCGTAGATCGCGGGGGATATCGACTGCAGACCGGCAAGGAATATCAGCATCTGTACACCCGAGCGGTTAATGATGTTATAAACGTCATTAACGAGCTGAACGACATACCGAACAAGCTCGGTACCGACCTTCATTCCGTTGAAGAGGAATGCGACATCCGCCATCGAAATGATATCGGTTGATGCCGATGTGGACTCGCCGTTTACCTGCATACCTGTCTGAGTTGACGACGAGGTCGAGCTCATGTGGTCACCGAGGATGTTGGACGCATCGATCTCCGCGATAAGACCTGTCGAAAGAATGACAGGGACGAAGAAGATCGCACGAAATGCTGCGCGTCCGAACATCTTCTGGTTCAGAAGGACTGCCATAAAGAGCGAGAATATTACGATCGCCGGGATGTCTATGATAAGCTGACGAAGTCCCGTCGTGAGGGTCGTAATAAAGTTGGGGTCTTCAAAGAGTGCATAACGGTAGTTTTCAAGTCCGACGAACTCTTTGAGAGTTCCGCCGCCGATCGAGAAGAAGCTTGACTGGATCGAATTGAAGATGATCGGAAGATAGACAAGCACAAAACCGATGATGAAGGGTGCGACAAAGAACCAGCCGGCGCGTGCCTTCTTTTTATCAAGAGACACGACCTTGCGCCTTTTCTTTTGGGGTGCGGCTTTTGTGAGAGTCGCCTTTGCGTTATTCATAACTTTTTCACTATTCATAACATTTCACCCTCCTCTTAGTTTTTAACGACAACTTCGCCGTTTGCGTTGATCTTTACAAATCCGTACGCGCCAACGTCATATGTCTTACCGTCAAGCTCAACGGACACAGGGAACTCGTTATAGTTGATAACGAAGCTGACACCGTTTTCGTAGCGTTCGTAAACAATCGAGTAATCGTCGATCTTTGTCTTTCTTGTCTTGGTGTTGTATTCCTCGAAGGTGATGTAATCTTCCTCAAATTCCTCAAGGTCGAATCCCTCAGGAGCAACGATCTTGCCGTCAGTACCGGTGGCGTAATCATAGCCCTCCGGGAGGACGAGTGTGCCCTCTCTGTACTGATCCTTGATAGCCTTCATCAGGTCGCCGTTGTACATCTCAAGGTACTGCTCGCGGACTGCCGCAAGCTCTGCCTCAAACTCGGGACGCTCAGCCTCGCTGAATGTGCGCTCACCCTCGATAAAGAGGTGATCGTCGATGCGAGTTCCCTGCAGATCGCAGAGAGCCTTGTTGATCACGTCATATGTTTCGACGAGATCCTCAAGCCATATCTCGAAGTCAACAGAGTAGTACTTTGTGAGATCGTGGTATGTCTTAAGTTCCTGAGTGTTCTGGTAAGAGAGCGTGTAGTAGGGCGATGCGCCGTTCTCAACTATCTTCAGGATCTCATATTTCAGGTTGCCTTCCATGTTTGTCGGGCTGCCCGAGATGTAGATCGATCCGTGGAGAACGAGTCCCATGAAGGGGATCGACTGGCTTGCGCGGAGATAGCGCGAGCTGTCGAGCGGAGCGTTAAGGATGTGGCTGACATACTTCCAAGTGTAAGCATTGCCGCCGCTGATCATGATGTTGTTGTAAGCAGTGTTCAGCGAGTTCAGAAGATCAGCAGTGAACTGCTTATCATCCTCGCGGTTATAAGGCTCATCCTCATCAAAATCGGTGTTAAGGTCGGAACCGAGCGTCGATACCGAAAGTCCGTTCACGCCGAGCTCGTTCATCTTTTCGGAGAACTTAGCGAAAATGTCGCTGTACGCACAGGGCGATACGGCACATGTGCCGATGTAGGAGAAGGACTGATAAATAGCGTCATACTCGCGCTTATTTGCGTAGCGGTCATCGATCGTACGGACAGTCTGCTTTCTGAGGCTGAATCCGTCGAAGAGTGCCGACGAGTTGACATTTGCGAAATCAAACTCGGGGAACACGCCGTATCCCTTGCTCTCGGCATCAGACAGAAGCTCTTTATAGCCGTCAGCACCGCCGAGAACCTTCTCGAATTTAACAAGCGAGGGTGCGTACTGATATCCCGTACCGTTCTTATTAAAGCCGGTGAGTTTGAAATTGATGTTCGAAATTCCCTTTTCTGCGAGCGTATTGTACATTGTCTGCACATCGCCGAAGGTGGTAAGGGGAGTGTCGACCATTACGGGGATGGTGAGGAATGTATCCTCGGTTCTGATCATACCGAAGCTCTCGATATAGAGCGGAATATCGGCTGCCGCGTCATCGATCACCGAAAGAATGCCGTTGGTGTCAAGGTGGTCGCGGTAAGCCTTCGCCATGCCCATATATGTCGCGTCAAACTTGGAGTTTTCGGCAGACGAGAGCATATAGTAGCTTATTCTGAGCTGACCGGTATATTTTCTTTCGGAAACGACCGTCCATTCAGCATCAGCACCAACCGATATGGAATCGGCGAGGTTATAGCTGTCCGAGCTCTCGGGATAGAATGCCGCATATGCCGAGTTATACTTATGTGTAACTCCGCCGCCATGGTCGGAGATGATCTCGCAGAGCGACTCGCCCTCTTCGATGATTGCAAAGAAGCCCTTGGGTTCATACTCGTACTCATAGATCGGCTTTGTCTTGATCGCGCGCGTTCCGTCGGGGTTAAGACGGTAGAAAATGTAGCCGGAAGTGGTCTTTGCGCGCTCGCACTCGACGGTCTCATCTTCCTTAAGGACAAATTTGACCGTATCGCCGTACTCGTCTTTGATCTCTTTGACCTCGTTTGCCTTTGCGACCCAGCTCTGAGTCAGGTATTCGCCAGTCAGAGGGTTGATCGCGGGATTGCCCGAGCTGTCAAGCGGAGGATCGACCTCGCGACCGACCTCGGTCGGGATGCCGAAAGAGTCTATTACGCCAAAGACGGGCATACGGATGATCTCCGATTTGCCGTTATAGGTGAGTGTGTGATAAGCAAAGTCGGGTCCGTAGACTCTGCCGCTTACCGTATAGGTTCTGCCGTCGGCTTTGATGTCTTCATTTCTGATCACAGCACCGCTGCCGTCGGGGATGAATGTGTAGCCGGGAACATCGAGCGAGGTCGTTCCGAGATAGGGGAGAACCTCGATCTTATTAAGGCGGTACTTATCGGCGTCATAGCGGATACTGTTCGCGGGAAGCGAAACGGTAAATCCGTTGTCGTTGAGGGTATACTCGAGTGCGAGACGGAAGGTCGCGTTGCCCGACTCGTCACCGACATAGCCGGTAAGCTCGATATCGTAGTCTCTTTCCTCGTAGCTGTAGTCGGGGGCGTACATCTTTGTGTAGGTCTCCATGGTATTCGACATACGCTCGGATGCGGTTACGTCGGATACGACAGCATAGATAACGAGGTTATCAGATCTCTTATATCTGTTGGTGACGACCTCTCCCAAATGGTTGGTATACTCGGTGACATAAACGGTCTCGCCGTCGTCACCGACCTCGGTGCGATCATACATCGGGGTGATACCAAGCTTTGCGTAGGTCGACTTGACGCAGGTATAAGTGGTCTTAAACTCGTCGATGGTCGCCTTCGGGAGCGTAGTATCGTTGACGTCCTTACGCACATAGTATGAGAGTGCAACACCCATATCACGCTTGCCTGTGATGTTCGAGATGATCATCTTTTCGAATCTCGATGCCTCGATCCAGTAGGGCATCAGCTTTTTAGACTGTGCACGACCGAGCGTGTACTCGACGCGGATACCGTTTTTGATGTTCTTAACGGTAACCTGTCCGTACATTGCGGCATCTCTGTAGCTGAACATCTCGACATTCTGACCGTTGTTGGCAAGATCCTTATAGGATACGACAACCTGCGAGAGCAGACGCTGCTTGACCGACTCGGTCTTATTGGTCGCGAGATCATAGGGGTTTGAGAGGAGGATCTGACCTGTCGCCGTATTTTTGACAGCGACCTCACCTGTGTACTCGTCGCAGTAGAAGACGTAATCGCCCTTTGTGAGCTTTTCGGTCATACCGCTGATCTTTTCCTCTTCGGATTCATATTCCTTGGTGAGGTAAGCCTCGATCGCCTCTTCGATCGTGGGGTTGATGATCGCGTTGGGATCGTCGGGATCAACGACCTCGGTGGTGTCGCCGCCGGTGGAATCTCCGCCGGTAGTGTCGCCGCCCTCCTCACCGTCCGCGAATGCGGTGATACCCGCAAACGGAATTATCGTGCCGAGAACCATAAGAAGAACAAGAAGCATCGACAAAATTCCGGCATTTAAGCTGAATTTATTACTTTTCATATAAAGTTTCGTACTCCTTCCTACTTATCGGTATGTTACTTCGGTTACAATGCTCGATATGAAGGATACCATCTTGATGAGCAGGCTCGAGAAGAGGACCATAATGAACATTATAACGCAGGCGCAAACTATCGTACCAACGAGGGTGATGACGTTCTTGCCCATTGAGTAGTCGTGTGTAACCATTGTGCCAAAGAAGATCAGGAAACCGATCCACACATAGCAGAGGCTGAGGATGAGGTTGATAAAGCCTGCCTCCGAATTGGTTACGACGTGTGTGAGAAGTGTTGTGATCGGAACGAACATGACGATAGGCGTCAGCGAGTAGCAGATCGCAACGAAAATGTCTTTGAAGCTTCCTTCGCCGTCAAAGAGGGTCGTAAGGCACCAGTTTGCGGTCGCGCCGAGGATGATCGGCACAAGAAGTCCGGTCAGCTGTCCGATAATGTCGGTATATCCGCCGTAGGGGTTAAAGATATACGCGCGTCCGATGCTCTGATAAGCAAAGGAGAGAACGGCAAGTCCGAGGATGAAGAACGCCGCGCGAACCGAGCCGCGTTTTTCGTGTTTGAGATCCCAGAAGCCGTCAAACGGATGGAATATCAGGTGGAATGCGTAGAGCACTTCTTCCCAGAAGGTCTTCTTCTTGCCCGAATGGGTAGCCTTGCGGTTGACCTTATTGGCAAGCTTGAAGAACTCAAATACAGCGACGCAGAAGACGATCACGACGATCGGGATGACCCAAATGTACTTTTCGACCCATTCCTTACGCCATTTGCCGAATGCATCCGAGTAGTTGGTCGTATCATACGCCTGCTCGAAGTATTCCATTGCCTTTTCCCACTCGCCCATACGGTAGTAAGCCTTACCGATACCGATATAAGCGGCGTCAAAGTTGTTGTTTCTCTTAAGAATTGCCTTCCAGTCGTCAAGAGCGAGCGAATATTTACGCTTGCTGTTATGCTCGACTGCGGTGATCAGAAGATCGCCGTACTCCGTTCTCTCGTAAACGGTGAAGGATCCGGTCTGTCTGTCGAGGATGAGCATCTTTTCGCCCTGATAGACGATCGACGCGACGTTCTGCAGGTTACCGAGCTGTGTACCCATATCGCCGAAGACGAAGAGAAGCTCGCCGTTATCGTCGTATGTATAGACCTTCGATCTCTTGCTATCGATGATCGACCAAGTACCTGCCGGGCCAAGGGCAACGTCAACGATGGACGAAGGACCTGTAGGAGCGGCACCCGTCGATGACTGACGAACGAAGGTACGGTAGGTGATCTCGCCCGCCGGCATGAAGAAGCCGTTACGTCTCATGATGTCGGTACCCGATGTGTTGAGCTTCTTTACGGGAGCATAGTTCTTATCGTTGTTCTGGATCGCGCTCGAAAGCGTGCCCTCTTCGATCGACGATGTGGTCGCGTAGACGAATCCCTCGTCATCGATCGTGATGTTGTTATACTCTGTCGAGACGATGGTCTCGCTGTTCGCTCTCTGCTCCTTGGTCTGGAACTTTCTCCAGATAAGCTGCAGGGCGTTATAGGTTGCCTTGATCGCACCGACATATCCTGCGAACTCGCCGTCGGATGTCAGCGAAATGATTCCCTGATAGGTGGTCGAGGAGACGACATAGATACGTCCTGCGGAGTCAACTGCGAGAGCGACAGGTCTGTAGATCTCGTTCGCCTCAAAGATATCGGACGCCGGCTGTTCGATGGTGCGGTAGTACTCGCCGTTCTCATCGAAAACGACAAGGCGAGAGTTCAATGTATCGGCGACATAGATGTACTTTTCATCAACATATTCGCCGTCGATGACCGATCTGCCCTCCCAAATGAAGAGACCCTCAGCGTGATTGAGCGAATCCGCAACGCCCTCGCCGTTGACGAAGGTCGAGATCTCATACATATAGGAATAGTACTTGTTAAGCACCAATATGCGGTTGTTGGCAGGGTCGGCGATGTAGACATTGCCGTCGCTGTCGACCTCGATGGCGGTCGGCTCGTTGAGTGCAAGCTCAAGTCCGAGCTTCTTTGAGTCGTAGACCGCAACCGGGCTGTAGGCATCGGGAGATTCAAGCTGATCTCCGTCGATCGAGTAGGTATAGGTGCTGTAGGATGCCGCAAACGTCGGTATCGATCCGAGGATCATAAGGAGCGCGGCGCAAACGACAGCAAAGCTTTTCATAAATCTTTTCATCATATACCTCCTTAATCCTTCATACCCGAGGATGCCATGGTCTCGATGATGTTCGACTGCGAGATGACGAAGACCGCGATAGGCACGATCATCATGACGACCGTCGAAGCAGCACCTGCACCCGCGCGGACGATACCGCCCGAGATGATCTGACCGATAGCATAGCTGAAGGTCTTGAGCTGTTCGGAGTATATGTAGATCGTAGAACCGGTGTTCCACAGATCCTTGAAGGAGTAAACTATAAGGGTAAGCCATGCGGGCTTGACCATGGGCATTGCGATGGTCCAGAAGGTCTTGACCTCGCTTGCACCGTCAAGTCGAGCCGATTCAAGCACGGCATCCGATACGGAGGACTCCATAAACTGCTTCATCAGGTAGAGACCAAGTGTCGAGCCCCACGCCGGGATGATGATCGCCCAAAGGGTGTCGACCCAACCGAGGTTTGACATGATGATGAAGTTTGCTATCGCGCCGACCGTCTGATGGAACATCAGCGAAAGGACGATAAGCTGGAAGAGTCCGTCTCTGCCGGGGAATTTGATCTTCGAGAGCACGTAAGCTGCCATTGACGAAAGGAAGAGGTTACCAAATGTTCCGCCGACCGAGATAATAACAGTGTTAAACAGGTAGCGGGAGAAAGGAACCCAGTTCTGGTTCATCAGCTTGAAGAGGTCCTTGAAGTTCTTGAGCGTCGGGTTGGTGACGTAGAACTTAGGCGGGAACACCCAAAGCTCATCAAGCGGCTTGAGTGACTGAAGGATCGTGTAAAGCATGGGCAGGAACATGAAGGCTCCCATTATTACGAGGAAGAATGTAATTCCTGCGTCGCCGCCTCTCGAACGGTTGAGGACAACGCGATGTTTTCTTGTTCTCAGTTTTGCAACTCTTGCCATCGTTACTGCCCCACTTTCGAAAGTACTTTCTTGACTATTCCGTTCGCGCCTATCATTATAATGAAGAGCACTGTCGCAATAGCCGATGCGTAGCCGATCTCGTATCTTGCGCCGCCGTAGTCACCGAGATGGTGAGTTATCGTCCATGCGCAGTAGTCGACCGACGGGTTGCCTGCAAGTGCGTCAACGATACCGCCGAAACCGAACGATCCGGTGATCGCGAGGATCGCACCGAACATAAGCTGCGGTTTCATGTACGGAAGCGTTACGTACCAAAGCTCTTGCCAACGGTTTCTGACACCGTCGACCGCCGCTGCCTCGTAGAGCGAGTTATCAACGACCTGGAGACCCGCAATGAACGACAGGAACGCCGTACCGAGCGAGGTCCAGAGCGCGACTATGATACAAAGCGGCATGACATAGTCGGCATCCTGGAAGAATGCTATTGGAGTGTCGATCAGGTCAAGGTACAAGAGAATACCGTTGACGTAACCGTACGAGTCTGACGAGAACGCGACCGACCAGATCATGTAAACAGATCCTGCGATGTTCGGCGCGTAGAAGATCAGGGTTACGATCGCTCTGATCTTCGGGGAAAGCTCGTTGATGAACCACGCAACGAGGAACGAGAGCAGATAGGATATAGGTCCTGTTACTGCCGCGAAGATAAGTGTGTTCTGACATGCGAGAATAAAAATATCATCGTCAAGAAAAAGTCTGATATAGTTATCCATGAATACGAATGTCGGAGGTTCCAACATGTTAAATTCCGTAAAGCTCAAGACGAGCGATACGACGACCGGTATGATCGTGAACGTCAGGAATATGATGTAGTAAGGGGCAAGCATGACATATGCGAACCAGTTACGCTTCATTTCCTTAAGTGTCCACTGAAGCTTGGTCATATCTTTTCTGGCGACCGGTTTCTTTACGACCGGTGCGTCCTGACTGTTAGTAGCCGTTTTAGCTGACACCTGCAATCCTCTCCTTGTTTATAGATTTCGTTGTAATCATTTCGATATCATCACTCTGCCTCTTCGGTGAAGTTCGAGCTCTGACTGATATCGAGATAGGTCATATCAAATTCCTTACGTTTTCTGCTGATCTCTTTGTTGATCTCAACAACATAGTCGAGAATAGCCTCGTTAGGAACGGCGTTGTCATTGTAGACTGCAAGGAAAGCAAAGCCTACGTAACGACCGATGATGTATCCGCCCGGATACTCACGGATAGCCGCGAGATTGGTGAACTGGCTCATCAGGTTGTTATATTCGCTGGTCGTCCAAGAGAGCGACGCGAGTGCCTCAACGTTCGCGGTGCTGTGCTTTGAGACGGTACCGAGAAGTGCGGTCAGCTCGTTTGCGTAGGAGGACTGGTTGTCGGCACTTACGTACCACTTCATGTATTCCCATGCGTTTGCGGTCTGCTCTTCGGTGCGCTCCTCATCGTGAAGCATGATGAGTGCGGAGACGCCCGACACTGCCGTGTTATTGATGCCTGTTACATTGCCCTCAGCATCCTCGGTAATGATACCGGGAAGTGCGACAAATTCCCACAGACCCTTGATCTCGGTCGCGTATACCGACAGATGAGTGTAGGTACCGTAGTCCATGATGCCGAGCGGGATCTCACCCGTTCTGAATCTAGTCGCGAAATCGTAGGTGTAAGGGCACTTATATTTGGAGAAGAAAGAACACATATAGTCGAATGCAGAAAGCATGACGTCTGTGTCAATGCCGATTCTCTTGCCGTTATCCGCATAGAGGTCACCGCCCATCTGGTAGCCGAACAGGTTCAGACCGCCAAGCGAGTTGGGCATTGCAATCTCCATGTGGTTGTTCTGGAGAACAGGCAGGACTGCGATGAGGTCATCCCATGTTTTGGGAGGCTCAATGCCGAGATTCTGGAAGACATCGGCACGATAGAACATCATCGAGAAGGACTGCGTTTCGGGCAGACCGTAGAGCGTTACGTCGGTGCGATCGGCAACGCTGTCGCCATCCTCGTCATACTCGCCGAACAGTTCGAGAGGAACTATTGCCGACTGTACGAAGTACGCGCCTCCGAAATTGCCCTTTTCATCGAAACTGCCGCCGAGATAGCCCTGTTCGGGATCGTATTTGCCGACGACCTCTTCAATTCCTTCCATATCGTTGAGCGGAACGACCGCCGAACGAATTGCCCAGTTGATAACATCGCCCGAGCCGTGACCCATCGATACGTCGGGACCGACGCCCGCAAGGACTGACGGGAGCAGCGAGCCGCCCGCGACGAGCTTCAGCTCTACCGATATGCCGGGGTGCTTCTTGTTGAAGTCGGTGTTGATCAGGTTACGAATGATCTGCGCCTGGTCACGACCGAGTGTCGTCCATACCTCAACGGTATTTTCCTCGTTAACGATCTCCATCGAACCGAGGGTGTTGTAGTCGGATACGAAGGAGCGAGCGAACTGGATCATCTCAAACCAAATGGTCTGGAAGAAGTTGTCGTTTGCCTGATAGCTCTTCTTTGTGTCCGAATCGGGAGCCTCGACAGCGATATAGTCGATCTCGAGAGGCTGCTCGGTCGAGGTCTGGAGCCATGTACCGAGTGTACCGAGATTTTCCTTAAGGTTTGACAGGTTGCGGGCGATCTTGTCCTCGTCCTCACCCATACGCTCAAGCAGCATCGCTACCTTTTCGAGCGTCTTTGCATGCGAACCGGTAGAGCCGGTAATTCTGCTGAATTCCTCCGAGATCGCAACAAGCTCCTCAGCCTGACGCAGAAGCTCGTCGACCTCATCGGGCATGATGCGGTAGAAGCCGTAGTCACGGTTGGAGTCGGGCTCCGAACCGGTGATCATCAGTATCTTGATGTAGATCGAGTTGACCGTCGTCATCGATGCCGATACGCGGCGAAGGATGTCCGCCATGTTGCCGAGCGATGCTTCGAGCTCGATCTGGTTCGTACCTTTTTCAAGGTAAATATTAAATGTAGTCGTTCCGTCGTTCAGCGAGGATACCTGCCAGTCGTCACTGTAGCCGAACTGCATGTAGGATGCCTCTTTGAAGGGAAGCTCGGGAGACTGTCCTGCCTCGAGCATCGACTGGGTCGCAACGCGAAGGGTTCTCGAGGAGAACGTACCCTCGAGCACGCTCTGCTTGAAACGAAGCGTGATCTTGTACCATCCGGTCTCGGGGACTTCGATCTCCCAACGCACCCACTGACCGAGGTTCTTCCACTTGTCACCGCCGTCGCCGCCGATAACGTTCAGAAGAAGCTGGCTTGCATCCTGCGGCTGAGTGATGTAGGATGTACGGTCGTTGGTCGGGTAGACGGTGTTCTCGGATGTGGCGAGCGGATACTCCGCCTGCTTGATGATCGCTCCGCCGCTGTATGCGGGAGCGTCGGCATGAAGCTCCTTGTACTGCTCATAGGTCAGCTGCTCAGCAACGGGAACAAGCTTTATCGACTCGATCGCCATCGATTCACGCTGTGCCTGGAGCTGAATCGTATTTTTGCCGCCCTCAATGTAGAACTGCAAGGGCGCGACATTGTAGCCGTTCGAGTCAACTGCCGTGTAGATCTTGCGCTCGCCGAGCTGTGTCGTCAGACCGAGTTCTTTGTTCTCGTACGTCTTTTCGGACGAGAGGATAAGATTCTTCTCGGGTTTGATCTCGTTTCCGTTGACGTCGTTCTGATAGACCGGATATTTCTGCATTCCGTCTGCGATCAGAGCCGCCTCATCGACGGTGTCGCCGGTCTCAACGAACATAAGCTTGCCCGTCGAGGTGTCGCGTTCGAGACATTTTCCGTCGACGACGTAAGGATACTCGACCTTGCCGTCCTTCATGAATCTGTAGATCGTGTTGCCGTCCGAGTCGGTCTGAAGCGTTGCGCTGTCATCGACCCAGGACTTCGTCATGGTCAAAAATCTTGCCTCGTAGAAAGGAACTTTCTCATTGATAAAGAAGGTTCTCTCGATCGAGGTCGTTTTGGAATCGGTCTTTCCCGATGTCAAAACATCGTTTACCGGATAGTATGTAATGACAAGATTGTACATACCGGTCGAGGGGACATCGATCGTCCAACCGACCATACCGTCCGAGGGAAGGTACACAAGCTTTGTACCGTTCTCGGCGACGATCTCCTGCACGCCGACGGCGTTGGAGATCTCTTCGTTGATCTGGGTGATGGCATCTCCCGAAAGCTCAACGGTCTCCGAACCGGGAGCAACATCAACATACTTTGCTATGTAGCTGTCATATTTGATGGTGCTGAGAAGCTCGGAAAGCGAGGGAGTTTCGTAATTGCCCGCCGCAGAAGCCTTCGACCCACTTCCGGATACGCCGTCCGCCGATACGACCGTGCTCGGAGCGGCGATCATAAGCGCTGCAAGCAAACCGGCAAGAAGTCTGGTCTTCTTCGCAAGTCTCATATTATCATTTCCTCCTGAAAATAATGTGCGTATGTATCATGCGCGGAACACCTTGAAGTCACGATAAAACGTCAGATCGCCCTGCCTTCCCCTCGTCCGCGTAAAGGGAAAGGAGGCATGTATAAATAAAAGGAAGGAATCGCAATGGTTCTGCTTTGATAAGTAGCCTTTCGGGAACCGTGAACAGCTTCTCGCGCAGATCCTTCGTTCCGATGACCTTTCCGCATGCATGATCGCACAGCGGATGAGCCCACGGGGTCTGCATTATCATACCACACATCGCTCGACTTGTCAAGCACCTAATTTGACGAATTTTTCCGAGAAAAGCCGACTTTTTCGATTTTTTCAAGTCGGATATTTTGCCATATTTTTATTTTTTCACACCTCGCCGTGCGTTTCTTTTTAGGGTTTGCTCGAAAATGTTTTTCGTGTAAATTAAATTTACTTGTTTTCTTTAATTACTGCTCTGTATTGAGGTTTTTATGCATGATTGTATTGGCGCGCGATGAAGTGATGATTTTTATTTACTCGGTCTTTGTGAGCGCACTATTAACAAACGCTCGAAAATGTTTGTGCAAACTGCACAAAAAAGTACACTTTTTTTCTACACTTGGAAAAGTTGCACAAAAACGACGGCAATTTTGCACAAACAAAATATATCCACATTTAATGGGGTGTTTGTTGATGATTTTGAAGCTTAAATCTTTCTGAAAATATTTTTTCAAAAGTACTTGATTTTTACGGCAACTTGTGGTATAATGAAAAATAAGAACATTTGTTCGTTTTTCGATCATTCGCCCGAAATAATATCGGTTCGTAGCAAAGAGATGCGAGCCCCGTCGCGTTCTTCACACCCTGCCGAGCGTTTCATCAGGGCATTTCACTCGGACGATCGGGAAAATAAAAACTGAATTGCTTTAAGGAAAGGAAGATTTCGATGAACTGGCTAACATATTTTGAGAAATACAGCTCTGACCGCAAACTGCTTTGTGCCGTCGAGGAGGAGATCGCAAAACTTGAGCGTTTCGGTAAAGAAAGCGGCAGGTTGATGCTTTTGCGTGCGACCGCCGACGATCTGCGCTCGTCAATTAACGATGTCGAACACTTTCTTGACAACTACGTTTCATCGGCAAGCGATCCGCGCGAGGCAGGAAAGCGTGCACAGGAGATGCTCTTTATCTCGCTTCGCTACAGACAGGACATGTCGATAGAGGCGACCGCCGAGGCAATGGGGGTCAGCCGCGACACAGCCTACAGAGTGAGGCGGCGAATTGCAGATCACGGTGACCTTTTCAGTGGCACGACATCGGCAATGTAAGAAAAAGCATGCAAAAAATATCGATTTATCGAGCTTTGAGGCAAAATTTTTACAAAAAACCCTTTACAAAACGCGCATAATCTGCTATAATATAGATGTAAGATTTTGTTCTCTTATCGGCGACAGATGCCGATATGCTCAAGGAGGTTTTTATATGAATTACAACGAAACACTTGAAATGCTCAAAAAACACGGTCAGGAGCAGCTTCTTCGCTACTACGACGAGCTCTCCGACGAGTCAAAAGCGTCCCTTCTCTCACAGATCGGACAGATCGACTGGTCGCTTCTCTCCCTGCTCGACCGCAAGGAGATGAAGATCGACAAGGGTGAGCTTTCCCCTCTCGGCGCGCTCGAGATCGACCAGATCAACGCTCGCCGCGACGAATTTGAAAAGATCGGCATCGAGGCACTCAAAGCCGAAAAGGTCGGTGCCGTACTGCTTGCGGGCGGTCAGGGCACACGCCTTGGCTTCGACGGACCGAAGGGCACATTCCCGATCGGCGTGACACGCGAGCTCTACATATTCGAGTGCCTGATCAACAATCTCATGGATGTCGTAAAGCGCGTCGGCGCATGGGTACCGCTCTACATCATGACCAGCGAGAAAAACAACGAGGCTACCGTTAAATTCTTTAACGAGCACAACTTCTTCGGTTACGACAAGGATCATGTAAGATTCTTCGTCCAGGAAATGGCACCCTCTGTCGGCTACGACGGCAAGATCCTGCTCGAGGGCAAGGATCGCATCTCGCTCTCGCCTAACGGCAACGGCGGATGGTTCAAATCGCTCGTCAACGCAGGTTGTCTCGATCACATGAAGGAGATCGGCGTTGAATGGCTGACCGTATTCGCAGTCGACAATGTCTGCCAGCGTATCAACGACCCCGCATTCGTCGGCGCGACCATTGAGTCGGGCAGAGACTGCGGCGCAAAGGTCATCGCAAAGGCAAATCCCACCGAAAAGGTCGGCGTGCTCTGCCTTGAGGACGGCAAGCCCTCGATCGTCGAGTATTACGAGATCACCGAAGACATGAAGAACCTTCGTGACGAGCGCGGCGAGCTTCTTTACAAGTTCGGCGTTATCCTGAACTACATGTTCAAGCTTTCAAAGCTCGAAGACATCCTGCGCGACACAATGCCCGTGCATGTTGTTGAGAAGAAGATTCCGTTCATCAACGAGCAGGGCGAGCTTGTAAAGCCCACCGAGCCGAACGGATACAAATTTGAGACACTCGTTCTCGACATGATCCATCTGATGGACTCTTGCCTGAGCTTCGAGGTCGTCCGCGAGAGAGAATTTGCCCCCGTCAAGAACCCCACAGGCGTCGATTCTGTCGAAAGCGCACGCGAACTGCTTAAGAAAAACGGCGTTGAGCTTTGATTGCTGAAAAGCTGTAACTAAAAAATGCGGCTCTGCCCTCGGCAAAGCCGCATTTTTGAAAAAGATGAAGTAAATTCATTTATTCTCTATGTATCGCTCATAATAGAAAAGATACTGCTGAGCGATCCCGGCGTAGGGACCGAAATCGCTGTTCGCTCGATCGGGGTAGTATTTTGCAAGTATCCGCTTGACCCAGACGTCGATCGGGAAGGCATCGTATTTGCCGATGCCGAACAGCGCGACGCAGGACGCCACCTTCGTGCCGACGCCCTTCACGCATTTGAGTCTGTCGATTACCCGATCGGTCGGCATGTCATAAAGCTCGTCAAGCCGCAGTCTGCCCTCTCGCACCGCTCTTGTCGCATCGACCAAATATGCGGCGCGATAGCCCATGCCCATTTCGGCAAAGTCGGACTCGTCAAGAGTTGACATTTCGTCGGGCGTCGGGAAAGCGAAGAGCTCTTCCCCGTTCGCGTAGAATTTTCTGCCGCAACGCGTGCAAAGTCGCTCGACAAGACTGCGAATGCGCGGAATGTTGTTGTTTTGGCTGATGATAAACGAGACCAGTGCCTCCCACGGCTCTTGACCGAGAATGCGAATCCCCTGCCCCACATCGGCGGCATCAGAAAGATGTCTGTCGGCGGCGTCAAAGCTTTCGCGGACGGCATCATAATCGAGCGTTAGTCCGAGATATCCAAGCCAAACAGACTCAAACTCGGCGATGTCCATGTCGAATATTCGAAGATCGCCGCCATCTCGCGCAAGCCTGAGCAGTCTGTCGCGTGCGACCCCCTGCCACACTCCTTCTTTTTTGGCAAAGCGGAAGCACTGTCCGCAGTCAAAAACAAGGTCGGGGTCAAAATGGTCAAGCGATCTTACGACAATATCGCCGCCATCGCTCGCCACCTCGTATTTTTTCACAAAATCACTCATTTTCTTTAACTCTTCCCATTTTTTCTAAGTAAAAAGGAGCCAACAATGGCAGAAACGATTTACACGATACCGATCAACGAAGTCTTTGAGGAAAACATGGCTGACAGCTCGGACAGCTGTCCATTCTGCACGCTTGCCGCAAAGCTCGAGACCGACGAGCTGGAGCTTATCCTCGGCGCGTCGATGATGGAGCCCGACATACGGATAAAGACCAACAAACAGGGCTTTTGCTCGGCACATTTTACCAAAATGCTCCGAATATCGAAGCGTCTGCCGCTCGCGCTCATGCTCGAAAGCCATCTCGGCGAGCTGTCGGGTGCGGTCAACAAAAAGGGACTGATGAAGCCATCGCCCGACAAGATCGCAAAAATTCTCGGTGATCTGTCGGATGACTGCTATGTCTGCTCGCGCATTGAATACAACATGAAGCGGCTGATCTCCAACGCCGTTTACATGTGGCAGACCGACGACGAATTCAGAAAAAAGCTGTCGGCACAGCCATATATCTGCATCGGGCACGCCGCCGCAATGCTGAGGACAGCGGCATCCGAGATGAAAAAGCGAGACTACTCGGATTTTTCGGATGCAATGACGACGCTCGTCGGCGATCACCTGCGCTCGCTCTGCGATGATGTCTCTGCATTCGCAAGATCGTTCGACTACCGATATGCAGACGAAAAGCTGGACGCAGAAACAAAGATCAGCGTCGAACGCTCGGTCCGCTTCCTTGCCGGCGACAAAACGGTCGATATATCGAAAATATAGGTCAGTCTATCGAAACATTCGATATTCTGACGCGCACGCCCTGCCGCACTGCCTCATCCTCGAGCAGTGCGGCAAGTTTTTTGCCGTTTTGCGAAAGGAGCGACCTGCAAAGCTCCTCTTTTTTCTCCTCAGACAGAGCCTTCAGCATCGCACCTGCCAGTGATGTCGGCATCGACGCCATCATTTTCACCTTGGGATCGGACGATGTTGACGCAAACTCGGAAAGCTTCGGGAGCAGGATGTCGATAAGGCTGTCATAATCGACCGAATCGACCGAAAAGGAAATGTTTATCACTCGTGTTCACCGCCTTTGTTAGTATCAAACCGATCAAATATCGGCATTCTGTTTTCGTAATGATATATGCCCTCGAACCCGATGTCGGCAAGCATCTCCGCCGCCGCGGCAAGTCCGTGACCGACCCGATCGGAGCTGTGCGCGTCCGACCCAAGGGTCACCATGCGTCCGCCGAGGGCAAAATAACGCTCAACGATCGAGCGCATCGGCATAAAATCGCCGTAAGCGGCATCGATGCCCGACGTGTTTACCTCAAGCGAGATCGATCTCCGGGTTATCGTCCCGAGTATGCGGTCAATGACATCCGAGTAGCGATCGAGCGTCACGCCGCGACAATATTTGCCGTTCAGATAGCGAAGCGGACAGCTGAGGTGGGTAAGTATATCGAAATCGCCACGCTCTGCCATGTCAAGCATCTGCGAAAAATACTTGTCGAGGAAGCGATGGATCTTTGCATCATCAGCGTGATCGGCGTCGAAATTGATGCGCGAATAGGAGTCGTCGATGTCCTCAAGATAGACGGTGTGAACCGAGCCGAGGACAACGTCATAATCGGACAGCGAAAAAAGCGTGTCGGTCTTTTCCGGGCAGATAAGCGGCTCGCCCATCTCGATCCCGTGAAAAACGCGCAGTTTTCCGCCGTATTTTTCGTCAGCCTCTCGTGCCCACCCGACCGAGCGTTTGATGTTTTCGAGCGTCCGTTCTCGATCAAAAAAGAACGGATCTGCATGATCGGTAAAGGCGATCCCGGCAAGCCCTGCGCCGATCGCCGCCTCGCAAGCACCCTCGGGCGTCTGCCTTGAATCGTGTGACGCCATGGTATGAATATGGCAATCGTAAAATTTCATGTTTTTCTCCAAATAAATATAAATCGTTGGGTCGGCAAGTGATGTATTTATCAGCAACCGTTTTGTAAATCAGCGATATTACAAAGAGGTCGCGCCAAAGTCTCCATCCGAGGAGGCAATGATTAAATCGTGTTTTGGCAAATTACCTTTTTGACGTTCTGATTTGTAATAAATCGACCGTCAATATCAAGCCCGTCTGTAGGGCGGGGGCTTGCTCCCGCCGCTCTTTGACGGTTCAATTTATAGTAAATCGACCGTCAAGTGAAGGCATCCCATCCAAGCGTGTACACCAAACGCAAAATCAGCAGAAGGGGTGTCCTTCTGCTGAAATTTGCAAAGCTCTATACGAGAACTTTTTGGCTGTTTGTCAAGATCAACCGAGTCTCTTTTCGAGAGCGGCAAGCTCCTCGTACAGCTCAGCGGGAACGTGATCGCCGATCTGAGCGTAGAATTCCTTGATGTTCTCGATATCAGCCTTCCAGCTGTCGTGATCGACAGAGAGAAGATCGCGGAGAGTTTCGTCCGAAATATCAAGTCCTTCAACATTGATATCCTCGGGCTTCGGCAGATATCCGATCGCAGACTCTACAGCATCGACCTTGTCCTCGCAACGCGCAAGGATCCAGAGAAGAACACGCATGTTGTCGCCGAATCCGGGCCAAATGAAGTGTCCCTCGTCATCGGTTCTGAACCAGTTGACGTGGAAGATCTTCGGTGCGTGAGGGATCTTTTTGCCCATTTCGAGCCAATGTGCGAAGTAATCGCCCATATTGTAGCCAACGAAGGGACGCATAGCCATAGGATCGCGACGAACTACGCCGACAGCACCCGATGCTGCTGCGGTGGTCTCGGATGCCATGATCGAACCAACGAAGGTTCCGTGCTGCCAGCCGAATGACTGATATACCAGCGGAGCGGTCTTTGCGCGGCGTCCGCCGAAGATGATAGCCGATACCGGTACACCGATCTTCGAGTTGAACTCGGACGAAATGCAGGGGCAGTTCTCAGCCTTCGCGGTGAAACGCGAGTTGGGATGTGCGCCCGAGGTGTTGACCTTGTCAGCCTTGTTGTATGTGTGGTAATCCCAGGGCTCGCCCTTCCAGTTGATCGCATACTCGGGAGCGGGTGCGGGATCGTCGTGACCTTCCCACCAAACGGTCATGTCCTTGGTGTTCAGGCAAACATTGGTGAAGATTGTGTCGCGCATGGTGGTTGCAAGCGCGTTGGGATTGGAGTGCGAGTTTGTGCCGGGAGCAACGCCGAAGAAGCCGTTCTCGGGGTTGATTGCGTAGAGCTTGCCGTCTTCGGGATTAACACGAAGCCATGCGATGTCGTCACCGACGCACCAAACCTTGTAGCCCTTGTTTCTGTAAATTTCGGGCGGAATGAGCATTGCGAGGTTGGTCTTTCCGCATGCGGACGGGAATGCCGCGGTGATGTACTTGATGGTTCCGTCGGGATATTCGAGACCGAGGATGAGCATGTGCTCAGCCATCCAGCCCTCTTTGCGTCCGAGGTAGGATGCAATGCGGAGAGCGAAGCACTTCTTGCCGAGGAGAACGTTTCCGCCGTATGCCGAGTTGACCGACATGATGGTGTTGTCCTGCGGGAAGTGGGTGATGTATCTGTTGTTTTCGTCGCAGTCAGCGGTTGCGTGCAGACCCTTGACATAGTCGGGGCTGTCGCCGAGCGCGTCAATGACGCTCTTGCCGACGCGAGTCATGATGAGCATGTTAAGTACGACGTAGATAGAGTCGGTAAGCTCGATACCGATCTTGGCAAAATCCGAGCCGACGACCGCCATCGAGTAGGGGATGACGTACATGGTTCTGCCCTTCATCGAGCCTGTGTAAAGCTTCTTCAGCTTTGCATACATTTCAGAGGGCTCAACCCAGTTGTTGATGTTGCCTGCCTCTTCCTTTGTGGGGGTGCAGATAAATGTCCTTCCTTCAACGCGTGCAACGTCGTTAACCGCAGTGCGGTGCAGATAGCAGTTCGGGAGCTTTTCCTCATTGAGCTTTACAAGCTCGCCGCTTGCGCATGCCTCTTTGCGGAGTGCGTCTGCCTGCTCCTCGCTGCCGTCGATCCAGACGATGCGATCGGGCTGTGTCATGTCAGCCATTTCCTTGATCCAATCAAGAACATACTTGTTGTTGGTCATATTTTTTCTCTCCTTTTATAAAGATATCGTTAACATCGCTTACGGCGGATGATCGTTTATCCCTTGTCCGCCAGTGTATATTATACATTAATTTTATGAAAAAATCAAGTGACTTCACATGATTTTACAATTATTTCACAATACCGTCAAATCGCACTTTTACGGGGCAAAAATGACCGATCTTACCGAAAAAATAGCTATGACGGAAGCGTTGCGCCGATATGCCGATTTTGCATGACTATTGACTTTTGACGATCGATGTGGTATAATAACCTAAAAAAGAGCCAAAAATCGGAGGAAAACATGGTAAAGCACATCATTTTGTGGAAGCTCAAAGATGAATACACGCCCGATCAAAAGCGCGAGATCAAGAAAAACATTCAGATTAATCTCGAATCTCTTGCAGGACAGATCGAAGGACTTCTCAACATTCGCGTATACACGGATGCCCTTCCATCATCAAACGTCGATCTGATGCTCGACTCGACATTTAGGGATGCCGATGCACTCGCTGAATACTCGACCCACCCTGCACACGTGGCAGTCGCCGATACATTTGTTCGCCCTTACACGGCAACTCGCAGCTGTTTTGATTTTGATACGAAATAATTTTTGCAATTTTTTTCAACTTTTTTTGGAAAAAGGCTTGACAAAAGGCAAAAAATTTGATATAATACTCGGGTAACCAAAGACAGCAGGTGCGGTCAAAGCCCGCGTAAGTCCCGCCGAGGTGAAAGCACAAAGAATTAAATATGGCGCACGGCGTCTCTCTGTCTTTCCTTCGAACCGTCTTCGGTGTCAAAGGATTTTTTTATTTTTATTTCAAACAGGAGGTAAAACAATGCCAAGCGCAAGTGTACTTGAAAAGAACAAAGCGATCGTTGCGGAGCTTTCCGAAAAGGTAAAGAATGCAACCGCAGGCGTTATCGTTTCCTATCAGGGCATCACGGTTGAGGATGACACAGCTCTCCGCAGCGCACTCCGCAAGGCGGGAGTTGAGTACAAGGTCTACAAGAACACCTTTACCGGTATGGCTCTCGATCAGGCAGGATACGGTGACATCAAGGGCGAGCTTAACGGCATGAACGCGATCGCCACAACAACAGGCGATGAGGTCGCTCCCGCGAAGATCCTCAAAGAGTATGCCGATAAGATCGAGTCATTCACGATCAAGGCAGGTTTTGTCGACGGCAAAACAATGAACGCCGACGAGGTCAACGCTCTTGCGGCAGTACCCGCAAAGCCGATTCTGGTCGGAAAACTGCTCGGCAGCATGAAGAGCCCGGTCAGCAAGCTGGCTATGGTGCTCCAGGCTATCATCGACAAAGAGCAGGCACCCGCTGCAGAAGAGTCTGCAGAAGCTCCCGCAGCTGAGTAAAAACGCTGCAAACACATATTATTATTAAAACCAACTAACGGAGGAAATTAAAAATGGCAAACGAGAAAGTAACAGCTCTCTTTGAAGAGATCAAAAATCTCACAATTCTTGACATGAACGACCTCGTAAAGATGCTCGAGGAAGAGTTCGGCGTATCGGCAACCGCAGTAGCAGTAGCAGGCGGCGCAGCAGCAGGCGGAGCAGCAGCTCCCGCAGCTGAGGAAAAGACTGAGTTCGACGTTATCCTTAAGGGATTCGGCGCAAACAAGCTCGCAGTTATCAAGGCAGTCCGTGAGGCTACCGGCCTTGGTCTTAAGGATGCAAAGGACCTCGTTGAGGGCGCTCCTAAGGCTGTTAAGGAAGGCATCTCGAAGGATGAGGCTGACAAGCTCGCTGAGGCTCTCAAGGCTTCCGGCGCAGAAGTTGAAGTTAAATAATTTGAGCTTTGCTTAAAAAAGCTGTCTCGAACGCGTTAGCGTTTGGGACAGCTTTTTTGTGTTGATGGGAGGGTCGGCATTGTGGAAAATTCGGGAGGAGCAAGCCCCATAGATGGGAACTTAAGATAAACGATAGATAGAGCGGTGCATAAACATATTTTGCCAAAGGCTCCCTCCGGGGAAACGATGATTAAATAAATCGGCAAGCGAAATAATGAAATCTCGTAACCTTTGTTTCGGCAACCGACTTATTATAAATCGACCGATGCAGAAACACATTTTGCCAAGGGCTCCCTCCGAGAGGGAGGCTTTGGCGTGACTTCTTTGTAATATCGCTGATTTCTTAAAATCAAACCACCAAAAGGGCAATTTGCAAAAAATACGATTTAATCATCGCTTCTCCGAAGGGAAGCACTGGCGTTGCTTGTTTGTAATATCGCCGAGATATTACGCATCGACCCGTCAAAAAAGCGGGAGGGGCAAGCCCCTCCCCTACCGAGATCGTGTGTTTCGCGACAGATTTATTGTAAATCGATTGCACTCCCTCTTGTTTCACGAATTATCGCCCGAAAGCTTTATGACGAGCGTGTCACCGATAACCGTGTATGCGTTATGATCGGGGATGCAGGGCAAATCATCGAGGTGATCAATCTCCAATTCCTCTGTAGATACCCGCTCTAGTTCAAGCCCAAAAGTGTTCTTTAGGAAAAGATACGTGTGCTCAGCGTCAAACATGAGGCTCTTCTCAAGCATAGACGAAAGGGAGAACAACCCGGCAAACTCAGAATCGGCACCATCAACAAAAATGAAAGCATCCATCCTTTTGCCGACAAAGGCGATCTTGCTTATCTCGTATTCACTCTGCTTTTCATGTATTAGTTCAATCATCTCGACACCCTCGGCGTATGTACGCTCGTAGCATCGATTGAGCTGAAAGTAAGAAATGTTTGCAATAAGCGCGTTGTTAAAAATAATTACGGCAAGAAGCAATCCAACTATGTTTTTCGAGAGCACTCTGCCCCATCTTTCATAAAGTATCGCCGCAAAAATATAAAGAATAATTATGCTTTCAAGCATTCGCGGACAGTAACCTACAGTCGACGATACAAAATTCCACATGCAAACACAAGGGAAGATCGCCATCAAAGACAGACACACAAGCAAAAGCGCCCATTTTCTCTTTATAATGCCGCTTTTTACTACAGCAGTAACTATGATGACCAAAAGAGATACAAGAAAAATGACATTCAGTACGCCAAACAGGGTAACGGTAGCCCTTTGAAGATAGAAATACGCGACTGATTTTAATGTGTTAACGAAACCGTTCAAGATCAGGGACAGACTTATACTTCCAACCTCAGAAATCCCTTGATAATCGTTCACGGGAATATCTGTCAGTCGCAGTGCGATCTTCCAGATCACATAATAAAGGATAAGCCCCACTATATAGACAACAGCCTGACAAGCCACATAACGAAGGCAATCGGATCTGCTTTTTTCGCCTTTCAACAAAATGTCGATAAAGTAGCAAAGAGCGAGCACAAGTGCAAACGAAACATACGCCTGATAGATACTGCAAACAATGGCAACAAGGACAGTCGCGATCGCGTGCTTGTATATTTTTCTCTCGCCGACTCTCGTGAGCAGAACACAAAGTGCCGCAAGGAACATCGCAAGCATGTATCCGTCGGCTGTGTAAAGGAAAAAGAATGTTTCTGTCGTCGGAGTGGATGCCGCTAAAAGGCAACCCGAAATCGCTATAACGATCGGATTCTTCAATTCAAAGACCGCTGTAATGACGACAACGGTCAGTGCAATGTAAACAGATGACAAAAGCCCGATGACCCACGGTAAATCAAAGTAAGAGCTGATACCGCATGCAAGCGACAAAGCCTATCTCCCCGACCCAAGCACATTTTGGTCGGTATAAACATTGTACAGTGAGTCATGATTTGGCAGATTATTTGTAAATTTGTAGATATGAATAAGAATAACAGCCGCAAAGGTAAAAAAGAAAGCGATCTTGTATTCCCTCTTAATTTTGTTCTTGTAAAAATCGATTAAAAAATCGCCCATGATGCCTCCTCAAAACTTATTTAGTCACCCATATTATAGCACATATTCGACTCTTTGTCAACAAAAAAGCAATATTTGCTCCAAAAAAAACAGCCGCCGAAGCGACTGTTTTTTGACTAAATCTCGCAAATTGCTGACCAGGTCTTTTTGCCGCAGATGCCGTCGGGAACAAGCCCTTTTGACTTTTGATATGCGATGATCGCCGACTTTGTGCGTTTGCCGCAGATGCCGTCGATCGTGCCGGGGTCGAAGCCTGCCCTTTTCAGCTCGCGTTGCAGAATTGTCGTGCTTTGCGACCGACTGCCCATTCTTACGGTCGGAAAAAGAGTCGAGACGCTCTGATAATTGGTAGCCGACCCGGACTTGACCGCGCGCCACTTGCCGACTCTGACATCGACATGGACATAACCGCCCGAGCTGTACGCACCGCACTCGATACCGCCCCTTTTGCCGAGCTGTAACTGCGCAAAGGCAGCGATCTTGACAGGGGGGATTTTCGAAATATAGATATCGGCAGCCATACCCTTTGTGTGATAGCCCGAACCCGGGCCGCCGACCCGCTTATCGTGGGCGGGTGTACGATAGCCACTGCTTATGATGACGGGTGCATCAAAATGATCGCGGATGGCTTGAAGCAGTTCGACAAGCGCGTCTGAGATGAGAATTTGGTCGGTTCCGTCTTTGCAGGCAAATTCGCGAACGCGGAAATTGGCTGAGAGCATTTTCTCGCCGTCACGGGCGCGAGAATAGATTTTTACATCACTTTTTATCGCTTTTTCTGCCATTTTCGTTCTCCTTTTTGTTGTTTTCCGTCATTTTTTCGGTTTTATTGTACTCTGCGACATTTTCGGTGTTCACCTTCAACCTTGCCACGAGGCGAAGGAGAAAATTCGGGACGGGCACGCCCATCTCCGAGATGTTTTCAAGGATCGAGATCATCTCATTAACGATCAGCCAAACGAGAATGACAACGGATACAGCACAATTTGGGAATGAACTGTACCCTGCCGATGCAAAGCCGTACCTGATCACATAATCGCATGCGACGCCGACTGCGACAACCGCGAGATACGAGACCTTTTTCAAAATCCCCGCAATGCTCTTTCTGCTCGACAAGCTGCCCGACAGCCATGCCCTTGACAACCCGGTTCCGTAATCGACGAGCATCAAGAGCCCAAGCAGGATCAGCGGCAGGGAGAGCATGCGAAGCTTCGTGCCGATGCCGACAAAGACCGCACCCGACAAAAGTCTGAGCGCAACGGCATCGATTTTGACATATTTCATTTAAAACATTCCTTTCTTTTCGGGTGACCCAAGTGGTTTGCCCTTATTTTATTATATTCACTGAGAAATTTATTGCGATAGATCGCCCGCTCGATCTCGCGTATCCATTATACAACATTTTTTCTGCGACGACAGTAGCAAAATGTACGATTTTGGTTGACAGACGAAAAAAAATATGCTATAATCTTTTCGGGAAGGAGTGTGAAGGAATGAATTTCAACTTAACGCAAAATGCAAATAAAATATACGACGTCGTTGTCGTGGGTGGAGGTCCGTCGGGCATTGCCGCCGCTGTTTCGGCAAAAGAAATGGGCGCGTCGGTTCTTGTGATAGAGCGTGCCGGCGTTGTCGGCGGCAATCTCACACACGGTCATGTCGGACCGATGATGGGCGGCTATGTCAAAAACTCGATGGCAGACGAAATAAATGAGCTGTTAAAACCGAACATGAGTCCCGATCTTGTTCACGATTTCGAGGATGCAAAGATTAAATTGACCGAGCTTTTATCGGACAGGGGCGTTAATGTGATACTGAACTCGACTGTCTGCGCTGCAGAGTGCGAGGATAAGGAGATAAAAAATATCGCGTATACTACACAAAGCGGTCTTTGCACTGTCGGTGCGAAGATCTTCATTGACGCAAGCGGTGACGGTGTGCTGTCTTATCTTGCGGGCGAGCAGATCGAGGTCGGGCGTGATGATCATCTTTGCCAACCCTGCTCGATCATGTTCACAATAAACGGGATCAAAGAAGGCTGTCAGATCATCTGCAAGCACGAGGAGATGGACACGCCGCTTCCTTGCGGAATCGGTTATCTCGAACTTTGCAAAAATGCAGAAAAGAGCGGCGAACTTCCGAAAAATGTCAACATTGTGCGACTTTATGACAGTATTTACCCGGATGAGCAGATGGTGAACGCGACACAGGCAAACGGCTACGACTCGCTTGACACCGCCGATTACACGAGGGCGCAGATCGAGCTTCGAGGACAGATGGGCAAGGTCGTTGATTTTCTGAGAAATAACATTAAAGGTTACGAAAATATTCGCATAAAAGACAGCTCGGACATTATCGGCGTGCGCGAGAGCCGACGCGTGATGGGCAAATATATCCTCACTGCAGAGGATCTGATCGAGGGCAGAAGATTTGACGATGTAGTCGTGCATAATGCTTTTTTCGCCATCGACATCCACAATCCGTCGGGCGGCGGACAGAGCGAGAGTGAGGGTCTGCCGCAACAATCGGGACTTTACGACATCCCATATCGCGCACTTCTCCCGAATGTCAACAAAAATCTGTTGACTGCCGGCAGATGTATCAGCGGAACGCATCGTGCACACGCATCCTACAGGGTCATGAACATTTGCCTTAACATCGGACAGGCGGCAGGCATTGCGGCAGGGCTGTCGATCACAAAAGGCATCACCCCGAACATGCTTTCGGCAAATGAAATACAAAAAGTTCTGACAAACAAGGGAATCGATCTTTATTCTTGATTTTCCTTCACCGGAAACCAAAAAGACCATGGCGATCGCCATGGTCTTTTTGATTATTTAATAGAGATCAGCAGAGATCAGATCTCTCTCTTTTTGCGGGTGATAACTACTGCCGCGCCTGCAGTTACGCTGAGAAGTGCAACTGCCGCGATAAGTGCAGTGGTCGAACCGGTCTTCGGAGCAACTTCCTCGGGAAGCTTGTCGATCTTCTCGGTCTTGGTAGCGCCGCACTCGCAGGTGAAGGTCTTCTCGCCCTCTGCAGTGGTGGTAGGCTCTTTAGTTACAACGCCTTCGCCGTATGCGTGTGCCGCCTCGGCATCCTTCGCGCCACAGCCTGCGCACTCTTTCCAGTGCTTGTCGTTGTCATGCTTCCAATCGCCGAATGTATGATCGGTGGTCTCGCCTGCCTCGAAGGTCTCTTCGCTCTTCGCGCCGCAGACAGAGCAGCTCTTGAAGTAAACTGCCTTGGTTGCGCATGTTGCGGGAGTCTTCAGGAACTCGTCAACAACCTTCTCTACAAAGTTGTGAGTGATGGTGCGAGTTGCGCCACAGGTGTTACAATCGGTGTCGCAATCGTTGTCGTAGACGTGTGCCGCCTCGGCATCCTTCGCGCCACAGCCTGCGCACTCTTTCCAGTGCTTGTCGTTGTCATGCTTCCAATCGCCGAATGTATGATCGGTGGTCTCGCCTGCCTCGAAGGTCTCTTCGCTCTTCGCGCCGCAGACAGAGCAGCTCTTGAAGTAAACTGCCTTGGTTGCGCATGTTGCGGGAGTCTTCAGGAACTCGTCAACAACCTTCTCTACAAAGTTGTGAGTGATGGTGCGAGTTGCGCCACAGGTGTTACAATCGGTGTCGCAATCGTTGTCGTAGACGTGTGCGGTCTTCGGGCCTTCTTCTCCGCAACCGCAGTTCTGCCAGTGATTGGTCTCGTCATGCTGCCACTCGCCTGCAAAGTTGTGCTCACCTGTAGGAGCGCCTGCCTCGAAGGTCTCAGTGCCCTTCTCACCGCAGACAGAACAGCTCTTATAGTAAACTGCCTTGGATGCGCAGGATGCGGGAGTCTTCAGATACTTCTCGTCAACCTTCTCGGTAAATGTATGAGGAGCAAGCTCGCCTGCCTCAAATGTGTCGGCAAGAACCTTGCCGCAGTCACAGGTCTTGTTATAAACAGCCTTGTTTGTGCAAGTTGCACCGGAAACGAGAACGGAGTCATCCACGATCTCCTTGCCCTCGCCGTGAGTCAGGGTAACATATGCAGGAACGACGAATGTAGGAACATTCTCGGCGTCGTAATTAAGTGACTCATTTACTTCGAGAGCTACTTTCAAATCATCAGTGTTGCTCTTTGTTGTTTCAAACATGAACTCAGCAAGCTTACCAAGTTTCTTCGAGTTCTTGTTTCCTGCGTCAAAGAGAGCGTTGATTCCTACGGTAATATCATTGAATACATCGGTGATATAATCTTCGTCTTCATCTACACCGACATCAGAGAACTTGAGACCATCTGCTGTAGGTCTGATGTTGAGCATGTTGATGCCGGGGTTGTTGACAACATTTACCGGAACGGTAACTTTCTTGTCAACGCATCCGATCGTTGCGCCCTCGGGAGCGATAACGAGCATGGGAGAATCGGACTGCATGAACTTAATGTCAGCGGTAACGTTGTTGAGACGGATAGCCCACTGGAGTCTGCCGTTGAATGCAGCAGTAGCGTCTTCCTGGTTAGCCCAAACGTGAACCTTGGTACCGTTTACATATACCGAGATGGTAGTTGTACCGTCATCGTTCTTAGTGCCAAGTGCAAGGATGGTTACATACTTGTCAACATAGTCATCGATGGGAGCGTTAGCAGCTGCACCGAAGACGGAGGTGCCCCACCATTTACCGAACATAACCTTTGCGCCGCCCCAAATGCCGAGACCGCGCTTGCCGTCTGCACCGGGTTCATCGTAAGGGATGAAGATGCAGGTGTCATCGTTGTCACCGAACATAAGTCCGCAACAGCCGTTGTCGGCGGTGATACCTGCATACTTTGCAGCCTTCATTGTGAAAGAAACTGCAAAATACTTCTTAGTAACGGTAGCGATATCTCCTGCCGCCCAAGAAGCTGCGCCATTTGTTGCGCCGGAAACGGTCATTTCTTTCGTGTCCTCGGTCGTACCTGCCGTAATGACAGATGCCGGAACGATCATTGCGATCATCACGATCGCGAGGATGAGTGATAATACTTTTTTCATATTATTTCCTTTCCGCATCTTCTGATGCTAAAACCAAAGTCGACTTTTAGGGAGACTTACCCCACGCACCGCCAACTCTATTTTGGTCTATTATATCACCTTATTTTCGTTTTGTCAATAGAAAATCAGAAAAAAATCGAAAAATTATTTGCAAAAATTTTATTGAATTTGTATTGTCGACATTTTATCGGACAGATGTGGCGTTATAAGAATAAAACGGGGGGTAGTGGGTGATCGGTTGTGTCAGCGGTTTTTTCGGACGGGCGAACACAGTTCGCCCCTACCGGGGAAACGTGCGCTCGTGCGGTCGATTTATTACAAATCGACCGCCCAAGCAAAAAGAGACCGTCCATGTTGGTCGGTCTCTATTTATAGTTGGGGGTGCAATACCCGGAGACGGTTCTTGCGCCTACTTTGTATGTATTAAGTTTTACGCTGTCCGAATAGTTGCCCTCGACGATGCTGACTATTTTGCCGTCGCATGCGACAACGATACCTGCGTGGGACGCGTTGCCGAAGATCGCAATATCGCCGACTTTGGGGACATATCCGCTCGAGCGCGTCTTATATCTGCCTGCGTTTTTATAAAAATTCATGATCGATCCGACGCCTGCGGTCTTCGGGACGACATCGGTCGAGATGCCCGCCCTGTCGGCACACCAGGAGATGAACACGACGCACCATGCGTGGGATGTATCTCTCGAATTTCTGTCCTTGACCTCTTTGCCGTAGTACCATGTATTATATTTTACATTATTATAAGGCGATTCCTTGACGCCGATCTGGCTGTTTGCGACCTTGACGATCGCCGACGCGCCGTCTTTCGTGCCCGAGAGATCGGGGACGGGTCTATCGGTGGTCGTTGACGGCTTTTTCGTGGTCTCCGGCTTTTTGGTCGTCGTTTCGGGAGCTTTTGTCGTGGTCGTCGTCGGGGCCGTCGTGGTGATCGGTGCGAGTTCGCTCGTCTCGGGTATGGTCTCGGGTTGGTCGTCGGGGTCGTTCATCGGGGGAACGACTGGTTCTTCGTCCTCGCCGTCGAATCTGATAATACCGCTAAGATAGGGCAAAAAGGTGAACTCACCATAGGTGATATCGTCATCGGTGGTGATATTTTCTTCATTATTATTTATGTTATCGTCGATATCGTCGTTTGTGCCCTCATCGTCGATGACAGGGACTTCGACCTCGTCAACGCTCACGCGCTCGGGTGCGGAGGTGGCGGGGATCTTTTCGGGCTCCTCGTTTCGCGAGCAGATCGAGACTGCGGCGGCGAGTGTGACGGCAAAGAGGAGGCAGACAAGGACCGACATCACGGGCGCGCCTGCGAGCATTTTCAGTTTAACAAGCGATCCCTTGAATTTTATCTTCATCGATCTTCCTCCTTCGCTTTGGATTTTGGCGTATCTTTCGGTCTCGAAAGCTCACACACCTGCCATTATAGCACAAAGGTTTCAATTTTTCAAGCAAAATTGGCGTTATTTTGCGCAAATTCACAGAAGGTTTACAAAAATCGAGGGGGAACTCGATCGGGTCGGCGTAAATTTGCGGAAAATTTAAGAAAAAAGCGAAAATAGCCCTTGTAATTTCGACGAAAATATGGTATTATAATAAGATAGAAAACAACAGGCGAAAGGACCATTCACAATGAACATAATTGAATCGCTCATATACGGCGTCGTACAAGGGCTTGCCGAATTTTTGCCGATATCGTCATCGGGGCATCTTGCCATCTTCCACGCTCTGCTCGGGGACACCGAGGCGACCGAAAATCTCGCATTTGACGTTTTGCTCCATCTCGGGACGCTCGTTGCGGTCGTGATCGTGTACAGGCGCGACATTTGGCAGCTGATCACGTCATTTTTCAGCCTTATCGGCAAGCTTTTTCACAAAAATTTCAAATTCTCGACCTACACCGAGGGCGAGCGATTTGTGATACTCGTTCTGATCGCGACGCTTCCGCTGATCCCTGCGGCGTTGCTCGACCACTACATAGAGGCGGTCGCCGGCTCGCTTCTTGCCGTCGGCATCATTCTTATCGTAAACTCGGTCATGCTGTACATATCCGATCTTCTTCCTCGCGGCTCGAAGGGGCTTTATGAGATGACCCCGAAGAACGCGCTGGTCGTCGGGCTCTCGCAGATGATCGCGGTATTCCCGGGGCTTTCACGCTCGGGCACGACGATCACGGTCGGTCTGACGCAGAATTTGACGCGCGAATTTGCGGTCAAATTTTCGTTTATAATGTCGATACCCGCAATTCTCGGCGCGTGTGTGCTGAAGATCCCCGATTTCGTTTCGACGGTCGCCACCGAGAATCCGTCCTCGCTCGGCATTTATTTCGCAGGTGCGCTGACGGCGGGGATCGTGGGCGTTCTGGCGATGAAGCTTTTACAGTTCATCGCGAAAAAGAGCACATTCAAATACTTTTCGATATACAGTCTCGCGGTCGGCGTCGGGGCTGTGATCTACTCGATCGTGCGCTGATCGATCAATTTCAGGACAAGGAGGTCGCAGGCAATGGCAGGCAAAAGCAATGGCAACAACGGCAACAACGGCAGCAGGTCGGGCGGCGGCAAAAAAGGCACGGGCAGCAGCAGATCGTCGCAAAATCAGCCAAAAAAGCAGGATCAAAGGCAAAAGAGCGGCAAAGTGGAGATCGAGCAGAGCGATGTTGGTGCGCAGATCGTCTCGACAGTCTGCGGCGTGCTCGGTGCGCTGATATTTTTGATACTTATTCTGACACGCATGAAGGACGGTGCGTCGGGCGTTATCACGGGGCCTGTCGGATATTACATCTGCGCCCTGCTCTACGGTCTGCTCGGCATCGGTGCATGGCTGGTCCCGATCGCGCTGATCTACACGGCACTTATTGCAAAGCGTGCGCTTGCCACCGACACGATCGCCGCAAAAGCGATCGCCGCCGCGATATTCATCTGTTCGGTGTCGTCGATTTTTTATCTGTTTTTCAGCGTAAATCGCCCCGAAATGCCGCCTTTTTACGAATTTAAGCAGGCGTGGGAGCTTTCCATCCAAACGGCGGCGCGCCCTGCCGTCAACCGCGGAGGAGTCATCGGCGCGGTGATCGGCGGAATTTTCTACCTATTATTAAAGAAGATCGCTTGGATATTCATCCTTCTGATCGCGGCGGGTGCGATGCTCGTTTTGACCGAGGTCACGCCGTCGAGGATCGTGCGTGCGGCAGTCTCGCTTATAAGAAGAATCAAAGATGCCCTTCGCTCTCGCGCCGAGATGCGTCGCGAGAGAGCAAAGGAGCTTGATCGCGATGACGAGCGCAGGCTCAGAGAGGCACGCGAGATCGGAAAGCGAGCAAGACAGCAGGCGGCATTTGACGATGACGGCGATGCGGATGACGATGAGGTCGAAAAGCCGCGCCGCAGGATAAAGATATTCCCGGACGACGGCAAGCTCCCCGAGAGATCGGTGAGCATAAAGCCGCTCGAATACGAAAGCATCGAGGAAACCGGTTCGGCGTCCGATCCCAAGCTCGGGCAGACGCTTCCGCCAAAGCTTGAGGAGGCGGCAATTGCAGCCGAAAGGGCGAGGGCAGCGAAGGAGCCGCCCGAGCCATACGATCCGAACCCGTACGTCGGCGGTAATAACACCGACTCCGAGACTGACGGTGAGCCCGATCGCGAGCTGATCGACATTTTATTTGACGAAAACGGGGTTCCGCGTGACGGCTCGGGCGTGATCGGCGGCGATGGCAAAGAGTCCAAAGCCGACAAAGCCGACAAAGACAAAAAAACAGTCAAGGTCGAAGGGATGCAGGTCGACAGCTCCACGGGCGAGGTCGTACCGTCGACCGACGACCAATTTGAAAAGATCGCCGATCTTCACGAATCGGACGAAAACGATCACGCGCTGACCGACCCGGATCTTGCCGATCCCGACGATCAGACGCAAAGGCACGAATACAAATTCCCACCGCTGACACTTCTTCACAAGGATCAGGGCGGACTGAACGCCGATCACTCGGAGGAGCTCAAGGCAAACGGTGTCAAGCTGGTATCTGCGCTCGAATCCTTCAAGGTCAAGACGAAGATCACATCGATCTCACGCGGACCGACGATCACAAGATACGAATTACTTCCCGATCAAGGCGTTCGAGTGCGTGCGATAGCAAATCTCGTTGACGACATTGCGCTGAACCTTGAGACCTCGGGCGTCCGAATAGAGGCACCCATCCCGGGCAAGGCAGCCGTCGGAATCGAGGTGCCCAATCGCACAAGGGAGACGGTGTATCTCCGCGACCTGCTCGAGGATCCGAAATTCGGACAGGCGGGATCGCGCGTGACTGCCGCGCTCGGAATGGACGTCGCGGGTGCGCCGATATTTGTTGACATAGCGAAGATGCCCCACCTTCTGATCGCGGGAACGACAGGCTCGGGCAAATCGGTCTGCATAAACTCGCTGATCACTTCCCTGCTCTTCAGAGCCACCCCCGACGAGGTCAAGCTGATACTCATCGACCCCAAAAAGGTCGAACTCGGAGTTTACAACAAGCTGCCGCACCTGCTCGTTCCGGTGGTCACAAATCCCAAAAAGGCGGCGGGCTCGCTGACATGGGCGGTCGCCGAGATGGAGAAGCGGTACGAGATGATCGAGGAGGCAGGCGTGCGCGACGTCAAGGGTTACAACAAGCTGGTTGACGAGACGGGTGTCGGCGAAAAGATGCCCTCGATAGTGATCGTCATTGACGAGCTTGCCGACCTCATGATGTCCGCCCCCGACACGGTCGAGGACTCGATCTGCCGCATAGCCCAAAAAGCGAGAGCGGCAGGGATGCACCTTATAATAGGTACACAGCGACCCTCGGTCGATGTCATCACAGGTCTGATCAAGGCAAACATTCCCTCGCGTATCGCGTTCACCGTGCGCTCGAATGTCGATTCAAGAACGATCATCGACATAGCCGGCGCGGAAAAGCTGATCGGACAGGGCGACATGCTCTATGCGCCGGTCGGAGCGATGAAGCCGATCAGAGTTCAGGGCGCGTTCGTCTCGGATCGCGAGGTCGAGGCAGTCTGCGAATACATCAAGGACAGCTACGGCGAGGTCGAGTATGACAAGCGCGCGATCGACGAGATCCGCGAGCACGAGGCGGAATGCGAGGAATTCGGCAAGAAGAAGGGCGCATTCGGCGGTGCGGAAGACGACGGCGAGGTCGACCCGAAATTCATGGAGTGCGTACACGTCGCGGTCGAGAGCGGAAAGATTTCCACATCTCTCCTGCAACGTCGCATGGGACTCGGCTACGGTCGCGCGGCGAAGATCATCGACCGCATGACCGACATGGGAATCGTATCCGCCCCCGACGGTCAAAAACCGAGAAATGTGCTTATATCGATGTCCGATTACCAAGAAATGGTAATGAGAAAAGAAGACGAATAAAAGATCAGCCCTCGATAAAAATCGAGGGGCTGATTTTTTGTGTGGGTGCAGTATAAACATCAATCGCCACGGTATGAATGGGAGTAGCCGTCACCTATCGGTTGTTTGCTTATACATCACCGTCGAATTGTTATAATACCATCGCATGGGATTTTCGTATATATACTTTCTCCGCGTTTCATAATCATCTCTGTCTCGAACGATATGTTCAGCGAAGGAACGCTGAAATATTTGTTCGATTCCGTATTTTTGTTTGCACTCGCGTGAGGTCAACGATTTAAACGCACAAATTATATTATACAGGGTAGGGGAGGGGCTTGCTCCTCCCGAATTTCCCTGTAGCCAAATTACCGCATGGATGTGATCGGGCATAATGACATAATCTTTAAGCGTGACCATCGGGAAACGGTCTTCGAGCAGTTTTAATTGCTCTTTGGCAATCTCACCGCAAGGTTTCAATTTAACGGTAATTTCGGGAGGAGCAAGCCCCTCCCCTACCGACAAACCATTTTTGTCATCTGCAGCCATGAGGTCAGACCTGGCCGTTTCGGAAAAAATGCACATCCTGTCACGCACGCATATCGTAACAAAATATACGCCGGTGGAACCGTAATCATAACCTTTCAGCCTTGTTGATTTTCTTTTCGGAAGATCTCTTTTCTCGTCCATTTTATCGTCTACCTCCGTCCTTCAAACGGCACCCCTCAGATCGTCTTAAGCTCCTTATAATGGGCAAGCGCGCCGATAAATTCTTCTTTGCTGTAGTCAAAATCCGAGAACGGGAAGTCAAACACGCGCTCGCCGTCCTTTGAGATGACGGCGCGATAGGTCGAAATGCTGTCTGTTATCTTGTCGGTCAGGATCTCCGCCTTGTCAAAGGCATCGTAAGAAAGCTCGGCGAACTTTGTCTCGTCCTTCTTTTCGACAAGCGAGAAGGTCTCAGAGCCGATGACCAGGCGACGCTTTATTCTGTCGACATAGACAAAGGTCAGGACGATCTCGGTGTCGATATATCTGCCGCTTTTGAGCTTGTACATTTTGTCGATGTTTTCGGGGGTGACATTGCATCCGAGAAAGGACATCGACATTGTCTTCATATCCTCGGGAAAGTCGATCTTGTCACCGCAAACATCGTCAAACTGCCCTTTTTTGACCTCAAAAATGTCGGTAATGTCCGATTCCTTGACAATATAGGCAAGCGCGACGCAAACAAGGACCGCGCCCGCGATCAGAAGTATCCAGCCGGGAATATAGAAATAAAATATGCTGAAATACATCGCTAAAATGACCATGAGTCCGCCGACCCCTGCGCACCCTGCCGAAACGGCGTAAAACATGCCCATACGCTCGCGACGGCGGCGATCGAAAAATTTTCTGTTGCGCTCGTAGTCGATCTCGATCCCGGTGATGTCCTTTTCGTAGTGTTCGTTCATTTGGTTTGTGTAATTCATTTTGTCTCCGTTGTGATCATATCAATTTTTTTCGCGATATTATAGCATATTTCTTCCGCAAAGTCAACAGATTTGGGTGAATTTTCGCCCTTTTGCCAATGTTAACAATATGTTTACAAAAATCGGTCAAAAAGGCAGAACAAATGTTTGAATTTTTCGAGAAAATATGATATAATAAAACGAAAATAAAAGATCGATCAGGAGGCAGACATGGAAAAGCTAACCGAAAAAGAGGAACAGATCTATCGATTTATCAGCGATTTCAACCGCAAAAACGGATATCCGCCGAGCGTGCGCGACATACAGAGCGGTCTGTCGATCAGATCGACATCGACCGTCCACAGCTACATAAACAAGCTCACCGAAAAGGGCGCGCTCAACAAATCCTCGGGCAAAAGCCGCGGACTGCGGACCGAGGACATCGACCCGGCGCAGAAAAATCACACGCGCATCCCGATGATCGGCAGGGTCACCGCCGGTCAGCCCATCCTTGCCGTCGAGAACATCCGCGGATATCTCGATTTTCCGCTGCTCAAAAAATCGGCGCGCGACAACAGCACCTCGCTCTTTGCCCTGCGCGTCTCGGGCGAGAGCATGATCGAGGCGGGCATCATGGACGGCGACATCGTTGTCGTCAGAAAGCAGTCTGCCGTCGAAAACGGCGAGATCGTCGTCGCGCTCGTCGAGGACGGAGCGACCGTCAAAGCCTTCTACAAAGAGGACGGACATTTCAGACTCCAGCCGCGCAACAGCACAATGGAGCCGATCATCGTCGACGAGTGCACGATCATCGGCAAGGTCATCTCGGTCATGCGCTTCTACGACTGATGTCTGATATATTATATATAATAAAAGGAAAGATTTCGATCAATGTCAACAAAAACGACCGAAAATAAACGCCTGCTCCTGCTCATGACGGTCATTCTTCCGCTCGCGAGAGGACTTATAGTGCGCCCGATATCATTGATATTTCAGGCAAATTCGCTCACCGTCGCCTACACGCTGACAAGCATTCTTGCAGAGGTCGTCTCGACCCTCGCCTTCTTCGGCGCGCTCGCGCTCATGATCAAATATATGTTCGGGGAGCGAGGGGACCTCGTCGCGAAGACCTTTGCATGGCAATCGCTCTCGCTGGTGCTTATCGGCTTTTTGCTCGAAATGCTCGTGCCGATCGCGCTTGCCTTCCTCGATGAGGTGATCGCACCGAGCGGATTCTATTTCTGCAATCATTCACTGGCTCAGTTTGAAGACGCCGAGATCCTCACAAATCTCGCGCTCTACGCTTTTCTCGGCATAATCACGGTCTTCATCATCATGCCTATATCACTTCTCGTCTGCCGATCGATCCAAAAAAAGCATCCCGACGGCATCAACACCGCACTCGCCGCGGCGGCGATAGTCTATGTCGCAGTCTCGCTTGTCATGACGATATGGGACACGGCACTCACCTTAACAAGCGTCGGCAAGCCGCAAAATCTCGCGGACGCGATATCGATCGTCAGCCCCTACCTAAAAACAGCAGTTTTCGCTACCCTCGGATGGTTCTTCATGGGACTTGTGGCGGAACACAACAAATAACAAATTCGCTCCCGAACGCCAAAGCTTCGGGAGCGAATTTTTATTGAATTGCATGTTTTCGGTTATATAATTCCCCGAATAGTAGGTTTTGATTGTATAATACATCGGTTGCAGGCACAATCAAACCTCTGCCATAACCGTAGGGCGGGGGCTTGCTCCCGCCGTCGAGTCACCTATTAGCGGGAGCAAGCCCTCACTCACCCGAGCTTCCACATCGTGCCGTTTTTGGTGTCCTGAAGGATGACGCCCATGGCGGTAAGCTCGTTTCTGATCTCGTCGGCAAGCGCGTAATCCTTTGCCGCCTTTGCCTCGTTGCGGCGCGCGATGAGGCTCTCGATCTTCTCTGTCGTCTCGGGATCGGCTTTGATCTCGCCGATAAAGCCGAGCAGATTGCCAAGCTCAAGGAAGACATCGCCTGCGCGCTTTGCCGCTTGCTTTGTCGGATTGGTCGCGATGAAGCTGTTCAGCTCGCGCACGATCTCAAAAAGCTCGGAGACAGCGTCCGCCGTGTTGAAATCGTCATCCATACGCTCGATGAAAGCCTTTTTGTGCTCGTCGAGCGCACGCTCAAGCTCCTCGGGCAGCTCATCCGAGCCGTCGGGCGCGTTTCTCAGATAGAATGCGAGGCACTCGGCGCAGTTTTGTATGCGCTCGATCGAATTTTTCGCCGCCTCAATGACCTCGGTCGAGTAGTTGATCGGCTTTCTGTAATGGCTCGACAGCAGGAAAAATCTGATTGCAGGATATCCGTAGACTGCTGCAACATCGCGAACGGTGAAGAAATTGTTAAGCGATTTCGACATTTTTTGGTTATCTACGTTAATAAACCCGTTATGCATCCAATAATTTGCGAACTTGCATCCGTTTGCCGCCTCCGACTGTGCTATCTCGTTTTCGTGATGCGGGAATGTGAGATCGACGCCGCCGCAGTGGAGATCGATAGTTTTGCCGAGGTAGCGATTGACCATCGCAGAGCACTCGATGTGCCAGCCCGGTCTGCCCATTCCCCACGGGGACTTCCACGCCGGCTCACCCTCTTTTGCCGCCTTCCAAAGTGCGAAATCGATAGGATCTTCCTTGACCTCGCCGACCGCGATGCGCGCGCCTGCCTCGAGATCCTCGATCGGCATGTGCGAGAGGCATCCGTAATTCTCGAACGAACGTGTCCTGAAATAGACATCGCCGCTCTCGGTAGCATATGCGTGACCGCTCTTTACAAGCTTCGAAACGAGCCCGATGATCTGCCCGATGTTCTCGGTCGCGCGCGGATGAACACTTGCGGCTCTGACACCGAGCCCCTCTGCGTCGGTGAAATATTCGGCGATGTAACGCTCGGCAATGTCGCCGATCGTGACACCCTCCTCGTTTGCCTTTTTGATCATTTTGTCGTCAACATCGGTGAAATTCTGCACAAATGTGACCTCGTATCCGCGATATTCGAGATAACGGCGGAACATGTCGAATACGACAAAGCATCTCGCATTGCCTATGTGAAAAAAGTTGTAGACGGTCGGTCCGCATGTGTAGATCTTCGCCTTGCCCGGCTCAATCGTTATAAATTCTTCCTTTTTGCCTGTCAGATCATTGTAAATTTGCATTTCAGTTGTCCTCTTCTCTTTCTTTTTTTCCTTCAAGTGCCTCTATCCTGCCCCTGAGATCGGCAAGCTCGCGCGCGACCGGGTCGGGGATGTTCATCTGATCGAGATCCTGCTCGACTCGCTCGCCGTCGCGGCGGACTACCTTTGCCGGGATGCCGACCGCCGTTGAATCGGGCGGTATCTCGCTGAGCACGATCGCACCTGCGGCGATCTTCGCTCTGTCGCCGATGGCGACAGGACCGAGTATCTTCGCTCCCGCGCCGACCATTACATTCTCGCCGAGCGTCGGATGTCGCTTGCCCGTGTGCTTGCCCGTGCCACCGAGCGTGACGCCTTGATATATCGTGCAGTTGTCGCCGACCACGGCAGTCTCGCCGATCACAACGCCCGCGCCGTGATCGATAAAAACGCCCTTGCCGAGGCTCGCACCCGGGTGTATCTCAATGCCGGTCAGAAACTTCATCCCTTGGCTGATCGCACGCGCGGTAAGTACCATGCCGCGAGCGTGGAGGGCGTGCGAGAGCTTGTGCGCCGTCACCGCGTGAAAGCCCGAGTAAAGCGTAACGACCTCAAGCGAACTCGCCGCGGCAGGATCGCGCTCCTTTATCTGCTCAACATCGTATGCAATGTCACAGATCGTGTCGGCGACCGCACCTGCCGCATGATCTATATTCTTTGATATCTTTGATATTTTCTTGTAAATATCCATAAACACACCTCAATTTGTGGATCATCTAAAAACAAAAAAACGCCCTTGCATGTTTGCAAAGGCGATCTGTCGCGGTTCCACTTTGATTTGTAACTCTTGACCCTTAACGCGGGGGACGGACGAGACTACAAGAAACCCCTTCGCCCCGTCGGCTCACGGGCGCACATTCCGATCGATCATAGGACGCTCCCAGCCCAAGACGCCCCTCTCTGCCTGACCAACTACCGTTCTTCTTCCCGCTCATAGCCGTTTTGTTTTTCGATTGTACCTCTATTATACTATATTTATCTCGATTTGTAAACACTTTTTCGAAAAAAAATTTATTTTTTTGAGAAAAAGATGCAAGTCAGCCACCGTCGACATAGCTTCAAGTCTCTAGATCAACATCCGTGATCGATAGCACCGTGCGGATGGACGACGATTGATAAAAAGGTAATTTTTTAACAATTTGTCGAAAAAGACCTTGACACGGATAAAAATTAGTGGTATAATTATATGCAGGAAAATAAATGTTTATGAACCGCACGAGGTGCGATGGGGAGGGTGTATTGAGCAAAAAAGAACAACCGAAAAAAGAATTTACCCAAGAAGATTTTGATCAAATCGTCGCCGAACTGCTCTGTGAGCATCCTTCTTTCGAAGCACTCGCTCGATTCATCGAAGTGCACTTCAGGGAACGTATCAAGAAAATCTGCGAAAACAACAGCTTGCTAAAAGGCAGCGATTGCGGTGACGATGTAGTTCAAGACCTGTATGTTCGGTTGAGCAAGGTGACCGTGACCGGTTTTCTGCTCCGCGATGAAATAGAAGGAGAGTATAACAATAATTATGTCGGCTTCTACGCTTGGGTAGAATCTGTCGCAATAAATCTAATACACGATTACGAAAGACGGGTCATCCGACGGAACGGCAGGTTAGTCGATGAGGATGTTTTGGAGAATCTTCCAAAGCCCGAAGAGAACGAAGCCGACGATGAAGTTTTAGATATTCTCAAAAAGGCTTTTGAGACGGTCATGGCATGTGATACCGGCATCTACAAGGCACTTACATGGATCGCATTCTGTGCTTTTGTTGTCACCTATGACATCACGAAAATCGAATCGAATAACAAGATAATTGAGCATTTCGAGAAGAAAACACTCAATGAGATGTACAGAACGATATCGATATATGCAAATTATATTCCGTGGATGGCTATGAGCAAAGAGCAAAACGAGAAGATCCAAGCCGCCCTGCAGGAAAAGCGGACCGACAATACTACCTACGGTGAAACAACTTATCGCGATTTCTATATGCACGTAAAAGGAGAACCGTCAGGAAAAAAATCGATAAGCGATTGGGAAAATCGAATAAACAGCATGATCAAGAAAAAGATAGGGAACGATTTTGACTTCTGAACGAGAAACTACGGTCGGAGGTTCAAATAATACATAGCGATGGAACATTTAAGTGTTGATGAAATAATTGATTTTGTGTCGTTTGAAAAGTGGACAGAGGAAACAGCAAAGCTCGCCTCGATCGTAAACGGACACATTTATAAATGCAAGGAATGCCGCACTATCGTGACGGCATTTCAGCAGTTGCACGACGAATTTGAAGATCTGTGCGCGGCAGAGGATTTCAAAGAATACACTGCCGCACGATATTATGGCAAAAAAATTACAGTAAAAACTCCTGACAAGCGGCAAGTCGAATTCGAAGGCTTTGAAAGATAACGATCCCGCTCGCAGGCTTCGGATCTTCATAAAGCATTCGTGTTATTTTCACCCCCCGAGCAGGATCGTGCTTGGGGGATTCTGCTTTGGCTTATAGCAAAATTTGGCGATTATTTGCGAAAAACCTCGATCTAAAGCGTTTTACTTATTGAGAACGAAAAATTA